>JARRNJ010000147.1:0-4067 GCA_037385045.1 Gammaproteobacteria bacterium | reverse complement strand
ACCCTGCCGTGCCATGTGGGTGACAGCATCCTGGGTTGAACGAGGGGAATCGTCAGCCGAACAGACCAGGCGGTGCCCGCGCGGTGGGCAACAGGCCGAGCGGTTCCGGGGCTGCCTTTTCCTTCAGATGGGTGAGGATCTTCTGGATCACCACCGGGTCTTCAATACAGGCAATGACCTTGACGGCGCCGCCGCATTCACGGCAGGTTTCCATGTCGATATTGAAGACGCGCTTGAGGCGTTGCGCCCAGGTCATGGATGCCCGGCGTTCGGCGGGCGTTCTGTCTTCGGAGTCGTTTATTGACTCATCGGGTCGTCGTCTACAGCATCCGACGCCAGGTAACTGTTTTCGGCATCCCGCTCCAGAACGCCTTGTCGTTCCAAAAAGCGCCCAACGCGGTGGGCAATAGTGTGTGCCAGCTGGGTGAGCTCCTTAGTGGTGGGCGCCTTGACCCAGCGAAACCAGGTTGAGCCGTCGGAGCGCTCAACGTACACGCCATCAAGGAACAACATGTGGTAGTGGACGTTCAAGTTCAGCGCACTGCCGAAGCGCTGAATTAAGGTGACAGCGCCGGTGCGGGCCGTCTTGTGGGTCTGCCTGGCTTTCTTGATCAGGTGCGTGGCAATCACGCGGTAGACGATACCGAGCACCTGTCCCATGATCTCGGTGCGGCTGGCAAACAGGAAGCGCAGAGGATACGGGAAGCTCAGCACCCATTGGCGCACCGGCTGTTCGGGCAAGACTTCATCGACCAGCAGCGCCGCACTTTCGGCCATGCGCCGCGCTCCACAGCTGGGACAGAAACCTCTTCGTTTACAACTGAAGGTAATCAGGTGCTCGACGTGACACGACTCGCAGCGCACCCGCAGAAATCCATGCTCCAGTCGTCCGCATTTTAGGTACTCTTCGAACTCGCGCTGTACATAATCCGGCAACGGTCGGCTCCGGCCAGCCATATGTGTAGCGAACACCGGGTAATGTTGCTCGACGATCTGATAGAGAAGGGTCTGTTCGGGCCGGTGGCGCTGGTAACGGGCAGCCGACCGGTCACCTTCGGCATTCCTTGCCGCGGCGGTGAGAGGCATGATTCGCGTCCTTGCGAAACTGTGTTTCCATACAGTCTATCGCCTTGATCGCGAATCTTGAAGTTGGCTATTCCGAAGAGAGGTTACTGAAAAGCTGCCCCCTACTCCCACTCAATTGTCGCGGGCGGCTTGCCGGAGATGTCGTAGGTGACGCGGGAGATGCCGGCCACTTCATTGATGATGCGCCGGGAGATGTGGTCCAGCAGGTCGTACGGCAGGTGGGCCCAGCGGGCGGTCATGAAATCCACCGTTTCCACGGCGCGCAGCGCCACCACGTAGTCGTAGCGCCGGCCGTCGCCCATGACGCCCACCGAACGCACCGGCAGGAACACGGCAAACGCCTGGCTGACTTCGTCGTAAAGATCGTTCTTGCGCAGCTCCTCGATGAAAATGGCGTCGGCCCGGCGCAGGATGTCGGCGTACTCCTTGTGCACCTCGCCGAGAATGCGCACGCCCAGACCGGGGCCCGGGAACGGATGGCGCATGATCATGTCCGACGGCAGCCCCAGCTCCAGACCGATCTTGCGCACCTCGTCCTTGAACAGCTCGCGCAGCGGCTCCACCAGCTTCAGCTTCATGAACTCCGGCAGCCCGCCGACGTTGTGATGGGATTTGATCACGTGGG
This sequence comes from Gammaproteobacteria bacterium, assembly GCA_037385045.1. Classification (GTDB taxonomy): domain Bacteria; phylum Pseudomonadota; class Gammaproteobacteria; order JASBUN01; family JASBUN01; genus JARRNJ01. Next base: position 2,356 of record JARRNJ010000147.1, on the reverse strand, counting down.
CCTTCCCGGTCTTGGCGCCGGCGGACTCGATCACGTCCGGATAGATGGTGCCCTGGGCCAGCCAGTTGACGTTGGTGACCTTCAGCGCCTCGTCTTCGAACACCTCGATGAACTGGTTGCCGATGATCTTGCGCTTGCGCTCCGGATCGTCCACCCCCTCCAGAGCCTTGAGAAAACGGTCCTCTGCGTTTACCCGGATTACCCGGATGCCCATATGTTCGGCGAACGTGGCCATGACCGTTGTCGACGAACACACAGGTCAGCTGGTCGCCGATGGCCCGATGCAGCAGCGCCGCCACCACCGAGGAATCGACGCCGCCCGACAACCCCAGCAACACGTTGTCGCCGCCCACCTGCTCGCGGATCGCGTCGATGCTGTCGTCGATGATGTTGCTCGGCGTCCACAGCGCCTCGCAGCCGCAGATCTCGTGCACGAAGCGGCCGAGAATCCGCTGGCCCTGCTTGGTGTGGGTGACCTCGGGGTGAAACTGCAGACCGTAGAATCCGCGCGCGTCGTCGGCCATGCCGGCCAGCGGCGCATTGTCGGTGCTGGCGATGACCTTGAAGCCTTCCGGAAGGTCGGCGACCCGGTCACCGTGGCTCATCCACACGTCCAAAAGCCCGTAGCCCTCCGGGCTGGCGTGATCCTCGATGTCCCGCAGCAGCTTCGAATGGCCGCGGGCCCGGACCTGGGCATAGCCGAATTCCCGATGGCTGGAGGGTTCCACCACGCCGCCGAGCTGGTGGGCCATGGTCTGCATGCCGTAGCAGATGCCCAGCACCGGGACACCCAGCTCGAACACCATCTGCGGCACCCGCGGGGTTTCCTCCAGGGTCACCGACTCGGGGCCGCCGGAAAGGATGATGCCCTTGGGCCGGAACTCCCGGATCTGCGCTTCATCGGCGTCGCACGGATACAGCTCGCAGTAGACGCCGGCTTCGCGCACGCGGCGGCCGATCAACTGGGTGTACTGGGAGCCGAAATCCAGGATCAGGATGCGGTCGGCATGGATATTGGGGTGCTGTTCGGAATTCAAGTTGATGCTTCCAGTTAGAAAAAGACATTTATGAGGAATACCATGCCCACACGCAAACTCGTGGGGTGCGTTCGACGCCGCGGGCGGCGACGCAACGACATCCCTTACGGTGCGTCGCTGCGCGGACGCACCCTACCTATCCGCGCCCGTAGGGTGCGTTCGACGCCGCAGGCGACAACGCACCGACATCCCTTACGGTGCGTCGCTGCGCGGACGCACCCTACCTATCCGCGCCCGTAGGGTGCGTTCGACGCCGCAGGCGGCAACGCACCGACTGTCTCTGCGACGTTTGACGCAACACCCGTTCCGGACAGGTTGTGAACCTACTCCACGCGGTAGTTGGGCGCTTCCTTGACGATGGTGACATCGTGCACGTGGCTTTCGCGCATGCCGGCCGGGCTGACCCGCATGAACATGGGCTTGGTGCGCATCTCCTCGATGTTGACGCAGCCGACATACCCCATGCTGGAGCGCAGGCCGCCGAGCATCTGGTGGACAATGTTGATCAACGGGCCTTTGTAGGGAACGCGCCCCTCGATGCCCTCGGGCACCAGCTTGTTGACGTTGCCGCCGGTGTCTTCCTGGAAGTAGCGGTCGCTGGAACCCTCCTGCATCGCACCCAGGGAACCCATGCCGCGGTAGGCCTTGTAGGAACGGCCCTGAAACAACTCCACTTCGCCCGGGGCCTCGTCAGTGCCCGCGAACAGGCCGCCGACCATAACGCAGTGGGCGCCGGCGGCGATGGCCTTGGCCAGGTCGCCCGAAAAACGGATACCGCCGTCGGCGATCAACGGCACGTCGGTGTTCTTGAGCGCCTCGGCAACGTCGCCGATGGCGGTGATCTGGGGTACGCCGACCCCGGCGACAATGCGGGTGGTGCAGATGCTGCCGGGCCCGATGCCCACCTTGACCGCGTCGGCCCCAGCCTCCACCAGGTCGCGGGCCGCCGAGGCGGTGGCGATGTTGCCGCCGATGACCTGCACGTCCGGGTATTTCTGTTTCACCCACCGCACCCGGTCGAGAACACCCTGAGAATGGCCATGCGCGGTATCGACGACGATCACGTCCGCACCCGCCCCCACCAGCGCTTCGACCCGCTCCTCGGTACCGACTCCGGTACCCACCGCGGCGCCCACCAGCAGGCTGCCCTGGGTATCCTTGCAGGCGTTGGGATAGTCCTTGGCCTTCTGGATATCCTTGACGGTAATCATGCCGCGGAGCTGGAACTTGTTGTTGACCACCAAGACCTTTTCGATGCGGTGCTTATGCAACAGCGCCTGGGCCTCTTCGCGGTCAGCGTCCTCCCGTACCGTCACCAG
>JARRNJ010000146.1:0-3313 GCA_037385045.1 Gammaproteobacteria bacterium | reverse complement strand
GTCGAGCGGCAGTCCCGCACCGTCCACCACCCGGCCCAGCAACGCCTCTCCAACCGGCGCCAGTTGCACGCGGTTGACGGGAATCACACGCGCATCCGGGATCAGCCCGTGCAGGTCGCCGATGGGCATCAGGTACAGACTTTCGCCGGCAAACCCCACCACCTCGGTTTCGATATCAGTGCCGCCGGGACCCGCCACCACGCAACGCGAGCCGATCGCCGCCTGGCAGCCCACGGCCTCGAGGGTCATGCCCACCATGCGGGTCAGTTTGCCTTCCACGACCATGGGCAAGGGACCGTCCAGGCGCCCCTGGTAGGCGGCCAGTTGCCGGGCCCAAATCTGGCCGCGGGGCACTTTGGGGATGGCGTCAGTGGGCATGAGCGTCGCACACGGTCAGTCGGTGCCCCGTTCGCCGCCGAACGTCTTCGCCACCAGTTGCGCCACGCGGGTCTCCACACTGGCGTCGATGCGGGAGTTGTCGTTGAGCACGCGGCATCCGCCGCGGCTCAGCAGCGGATCCTCGACGATGGTCCAGGCGCGCTCCTGCTCCGGCAACGAAAGACTTTCGCGGACCAGGGCGGCGTCTTCCGGGTGCAAACAAACACGCACGTTGCGCGACGCCGACGGCAACGCCTCCATGGCCTCGCGGACGACCGCCATGATCTGTCCCGGATCGGCTTTCAACTCACGCCGCACCAGCTGCTTGACCATGGCGACCACCAGGCCAACCAGTTGCTCTTCCACCTCGGCATCGAGATCCCGGAACGGCTGCGCCAGCTGAACCATCAGTTGATCCAGTTGCTGCGCCCGCGCTTGTGCCTCCTTCTGCCCCGCCGCGCGGCCCTCGGCCAGGCCGGCGGCGTAAGCTTCCTTGTATGCCTGCTGCTGGAGCGTCTCGATCTCGCTGGCGGTGGGCATTCCGCCGCCATGGATACCGGGCCCGTCACCCGCCATCGGCGTGGCGGGATCCATGGCCGGCGGCGCCCACGCGCGCAGGTCCTGCAGCTCCTCTTTGGACAGGACCTTAGACATACTGTTCGGCACCCTTGCCGCCCAGCGCGATCTCGCCCGCTTCCGCCATGCGGCGCGCCACCGCCAGGATTTCCTTCTGCGCCGCCTCCACCTCGCTGACGCGCACCGGGCCCTTGGCCTCGAGATCGTCGCGCAGCATCTCCGAGGCGCGCTTGGACATGTTGGAGAAGATCTTTTCCTTCACCGTCTCGTCGGCGCCCTTGAGGGCGACAATCAGGCTGTCGGAGGAAATCTCGCGCAACAGGGCCTGGATACCGCGGTTGTCCACATCGGCCAGATTGTCGAACACGAACATGAGATCCTGGATCCGGTCGCCCAACTGGGCATCGGCCTCGCGGACTTGTTCGAGAATCTCGGACTCGGCTGCAGTCTCGACAAAATTAAGGATGTTGGCCGCCGCCTTGAGCCCGCCGACAGAGGACGACTTGACGCTGGAGTTGCCGGAAAACTGTTTCTCCATGATCTCGTCCAGCTCCTGCAAAGCCTGGGGCTGAATGCCGTCAAGCGAGGCAATGCGCATGACGATATCCGCCCGGATGCGTTCGGGTAGAAAACCGAGCACCTCCGCCGCATGGTCGGAATCCAGATAGGCCAGCACGATGGCGATGATCTGCGGGTGCTCCAGGCGCACAATTTCGGCCACGGCGCGGGGATCCATCCACTTGAGCGCCTCCAGTCCCTTGGAGCTATGCCCCATCAGGATGCGGTCGATAAGGCCGCCGGCCTTGTCTTCGCCCAACGCCTTGACCAGCACGTTGCGGATGTAATCCTCGTTGCCGATCCCCATGGCGGTCTGCTCTTCCACCGTGGTGACGAAATCGTCCAGCACCTGGCCCGCCTGTTGCCGGCTGACACTGCTCAGCGCCGCCATCACCGAACCGACTTTCTGGACCTCTTTCGGGCCCAGCTGCCGCAGCACTTCGGAGGCATCCTGTTCCCCCAGGCTCATCAGCAGGATTGCGGCGCGTTCAGTACCGCTGAGTTTGGACAGGGATTCAACCATCGTTTGCGACCCAGTTCTTCACCACTTGCGCGACTCGACGCGGGTCCTGTGCGGCCATGGACTTGGCCACGGTCAGCCGGTCCTCGTACCCCCCCGGACCGGTCAGCTGCCCCGCAGACTGGGGCCCGCTCAGTGTAACACGGTCCTGCCCCAGCTCGCTGTCGCCGCCGGCCGGCGCCGCCGCGGCGCCCTTCTCGGCCAGGCTGCGCAACACCGGGCGCAGTACGCCGAACAACAGCAGCAACACCACGATGCCGCCCAACACCTGTTTGGCCAGGTCCTGCGCCCACGCCTGCTGCCAGATCGGCGGTTGCGGCAGGGGTGCGGGCGCCGGCGGCACCTGGAAAGCGCTGTTGATCACATTCACGGTATCGCCGCGGGTAGCATCGTAGCCGACCGCATCCTTGACCAGCGCCGTAATCTGGGCCAACTAGCCGACCGCATCCTTGACCAGCGCCGTAATCTGGGCCAACTCCTGCTTGGTCAGCGGCTTGCGCGTCACCTGGCCGTTGGCGCCGACGCTCTGGCGGTCGTCGACCAGCACCGCCACCGACAGCTTGCGAATGCTTCCGGCGGGAGTGCGGGTATGGCTGATGGTCTTGTCGAGTTCGAAATTGCGTACCACACGCTTGGTGCTGCTACCCTGATCGGTAGCGTTGGTGGCTTGCCCGCCCTGATTTACGTTGCCGCTGCCTCCCTGGCCGGTCCCGGCCTGGCCGCCCGCTGCGCCATTGGCGGTCGCACCGGCGGGTGACGTGGTACCCGCCGGCGGCGGCTGATTGGTGAGCGAACCGGGTACGCCGGCGCCGAGACCGTTGCCCCCGTTATGCGTTTCGTCCAACTGCTCGCTGCGCAGCGCCGAGCGATTCGGATCGTAGCTTTCGCGGGTCTGTTCCGTAGAGGTGAAATCCAGGTCCGCCACCACTTGGGCGCGCACCCGCCCGGGGCCGACGATGGGCGAAATCAGATTTTCGATCCGCTTGGCGAAGGTATCCTCCAGCCGGCGCGTGAAATCGAACTGACTGGCACTGAGGCCCATGGCATTGTCGCTGCCCGGGTCGGTCAGCAGGGTTCCGTCCTGGTCGATGACCGTCACCTGTTAGGGATTGAGATCGGGCACGCTGGATGCCACCAGATGCACAATGGCGGCCACCTGCCCCTGCTCGATCTGGCGGCCGGGGTAGAGGTCCAGGACCACGGACGCGGACGGCTTGTCCTGTTTGCGAATGAACACCGAGCGTTTCGGTATCGCCAGATGCACGCGGGCGCTCTGTACGG
>JARRNJ010000145.1:0-2613 GCA_037385045.1 Gammaproteobacteria bacterium | reverse complement strand
GCAATCACCCCGTCGCAGGCCGCCGCGGTGGCGGTGAAGCGGCTGAAGAAGCGGCCGCGCACCGGTTCGCGCCGCTCGATTTCATGGAACATGACGGCGTCGTCGAAATCAAATACCAGCCGGCGGCAGGCACGGCGCAGCAAAGTCAGTTGAGCGGAATTGAACAGCTTCTTCTGCACCACAACCAGGTCGTAGCGCCGCACCAGCGTCAGGAGGCCGAGCCGCCCGACGAGCCCGCGCGGCAAGGTGTGCACGTCGACCCGGTGACCGCGCTGGTTCAGGAACTCGACCGCCGCCAGCATGCGCGTCCTGCTGCTCGGCTTGTGTTCACCAAGGATCAGAAAAAGCATCCGCGCCATATCACCCGGCCGCCTCCGCCTTGGTCGCGCAACAAAGATACCCCAGGGTAAAGTCCTTCCTGCGGTCAAGCCCGTCCATATGGAAAAGCACGTACGGGATCCAATAGAAAAACACTTCCCGCAGAATCCGGTAGCTGATCTTGTACAGCACCCGCCGCACCCCCCGCTCGGGACGCGGAATCTGGTCAGGCAGGCGCGTGAAGAATTTCGCCAACAGCCAGAAGTATCCGCCCTTGGGGCGAATATATCGAACCTCGAATCCGGCTTGCTCGAACAAACGGGTCAATCCATAGGGCGTATAGCGGTAGAAATCGAAGGGCGCTTCGTGCACACCCCAGTTCAGAGGGCAGGTCAGGTATAGGGGCGCACCGGGCTTCAGCACCCGGTGGAACTCCTTCAGTACCTGCAGCGGCTCGGGGACGTGCTCCAACACCTCGATGCTGACCACCGTATCGACGGAATCCGCCTTCAGGGCAAACGCCGCCAGGTCGGTAACCACGTCCATGCGCTTGTAGTTCTTGTCGCTCACCTTGCAGAAATCCGCCGCCAGGTAACGCTGGCGCGCAAAATACGGCTTGTAGCGGCAGTTGCCCGCCCCCGCGTCGACCACCAGCGCACCCTCGGGCGTATCCCGGGCGATTTCCTCAACGAACCGGCGTATGGCGTAGCGCGCCGCATCCGCCTTCTCGCGGGCCTTCTTGGTCAAAAAAGTCATTTTAGCGACCCATCACGCCGTCCGTTCCCGCCAGCATCCGTTGCTGCGCGTCGGTCTTGTCCACCGTCCTGCTCAGCGACCACGGAGGAGTTCATCATATTGGCCCTGCACTGTAGCCACATGGGCCCCAAGAGAGAACTCCGCAACAGCACGCGCCCGCGCTTGGTTCCCCATCGCCGCCAACCGCGTCCGCTCGGCCAGACAGCCGCGCATGGCATCGGCCAATCGCTCGATATCCCCACATGGCACCAGCCAGCCGGTGACACCGTCACGCACGATGTGTGGCATTTCGCCGACGTCAGAGGCGATAGCGGGCTTGCCGGCGGCCATCGCCTCGATCAATGCCCGGGGGAAGCCTTCCCAATAGGACGGAATCGCCAGGACATCGAGCGCTGCGATCGCACCACTTACGTCCTGCAGCCGGCCGGTACACACTGTGCGCGCGGCGACTGCAGGATTACCGGCCAGATAGTCCGCGACCGAGCGCTCGTCATCGGCTTTCCCGGAGCCCACAATCGCCAAGCACACATTGTCGTCCGCGAGCGGCAGCAGCGAAGCCGCCCGGAGGAAATCCAGCTGCCCTTTGCGCGGTTCGATGCTGCCCACCATGCCGAAAACCAGCGCATCGGCGGGAATACGGTACCGGGCGCGAAACTCGCCCCCCTCGACGTCCGGAGAAAACTCCGTGGTATCCACGCCGTTGAAAATCTTGCGCACCTTAGGGCTCGGCGCAAATGCCGCCTCCAGGTCCGAGGAAACGACGAATATCCGATCGGCCAGCAGACGGATCCATTTCTTCAGCCGGCGCACCCGCTTACCCCTGGGATCCTCACGGATATGCCAGACCACCGGAACCCGCGCCAGCTTCGCCGCAATGCCCACGTACCGGCAGAACGGGACCGCACTGTTCAGATGAACCAGGGCGATCCGCTCGCCGCGGATCAGGGTCAGCGCTTCGCGGATCAGCCCCAGGCCCAGCGGGCCCCGGCGCCGCAGCACACACGCCGGCACACCTTCGGTCTTCAACGCGTCAACCAAGGGTCCCGGTTTGCTGAACGCAGCCGCGGGCGCAAACCGCGAGCGGTCGAGGCCGCGCATGAGCTGGTACAGGCTCACCGCTGAACCCTTGCGCTCCGGGGTGTGGGAAACGTACAGAATCCGCTTCATCGCGGCCACCCCGGGCCGGACATCGATTTCCGCCGCGCCGCAGGTCCGGACGACCGGAGCGGAAGCCGGGCCCGGTTGGCTTGCGCTGCAACGGATTCCTGAACGCTACTCACTTTGCATCCGATCGCGCCGCAGCAACGGTTCCAGCGCGGTCCACACCCGCTGCGGATCGACCGTACTGTAACACCCGGGCCATATTTCGCCTTCGGCGCCGTGGTGGCAGTGACGGCTGAGACAGGGGGCGCAGGGAAAGTCCGCCTGCAGATGCCGCTGGTTGCGGCCCTCGGTGCCGGTCAGGCCCGGTTCGGTGGCACCGTACAGGGTGATGCCGGGCACGTCCAGTGCCGCGGCCAGGTGCGCCAGGCCGGTATC
>JARRNJ010000144.1:0-2661 GCA_037385045.1 Gammaproteobacteria bacterium | reverse complement strand
AGAATAAGGAACGCCTGTTTGAAGTGTCTGAAGAACGAGCAGCCCTGAAGGCATAGGTCGCGAACAAATGAGCCTGGTCCCGGGAAAGGGGGACGGTTCAGATTTGTTTTCGCAAAGGAGAGGGGGCGGATTTATTTTCTACGTAAGATTCTGAGATTTAAATAAATCGGCTCCCATTTATTATCGTATTTGGTGTTGTTCTTGGGAGGACATATCTTGGGCAGCAAAAGATCTTATTTGTTAGCGGCGGCAAGAAGCTATGTAAAGGCAGATGTCTCATCTGCGTATGATGAAGCGCAGCAGATAAACATGGTAAGCCGTGGAAGTTGCCGCGTCCCTTTGGTCGGTGTAGAATGGTTCATGCGAACCGCGTCCAAAACCATGCAGGCACCGGGTGATGATGATCCTGATCCTGAGGACGAGGGATGTTATTAGTCGTGACCAACAAGGCGGACCTCGCCAGTGCGTAGAAAAGGGGACGGAGCTATTTTCGACCCGTGTTCCAGGCCTTTGCCACCCGCTGGCTCTGGACCTACAACCATGAACGGCCCAGTATGGACGTGGGGGGAATCACCCCGAAAGACGTTGGTATTGGTACCCTGGGCTCTGCGTATGAGCGCGTTGGGTAATGGGGAATTGGCGTTGGGAACGGCCCCGAATTGCCGTTACGGGCTGGAATGATTGCGGTGATTGTCTGCTGAATCGGCAGTTGGCGGAGATGGAGGCAAGAAAATGGGATTCTTTGGCTCAACACCGGAAGAACGCGCCGAGAAGGAAAGGAAAAAGCGGGAGGAGGAGTTTGCGGCCTCGCCGGCGGGGAAGGCGCGTGCGGCGCGGGAGGCGGGCATGAAGATCTTTCAGATCGATCTGCCTTTGAGTCAGACGACGGGGCGCACCGTGGCGATGCTCGGTGCCTATGCGAGCAGCTCCGAGACGCAGGACTATGCGAACGTGATTCAGTCCATCGAAGAGCAGGGCTGGCATCTGGAACATGTGGGTTATGTATTTCGCCTCACGGGCAGCGAAACCCGCGACAAGCTGTTCGCCAGCGGTCAGCAGGAAGCGGTCAGCGGGGAGATCGTGGGGATCTATTTGTTTCGTGCAGTAGATGATCAGTCGGTGGAGGCGGCGGACTACGCGTGAATGGGGGACAGACCGGTTTGCTGCCGCTGGACCGAGCGGGCAAGCGACTGGCCCGTGGAAAGGGGTGACTGTCAGGGCCCGGATCATCGCCATACGCGGTGATCAATATCGAGGTCGCCAGCCATTCGCCGGGTGGGCGCCGACCCGTGTTCGGTACGGATATTGCGCAGGCTTCGAGACCGTTCTTTATTTCGCTGGCAATCGATCCAGGACATTCACCCGGTAGCTCTCCGACGGGCCCGGGTCGGTGCCGTTGCATTTGTGGCCGTGAAGCTGCGCTTCGAGCGCATGCAGGCGCTCGGGTGTGGCCGGATGGGTGTCGAAAAGGTGGGTCCTGTCGGCAGCCGGGTCGGTCTGCCGCCCGACCGCAACCAGTTTGGCGAACATCCACTGGGCGCCGCACGGATCGTAGCCCGCGTGCTCCTGGAGCTGCAGCATGGCACGGTCCGCTTCCGTCTCCATGGTGCGGCTGGCGCCGAAATGCATGACGGCCGCAAACGCCGCATCCAGGTGTTTTTGCGGGTAGCTCGCCCGCGCATCCGACCGTGTCAGTTCCCGGCTGATCTTTTCCTGCTGTTCGACGGCCCTGCGGTAATGGCCCAGGAGGATGTGGCCGAGTTCGTGGCCGATGACCGCGGACAGCTCGGCGTCGCTTCGGGCCAGACTCAGCAGGCCGGTGGTGATGAAGATGTCGCCGTTGGGCAGCGAATAGGCGTATATCGAACGGTCGGCCAGGACATAAATCCTGCCGGGCACTTTTCCGATCCCGGTATTGGCCAGCAGGCGGGTTCTGATGGCCAGAAGGTAATCCGCGAGTATCCGATCATGTATGATTGGGCGGGTCGCCTGGGCGATGGCCGAGGCCTTGTCGCCGAGGCGCATGTACTCGGGTGAGATGCCCGAGTAGCTTGCTTTGATATTGCTGAGTCCGTTGGAGGCGCAGGAGGCCGCCAGCAGACAGGAAAACAACACGGACAAGGTACGGAAACGTCGCATCGGGACTGCAGTTACCCGCTCGGGTGCCCTGAAAGGATATCCAATGATAACAAAAAGAATACGCGCATTCGCTGTTCCGGCCGCCCTGGCCCTGCTGGCGTCCGGGTGCGTGGCGCCGGTGGTGGAGAAGTACACGGCGTTTCAGGACAAGAGTTTCTCTGCCAGGAGCAAGCCGGCTGAGCTGTACGAAGGCAATGTGACCGATCTGATGCAGCATGGCTACCTGCTGATCGGCTATACCGATTTTACGCACAACATCCAGATCTGCTATGACAACTTCACGTGCCGGTCCGTGTCGAAGAACGATGTCACCGTGGATGAGTTGCTCAAGCGTGCCGCCGGGCGCGGCGCGGATCGGGTGCAGGTGCTCTATTCGTCGCTTGAGCTGGTGCCGAAGACGCTGTCGGTTTGCAACCGTTACACCACCACGACCTACACCGACCAGCAGGGCAAGGTCCACGTCATCACCGTCTGCGCCAGCTACAGCCACTACAAGGGTTACATGGAGAGCTGGACCAAGCG
>JARRNJ010000143.1:0-3139 GCA_037385045.1 Gammaproteobacteria bacterium | reverse complement strand
GATGCTGAACCAGGTGCTGGGCATCTTCCTGCCACTGATCACCACCAATTGCGCGGTGCTCGGCGTGGCGCTGCTCAACACCCAGAAACAGCATGGATTTCTCGAATCGGCCATCTACGGCTTCGGCGCCGCGCTCGGATTCTCGCTTGTGCTGGTGCTGTTCGCAGCGGTGCGCGAGCGCGTGGCCGCCGCCGATGTGCCCGAAGTGTTTCGCGGCAACGCCATCGCACTGATCACGGCCGGGCTGATGTCATTGGCATTCATGGGCTTTTCCGGACTGGTAAAGGGTTGAAGCGGACCGCCCGCGCACCGAGATATTCCGGGAGAGGGGCCCGCCGGGCACGCCACAGCCGGCGTCACTCCGGGGCGTTTGGTGCACCGTGGGGCTCCACGCCGCCCACGATGATCTGAGACCTTGAAATGGTTAGCGCAATTCTTGCAATCGGCATCATGGCAGCCCTGTTCGGGCTGTTGCTGGGCTATGCCTCCGTGCGCTTCAAGGTGGAAGGCGACCCCGTCGTGGAGCGCATCGACGCCCTGCTGCCCCAGACCCAGTGCGGACAGTGCGGCTATGCCGGCTGCCGCCCTTATGCCGAAGCCATCGCCCGCGGCGAGGCGGACATCAACCGCTGCGCACCCGGGGGCGAGAACACGGTGGTGGCGCTGGCCGACCTGCTGGGCCGCGACCCGACGCCGCTGGAGGTCGAGGAGCAGGGCCCGATGGTGGCGGTGATCGACGAAAAGCTGTGCATAGGCTGCACGCTATGCATCCAGGCCTGCCCGGTGGACGCAATTCTCGGCGCGGCGAAGCACATGCATACGGTGATCGAGGATGAATGCACCGGCTGCAAACTGTGCGTCGCACCGTGCCCGGTGGAGTGCATTCACATGGAACCGATCCACGAGGATATCAGCACCTGGAAGTGGCCGTTTCCGGACGCCGCGACCCCGCGGCAGCCGCAAGGTACCGCGGCCGAAGCAAGTATGAGCTGAACGCGCCGCCGCCAGCGCACGCACGACGAGACCACAGGGCCCGAACCAGATTATGACAGCCAACGCAGTGATACTCCGGCGCTTTCATGGCGGTCTGCATCTGCCATCCAACAAGCACCAATCCACCGGGCTGCACATCGCCCGGGCGCCGGTGCCGAAGCGGCTCATTCTGCCGCTGCAGCAACACATCGGCGAGCCAGCGGAAGCGCTGGTGGAAGTCGGCGAACGGGTGCTTAAAGGACAGGTCGTCGCCCGCGCCAGCGGCTATGTCAGCGTCCCCGTACATGCCTCCAGTTCCGGCACTGTGGCGGAGATCGGCGACCATCCGGTCCCCCATCCGTCCGGCCTGAGTGCGCCCTGCATCGTTATCGACACCGATGGGGAGGACGAATGGACGCAATTGCCGGAACCGACGCCGGACTACACGGCGCTGGATCCGAGTGCACTGCGCAACCGCGTGCGCGACGCCGGCATTGTCGGCCTGGGCGGCGCCGGCTTCCCGTCGTTCATCAAGCTCAATCCGGGCGCCGGCAAGGCCGTCGACACGCTGGTCTTGAACGGCGCCGAATGCGAGCCGTATATCAGTTGCGATGACATGCTGATGCGTGAACACCCCGAGCAGATCATCCGCGGCGCCCAGATCATGCGCCATGCCCTGCATGCAGGCCGTTGCCTGATCGGCATTGAGGACAACAAGCCGGAAGCCGCTGCGGCGCTGCGCGAGGCGCTGAAGCAGATCGACGATCCGACGATCAATGTAGTGGTGGTGCCCACCATCTACCCCACCGGCGGCGAGAAACAGCTGATCCGCGTCCTCACCGGCAAGGAAGTCCCCAGCAACGGCCTGCCTCTGGACATCGGCGTGGTCTGCCACAACGTGGCGACGGCGGCAGCGGTGTATGCCGCCCTGCACGAGGCCACACCGCTGATCTCGCGCATCGTCACCGTCACCGGCGGCGGCGTCGGCGAACCCCGCAACCTGGAGGTGCGCATCGGAACCCCGGTGCGCGAGCTGATCGAATACTGCGGCGGTTATACGGACGTCAAGCGTCTGGTCCTGGGCGGTCCGATGATGGGTTTCACATTGTTGAGCGACGACGTGCCGATCACCAAAACCAGCAACTGCATCCTCGCCGCCACCCTTAAGGAGTCACCGGAACCGCCGCCGCCCATGCCCTGCATCCGCTGCGGCTCCTGCGCTGAGGTGTGCCCGGCCCAGCTGCTGCCCCAGCAGTTGTACTGGCACAGCCGCTCCAAGGAATTCGACAAGGTGCAGGACTACCACCTGTTCGACTGCATCGAGTGCGGCTGCTGCGCCTACGTCTGCCCCAGCCACATTCCTCTGGTGCACTACTACCGGTTTGCCAAAACGGAAATCTGGGCCCAGGAGCGCGAAAAGCGCAAGGCCGAGCAGGCGCGCCGCCGTCACGAGTTCCACACCGCGCGGCTGGAACGCGAGAAGGCCGAACGTGAAGCGCGCATGCGCAAGAAGAAAGCGGCGCTGAAGAAGGACGACGGAGCCGACGACAGCAAGAAAGCGGCCATCGACGCCGCTATGCAACGCGTGCGCGAAAAACAGGCCAAGGCGAGCGCCGAGCCGCGTAACACCGACAGCCTCACCGAAGACCAGCGGCGCAAGATCGCCGAGGTGGACGAGCGGCGCCGGCGGGGGGCGCAGGCCGGCGAGGCCGCGCCGGTGGACAACGACAACGGCTAACCGGCATATTGCACTAGCCGCCACCGACAACAAGAACCAGCACATGCGTTTTTCCAGTTCCAGCTCACCCTACGTAGCGACCTCCAACAACGTTCCGTTGATCATGCGACGGGTGCTGTACGCGCTGGTCCCGGGCATCATTGCCTGCGTGGCCTTCTTCGGCTGGGGCGTACTGGTCAATATCGCCGTCGCCTCCCTGACCGCGGTGATCGCCGAGGCGTTCATGCTGATGGCCCGCAAGCGCCCCGTAACCGCCTACCTCAAGGACGGCAGCGCTCTCGTGACGGCCGTGCTGCTGGCGGTGTCCCTGCCACCGCTGGCACCCTGGTGGCTGACGTTCGTGGTCACCGCGTTTGCCATCGTGGTGGCCAAACAACTCTACGGCGGCGTCGGCTACAACCCGTTCAACCCGGCCATGATCGGCTACGT
>JARRNJ010000142.1:0-3161 GCA_037385045.1 Gammaproteobacteria bacterium | reverse complement strand
CACCGGCGGCGATCACGGCACAGCCGAAGCTGTAGTGCTCGCCCTGGGAGCCGTCGCCCTCGGGCTGGCGTTGGTGCGGATCGGTGGCGTTGGCCGAGGTGTCGACGAACACCCGGTGCTCGGTCTCGAACCACGCGAAGCCCTGGATGATCGTGATCTTGACCCCCTTGTCGGGCTTCCGCGCCATGTCGCCGCGGGTTTCCAGCACGCTGCGCCGTGTCTGCTCCAGCTTTTCCCAGTTGAGCTTGGCGCGGGTGGTGCCTTCGATGCCCAGGTGGGCGTCGTGGGCCCGGTCGCGGATGCGGTCGGCCGCCGCGCGCCAGGCCTTGGACGGAATGCAGCCGCGCCACAGGCATTCGCCGCCGGGAAACGGCGCGTCGTTGATCATCGCCACCTTGACACCATGCTCGGCCAGCTCGCGGGCGCAGTCCTCGCCGCCCGGGCCGCCGCCGATGACCAGCACGTCGTAATCCCAGTCGCCCGCGGGAATACTCGGCCCCACCGCGGTGATCCAGTCCGAGGGCTGCTCGATCAGCCCTTTGAGGGTGTTGAGGAACAGCGCCGCCTCGGCGCCGTTGAGCACCCGGTGGTCGGCGGTGACGGTAAGCGGCATGCCCTCGGCACCGGCGGACGCAATGGCGAGAATCGCAGCGGTGCCCGGAGTGGGGATGGCGTCGAAATAGGTGACGCCCAGCATGCCCATGTTGGAGACGATAAATGTGGGGTTGGCGTATTCCTCCGGCGCCAGGCGGCGCTTGCGGGCCCGGTCCACGAGTCCCTTCCAGGTCTGGTCCAGCTCCTGCAGGTCGCGGCTGTCGCAGCCGCGCAGCACCGGCACCACCAGTCCGCCGCCTTCGGCGGCCACCGCCATACCGATGTCGACGTTGTCGCGCTCCACCAGCTTGTCCACCGGCTGGTAGCACCAGTTCACCGTCGGGTGCTTGGCGATGGCCAGGGCGCAGGCCTTGGCGATGGCCACCGTCACCGAGATGCCTGCCGCCTTGGCCGCCTTGATCATGGCCGCCGGCTGGGCTTTCACCGTGGCGTGGAAGGTGGGCATCGTCAGCGACGCGGTCATGGAGTGGCTGACCGCCCGCTCCATGGCATTCATGGGCCGGCCCTTGCCCGGCACCTGGATTTCCGGCATCACGTGAGCCGGCACCTGCTCGGCGATCTCCGTGGGGCGCTCCACCGGGCGGGCCTTGCGCACGTCTTCGGCGGTGATCTCGCCCTGGGGGCCGCTGCCGCGGACGTTGTTGAGGTTGACGTGCAGCTGCGCCGCCAACTGGCGCGCGTAGGGCGTTGCGTATTTGTTGCCGGGCAGCGGCGCCGGTCCGGCTTCGGGGCTCGCGACCGCGGGCGTCCTCGCAGCGGGTGCCGCCTGCGCTAGTGCGGGCTGCTGCGGGGCCTCGGCCTTCTTGGCGCCGGCGCCCACCACGGCCGCTTCCTTCACCACCTGTTCCGGTTTCTCCACCAGGTAGCCGAGCGTGCCGCCCACGGGCACCACGCTGTCGATGTCGGCCACGGGGCCGGACAAGTAGCCTTCGCGGAACACTTCCACGTCCATGATGGCCTTGTCGGTTTCCACCGTGGCCACCACCGTGCCGCGCTCGATCTTGTCGCCGGGATGCTTCTCCCAGCTCACCACCACGCCCTCGGTCATGGTGTCGGACAACTGCGGCATCTTGATGGTGTGGGAGGCGCCTTCGGGTTCGGCCGCGCTCGCGGCGGCCGGCTTCGAGGCTTCAGCCTCGCCGGACCCGGAAGCTGCCGCGGGCGCGCCGCCGCCTTCCCGGCCCTGGACCTCATCGGCGCTTGCCACCAGGTAGGCGATGGCCTCGCCCACCGCCACGGTACTGTTCACGGGCGCCGCCGGACCGGACAGGTAGCCTTCGCGGAACACTTCCACGTCCATGATGGCCTTGTCAGTTTCCACGGTAGCGACCACGGTGCCGCGTTCGATCTTGTCGCCGACACTCTTTTCCCAGCTGACGATCACACCCTCGGTCATGGTGTCCGAAAGCTGGGGCATCTTGATGACGTAGGGCTCAGACATGGCAGATCCTGACGTTTAGTGATTTCTTGGACCGGGCGGTAAGTGCACGCCCCTCGCGAACGCCGGTGGTTCGATGCGCCTCGGTGAGCGCCGCAGTTGTAACCGGTATCCGGGTCGGCTCCCGCGACGCGCGGCTACTTGCCGAACATCTTCAGCACGGCCTTGACCACATCGTCGGCGTTGGGGATGGCGGCCTTCTCCAGGGTATGGTTATAGGGAATCGGCACATTGGCGGCTGACACCCGCACCGGCGGCCCATCCAGCTCGAAAAAGCATTCCTCGTTGAGGATCGCCATCACTTCGGCGCCGACGCCGACCGCCGGTTCGGACTCCTCCACCACCACGGCGCGATGGGTTTTGGCCACCGATTCAATAATGCCGGCCCGGTCGATAGGATTGAGCGCGAACAGGTCCACCACCTCGGCGTCGATGCCGTGCTGGCTGGCGAGCGTCTCGGCCGCCTGCAGGCACCAGTGCACCGACACGTTATAGCCGAACAGCGTCACGTCCCGGCCGCGGCGCGCCACTTCCGAGCCTTCCAGGGGCATGAAGTACTCCTCGTCGGGCACTTCGCCCTTGAGGTTGTACATGAGTTCGTGTTCGTTGATGAACACCGGGTCGTCGCAGCGCACCGCCGACTTGAGCAGACCGTAGGCCTGGCGCGGATTGGACGGCGTCACCACCCGCAGGCCGGCCACCGCCATGAACACCTTTTCCATGCGCGCCGAGTGCTGGGCGCCGAGCTGGTGGGCGGTGCCGCCCGGGGTGCGGATCACCACCGGAGCCTTCAGCTGCCCGGCCGACATGTAATGCACCTTGGCCGCGGTGTTGATGATCTGGTCGGTCGCCAGCCAGGCGAAGTTCACCGACATGATCTCGACGATGGGCCGCACGCCGACGAACGATGCGCCGATCGCCAGGCCGGTGAAGCCGTTTTCCGAAATCGGCGTATCCATGACCCGCTCGGGGCCGTACTTGTCGTACAGGCCCTTGGTGGCCTTGTAGGTGCCGCCGGCCACGCCGATGTCCTCGCCCATGCAGATGACCATGGGATCGCGGGCCATTTCCTCGTCGTGGGCGCGGCGCACCGCTTCCCAGAACATCA
>JARRNJ010000141.1:0-6268 GCA_037385045.1 Gammaproteobacteria bacterium | reverse complement strand
GCAGCGAAGCGCAATCCGGGGTGTTGGCGCAGGGCCATCCCCGGATTCCACTGCGTTCCATCCGGGATACCAGAAATGTAGGGTGCGTCGGCGCAGCGACGCACCACCTGCCCGCGCAACAGTTTTCGTAGCCCGGATGCAGCGAAGCGCAATCCGGGGCCACACCGCGCACCAACGGCACTGAACGCCCAGGCAACGCATCGCCTCCTCGCCGGTCGCCAATTCCGCGCGCGCCGACTCGCTCTGCCCGGCCACGGCTACTATATTGAGGATCAGCCCCCCCACCGACGGACACCCGCGGCGCGTCAGCGATGCGCCGCGGGTCAGGTATGCAGGCCGCGGGTGGAACCCGCGTCCGACGGATCGGAGAGAGCAGGGACCATGCGTCCGGAGGAACAGGCGGAGTACAGGCAGGCGATCGCCGGCGAGATCGCCGACTGGGCGGAGGAGGCCCGGCGGCGCGCTGATCCCTGGTGGCCGGCGGTGGAGCGCACCCCCGACTACTTCGACGCCCTGGTGGCGCTCGCGGCCCGGCCGGAGCTCAACGACCACCAGCGCCGCGTCGTCCACCGGGTGATCAAGTACCTGGTCAGCCCCCTCGATCTGCTGCCCGAGTTCATCTACGGCCCCATGGGATTCCGCGAGGACCTGGCGCTCATCGCCGCCGCCGTGGACCAGTTGACCGAGGCTCTGGGTGCCGACCTGCTGGCCGCCTGCGGTTTTGCCGCCGACGATCCCGGCCTGGCGCTGGTGCGCAAGCGCGCCGAGGCCGACATCGAAGAGGATGTCCGCTACCACCTGCACCTGCTGCTGGAAGCCGACTCGGTGGCCGGCGACGAAGAGCTGGCCCAGGCCGCCGCCCTGGCGAGCCAACCGCCCGCACCCGCTGAGAGTCCCTGCCCCCACACCATGGTGTTCGCCGGTCCCGGCACCGGCAAGACCTACCGGCTGGAGATGGAGCTGTGCGACTTGCTGCTGGAACAGAACGTTCCGCCCGAGCAGCTGCTGGTCACCACCTTCACCAACAAGGCCGCCGACGAGCTGCGGGTGCGGGTGCGCCGGCGCCTGGAAGCGCAGCGGCCCGAGGCCGAGGTCAACCGCATCATGCAGCGGCTGGCCATCTCCACCATTCACGCCTTCTGTTTCCGTCTCATCGGCGAATTCCATCACCACGCCCTGTTCCTCAAGGGCGCCCAGTCGCCCATGGACGAAACCCAGCGCATGCTGTTCCTGTTCCGCCACGGCATCGGGCGGCTCAAGCTCAAGCCGATCTATCCGCACTGGAAGACCAGGCAGCGGGAGACGCCCGGCTGGCGCCCCACCGACCTGTTTCACTTCTACGCCCACGTGGGCGAGGTCTACGACTTCCTGTCCGAGGACGTGGTCAAAGGCGCCGAGCCGGCGCTGCGCCACCGCTACCTGCAGCTGATCCAGGAGGATTCCGACGACATCAGCGTCGACGAACGCATCATCCGCACCTATCCGCGCTACTGGCGGCTGGTGCAGGAGGAGGGTTTCCTCGACCATTCCATGACGCTGGCCTACGCCGAAGCGCTGCTGGACGACCCCCAGGTACGCGCCCGGGTGCAGGCGCGTTTCCGCCACGTGCTGGTGGACGAGTACCAGGACACCAACCCGATCCAGGACCGCATCTTCCGCGCCATCGCCGGGCGCGGCGGGCGGGTGTTCGCGGTGGGCGACGACGACCAGTCCATTTATGCCTTCCGCGGCGCCGACGTGCGCAACGCCACCGAGTTCCCGCAGCGCTGGCCCGGCGCCGTCCTGGACGAGCTGGACGAAAACCGCCGCTCGACCGGCCAGCTGGTGGCGGCCGCCCAGGCCCTGATCCGCCACAACCGGGTGCGCCACGACAAACAGCTGTTCACCAGGAACCCCGACGGCGTGCCGCCCTGGCGCCTGGAAGCGGATTGGGACGCGCTGCCCGCCGCGGTGGCCGACGCCCTGCTGCGGCTCAAGGAGGACGGCGCGATCACCCGCTGGGACGAGGCCGCGCTGCTGTTCCGCGGTTTGTCGGAGCGGGTACCCGAATACCGCGCCGCCCTCGACGCCCGCGGCATCCCGAGCGCGCTGTCCGGCGACCGGCGCTTCCTCGGCCGGCCCCTGGTCAAGGGCCTGATGAAGACCCTGGCCATGGTCGCCGACGACCCGGACAAGATCACCAACCGCAAGCGTGCCCATCGCCCGTTCTTCGAGGCCCTGGGCTGGAGCGACCGCGGCGCCATGCTCGAGCGCATCCGCGACTGGAACCGCGGCGTGGCGGAGGGGCGCTACGACAGCCTGCTGGAGCTGTTCTACGCCATCGTCAACGACACCAAGGCCCTGGGCGAAGACGTCCTGCTCGCCGACCTCGGCCACTTGTCCGGCTTCATCGCCGCCGCCGAAGCCCAGCTCGCCAGCCCCGACCTGCGCAAGCGCCTGGGCTATTTCCTCCGTTACGCCGAGGCCGCCGCCAACAGCTTCACCGGCCCGACGCCGGCCGCCGACGATGCGGTGCAGGTGATGACCATCCACAAGGCCAAGGGGCTGGAGTTTTCCGTGGTGGTGGTCGCCGATGCGGTGGCCGAGCGCCTGCCGGCCGACTTCGGTGAAAACGCCCGCGACCGGCTGCGCCGTGAGCTTGCGGCCATCGCGCCGCGCCTGGACCCGATGGAAGAGGAGCGCCGGGTGCTGTACGTGGCCCTGACCCGGGCCGAGCGCTACGCGCTGCTGGCCACCACGCCGAACGATCCGTCGCCGTTCCTGGAAGAATTTCCCTGCGAGCGGTTTCCGGCGGCGCTGCCGGCAGCGGCGGCAGTGAAATCCTTCTACGACCATTCCGCCCGCGGCGTGCCGCCCCTGCACCTGCACCACAGCGGCGTCTACGACTATCATTTCTGTCCGCGCCGCTACCTGCTGGCCGACGCCTGCGGCTTCGCCAGCCAGGTGATCGCACCGGTGCGCGCCGGCCAGACCCTGCACCGGGCGCTGGAGATCTACCACCGCCTCAAGGCCGAAGGCGAGCAGGTGACTGTTGAACGGCGCCAGCTCATTTTCGAGCGCGCCTGGGTGCGGCCGCGGGACACCAAAAAGGCGCAGAAGGAATACGAACAGCTGTTCCGGGTGTTCGAAGGCTACGCCGGTCACTGGGAGCGCGAATACGACGGCCGCCACGCCCGGGTGATCGAGACCGAGCAGCCGTTTTTCGCCTATTCCCTGGCCTATCCCGACGCCAACCCGCGGCTGGTGGTGCATTACCTGAAAGAAGACAAGACCGAAGAAATCCGCGGTCGCGGACCGGAACGGATCCGCGAGGAACTGGCCCGCACCTTCGAGCACATCCGCAGCCGCCATTTCCCGCCCCAGCGCAAGCCAGCGCTGTGCCGCCTGTGCCCGGTGCGCTTCGCCTGCGCGGAGCGTGTCGCCCGATGACCGGTGCAGCCGCGGGCCTCTGCCGGCGTGTTTTCCCAAAACGCTAATCGTGGTGCCTGCGTCCCACCGGGTGACTGAGCGGCGCGTGACTTTTTGTCTTGGCGGTTTTGGATGCGAGGAGGGGCCCACTTGGGAGGTGTCGGCGCCCCGTACGTGTGTCCAATAAATATATTTGTACATTATTAATGTACATGCTATGTTAGTGAACATTTCAGTGACGAATGTTGCCTGAGGGCGCTGTCTCCGTCCACTGGAGAAGCCTGTTCATTAATAGTTAACACATTGAATTGTTGAACAAAATGAACCGGAAACCAGACGCAGAGCGGCAAATTCTCGATCGCGCAATTCACGCCGTGGAGCGAGAGACCGGATTGCACCTGGAACTTGTCGAGCGGGAACTTCATGTGGGCGATCACCGCCACGACGCCACGGTAAGGCTGCAGCCTGGCAACCGGGTATTCCTGGTCGAGATAAAGAAGTGGGCCCAACACGTGAACTTCGGCGCACTGATCAACCAACTCAGACAACTGCCGCAGGAGGGTCTGCTGGCGGCTGATTATGTCAATCCGAGGATGGCGGACAAGCTGCGTCAACGGCAGGTGCAATTCATCGATACGGCCGGGAATGCCTACATCAATCAACCGCCCGTGTACGTCTTTGTAACCGGCAGGCGGCAGGAAGACCGCCGCCTCATGGCCCCCAAAGGTGGGGCACAGCGCGCATTTGAACCGAAGGGACTAATGGTCATCTACGCTTTCCTCTGCCAGCCAGGACTTGTCAATGCGACGTATCGCGAGATCGCCGAGAGGGCCGGCGTCGCAGTAGGAACGGTCGGCTGGGTTCTTAACGGCCTCAAGGCTGCGGGATTCGTCCGTGGCAAAGGTGGCAAAGACGCACGCCGTCTTACGAATCATCGAAAATTGCTCGAGCGCTGGGTGGAGGCGTGGCCGGAAAAACTCAAACCGAAGCAACTGGTCGGCGAGTATGTCGCTGGCGATCCTTATTGGTGGCGGACCGTCGACATTCGGGCGTACGGTGGTTATTGGGGCGGTGAAATTGCCGCTGCCAAATACACCGACTACCTGAAGCCGAAGGTGGCAACGGTTTACCTGCCTGACCAAACGCTTACGCAATTGCTTCGCGACGCCCGTCTCCGCAAAGCAGCCGGGTGGACCGGTGATGAGCCCGGCACCGTGCTCATCTACCGGCCTTTCTGGCCGGAGCCCCTCGATGCGTTTGACGACAAGTTAGCGCCGGACTTGGTTCACCCCATCCTGGTTTATGCGGACCTTGTGGCCACGGCTGACCCAAGGAATCTGGAAATAGCACGGAAGCTTTATGACGACCGTATCGCTCAATATCTCAGGGAAGATTGACCCGAAAACCGCCGCTGTATTGGAAGCTGTAAATCAGGCAGCCGCGGTTCTGGATGCGCCGTACGTGATCGTCGGTGCCACGGCCCGGGACCTGGTGCTCCACTACGGGCACGGCGCCCCGATTCAGCGGGCGACCGCCGATATCGATTTCGCGATTGAGGTGCCCAGCTGGGCCGCCTTTGCGACATTCCGGAAGGCGCTGTGCGAGCAAGGCTTCGAAGCTACGAAAGCGCGGCATCGTATGATCAGCCCTGCCAAGCACATTGTCGACATCCTGCCGTTCGGCGATATCGCGGATGAACATGCCATCATCGCCTGGCCGCCGAAAGGTGACATCACGATGAACGTGCTTGGTTTCCAGGAAGCCTGCAGTAGCGCCGAATGGGTGCGGATCCTTGATCGCCCTGAAGTTGACGTGCCCGTGGCTACACCCGTGGGTATGATCGTTCTGAAGCTGATGGCATGGGTCGGTCGCGATCGAGTCGCACGAAGAAAGGATGCGCTGGACATCGCCTACCTGCTGTCCAGCTACGAATCCATCCGGGAGGTTCAAGATGCTCTATACAGCCTTGAATTTGCGCACGTCATGAACAGGTACGACTGGGACATCACCCAAGCCGCAGCTCACCTGTTGGGCGAAAAAGCCAAGGACATCGCACAAACCTTGACGAAAGACGAAATCGGCAGGTTGGCACGCGGGGAACTCGAGGGCCGAGCCTTGGATCGGCTTGTTGAAGAAATGTGCGAGCATATCGATGTTGAGCACGACAGGAATCAACAATTGCTGGCCGCATTTCTTGCGGGCTTTGGCGTCGCCGTCTAATCCGCCGCCGGCCGACACCAACCCATCTTTCGTCCCTAAAGACCCTTGTTCCGGCGCCATCAAAGCACTGGGAAAATGATCAAAATAGCATCTGTTGGTAAACCACATTTTTGTAGCCTGCTATAGAAACAGGCATTTGTTTATGGAATATCGTGATTCGCAATAGACAAAATCGCTTGTGTCTACTGGATCGACACAACAGCCGTTTAATTATTGGATATTGACTTACAATAAACGAAAGACGTCATGTATCTCGGACGAGCAGCAACGATCCCATGCCGCCATATACCCCAGAAGCGCTGCCAATCAAAGCCCCGTAGCCCGGATGAAGCAAAGCGCAATCCGGGGGACTGCCTGAATACCACCGGCCCCGTAGCCCGGATGCAGCGAAGCGCAATCCGGGGCAGTCCCCGCCGAGCCCTTCTGAATACCGCCAGATCGCCCTCAAGCCAGCCCCGTAGCCCGGATGAAGCAAAGCGGAATCCGGGGCAGTCCCCGCCGGGCGTTCCCGAATTCCGTCGGATCGCCCTCAAGCCCAACCCAAAAAAGCCGACAACCTGTGAGGGCTCTTCGACGCCCGCTGGAAAGGACACCAACCCATGCCCTGGACGTACTTCCCCGTCGTTGTCTACATCGGTGC
>JARRNJ010000140.1:0-3333 GCA_037385045.1 Gammaproteobacteria bacterium | reverse complement strand
TGATTGTTGCCGATGATGGTGCTGCGGCTTTCACTGTCGATGGCCATGCCCATCAGCGTGTTGATCACCGCGAATCCAACCGTGCCCGCATCGATGCAGCGCCGGGCATTCTCGGCGATGTCGGTCTGATTGGGCGACAGTTTGGTGATCAGCGGTTTGCCGGTGGCACGGCGGCACGCCTCCACCACCCGCGCCGACATGTCCGGATCGTTGCCGAAGGCGACGCCGCCCTCTTTGACGTTGGGGCAGGAAATATTGATCTCGATAGCGTCGATGGAGGAATCGTCAAAGCGCCGGGTGACTTCGTAGTACTCCTCCACCGTCGAGCCGGACACGTTGGCGATAAACCGCGTCTCGTCGAAGTCGAGTTGCGGCAGTATTTCGCCCACCACATGATCGACGCCCGGGTTCTGCAGACCGATGGCATTGAGCATGCCGGCCGGCGTCTCGAACACCCGGTGCGGGGGATTGCCCAGGCGCGGGCTGCCGGTGGTACCTTTCAGGCAGACCGCCCCGACATCTCGATTGGAGAAACCCTTTACCCGGGTATACTCTTCGCCGAACCCGACGCAGCCCGACAGCAGCACCAACGGGCTCTGCATGCTCATACCGCAGAACTGCGTCTGCAGCATCTCTCGATCCTCGGCGTTCAACGCTGCCTCCATGGGTTATCGGGAGCGCCCTTTGAAGTTTCGCATATGATACATTCGCCAGCCATAGACAACGGACAGCCCGCCACTACCGTGTTCCACGTGATCCTCTACGAGCCCGAGATCCCGCCCAATACCGGCAACGTCATCCGGCTTTGCGCAAACACCGGCAGCCGACTGCACCTGATCGAACCGTTGGGTTTCCGTCTTGAGGACAGCAAGCTGCGCCGCGCCGGGCTGGATTACCACGAGTACGCGTCCGTGCGCGTGCATCGCAACCTGTCGCAGTGTCTCGAGGGCCTTGCCGGCGCGCGGCTGTTCGCCTGCTCGACCCGTGGCAGGCGGTGCTACACGGAGGCCGAATTTCGGCCCGGGGATGCGCTGCTGTTCGGCCCCGAAACCCGCGGCCTGCCGGACGATGTGCTCGAGACGCTGCCGGAGGCGCGCCAGTTGCGAATTCCCATGGCGCCGGGCAACCGCAGCCTCAATCTTTCGAACGCCGTGGCCGTGGTGGTGTATCAGGCCTGGGCGCAGCAGGATTTCGCCGGCGGCCGTTGACCCGCGGATCAGCCGAATTCCGCCTTGAGCTCCCGCGCGAACAATGCATGCACCGCGGCGCGCGGGTCCAAGGATTCATAAAGCACCTTGAACACCTGCTCGGTAATCGGCATTTCCACCGCGTGCTCCCGCGCCAGGTCCACCACCACCCGCGCCGTCAGCACGCCTTCCACCACCTGGCCGATGGCGGCGCGGGCCTCCTCCTGGCTCTGGCCGCGCGCCAGCGCCAGACCGAAACGCCGATTGCGTGACTGGTCGTCGGTGCAGGTCAGCACCAGGTCGCCGAGCCCGGCCAGACCCATGAAGGTCTCCTGGCGCCCGCCCATGGCTTGCCCCAGGCGAAACATCTCCGCCAATCCACGGGTGATCAACGCCGCGCGGGCGTTGGCACCGAAACCAAGCCCGTCGGAGATGCCGGCGGCGATGGCCAGCACGTTCTTCACTGCGCCGCCGAGCTGCACCCCCACCATGTCGTCACTGGTGTAGCTGCGGAAGCTGTCGTTGTGCAGCACCTCGGCCATATCAGCCGCGAACGCCGGATCGGCCGACGCAATGGTAGCCGCCGTCGGCAGACCTTTGGCCACCTCGCGCGCGAACGTGGGTCCGGAAATCACCCCACAGGGCCGCTGCTCACCCAGCACTTCGGCGACCACCTGATGCATGAGCTTGCCGCTACCGAGCTCCAGCCCCTTGGTCGCCCACAACACGCGGGCGGCGGGCGCGAGATGCGGGCGCAGGCGGGTCAATACTTCGCGAAAGGCGTGACTGGGAACGACGACCAACACGTCGCGCGCCCGTGCCAGCGCCGTTGACAAATCACTCACCGGCTCGAGGCCTTCGGGGAACGGGATGTCGGGAAGGAATTCGTTGTTACAGCGCTCGCGCTGCAGCCGCGCCACATGATCTGGCTCATGGCCCCAGAGCAGCGTGCGCACCCCTTTGCGCGCCAGCAGCGTGGCCAGCGCCGTGCCCCAGGAGCCGGCCCCGATGACGGCGATGCACCTGGTGTCGGACGGCTGCATGGCCCAGGGTCACTCGGCGGCGGGCGTGGGATCGCTTCCGGTGCGCCGGGGGTCGCCGCTCACTGCACCGACTCGGGCTGCGGCTGCTGGGTCTGGGACTGCAGGTGCTGGGCGTACAGCGCCTCGAAGTTCACCGGTTCCAGCAGCAACGGCGGGAAACCGCCCTTGCTCACCAGGCTCGACACCGCTTCGCGGGCGTAGGGGAACAAGGCGTTGGGACAATAGATGCCCAACACGGCGCCGGCGTCGCCGTCGTCGAAGCCGCGCACGGTGAAAATGCCCGCCTGCTGAACCTCCACCAGGAAAGCCGTGTGCTGTTCGGTTTTTGCCGTCACGGTGACCGACAACGTGACCTCGTGGGTATCTTCGGCCACCGGCGCAGTGTTGATGCCCAAGTTGACCTCGATGGTGGGCTGCGCGTTTTGCTGAAAGACCGCCGGCGAGTTGGGCGACTCGAACGATGCGTCCTTGAGATAGACGTTGTGGATGGCGACCTGTTGCTGGGGCGTGGCTTGCTCTTCGCTCATGACTGCGTCCTGTGGTTGGTTCTGCATCGCCGGCCCGGCGCTTGGCGCTATTGTCGCACCCGGCCCGCGATGCCGGTCAAGTTCGCCGCCCCGGCTTCAGCACCCCGGCCTGCCGGCGCGCCCCGCGGTGGCCCGCAAGCGGGGCGCGCTATTTGCGCGTAACCGGAAGATTGTCCTTCTGCCAGGCTATGAGCCCGCCGCGCAGATTGTAGACCGACTGGAAGCCGTGCTTCTGCAAGCGGCTGCAGGCCGAGCCGGAACGGGACCCGGTGCGGCAATAGGCAATGATCGGGCGCTTCTTGTATTTGTCGAGCTTCTGGGCCTGATCATTGATCGTCGACAACGGCATGTGAAGCGCGTTGGCAATATGCCCTTCCTGGAACTCCTTGTCCTCGCGCACGTCGACCAGCACTGCATTCTGGTGGTTCATCAGCTGCGTGGCCTGCAGCGGCGACAGATCGTTTGAGCCACCGGTACGATCACGGATCTCGGTGGCGATGACCGCGACCAGCAGCACCACAAAGGCGATGGACAGGGCAAGATGATTACCGATGAACTCAGGAAGCTGATGCATAG
>JARRNJ010000139.1:0-3362 GCA_037385045.1 Gammaproteobacteria bacterium | reverse complement strand
GATCGCCGAGCAGGTGCCGGCTCACGTGATGCCGGAAATCCAGGTGCCGGGCAAGGGCCGGCCCATGAATGCCATGGAGAAGGCGGTCAGCCATTCCATGACCGCGTCGCTGACCATGCCCACCTTCCACGCCACGGTGAAGGTACAGCCGGCGGCCATGATCAAGGCCGCCAAGGCAGCGGGCATCTCGGTGACGGTGGCCATCGCCAAGGCCTGCGCCCTGGCCATCGCCAAGCATCCCACCGTGAACTGGTGCTACCAGCCGGTGGACAAACTGGTGGAGCGCGATAACGTCGACATCGGCATGGCGGTGGCCGCCGAAGGCGGCGGACTGGTGGTGCCGGTGCTGCGCGGCTGCGACAGCCGCGACCTGCAGGAGTTGGACCAGACGTGGAAGGGTCTGGTGGATCGGGCCCGCAAGCGCCGCCTGGCGCCGGAGGAATACGCCAACCCGACGTTCATTGTCTCCAACATGGGCATGCTCGGTGTCACCTATTTCGACGCCATCCCCACGCCGGGCACCGCTGCGATTCTCGCCATTGCCGCTGCCGGCGCCGAGGGCATGCCCCTTACCGTGACTGCCGACCACCGGGTGCTCAACGGGGCCGAAGCGGCGCTGTTTCTCAATACCCTCAAAGGGCTGATCGAACAGCCCTCCGACTGGATCACCGCGGTCGGGCCGAGTATTCCCCCGGGCGACTGGGACTATGACGTGCTGGTCATCGGCGGCGGCCCGGGCGGCGAGGACTGCGCCCGCGAGCTGGCCGAGCACGGTGTCAAGGTGGCGATGATCAACGATGCGCCGTTCCCCGGCGGGGAATGCCTGTGGCGCGGCTGCATTCCGTCCAAGGCCTGGCGCGCGGCGGCCGACCGCATCCGCGACCGGGCCCACGACGCCCACCTGGGCATCGAGGGCACCACCCGCGCCAAGCTCAACTGGGAAAAGCTGGAGCAGACCCGCCGCAACGTGCTGGAAACCCGCGGCGACCTGGCGCTGAAGACCGACAAGGGGGTCAAGATCAAGATCATCCAGGGCTTCGCCTGGTTCGAGACCGAGCACCGGGTGTTCGTCGACACCTCGGCCAATGCCACCGATCCGCACCAACGCCAGCCCGAGGGCGACGGCTCCCAGGGCGAGCACTACAGCTTCGGCTGCGCGGTGATCGCCGCCGGTGCGCCGCCGTTCGTGCCGCCCATCCCCGGCGCCCGCGAAGGGCTGGAGAGCGGCGCGGTGCTGACCTCGGATACCGTGTGGGGGCTGCAGGCGCCGCCCAAGCGCCTGGGCGTGATCGGCGGCGGCGCCATCGGTGTGGAGATGGCGCAGATCTTCCAGGACTTCGGCGCCAAGGTGACGCTGCTGGAGGCCCAGGAGCGCATCCTGGCCGAAGTGGAACCGGAGATTGCCAAGAACCTGACCCAGGTCCTCAACGACGACCCCAACCTGACCGTGGCTACTTCGGCCAAGGTCAAGTCCATCAAGGGCGAGCCCGGTTCGGTCAAGGTCGCCTACGAGGACGCCGAGGGCAAGTCCCGTTCGTTCACCTGCGACTGCGTGATCATGGCCACCGGCAAACGCCCGGTGCTGGAGCCCCTGAAGCTGGACGCCGCCGGCGTGGCCACCGAGAACGGCGTGGTCAAGGTCGACCGCAACTGCCGCACCAACGTGCCCCACGTGTTCGCCGTCGGCGATGTCATCGGCGGCCTGATGCTGGCCCACACCGCCGGCCAGCAGGGGCGGGTGGCGGCGGCCACCATTCTCGGCGAGGACATGAAATACGATCAGGCCAAGGACAGCGGCGTGATCTTCACCCGTCCGGAAGCCGCTTTCGTCGGCCTGTCGGTGGCCCAGGCCAAGGAGCAGGGCATCGACGCGGTGGAGGTTAAGGTGCCCATCAGCATCGACGCCAAGGCCATGATCACCGACGAGACCCAGGGCATGATCAAGATCGTCGCCGACAAGCAGAGCCGGCGGGTGATCGGCGTGCATTTTCTCGCCGACCATGCCGACACCCTGATCGGCGAAGCAGTGATGATGGTCAGCGGCGAAATGACCCTGGAGCAGGTGGCCCACGCCATTCATCCCCACCCCACCCAGACCGAAATGTTCGGCGAGCTGGCGCGGCGCCTGCTGTCGCGCCTGCGGCGCAGCCAGAAGCGCACCGCCAAGGCCGGCTGAACCCGGGCCGCGGCGCTGTCCCCGCTCGGGCGGCGCCGCTTCTCCGCCCCCCAAGCCTTTAAAGAATCCGCCCTACGTTCCGTTACAAAGACCTGTAAGCCGTGAAGTTTCGGGTCGAGGCGGGCGTGAGCCGATTGTCGTTCAAACTATTCCTGGGTCTGGTGCTGGCAACGGTTGTCGCGCCCTCGTGGGCGGCGGCGCCGGTGTCGCTGCGCTATGAACCGCCCATGACCCAGGCCACCTGGACGGTGAAGAAGACCCCGCTGGAGTGCACCCTGGTTCAGCGTATTCCCGACTACGGGCGTGTGATTTTCCGCCGCCGCCCCGGTAAGCCGCTGGGCCTGGAAATCGAGCTCGACCGTGATCTGCGCCGCGCCGGCCATGCCCGGGTGCAGGTGCAGCCGGCGCCGTGGCAGCACGGTGTGGCGGGCGAGGACCTGGGCGACATCACCCATGGCAAGGGCAAGCGCCCGTTTCAGTTCGGCGCCCGCCTGCCGCGGCTGTTGCTGGCCCAGCTGCAGATGGGCCGCTACGCCACCGTCTCCTATCGAGCCGAACCGGCGGTGGACGTCAGGGTGGCCCTGTCGTCGGTCAATTTCCGCGCCGGGCTGGACCAGTTCGCCCACTGCAGCGCCCAGCTGCTGCCCATGACCTACGCCGAGATCCGGGTCTCTCAGGTCCGCTTCCTCAGTGGCAGCGCGGCGCTGACGCCGGCGGCGAAGCGGCATCTGGATGCGGTCGCCGTCTATATGAAGCACGACCCGCGCGCATGGCAGGCGCGCATCGACGGCTACAGCGACGCCGCCGGTCGTCCGCGGCCCAATTACCTGCTGTCCCACCGCCGCGCCCTGGCGGTGCAGAACTACCTGGCCGCCGCGCACATTTCCAGGCGCCGGCTGCACATCGCCTTTCACGGCGACCGGCATCCGGTCGCGCCCAACACGACGGCCGGTGGCCGGGCCCGCAACCGCCGGGTGGAAATCCGCCTGATGCAGTAGGCGCGGCCGCGCCTTCCCGTTCCAGTTTCGGTATAATGCGCAGCCATCCTTGAGCGCTGCGGCACACTCCCCCGTTCGCTGCCGAAGCATCCAACCGGAGTCGCGACATGTCCAAGACTGACATCAACAAGGTGGTGCTGGCCTATTCCGGCGGCCTCGATACCTCGGTGATCCTGAAGTGGCTGGAA
>JARRNJ010000138.1:0-3536 GCA_037385045.1 Gammaproteobacteria bacterium | reverse complement strand
TGAAGGGTTTGATGATTGCAGTTACCAATTTCATGATTTGTCTCCCAAATGCTGCCCGCCCTCCAATGGACGGAACCAACGCCCGTTTATGTGTTGCCAATCAAAGCTGCACATGCCTTGTCCACTTTTCTCATTGCATCCGCTCCCGCCTGTCGTTTTGGTCATTGGATTACGATCGCTGCCGGGCGATCTGTGCTGTCACCGATTGCATGTCCTGTGCCATATTTTTTCTGTTGTTAAATCAATCAAATATGGACATCACCGGATTTCATGCACAGTTTCCATGCACTAGGTCGGAGAGATGCACCGGGGAATGCACTGATGTGGTGCATTCCGCTGGTTCGATTCAGCGGAACAACTTCACTACAATGGGAACCATTCGATTTGGATGAAGATGAGTGCCTGCCGTGATTGATCCCAAAGTGCTCGACGACCTGGCCCGTACCCTCGCCGATTCCGTGCCCCCGGGGCTGCGGGAACTGCGCCGGGACATGGAGAAGAACGCCCGTGCGGCGCTGGAAGGGGCATTCGCACGCCTCAACCTGGTCAGCCGCGAGGAGTTCGAAATCCAGGCCGGCGTATTGGCCCGGACCCGGGCCAAGCTGGAAACCCTGGAAAAACATCTGGCGGAACTGGAAGCCGAACTCTCAAAAAAGGGCGGAAAGAAAAAATAGAGCCAACAATAATCACGCGGGCCGGGGATGGCCCGCGATAACCTGTCGCCGGACATTACGCCCGACGCGGGAAAGCCAGCGACCAAGGAAGGAAAATAATGAGTCTCGCTACGGTCTTCAGCCGTGCCCAGGTGGGCGTCCAGGCACCCCTGGTCTGCGTCGAGGCGCACCTGGCCAACGGACTTCCAGGCCTGTCCATCGTTGGCCTGCCGGAAGCGGCGGTCAAGGAAAGCAAGGACCGGGTGCGCAGCGCGCTGCTCAACAGCCGCTTCCAGTTCCCGGCCCGCCGCATCACCATCAACCTGGCGCCTGCCGATCTGCCCAAAGAAGGCGGGCGCTTCGACCTGCCCATCGCGCTCGGAATCCTCGCCGCCTCCGGGCAGATTGCTGCGGCGGGGCTGGAGCACCACGAATTCACCGGCGAACTGGCGTTGGGCGGCGCGCTGCGGGGTGTGCGCGGCACACTGCCGTTCGCCGCGCGCACCGCCGAAACCGGGCGCACCCTGGTATGCCCGGGCGCCAATGGTGACGAGGCAGCGCTGGTGCGCAGCGCCCGGGTGCTGTGCGCCGACCATCTGCTCGAGGTCTGTGCGCACCTGGACGGCAACCACGAGTTGATGCCGCACCCGGCGCCGGAAGTCGGCGGCGAGACCGAAGCCCTGGATCTCATCGATGTACGGGGGCAGGCGCACGCCCGCCGGGCGCTGGAAATCGCCGCCGCCGGCGGACACAACCTGTTGCTGGTGGGCCCCCCCGGCACCGGCAAGACCATGCTGGCCAGCCGCTTGCCCGGCATACTGCCGCCGATGACCGAGGACGAAGCCCTGCAGACGGCGGCCATCGCTTCGGTCAGCGAGCAGGGTCTCGACCCCGCCCGCTGGCGCCGACGGCCGTTCCGCGCCCCCCATCACACCGCCTCGGCGGTGGCCTTGGTCGGCGGCGGGTCGTGTCCGCGCCCGGGGGAAATCTCCCTGGCCCACAACGGGGTACTGTTCCTCGACGAGTTGCCGGAATACGACCGCCGGGTCCTGGAGGTGCTGCGCGAGCCGCTGGAGTCGGGCCGCATCGTCATCTCGCGTGCGGCGCGCCGGGCCGAATTTCCGGCGCGCTTCCAGCTGGTCGCGGCCATGAATCCCTGTCCCTGCGGCTACCTGGGCGACGCCGCCGGCCGCTGCCGGTGCACCGGGGAACAGGTGCAGCGCTACCGCGCCCGGATTTCCGGGCCGTTGGTGGACCGCTTCGACCTGCACGTGGAAGTGCCGCGGGTGCCGTTCAGCACGTTCGGCAACGGCCACGGTCCGCCGGAGGACAGCGGCGCGGTGCGCGCCCGTGTGGTTCGGGCACGCGCGCAGCAACAACGACGCGGCGGCGCCACCAACGCGCGGCTCGACAACGCCCTGGTGGAACGCTATTGCCGCCTTGGGAGCCGCGACCAACGCCTGCTGCAACAAGCGCTGGAAAAGCTGTCGCTGTCGGCCCGGGCCTACCACCGCATCCTGAAGGTGGCGCGCACCATTGCCGATCTCGAGGGTTGCGAGGCCATCGCCACGGCGCACCTCACCGAGGCCATCGCCTACCGGCGCCTGGACCGCGCCTTATCGGCGTGAGCGCTCCGGACCGCTACTCGACCTTGACGCTGCGACGCTTGGCCGTCTCCACCTTGGGCATGGTGAGTTCCAGGACGCCGTCCTTGAAGCTGGCCTTGGCGCCCTCGGAATCGACCTCGCCCGGCAGCGCCACCGTGCGCGAGAAGGAGCCACGCGAAATCTCACAACGGTAGTAGTCGCCCTTCTCCTCCTTTTCCTCGTGTGACGTCGTGCCCTTGATGGTGACCGTGTTGGACGTCACCGACACATCCAGGTCTTCCTTCTTTACCCCGGGAACTTCCGCCTTGACGACGATCTCGTTGTCTCGCTCCACGACGTCGACCTTGGGCGCGCGGGCCTCGATCGGCACCTGCGAGTCGCCCCACGAGGGCCACTCCCAGCGAAACGGCCGCATCCAGCCGCGGGGAAAGAAATTCTCAAACAACCGGTCCATCTCATCGAACGGGCTCACCGCCCGCCGGCCGGCGGCGGTCTGCAATTCGCCGCCTTTCGCCCCCTCCGCCTTGTCGCCACTCTTCTTCGGTGTCTTGGCCATCACTCCTTCTCCTCGTACTCTCCAACGTAGACTCGCAACACCCGGGCGGCGCCCGGGTGCATCCACACCCCGCGCTTGGCGCGGAACGCGTATCAAACAGTTAGATCAGCGGACCCCGGATTGCAACGGGGTGCCCATACGGGGACGGGCGCGCGGCGGAACCCGGCGCGCAGGCCGGCTGCGCGGGAAAGGAATGGCTCTAGAACTCGAGGAAGAACGGCACCGCGGCGAACGCCGCGCCAAGCAGCACCAGCAGCAGCACATTGCTGACCATATACGGGTACACCATCAGCGCGGCGCCACCGAGCAGGGCCGACGCCTTGCCTTGCTTCTTGCCGTATACGAAATAGCCCATACCCAGGGAACTGAACAGCACCGTCCATAAGAGAAAGGCGGTCGAGCTCATGATGGACCTCCTGGCGGCGCTCCGGCCAGCCTGCTTCGATCACACAGCACTTCGATATCCGCCCGTGGGGCGGCTCCCGTAACGATGGTATCGGCGACACCGCGCCAGCCTTCACCCCTACAAACAATGCGCATTTGATCGTCGTGGACCGCGGCCGGCGCGGCGCAATCGGGGGTTTGCGCAGCACGACCCCGCTTGCCCCCCGCATTAGCTGTGTAACCGCACCAGGTTGTTTACACAATGGTGGTCAGAACGGTGGATGCGCTGCGCTTATCCACCCTACGTTTTTCAGACCCGAGGGCTATCGTAGGGTG
>JARRNJ010000137.1:0-3970 GCA_037385045.1 Gammaproteobacteria bacterium | reverse complement strand
GACCGACTTTCGTCGGGTTGCCCCAGGTTGCGATTCGCTCCGGGCATGCGAGAAAAGCGCTCGGACCTCTCCCAACATTGAACTTCCTGGATGTTCAGCCTCGAACTTCCTGAGAAGGCTGGTAGCCTTTTCGATCTCGCCAGATGATAAAGCACGCTCAATAAGTCTTTTTAGTTTGTACGGAGACATTCTGTTTCAATCCAAACGCTAACAGTAAGTAGACGGCAATTTGCCGCAATTAGACACGGACATCGTCCGTATAACACGCACTCGCCGTCCCGCAGCCGGGCCCGTCAATTGCCGGAAAAGCCGCGGGGTTCGGGCACTTGGCGACACCGTTGCACTCGGGGCGGCCGGAGATATACGGCAGTTGGCGGCCATATTATGCGGGAGGGGGCCTCGGCGTTTGAGCCGGGCGCGGGGGGCGCCCTTGACCCACCCTACATTGGCGTGGCGTGGGTGACGTCACGGTCGCGGCCGATTTTCCATGCGCTCTTGCCGACCACCGATATCCGTAACCTTGGCGGCATGGCCGGTTGCGGCTTTGGTAGGTCCCTTTGGTCCGGATTTACGGGAACGCCCGTCTCGCGAAGTCAGAACAACCCGAAGAACCGCCGGCTGTGGGGCTCGTGTTTGCGCAACAGTGTCACCATGTCCTGGCGGCCGCTGGATTTGGCCAGTTCCAGGGCCTGCTCGCGGCGGTTGTTGCGGATGCCCGGATCGGCGCCGGCGTTCAGCAGCAGGCGCGCCGCGTCGATGTGTCCGCCGCGCACCGCCAGCAGCAGTGCCGTGTTGCCGTTGGCGTTGCGCCGGTCGGGCTTGGCGTGCGCGGCCAGCAATGTCTTGACCACCGCGGCCGAGCCGCGGTCGGCGGCCAGCATCAGCGGCGTGTTGCGCTCGCCGGTGGCGACATCCACCTTGGCGCCGTGGGCGAGCAACAGCGCCGCGGCCCCGGCGTCGCCGTGCAGGGCCGCGCGCGCCAGCGGCGTGTAACCCTGGTCGCCGGGGCGGTTCGGATTCGCGCCGTGGTTCAGCAGCAGGCGCAGCACCGCGGTGTGTCCGCCGTCCGCGGCGATCCACAACGCCGAGCGTCGGCGGCCGTCCGCCCGGTCGGGACGCGCACCGTGGCGCAACAGCAATTCTGCGATCGACGGGTCGTCGGCGCGCGCGGCCAGGATCAGCGCATCGGCGCCGTCGCGGCGCCCGGCATGGACATTGGCATGGGCGCGCAGCAATCGCGCCACCAGGTCGCGGTCCTGGTGGACGACGGCCAGCATCAGTGCGGTCGTTCCATCGGCCAGGTGCACATTGGGATCGGCGCCGGCGGCCAGCAGCGCCGCGGCGGTCTGTGGATGATCCCCGTCGCAGGCCCACAGCAGCGGCGTGTGGCCGTCACGGGTATGGCTGTCGACCCGCGCGCCGGCGCGCAGCAGCTGCTGCACGATAGCGGTATAGCCGCGCCACGCGGCTCGGCTGAGGGCGGTGTATCCGTCCTCGTCGCGGGCGTGCACGTGGGCGCCGGCGGCCAGCAGCGAACGGACCAGGTCCCCCTGCCCCTGCCACGCGGCAATCATCAGCGTCGACCAGCCGCGGTAGGCGCTGGCACCGCCGACTCCGCCCTGCGCCCGCAGGTGACGCAGACGGGTATCGGCCGAGGCCCGATCCGGGGCCGGGGCCGCTGCGGGGCGTGCGCCGTGGGCGCGGAGCAGCCGCACCAGGCCTGGATGGTCGGCGGCGCCGGCCATGCGCAGCGCGCTCCAGCCCTTGCGGTTGCGCAGCTTCACGTCGGCGCCGGCGCGGATCAACCGCCTTGCCAACGCAGCATTGCCGTCCGCGGCGGCGAGCATCAGCGGCGTGTTGCCGCGGCGGTCGCGCACGTTGATGTCGGCACCGGCTTTCAACAACAGGCCGACGCTGGCCGCGTGCCCGCGGTCCGACGCCAGCAGCAGCGCGTTTTCACCGTAGTGGTCGGTGCGGTCGGCGTGCGCGCCCCGGCGCAGCAACAGGGCCACCACCTTGCTGTGCCCCTCCCGCGCCGCCTCCATCAACGCCGTACGGCCATAGGGCCCGGCCGCATCGACCGCGACTCCTTGTGCCAGCAATCGTTGCACTGCGTCCGCGTCGCCACTCTGAGCCGCCCAGCGCAATGCCTGGCCGCTGGGCTGCGGCGCCGGTGTGGTCGTGCCGCCGGTTGACCGGTTGGCGCTTTTGCCGACCGACGTTGCCTGTTTCAGGCGCACCTTGGCCATCGGGTGGCCGGCCGCCGCGGCTTTGGCGAACCAGGTGATGGCGCGGTCACGGTCGGGCGCCGTGCCCCAACCGTTCTCGTACATCACGCCGAGGCTGTACTCGGCTTTGACGTAGCCCTGGTGGGCCGCTTCGGACAACCAGTGAAATGCCTTGTCGTAGTCCCGGGGCACACCGCGCCCGGCACGGTACAACGCCGCCAGTTGATATTGCGCTTCCGGATTGCCGGCGGCGGCCGGCCCCTGCAGCAGCTTCGCGGCCCGCGCGTAGTCGTGCTGGCGCACCGCGGTCTGCACCGCGTCGAGCGGCGCCGCGCACCCCGGCCACGGCACGGCGACGGCGACCAGCAACAACGCCATGGCCGCGGCCTGCACCCGGACCACACGAGCCCCGGACTGCGTAACTCCCGGCATGGCGGTCAGCGTCCCTCAGGCGGTGCCATGTTTGGTCTCCACCTCGATGCCGATCTGTTTCAGGAACGGCGTCGGCAGAATGCCGCCGGCGGAAACGATCACTGCATCGTTGGCGACGGTGTGCAGCCCGCCTTCCTGTTCCAGTTCCACCGCCCCCTCGGTGATGCGCTTGACCTGGGACTTGAACATCACCTGCAGCCGCCCCGCCTGCTGCGCCTCCTGCACCCGCTGGCGGTTCTTTTCCTTGGCGCGGGTGAAGGCCTCGGAACGGTAGGAAAGCGTCACCGTCGTGCCCGGCTGTTCGGCGATGCTGGCGGCGGCTTCCAGGGCACTGTCGCCGCCGCCCACCACCAGCACCCGCTGGCCGCGGTACTGTTCAGGGTCCACAAGCCGGTAGACCACCTTGGACATGTCTTCGCCGGGAACGCCCAGGGTGCGCGGCGTACCGCGCCGGCCGATGGCCAGCAGTACGGCGCGCGTCCGGTAGTTAGCGCGGGTGGTGCGCACCTCGAAGCCGCCGTCGACGGGCGACACCGTTTCCAGGCGCTCGTTGTAGTGCACTTTGAGTCCCGTCTTGTCGGCGACGCCGCGCCAGAAGTCCAGCAGGCTTTCCTTGGTGGTCTCGGTGAAGCGCACCTTGCCCACCAGCGGCAGCTGTACCGGCGCCGTCATCACCACCTTGCCGCGGGGAAAGTGGGCCACCGTGCCGCCGAAGGAATCCTGTTCCACGGTCACGAAGCGCAGGCGGTGCTCCATGGCGCCGAGGGAAGCCGCGAACCCGGCGGGCCCGGCGCCGACGATCACCACATCCAGGTCCATCGGGCCCCCGATGCCGTCGAGCTTGCGAATCGCCTCCATGGCCTGGCGGCCCTGGGCCACGGCGTTGCGGATCAGGCCCATGCCGCCCAGCTCACCGGCGATGAACAAACCCGGGACGTTGGTCTCGAAGTCGGCGTTGACCATGGGGATGTCGACACCGCGCTTTTCGGTGCCGAACACCAGGGTGATGCCGTCGAACGGGCACGCGGCCTTGCAGGCGCCGTGACCGATGCAATGGCTGGGATTGATCAGGGCCGCCCGGCCGTTGATCAACCCCAGGACGTCGCCCTCGGGGCAGGCGTCGACGCAAGAACCGCAACCCAGGCAGCGCACCGGGTCGATCACCGGGTGCAGCGACGCCGGTTCCGACAGCCCGGCGCTGAGCGCGGCGTCGCGGGCGGCCACCGCGCGGCGGTGACGGCGCCCCCGGAGATGCAGGTAGACACCCCAGATCAACAGCATGGGTGCCAGGTAAATGGTCAGTGTCAAAA
>JARRNJ010000136.1:0-5036 GCA_037385045.1 Gammaproteobacteria bacterium | reverse complement strand
CTGGTATTTGATTTCGACGACGCCGTCATGTTCCATGAAATCGAGCGGCGCGAACCGGTGCGCGGCCGCTTCTTCAGCCGCTTCACCGCCACCGCGGCGGCCTGCGACGGGGTGATTGCCGGCAACACCTATCTCGCTGAATTCGCCCGCGCCGCCCGGGGTGGCCCCGATGGCGTCGTGGTTCTGCCTACCGCGCCGGACGAGCGGCAGATCACCGCCAAAACCTATGTGCAGACCGAGGGCGTGGTCATCGGCTGGATGGGTACCAAGGGCAACCTCCAGCACCTGCAGGCCATTGCGCCTGCGCTGCGGCGCGTATGCGCGGCGCATGCCAACGTCACCGTCAGAGTCGTCGCTGACGCGGCGCCTGAGCTTCCCGGGGTCGCGCTGGACTACAAGCCGTGGCGCCGCGACGAGGAGCTTACCGACCTGCACGGCTTCGATATCGGGATCATGCCCCTGGCGGATGATCTCTGGACCCGCGGCAAGGGCGGTTTCAAGCTCCTGCAGTACATGGCGGCGGGCGTCCCCGCCGTGGCTGCCCCGGTGGGCATCAACTGCGAGATCATCGATGACGGCGTCAACGGCTTTCTCGCCGGCGGCGAGGACGCCTGGGCCTCGCGCCTGGAACAGCTAGTGGACGACCCCGAATTGCGCGAGCGCCTCGGGCGCCGCGGTCGTCAGACCGTCGAGGCGCAGTACTCGCTCACGCGCTACCGGGAGCGTCTGGCCGACTTTCTGGAAAGCCTGTTGTGATCCGGGTGCTGCACACGGAATCCTCGCGCAACATGGGCGGGCAGGAGCTGCGTATTTTGACCGAAATGGAAGGCTTGCAGGCCTACGGCATCGAGTCGGTGCTCGCTGCCCGCGAAGGCACGCCGATTCTGGACGAGGCCCAGCGACGCGGCCTGCGCGCATTCCCGCTGCGCATCCGCTCCAGCGCGGATCCGCGCGCCATCCGGCGGTTGATGCGAATCATGCGCGAGGAGCGCGTCGACGTCGTCAACGCCCACGGATCAAAAGACGGCTGGAACGCCGCCCTGGCGGCGTTGCTGCTGCGCCGGAAGTTCGTCCGCTCACGCCACGTCGCCAATCCGATCCGTACGGGCCCCATTGCGCGCATGATCTACGGGGCGCTGGCCGACCGGGTGCTGACCACCAGCGAGTCCATCAAGGCCGGCATGGTGGAGCGCGGCGTGGACCCCGCCAGGATCGTGAGCATTCCCACCGGAGTCGATACCGAGCGCTTTCATCCCGACGTGCCGCGCGGCCGGTTCCAGGCCGAACTCGGCATTCCTGCTGACGCGCCGCTGGTCGGCATGGTGTCGGTGCTGCGCGGCGATAAGGGTCCCGATGTGTTCCTGAGGGCGGCCGAACGGGTTGCGGCACATATAGATGACGCGCACTTTGCCCTAGTCGGTGATGGATGGATGCGGGGCCAGCTCGAGGAGTCGGTTGCTGCGTCGCCGTATCGCGAACGGATTCACATCACCGGCTACCGGCGCGACATCCCGTCAGTGATGGCGGACCTGGATGTCTATGTGCTGTCTGCACGCATACCGGAAGGCGTGCCGCAGGCGATATTGCAGGCCCTTGCCATGAAGGTGCCCGTCGTCGCTTCCGACGTGGGTGGAATAAACGAAGTGGCGATCCCCGGGCACACCGCACTGGGATTCCCGGCAGGTGACGTCGCTTCCCTGGTGGAAGCGATTTTGGCGTGTCTCCGCGACCGTCAGGCGGCTGCTGCTCGTGCCGCGGCCGGAATCCGGCTGGTGCATGAAAGATACTCTCTGGCGGCTACACTGAAGCGAATGGCCGCGCTTTATCGTGAGCTGGTGGGTGACCGGGCCGGGAGCGCCGCGTCATGAGGGCGCATATCCTGTTTCTCACTCAGTCTGGACCCCGCGGCGCCAGCAGCCGTTACCGCGTCTATCAGTTTGTGCCGTCCCTGCAGGAGGCTGGATTCGACGTCCGGGTGTTGTGCCGCGCTACTCCGACTGGCCGTGGAGTCGGTCGCCTGTGGGGCAATGTCAAGGAAGAGGCCGAAATTCTGCGGGCCGCACGGGGTGCCGATCTCGTGTTCGTGCAGAAACGCCTGTTTCGGACCAACTTCGTCAAAAGGCTGCGGGCGGGCTCCCGCCGGCTGGTCTTTGATTTCGATGATGCGATATTCACATCGCCGGAAGGCACTTGGTCGAACTCCACCCGGCGTCGCGTCGGCAAACGGCTGGATGCGATACTCGGCAATGCGGATATGACCATCGCCGGCAACGGATTCCTGGCGGAGTACGCGCGGGTGCGCACGCAGCGCGTAGAGGTGCTGCCCACTGTCATCGATATCGGGAAATATGCGACAAAGAAGCACCGGGACAGTGGGGCGCCGGTCATCGGTTGGATCGGCAATTCGGTCAACCACCGCTACCTTGATGCGTTGTCCGACATTCTGCCGGGGGTGTCAAACGCGATACCAAACTGCCGCCTGCTGGTGGTCTCGGACAAAGACTACGCCATGAGCGGCATGAAGGTCGAGAATCGTCGCTGGTCCGAACAGTCCGAGGCGGGTGACCTCCTGGACATGGACGTCGGGATCATGCCGCTGGACGATGACGAATGGACGCGCGGAAAATGCGCGCTGAAAGCATTGCAGTACATGGCCGCCGGGCTGCCGGTTGTGTGCTCGGCCGTGGGGGCCAACCGGGAGGTGGTCACCGACGGCGTCGACGGCTATCTCGCCAGCCGCCCTGACGATTGGCGCGATGCGTTGGCCGCTCTATTGACGTCCTTGGACAGGCGCTCCCGCATGGGAAGAGCGGGACGTGAGAAGGCGGAGGCGCAATACAGTATTGATGCGTGCGTTCCAAGACTGGTCGCCCTGCTGCGTTCGGCCCTGGCGGGACAAGGTTGAGGTAGCGCCGGCGCAGCATGCATGGCACAGAGCTGTGCCGGACTTGGCGGGAAACATTAACTCATTCAAGAGGCCGAACCATGGCGGGACTGCAGAGTTGGAGCAAGCTCTATGAGTGTCGGCAACGAGTCAAGGCGGCACATCCGAGCATTTGGCGGCTTCCGGTGGTCAAGAAGGAGCTGGATCGCTTACTGCCGCTCGCGGAAAGCCACAAGCGGGTGCTCGAGATCGGCGCCGGTGACCGGCGTTTCGGGCGCAGGATGACGGCAGCACTTCCCGATCTGTACTACAAATCGATGGACATCGATCGCGAAACCGAGCAGGACTATTACAGCCTGGATGACCTCGACGAAACGTTCGACTTCATCTACGCGTTTGAGCTTATTGAGCATCTGACGCCGGACGATGGACTTGACTTGCTGCGTCATGCGCATCGATTGCTACGACCCGAAGGGGTGCTGTTGCTCGGGACGCCGAATCTCTATCATCTGATGGTGATGGCCGGGTTCAAGGTGCCGCGCTTCTTTCGAATCTATAATGATGCCTTTCTAAGGCGCACCTTTCGGCTGAACATTGGCGTTTGGCTGCACAGGTATCTGGATATCGATTTCGCCCACACAATTCTCGCCGAGGCGGAACGTCCATGAGACCTGCGGTGACGTTTGCAGAGTAGAAATTGCACGAGGGTTGTATTTTCCATGTGGAAGCGAATTCGTCAGCTTATCCACCGCGCACCGTCTCGACGTCCCGTCGATTTGCGCCAACGATATGCCCAATTCGACATTGGTCGCGGGAGTTACGGGGGGCTCAGGGTGCTGGGAGCGGGTGAAGGTGCAACTCTGCGCATGGGAGCATTTTGTTCGGTCGCAGAGAACGTGAAGGTATTTCTCGGCCGGGAACACCGCGTCGACTGGGTAACCACGTATCCATTCAGCGTATTGTGGCCGTCCGCGCAATCCATAAAGGGGCATCCTGCCACCAAGGGAGACGTTGTTATCGGTAATGACGTTTGGATTGCCGCCGACGCGACGATTTTGTCGGGCGTCAAGATCGGTGATGGGGCCGTCATCGGCTACGGTGCGGTGGTTGCGAGGGACGTGCCGCCATATGCGGTTGTTGGCGGAAATCCTGCGCATGTGATCAAGATGCGTTTCGATGACGAGGTGATACAGCGGCTGTTGGCGTTGAAGTGGTGGAACTGGAGCGACGCCGTGATTGCGGAATTTATGCCGTTGCTGCTCCAGGGCGACGTTGACGCGTTCCTGGTTGCGGCTGAGCGCAGAAGCGTCACCGAATGACCCTCGGTTGTCGCGTTAAAACCCCGTTAGCGAAACATTCCATGTGTTGTTCACTTGTAGTGGATGGCTTGCTGCGTTGCCTTGTGCCGGAATCGTTCGGCCTCCTCATCGTGGCAGATCGTATTGGAACGCGGCCATGGATCAACGAGGGTGTGGTGCTTGCCATGTCAAAGAACGTCGGGCCGGGCGGCGCAAGCGCGCGGCGGTAGGCATTTAGCGGAAAGGGGGCAATATGCGGCTAGGGTGGTCGAGCTTTATCGTCAAGATTGCGCGCAAGATGATGTTGCGGCTTGGCTCCTGCGACGGAGTCATCGCTTTCGGTGTGTTTGACAGTCCCTCCAGCCTCTCCCGGGTCCAGCAGGATTTTGTTGAATGGAACGCAAAGAATCTGGGCATTTCTGTTGAGGACAGCGAAGAGCGTTTCAGGCGCTCATGGCGGTTGTTCAGGAAGGGCTATCGTGGTGGTGACTACCGGGACTATTGCGTGTTGTCGCATGAAGTTTTCAAGGTGTTCCATGACGATGCGCCGGGAAATGTTTTCGAGACCTACAAGTTTCATAGCCACCTGCATTTTCTGAGATTTCTCTCGTATCCGGAGCAGGACATCCTTCCAGAAGCGGTGTTTTCCGATCTTGCGGCACGCAGATCGGTACGCATTGTCGACTACGGTTGCGGTCTTGCTCAGATGTCTATGCGGCTTGCGGGACGGCTGCAGGAACTGGGTGTCAACGTCGACCTGACCCTGGCCGACATTCCGACAATCATGAAAGATTTCTTAGTGTGGCGCGCGGAGAAACTCGGCCTATCGGTCGATTTCATCGATTGCGATACCG
>JARRNJ010000135.1:0-5334 GCA_037385045.1 Gammaproteobacteria bacterium | reverse complement strand
GCCTGCAC
This sequence comes from Gammaproteobacteria bacterium, assembly GCA_037385045.1. Classification (GTDB taxonomy): domain Bacteria; phylum Pseudomonadota; class Gammaproteobacteria; order JASBUN01; family JASBUN01; genus JARRNJ01. Next base: position 5,326 of record JARRNJ010000135.1, on the reverse strand, counting down.
CCAGCGCTTTTCCAGCACCACCTGCAGGCTTCTCAGCCGGCCCGGTGCAACGGGTAACCAAAACAACTTCACATGCTCTGCGCCATGCCGGCGCAACAGTCTGCGTAATCGCCAGGGCGATTCATACCGCACGTGCGGCGGCCTGCCTTGCAGCCGGCGCCACATGCGCTCCCAAACATGGGGCAGACACCACGCGTTCAGCCCATCGACCCAGATCTGGCCGCCGGGCCGGACGCATTGCGTGAGTTCTGCAACAACACCGTCAGACGATGACAAGGCCTGGGTAACGCCCAGGCAAAGCACACCGGCAGCCACCTCCCGTCGTACCGGCAAACGGAGCACGTCCGCAACACCCCATCCCGACACGCTATGGCTGCGCTCCCGCGCCTTGTAGATTGACGTGGCCGAGTAGTCCAGCCCGATCACGTTGAGGTTTTTCGACGCAAGCAGACGAGTGTACGTTCCAGCGCCACACCCGGCGTCAACCCAGATTGCACCTGCTTGGTCGCCGGGCCATACCTGCGTAAAGCGGCGAACGCGGGCCGCCAGGCCGAAGGCCGTCCACCCTGCGATCCCCGCATCGTCATCACTGCCTTCCGCGAACTCAGTGAACCGTTCGCGCCAGCCTCGTTCGAAAGAATGATCGTTCACCGGTTGAACAAACCAAATGCCAGTGGCGAATATTTCCGGCCGCGCGTTCGCAACAAAGAGATCGGGCGCTTGCGCGGACCGGGAAACTGCATGTCTTTCCGTGTAGGCGCCATTGACCGGAACTGTTTGAACTATAACTCAGGATTTCGAGCGGGAAGCCAACCCGTCCGCTGCATCGCGGCGGCCAGTGTCGTCGGCCTCTTGGTCCATCGAGATCGGCCGTCCCAGTGCGTCACGCTGCACGCGTGAAATCGGACCGCGGGGCCACCTGGCGAGTGCCGCCACCTTGTCCGGCGCCAATGCCGTCGCCTCTCGGTACAGAACGGTCGAAAACGCCGCGCAAGCGTAAAACAGATCGAAATATGCGAGGCTAAGAAACGCCCCGGAAATCATATACGGAATCAAGGCGAACTGGATGGCCTTGGCATACCGTCCAATCCATGCAACATCTTGTTGTCGTTCCAGCCGACCCAAATGCCTCAACCGGAAAAACGTACCCAGAAGCAGCATCATGAATAAGATCAGGCCGACGAACCCGTGCTGGCCCAGAATCTGGAAATAAATGCTGTGCGCAGCTCTTGGGGTATTATGCCATGGCCCGAGGAAATCAGCGTAATCAACCCAGCGGGACGGATTCTGCGCGCCTGCGAAATCGAAACCAGCGCCGACGAGCGGATTCGCCAACGCCACGTTTTTCGCCACGCTCCAGGCCTGAATGCCACGTTTTTCGCCACGCTCCAGGCCTGAATCCGCTGCATCGCGGAATAGTCATGCTCAAAGTGCAGTGTGGTTTCCTGCCGAGCAAACCACTGCTCCGGGATAAAATCCTTGACGAAGAAGAACCCCAATCCCGCCACCAGCGCGATGATCAGGATGCGGCCCTTGTAGCGCCAGAACAACGCCAGAAGCACCGAGGCCAACCCGAGGAGCGCACCGCGCGAATAGGTGAAAATGATGGCAATGATTGTCAGCCCGAATGTCGCATAGAGAAACCCACGCAAGTAACGCCTCGACTCGCCGCGGGCGGAGATGAGCAGCATCGGCAAGACCATGGCCATGGCCAAACCGATGGAATTGTTGTCGGCGATGAATGAACTGGCCGGGCCGTAAATCTTATAATGTCCGCCGGTAACCAGAGAAAATACGCCGCCCTTGAATCCGTAGAAACCGATGGAGAGCGCCGTCAGCAAGAGAAGCCAGCGTATCCTTTTGTGACCATAGATGAGCATGGGAGTAATGGCGGTAAACAGCAGGATCTTCATCACCTTTTCCCACTGAAGCCAGGCGCCGTCCGGATTCCATGCGAACAAAGTCGTCACCGTAAACCAGGCCGCCAACAGGAACAGGACGATCATTTCCCGGGTCCAGGGAATGGGTTTTCGATCCCGGGTGATCAGCAGCCCGACCAGGGTGGCCAACGCGATCGCCTCGGCAACCGGATAGGTCTGCAGCGCCCAGGCGAGCTTGTGCGGGTTCATATACCCGATCCATGCCCAGCTCAGAATTCCGGTCCATGGGCGGGCCAGCGCGAGCGGCACCAGCCCGGCTATGATGGCCAACAGTACTATGTCACGCAGCCCCATAACCGGCCTCCTCGATCTTGACCACCGAGCTCATCAGCTCGTGGAGTTCCACCGCCTTCTGCCGCCAGGAGTAGGCCTCCGATACCGTTCGCCGTCCGGCTTCACCGATATCCCGCCGGCGTTCAGGGTCACACAGAAGCTCGACAATTGCCGCCGCCATCGCCTCCGGCGTGTCCCGGACCAAAGCGTTGACACCATCGACCACGCGCAGCCCACCCATAGCCGTGGACGTGCCCACGACCGGCTTCGCCATCGCCCATGCCTGCAGCACTTTGTTCTTGATCCCCGCTCCTTTGCGCATCGGCGCGACAAAAACGGTCCCTGCCTCCAGATACGGCCGAACATCGTTCACGAATCCCGTCACCTCGACATCGTCCGCCTCAAGCGACAGCACCCCCGGCGCCGGATCCCGGCCCACGAGCAATACTCTTGCATCCGGACGCTCTCGACGCACCAGCGGGAGCACCTCCAGAACGAGGCGGCGGGCGGCGTCAACATTGGGGCGAAACTCCATGGAGCCCTCGAATACCAATGTGGCCGGCTGGGGAAGCACACCGCTTGGCTGAAAATAGTCGGCATCGACGCCGTTATGGATCACCGCGACCGGGACCGAGGCAACCCGGCGCAGGACAGCGGCATCGCGCTCTGACACAGTGATACAGTAGTCGGCCTTGGAGAAGTAACGCCTCTCGAACAGCACGTTCTGAAGCAGTCGCTTTGCCATACGGACGCGGCCCATGCCCCACCCGCTGGCCCGGAATTCATTCCAGTATTCCAGCACTCCATCGTCGATGATGTCAGCCAGGAATGGAAGATTGAGAGACCTCGGCAAATTAACAACGGTTTCCCACCCTTCCATCCACAACAGATCATACTGCTTCCGGCCCAACCGATCCTCCAACAGCGACGCGAAGCGCGTTGATCCCTCGATCATGGTCGCTGGGGATACAGGATTCCAACTGCCACCGGTACGCGCGCCATGGCAGCCGTCCGCGCCCGGGGGCGGGCATGTCTGCACTTCCCGGAACAACCGACTCACCTCCGCCGGCACGGCACCATCGCCATAGCAGAGCAGGTCGATGTCATTCCATGCATTCAGATGGCGAACCAGGTGAAAGACCCGAAGATTCTGTCCGTTGGTCAAAGGAAACGGATAGCGGTCACAGATCAGCAGGATCTTCATCCCGGCCTTATCACCCGACGTGGTTGACGGTCGTGCAGTTGGCGATTTCACGCCTGCAAAAAAGTCCACTGGCAATGGAATCTCGTCATCTCGCTGGCCGCTTGCTACGGCTGCGGCAAGTTATACGGCTTCCCGGTGCCCGGGTTTATGATAACTCTGCCGGGTGGCGGGAGATGAACACCAGCGGCCGATTCCGTCTCGCGCTTCCGGTTTGATTCGGCGCGGCGCGCCGGCGCGCGGTGGCGGGAACGCCTCTCCACACGGGGCGCCGGCCGTTCGGTCGTTTTGGTCTTCTTCATCTCGATTGCCTCATTTCGCTCTACGCGGCCCGCGGGCCCTGCGTTGCGCCCCATGTTGGGGACCGCGGGAGGAAGAAAGGAAAGGTCAATCAAATAAAATTTGCTGAACCAGGTGCCCCACGGCTTCTGTTGTCCGAACACGAACATCTCCCGGCGCTGCCGGCTCACCGCCCACGACGTCCCATACGTGCTTTCCATCACATCTGGGGTGCGGACCGGCACTGTGGCGATGGTCCCGGTCACCAAGTCGTAGACCGACATATCGTGAGCGCTAGGATTCGTCCAGGAGGGAAAAGAAACCAGCGAACGTCCCATGCGCACGCCACCCCATGTGTGTTTTCCCACGAGATGCAAGCGCCGGTCGTCCAGATTGTAACGAAACAGACGGGCTCCCGAGCCGTGCCGATTCGCATCCGATAGATAAACGTCACGACCCACCAACTGGGGGCGGGCGAAACGAAAATTGACGCCATGCGGAAAGCTGGGGCCGTTGTGCTCATGAATCTCCCAGGTACCATCCTTGATATGGAAAATCGCCACCTTGCGGCTGCCGATGCGCAGCAGCGCGTCTTCCTTGGGCAGATAGACCGAGTGGTAAATGGGATCACCTCCCAGGCCGTTTTTGCGGTTGCTTCCCGGGTATTCCGTACCCGGTGGCTGCTTCGGGCGCGAAAAGCGACGCGTCGCGGGATTGAAGAACAGCACCTGCCACTGATAGTACTTCCCTGTCTTACACTCTTCCTCGCTTTTGGGCATCATACCCGGCGTGAACCAGAAGCCCTTTCTGGAGGGGTCATAATCCCAACCAATCGGATCCGGATGCAGCCAGCTGATCTGCCCGTCGGGAACGCAGTAGGGAAGTTCCTTGGTCCAGGTATCGGTCTTAGGGGCCCAGGACCAGATCTCCTGACGATACGATTGGAAGCCCGGTGTTCCACCAAAATCACCGCCGGCGCTGTAGTAGCGTTGCGTGTTTGGATCATAGGCCCAGCTCATGTGCTTGGCCGACTGGGCCGGCGCCCGATTGTAGCTGTTCGACTTCGTTCCCCCCGGCATTTCAACCGCCCATCACCACATAGCGGCCGTAGGCATGCGCCATGGCAGGCTGTGACACGCCCGGCAGAGGCACCTGGCTGCTGATGTCCTGCCAGGAATTCCGCTCCAGATCGTAGAGCAACACGTGTGCCGGCGAGGTTCCCGTCACTACGACTGCGAGATTCGTGGCGGGGTCGAACGCCGCCGCATTCCACATCGACGCATTCGGCATCGGAGCCATACGGGTCCATTTCCCGTTGGTGACGTTATACCGCCAGACCTGGTTCGACGCCGTCTTGTCGCGGTGTGCACCGCCAAACATGTAAAAACAGCTACCGGCCCCTATGGCGCCGTTTCGATTGTGGGACAATGGACCAGGCGGGTTGCCTTTGACGCGCATCAGACGAAACCGATAGCGGGAATCCTTGGATGGCTGCAGTTTCCACAGCCAATCCCTGGCGGTGCTGAAGACGTTTCCTCCATAGGCGAGACCGACTCCCGGACTTCCACCCGGACCGTCCGGATCGACCCACGCTTGTGCCGCGTTGTAGCCCCAGGAATACGCCTCTCGAAGG
>JARRNJ010000134.1:0-3640 GCA_037385045.1 Gammaproteobacteria bacterium | reverse complement strand
ACGTCGCGCCAGTAGCGGTCCGGTGTCACCCGGCCCTCGGTGCCGCCGAAACGATGGGCGTAGACGGCGTGGGAGTCGATCAGCCGCGGCAGGATATCGCGGCCGAAGTCGTGGCTGGAGTCACGGCGCGCGTGGTCTTCGGTAAGAACCTCCTTGAGCAGCGCCATGGGGAACAGGTAAATGCCCATCGATACCAGTGCCCGGTCCGGCTGCCGCGGGCACGGTTTCGGCTGGCGCGGTTTTTCTTCGAACCCGGTGACGCGGGACCGGGCATCCACGGTCGTCACTCCGAAGGCGCTGGCTTCGCTGAGGGGCACCTCCATGCACGCCACCGTCGCGTCCGCCTGGTGGTCCCGATGGCCGGCCAGCAGGGCGGCGTAGTCCATGCGGTAGATGTGGTCGCCGGACAGGATCAGCACCCACTTGGCGCCGCTGCGCTCCATCAGGAAGAGGTTCTGAAAAATGGCGTCGGCGGTGCCGGTGTACCAGCTCTCATCGGTGCGCATCTGGGCCGGGACGCTGGTGATGTACTCGCCCAGCTCCGGATTGAAAATGGACCAGCCGTCGCGCAGGTGCTTGTGCAGCGAATGACTCTTGTACTGGGTCAGGACCAGGACCCGGCGCAGGCCCGAGTGCAGGCAGTTGGCCAGCGTGAAGTCGATGATGCGGTAGTTGCCGCCGAACGGCACCGCCGGCTTGGCGCGGTCGGCCGTCAGGGGATGCAGGCGTGAGCCGAGTCCGCCGGCCAGGAGGAATGTCAGGGTGTCGTCGATCATGTTTTCGTCGTCGCATGCCATGGTGAGGGTAAAAAGTAGTGCATACGGCTGCCCATGCAATTTCCTTGCCCCGGTTGCGTGCCCCGCGCGATGGCCGTCGCGCCGAACCTGCGCACCAATCTCTGGCACAGCGCACCAGGTGTACGCCCGCTATTGGTGCATCGATCCCCGATTCGGCCACGCAGTGGCGTTCCAACGACTCACCACCACCCCCAGCAGCGCCAGGGCCCACACCACCGCCGGTCCGGCCGGCAGGTCGGTCAGCGCGGAGACCGTCAGTCCTGCGAGGTAGGCGCCGGCGCCCACGGCATAACCCGCCGCCAGTCCACCCACCGGACCCTGTCGGCGCACCGTCAGGGCCGGAATGATCAGGGTGGCGAACACCAGGTACACGCCGACCAGCTGCACCGAGGCGGTCACCGCCAGGCCGAACATCAGATAGAATGCCAGGCGGCCGCGACGGCGCAGGCCGAACCACAGTGCCAGGACCATGGCATAGACCAGGATCACCGGCGCCAGTTGATCGAGCCGCACCCACAGCAGTTGGCCGGTCAGCAGATCCTGGAGGTGCTCGGCGCCGTGGGGGTTGCCGGCCAGCAGCAACAGCCCGCCGGTGGCCGCCAGCACGAAGGTGGAGCCGATCAGCGCTTCCTGCACCTGCGGCCAGCGCCGTTCCATGGCGTGCAGCAGCAGCGCACCGGCCAGGGCACTGAGGGCGGCGGCGACCTGCACCGCCCAGCCGCTGTTCCACCCCAGGTTGGACGCGGCAATGACGCCCAGGCCGGCGATCTGGGCCACCGCCAGGTCGATGAAAATGATGCCCCGCTTGAGGACCTCGCGGCCGAGCGGCACGTGGGTGGCGGTCACCAGCAGACCTGCCGCGAGCGGCGGGCCCAACACCTGCAGATTGAGCACGCTCCAGTCGGGATGGAAAAGGTTCATTTCAGTCCCTCGCGCAGCCGCCGCAGGGTGTCGTCGAACAGGCCGAACAGATCGCCGGCCCCGGGCGTGCCGCCCACCGTGAACGGCAGTTCCACGTCGGGGATGTGCGCATGCTGTGCCAGCCATTGGGACGGCCGCGGGTCCTGGTAGGCGGCATGGATCACCAGGCGCGCCGGCTGGCTTTTGAGCTGTTCCAGGACCGCGGCCAGGTGCGCGGCGCTGGGCGGTACGCCCGGCTTCGGCTCCAGGGTGGCGACTTCCTTCAGGCCCAGCCAATCGTTCAGGTACACCCAGCCCTTGTGTTGGACTGCCACCGGGACGCCGCGCAGGTCAGCGGCCTCCTGATCCCAGCGTTCCATGGCCTGGCGCCAGCGCTTCTGGAAATGTTCCAGGCGGGCGCCATAGGCAGCGCGGTGCGCCGAATCCAGTTCCATCAGGCGCTGACCCAGGGCCGCCGCCACCCGGGCGATATTGCGTGGGTCGGTCTGAATGTGCGGGTTGCCGGCCGGGTGCACGTCGCCTTCGGCGCGGTCCAGGCGCGTCGGCACGTCCCTGAGGCGCACGAACGCCGCGGCCTCGAAGTAACCCGGTTGGCCCGGCTGCACCGCGCCGTTGCCGGCGCGGCGCAGCAGCACCGGCAGCCAGCCTACCTCCAGCCCGGCGCCGGTGCAGACCAGCAGGTCGGCGCGGCGCATGGCGGCGATGAGGCTCGGCCGCGCCTGGATGTGGTGCGGATCCTGGCCGGCGGTGGAGGCGAGTTTGACCTGCACGTCGCTGCCGCCGAGCTCATGGGTCAGCGCCGCCCACTCCGGTTCGCAGGCGAACACCCGCAGTGCGGCATGGCTGGCGGTCAACGGCGCCAGCGCCAGCAATACAAGAGCGATCAATCGTTTCATTTGCGGTTCCTCCCGCTTCAGTAGCGGTGTGCGCCGTGGGAACCCACGGCCATGATGTATTGCAGGTACCACTGGTTGTCGGTGTGCGGTCCCGACCGGTCGTGGTTGTACTGCAGGCGCAGGCGGCTGAATTCGCTGTTGGCGAAGTCCAGCATCAGGCTGGTGCGCCGCGGCGTGTGCCCGGCCGGGTCGAGTACCGTGCCGGCGAATGCCGCGCCCGGATCGTCGGCCCGCAGCTGGTCGTAGCGCGCGCCGATACGCCAGCGCGGCATGAACTGGTACACCGCCTGGGTGTACCAGCCCGACTGGGCCGCGTCGTAGGCTGAGGTGGCGGCGCCGATGGTGTAGTCGCCGCGCTCCCGGCGGTGCAGATACTCGGCCTGCACGGTCAGGTTGCGGCGGTAGCCGTTGCCGTTCGGCGCCCATTTCCAGATGAAGTCGGCGATCCACAGCCGGCTGCTGCCGGTGAACGCGGTGCCGGCCGCCTCACGATCGGCGACGTCGGCGTCGAGCAGCGACAGGCCCGCGAGCCAGCTGTGGCTGACGCCCACATCGCCGCCGGTGCGGGCGAACAGCGTGCGGGTTCCGGTGCCGCTATGGGCGGCGCCGGCGGCGGGGAACGCGTCGCCACGGAACACCTCGCCGCCCAGCTCCAGGTACTGGTCCGTCGGCACCAGCCAGCGCAGCTGCACACCGTCGTCGCCGTACTGATTGCCGAGCATCGCGCGGTAGGCCAGTGGCGGGTCGACGAAGTCCCAGGTGTGGCTGTGCTTGGAATTGAGATAACCAATATTGGAATAGAAGCGGCCGGCCTGCAGGGTCAGGCCGCTCGGCATGTTCAGGGTCTGAAAGAAGGCCTCCTCGATCGACAGTTCGTTGTCCGGCGACAGCGACGCCGTGAGGCGTCCGTAGAAACGATCGTCGACGTTGGCGGCGAACACCAGTTCGGACTCGCCCAGGGACAGGCCCTGGCGCGGCGGTTGGGCCTCGGCGTCCAGGGGGAAGCCGGGCAATCGGTAATCGTCC
>JARRNJ010000133.1:0-3706 GCA_037385045.1 Gammaproteobacteria bacterium | reverse complement strand
TACCAGGTAATCCGAATCGCTCGTTTCCATGGGTATGGCGAATCCCGGCCCGGCGCAGCGGAATGTCCCTGGCTCGGGCGTGGCCGTTCGCACGGTGCCCTGTCCCGCCCGAACGCTCGCTGCTGTCGTCGGAGTGGTGACGTTTTGGTTTGGCCGGGCGCGATGCAGGCAGCCTCGCTGAGCAACGACCACTACATGTCAAAACCACCAATATTACCAGAATCCGGCCGTGGGATGAATGCAGTGGACGGGCAGTTGAAAGGGAATCGCACCAACCAGGGCATGTCATCGTGCAAATGCCCTGTGCTTCGGAAAATGATCGGCAACAACAGAATGCCTCAAGACGAGGCTGGGGCGTGCCTGCAGTAGTGGGGGGAAGCCCACCGCGCGTCGGTCCGGTGCTGGAATCTTGGTCGGCGTGCTGGTATATCGATATGCGATATATGTGGTAGATGCTACGGAGCATAGCGGACAAAGTGACTCAGGATGTCTACGACGGAGTCAACAGCCGCTATGCCCGAAGGCCGCCCCGTGAATGCATGGCAAGGCTCGGCGCCTGAGCGACCAGATCAACGCGGCGCCGACATCGGATTTTCTGCGCATCCTGCCCGGCAACCGATTGGAGAAGCTGCTCGGTGAACTGGCTGGATTTTGGAGCCTGCGCGACAACGAACAGTGGCGCATTATTTTCCGTTGGCAGGGAAGTGATGCGCTGGATGTCGGGATCACGGATTATCACGGGTGAGATGAGGTGTTGTTGAAGATGCGTCCCCCAACCCGTCCTGGCGAGATGCTGCTCAAGGAGTTTCTCGAGCCGTTCGGTGTGAGCCAGACGGCATTCGCCGAGCACCTGGGTTGGACCTATGCCCGGCTCAACGAGATCGTCAACGGGCGGCGCAATATCAGCGCCGATTCCGCCCTCACCCTGGGTGAGGCACTCAGGACCGGGCCGGAATTTTGGCTCAATCTGCAGCGGGATTGGGACCTGTGGCAGGCCATGGATTCGCACCGCAAGGTGCCTCCGTTGAAGAAAGTCGGTTGAGACCATATTGTGTCAAGCATTGGTGATCAGGAGGCTGGTGAGTGATGGGGGCTGAGCGCTCGCCACCGGCTTCCCGCGACTCCCTCTGGATGCGCCGGGCCCTGGAACTGGCGGCCCACGCCGCCGCTCGCGACGAAGTGCCCGTGGGTGCGGTGCTGGTGCGCGACGACGCCATGCTCGGCGAGGGCTGGAATCAGCCTATCAGCGCCAACGATCCCACGGCCCACGCCGAGATCGTCGCCCTTCGCCAGGCGGCGCAGCGCGAGCGCAACTACCGCCTTCCCGGCACCACCCTGTACGTCACCCTTGAACCCTGCTGCATGTGCGCCGGCGCACTGATCCACGCCCGCGTGCAGCGCGTCGTATTCGGGGCCTTCGATCCCAGGACCGGCGCCGCCGGCAGCGTGTTCGATATCCTGCAGTCGCCGTTGCACAACCACAGAATCGAGATGCTCGGCGGGGTACTGGACCAGGAGTGCGGTGACCTGTTGCGGGGATTTTTTCAGGACCGGCGTTAGCCGTTTGCCCCTGTTATGGTGTCCACATGAGTGCAGCCGGCCCGGGCACACACGGTGCGTTGCCGCCTGCGGCGTCGAACGCACCCTACGGCGCCATGCGCGGTCGGTCAGGCCGTCATTTTGAATTCGCGCCCCGGCGCAACGGAGCCGGACTCATGCATCGGGCGGGAACGGTATGCGGCCTAAGACCGGCGTATTCACCGGAGAGATCAAAGCCAGCCCGGGTAGCCCGGATGGAGTGACGCGGAATCCGGGACCGAGGTGCGCCCCCCGGATTTCGCTTTGCTTCATCCGGGCTACTTAAACCGGCGCAGGAGTTCGGAGAACTGCTGCGGAGATTCTTTGCAGGAACGCAGCCAGTGCTTCCGCGTCGGATCAGAGCACGGGCGAGTCGAGGGCCTGGATCTGCCTTGCGGGGGGTTTGACCGGGTTGTGCTGCTGGCCGTCGGTCCAAACCAGCAGGTCGTAATAGCTGCGGATATTCTCGACGTAAATTACCGGCTCCCGGCCGCGGGCGTAGCCGAAGCGGGTGCGTTTATACCATTTTTTCTGGCTGAGCAGGGGCAGGGTCTTCTTCACGTCCACCCATTTGTCCGGATCGCCGCCGCGCATTTTCGTCAGCTTGCGCGCGTCCTCCAGGTGCCCGAATCCGACATTGTAGGCGGCCAGCGCCAGCCATGTGCGGTCCGGTTCGGGAATCCGGTCCGGGATACGGTCCTTGACGTGCGCGAAGTAGCGCGCTCCGCCGATAATGCTCTGTTCCGGATCGAGCCGGTTGTCCACGTCCAATTGCTTGGCGGTGGTCAGGGTCAGCATCATGATTCCGCGCACGCCGGTGGGTGATCTGGCCTTGGGATTCCAATGGGACTCCTGGTAGCCCATCGCCGCCAGCAGCCGCCAGTCCAGCCCGGTTTTCCGGCCTGCCGCCTGGAAGTACGGCTCCAAGCGGGGTAGACGCAGCTTGATGTGGCGCAGGTAGAGCCGGGTGCCGACGTAGTCGAAGTCTTCCACATGTCCATAGTAGCGGTCGATCAGCTGCTCCAGATCTCCGCTCTTTTTCAGGTCCGCGAAATACTGGTTGGCGGCGTTGTAGAGGCTGTCGTCGGAGCCGCGGGCGAAAGCCCAGGCCAGCGGCTGCGGATCGGTGAGATTGAACGCCACCCGCAGCTCCGGGTAGAAGCGTTGGTTCAAGGCCACCTCGTTGGAGTCGGCCACTGTATAGTCGATCAACTGCTGCCAGACCAGGTACAGCAATTCTTCGCTGTCCATGTCCTTGTCGGCTTTCCAACGCAGATCGGGATGATCCTTGGCCAAGCGCTTGAGTTCGCTCGCGTGGCTGCTGCCCGCGACCACCTCCAGGATGCCGCCGGTGAGGTCTTCGATATCCCGCGGCCGGCTGCTGCCGCGCCGGTAGACGACCTGCTGGGTGATATCCTGGTAGTGAGGGCCGAAACGTACCTGCTTGGTACGCGCCTCGGTAACGGTGAGCCCGGCGGCAGCCAGGTCAGCCTCGCCGGAGGCCACCATGGGAATGATCTGATCGAAGCGGTCCGGAACCACGATCCGCAGTTTCACGCCCAGGCGCTTGGCAAAACCGCTGGCCAGGTCGTACTCCAGACCGGTCTTGCCGTCAGGCCCCACGTAATAGGTGGTCGGGCTGTTGCGGGTCGCAACAACCAGTACCCCCCGCTGCTTGATTCGCTCCAGCAGGTTCTTGGGCGGTCCATTGCAACCCGCCAGCAACGACAGTACCAGCACGGCGGTCAGGGCACGCAACCGATATGACTCCAAATGCTTCCCACAAGGTGATTTTACCGGATTTGGCCGGCGAAGGCTTAGCGATGACGCCGCCGCTGGTGTAAAATGCCAAGCGCAACACGTTCAACGGATGCAGCCCGGGAACGAATTGCGTCTTCAATAACTTATGGAGAGGTGCCGGAGCTGGCCGAACGGGCTTGACTCGAAATCAAGTGATCCCTTCTGGGATCCGTGGGTTCGAATCCCACCCTCTCCGCCAAATGGAAACGGGGGAGCCGAAAGGCTCCCCCGTTTGCATTTGTGGTGTGGGGTGGCCTTGGTGAGGACCCAATGGTTCGAGCCGAGCGCCGCAGGCGCGAGACAGCGCCGGAGCTTTGCGACGGCGACC
>JARRNJ010000132.1:0-4491 GCA_037385045.1 Gammaproteobacteria bacterium | reverse complement strand
GGCTGAGCTTCCGGTCAGGAGGAATCGGAAACGACCGGGATAGGTGTCGTACAGATACTGGACTTCATCCAGGAGAACCGGCACCTTCTGAATCTCATCCACGCACACGACTGTCGGGCTCCTGTTGTCGGCTTCCAGGATCTGGGTGAACACATGCGGATCGCGCTCCAGGTCCAGCCGTGTCCGGCTTTCCTGGAGATTGAAGACCCGCGCATTCGCATCTGCGATCCGCTGCAGCAACGTGGACTTTCCGGTCTGTCGCGCTCCGAACAGCAAGCGGACCTTGTCCCGCGAGGCATCCGCCCGCAGTATGTTTTCGAGCAATCTTGGATGACTTATCATGACATGTATAATATACCGGATATTTTACATGTCAATGCAAAATTGATTTTTCTTGGGAAAAAGGGGTCAGACCTATTTTATTCGTACATCGGGTTAAATACTCTGTTGCTTGCCACTGTTCGGTCATTCCCGTGGAGCCTGTTCTCGACCTCGACCGGGGAGCGGAAATCTTCCTTGCTGGATTCCGGATCAAGTCCGGAATGACGGCGGAGGGATAAGATGGCATATTGAGTAAATAGAAATTCACACGCAGGTAATTGCCGGGATTTCAGATGCCAAAGATGCATCCTTAAGACATTGGGGTGAATAAGAAGACCACCGAGAGTGAAAAGAGGGTATACCGGTTCATAAGGGAGGCAGCGGGAGCGGGTGACAGCCAGGGACTTGCTTGCTGCTGGTCTGCGGCTGAATCGAGGATGACGATTGATCGGCGCGATAATAGTAACCCGGCCACCGGGTCTCCTCCCGAAACAGCGTGTGGCGGGTCACGGATTCCGCGGTCCAGACCCGGTGATGAAGTTCCCAGGCGCGCTGGAGCTGGTGCAGGTCTTCGGCGCCCAGGCGGCTCAAGTCCTCCTTCAGCATCGCGAGCAACTCGAGTCCGCGGTTGAGCAGCTTTTCGCTTGTGACGTAGAAGGTACTGTAGCCGCCGACGTATTCGTCCATGAGCTTCTCCAGCCGCTGCAGACCTTGGAGCGGCAGCAGATAGCTCGGCGAAACCGTGCCGGCGACGATCTCGTTCCGGCCCAGTTTGTAGTTTTCCAGCGGCTTGTACACCGCCTGCCTGAGCCGGTCGACTCCGTTGTCGTCTATCCGGGGCTGGTCCCCCTTCAGATCCCGGACGTAGCGGACCGCCGACTTCCCGGCCAACCGGCCCTCGGTGAACGAGCCGGACGAGAATTTGTGCGGTGCGCCGCCCATCGTGTCCCCGGCCCCGAACAGCCCCTCGACGGTCGTCATGCGGTTGTATCCCCACTGGTAGTCGTCCGGCGCGCAATCCTCCGGGCCGCTGGCCCAGGCGCCGGAACAGGTCGCATGCGATCCCATGACGTAGGGTTCGGAGGTGATCAGCTCCGAGGGCTTCTCCTTGGGGTCGATATTCTGCGACGCCCACACGACCGCCTGGCCGACGGTCATGTCGAGGAAATCCTCCCAGCCGATCTCCTCCTTCTCGCGGGTATCGAGCACCGCCGGCGTCTGCATGTAGATCGGGCCGTTGCCGGCCTTCATCTCCTGGAGCATCGCGTGGTTCCGCAGGCAGGTCGGGAACGGTTGGCTGGTGGTGTATTTCTCCCCGACGATAGCCTTGGCGTGCTCCAGCCACTTGGCCTCGTATTGCTCCCCGCGGGCGTTGGTGGCGACGGATTTCAGCAGCAGGAACCAGGCACCGACCGGGCCGTAGCCGTCCTTGAAGCGGGCGAGGACGATGCGGTTTTCCATTTGCGTCATCTTCGCGCCGATCGGGATCAGCAGGCCGTAGGCGGAGGCGCTGCTCCACGGCGCGTACCAGGTTCGGCCCGTGCCTTCGCCGATTGCCCGCGGGCGGTAGATGTGCGACGCGCCGCCGGCGCCCACGATGACCGCCTTCGCCCGAAAGACGTAGAAATCCCCGCTGCGCACGCTGAAGCCGACTGCGCCGGCGACGCGGTTGGGTTTCCTGGCGTCCATCAGCAGGTGGGTGACCATGATGCGGTTGTACACCTCGGTCGCGGCCTTGTGCGCCGCCTCGGCGACGATCGGCTTGTAGCTCTCGCCGTGGATCATGATCTGCCACTTCCCCTCGCGCAGATAGTGACCGGTCTTTTCGTCCTTCATGATCGGCACGCCCCACTCCTCGAACTTGTGGACGGTCGAGTCCACGTGCCGGGCGTTGTCGTAGACGATGTCCTCGCGGATGATGCCCAGCAGATCGCCGCGCGCGTAGCGCACGTGGTCCTCCGGCTGGTTCTCGTTCCAGCGCATGCCCATGTAGCAGTTGATCGCCGACAGGCCGTGCGCCACCGCACCGCTGCGTTCGATATTGGCCTTCTCGACCAGGACGATCTTCAGGTCGCGACCCCAGTAACGAGATTCATAGGTGGCGCCGCAGCCGCCAAAGCCGCCGCCGATGACGAGGATGTCCGAATCAACCGAGTGCGTCTTCCTGGATGAGAATATTCCCAAGGTGTTATCCCTTCTTCTTGGCGTTAAGGGCAGGGAGCGATTCGATCATGAGCGCCTCGGGCTCGTGCGCCAGCAGCACCGAGTCGAGCGACCCCGGATCGGGCGCCGCGTACTCTGACGGCGCCTTGATGGAACCCCAGGGAGTAGTGCGGACCGCGAACGTGAACTCCTTGACCCGCCCGTCGCGGTAGCGGATCTTCCAGGAAACCGTGCCCTTGTCCGCGTCCCGGAGCACCCTCACGCTGTGGCCGAACGGGGCGAAATCCGCGTAGCCGCGCACGTCGATCGCGTGCTGCGGGCAGGCCTTCACGCATGAATAGCACTCCCAGCAGAAATTAGGCTCAATGTTGTAGGCGCGCCGGTAGGTGTTGTCGATGTGCATGATGTCCGACGGACAGATGTCCACGCACTCCCCGCAACCGTCGCATCGCGTCATGTAAGCGAAGGTGGGCATGGGATCACCTCTCTATGTAGTGGATGTCGGCGGGCTGCGGCAGACTGGTGGAGCCGTCTGCCTCCTCGACCCGTCTCTGGAAGGCCGCCGCGGGTTTATAGAACATATGCGCGAACTTCGACCAGGGCACCCCGAGAAACAGCAGCGTGGTGAAAAAAAGATAGAGGCCGAAAAAGATCTGAGTCGCTGTCAGGTTGCCCGTTGCCTGCACGCATTCCCAGATGAAGGCAAAGACGACGCTCCCCAGCAGGCTGACAATGAACAGATCGGCGCGTATCAGGCGAAACCGTGAATGGCCTTCCCTGGCGACGTCCACTCGGATGAAGAAGAAAAACCAGCATCCGCCGACGAAAACCATCAGCTCGCCGATGTTCCACAGGATCGGCCAGGCCGCCGGCGCCGGCGTCTCCGGCGTGGGGTAGGCGAAGACCAGGACGATGGTCGAGATGAAATAGAGCAGGACGCCATAGAACTTCAGGAGATGTGAGATCCTTCGCCGCGGATTGTGGAATTCTCCGGCGGAGAGCACTTCTTTCAGGAGCGTGCGGACCGCCAGCGACATGCGGTCCCTGCCGGACAGCTGCCGTGTCGCCCGGGCACGGGATGCCCGGCGTGCCTGCATAAAGTAGCGCGCGCTGCCCTTGTGCAGCATGTCGATCGACGTCCCGGCGGCAACCGCCAGGATCATCAGGACGAGGTATACCTGCATGAAAAGTGGGGGCAGAAAGACGGTGAGGTCGGCGAACGGGTTGATGGTGAACATGGGATTCCCCCCTTAGCCCGGGTGAGGCCATAAGGCCGGATGATAGGAAATTTCTTTCTAGTACTTTAGCAAGGCATGGTAAGGTGGGTCAAACACATTTTGTCTCGATTTTCTGACTGTTGAATAGAAAAGGGGAAGCTGTGGTTTTAGGGACCGTAAATTTTTAAATAACTTAGGATTGCGGGACGGTAACAAGCAAATAAGCAGCTCACTTTTTGATCTGATAATTGTTTGCCGTTTTGTTTGAAAGTTGTTGCGGGATGCCTCAAAAGGAGGAGGGCGGCGATGACCCAAGTGGACCTGGTGATCCGAAACGGGCGTATCATTACGACCGAAGGCGAATTTCAGGGAAATGTCTATATCAAGTCCGGCAAGATCGCCGGCCTGGGACACCTGGAGGTGCAGTCGAGGCAAAGTTTCGACGCTTCCGGCCTGCTGGTGATGCCCGGGATGGTTGAAGCCCACGCCCACCTGATGGACCCGGCTGAGACCGAACGCGAGGA
The DNA here is from genome assembly GCA_037385045.1 of Gammaproteobacteria bacterium. Taxonomy (GTDB): domain Bacteria; phylum Pseudomonadota; class Gammaproteobacteria; order JASBUN01; family JASBUN01; genus JARRNJ01. The sequence goes on along the minus strand of JARRNJ010000132.1, from coordinate 266 downwards.
CATGCCGACCGGCACGGCCGCCGCGGCGGCTCAGGGCGTCACCACCCTGATCGAGCACAGCCATTGTACCGCTGTTCACTCGGGAGCGGAATTTGCGGCCAAAAAGGACTACCTGAAAAACCGGTCGGTCGTGGATTTCGGCCTTGCCGCGCATTTTCCGACCGAGGCCATCGACCATATCGGCGAAGCCGTCGCGGCGGGCGCCGCTTTCATCAAGGTCATGACCTGCACGACCCATGGAATCAAAGGGGTGACCGGTGGAAGTC
>JARRNJ010000131.1:0-6012 GCA_037385045.1 Gammaproteobacteria bacterium | reverse complement strand
CACTGATGGCGGCTCGCGAGGAGGCACTGGCGGTCTACATGGCCGACAACCTGGAGCGTTACCTTATCGAGATCGTGCTCGCCACCCGCGAACCGTCGCGCTACAGCGCCAAACTCGCCGGCTGGGTGCAATGGGGGGCCAGTCCCCGCGCCACCATCGCCCTGGATCGCTGTGCCCGAGTCCACGCCTGGCTGGCCGGCCGCAATTATGTGGGACCCGAGGACGTCCAGGCCATGGCCTATGACGTGCTGCGCCACCGCGTGCTGCTCAGCTACGAAGCGGAGGCGGAGGGCCGTACGCCGGATCACGTCATCGAGACCTTGTTGACCCTCATTCCGGTGCCATGATCGATGCCTTACGCCGCCGCAAGCCGGTAGCCTCCCCTACCGCACCGCACGACACCCCCACCGCCGGTGACGGCGTAGTGCGGGTCAGCGTGGCCTCACTGCTCGCCCTGCATCGCGGCAGTGCCTCCCTGGCGGTGAAACCGCGCCAGGTCCGTGCCATCACCAGCGGCGGTTACCTGTCCCCCTTCAAGGGCCGCGGTATGGAGTTCGATGAAGTGCGTCCCTACATGCAGGGCGACGACGTGCGCAGCATAGACTGGCGGGTCACCGCGCGCAGCGGCAAGCCCCACACCAAGCTGTTCCGCGAGGAGCGGGAACGGGCGGTGTTGCTGTGGATCGATCTGCGCGACGCCATGTTCTTCGCCACCCGCGGCGCCTTCAAGGCGGTGCGCGCCGCCCAGGCCGCCGCGTTGCTGGGTTGGAGCACCCTGCATCATGGCGATCGTCTCGGCGCCCTGATCTTTGACGAACAGCATCACGATGAACTGCGCCCCAAGCGCGGCCAGCCGCCGTTGATGCACGTGCTGCGCCGTTTAGCCGCGCATCCGGCCTGGCACAAGACTGCGCGCGGCGGCGGCGAACCGGCCGCGGTTACGTATCAATCATTGCTGCGACTGCGCCGCGTGGCGCAACCGGGCAGCCTCATCATCCTGCTCAGCGACTTCAGCGGCTTCGATGCTCAGGTCGCGGCACAGGTGGCGCAGTTCACCCGCCACAACGATGTGATCCTTATTAACGTCTATGATCCGTTGGATGCGGATCTGCCGCCGGCGGGCCGCTATCGGGTCAGCGACGGCCGCCGCATCATCAACGTGGAGAGCGGTGATGCGCAGCGGCGTGAACGCTACCGCCGCCGTTTCGCCGAACGCCAGGAGGCGCTGCAGCACCTCTGCCGCGCCCACGGCATCACCATGCTGTCCCTTTCCACCGCCGATGAGCCCCTGGCGGTGTTGCAGCGGGGCCTGGGGACGCGGCGATGAAACCGGATCTCAGCCAGTTGCGGGACATTCACCTGCCGGCGCCGGTCTCGTGGTGGCCGCCGGCGCCGGGATGGTGGGGCGTGCTGGCGCTGCTGCTCCTGGTCGGCGCGCTTGCCTATGTGGTCTATATCCGGCGCCGCCGCAACCGCTGGCGGCGCACCGCCCTCAGCGAGTTGGACGGTTTGCGCGACGCCGCGCCGGAGCAGATGTTGCGCGGGCTGTCGGTGTTGTTGCGCCGGGTGGCCGTCAGCCGTTTTCCGCGCCGCGATGTGGCGGCGCTCACCGGCGAGGCCTGGCTGGCGTTTCTCGACCGCAGCCTCGGCGACGGCACGGCGTTTCAATCGGGCGCGGGGCGGGTGCTGATCAGCGGTCCCTATACAAGCGATGTGCAGGTGGATGGCGCCTCCCTGCTTGCCTTGTGCGAGCACTGGATCAAACGGCTGCCTGCCAGGGGGGCGGCATGATCCACTTCCAATGGCCGTGGATGTTGGTGCTGGCCCTGCTGCCGTTGTTGCCGCGTTATCTGTTGCGTCCCGCGCCCGCGGTGGAAGAAGCGGCGTTGCGGGTGCCGACCCTCGAACCTTTCGCACTGGGCGGCGACGGACGCCGCGGTGCGGTGCGGGGCCGGCGCTGGTTGCTGTGGCCGGCGCTGGTGGCGTGGCTGCTGTTGGTGAGCGCGGCGGCGCGGCCGGTCTGGCTCGGCCCGCCCATCGATCTGCCGGTGAGCGGCCGCGACCTGCTGCTGGCTGTGGACCTGTCCGGCAGCATGCGCACCAAGGATTTCACGCTTCACGGCCGACGGGTGGACCGCCTCACCGCGGTCAAGGCCATCGCCGGCGATTTTATCCAACGGCGGGTCGGTGACCGCCTTGGCCTGATCCTGTTCGGCCTGCACGCCTATGTACAGTCGCCGCTCACCTTCGATCGCAAGACCGTGAACACCTTGCTGCAGGAGGCGGTCATCGGCCTGGCGGGCAAGCAGACCGCCATCGGTGATGCCATCGGTCTGGCGGTCAAGGAACTGCGGCGCCACCCGAAGGGCAACAAGGTGCTCATCCTGTTGACCGACGGCGCCAATGACGCGGGCGAGGTCGATCCCATTGCGGCGGCCAAGCTCGCGGCCAAGGAAGGGCTCACCATCTACACCATCGGGATCGGCGCCGACTCGGTGATGGTGCCCTCGCTGTTCGGCATGCAGCGGGTCAATCCCTCTCAGGATCTCGACGAAGGGGCCCTGCGCGCTATCGCCAAGGCGACGGGCGGCCGTTATTTTCGCGCCCGCGACACCAGTGAGTTGAACAAGATCTACGCGGTCATCGATCGGCTGCAACCGGTGGATCAGGAAAAGCAGACCTTTCGCCCGCAGCGCAGCCTGTTCTCTTGGCCCTTGGCCCTGGCCTTGATTCTGGCGGCGCCGCTTTTGTGGCTGCAGGGTAAACGTTATGCATAGTTTCCACTTTCTGCGTCCCCTGTGGTTCGCGGCGCTGGTGCCGCTAGCGGTGCTGCTCGCGGTGTGGTGGCGGAGCCGCCGCACCAGCCGCAGCTGGCAGGCAGTGGTGGATCCGCGCCTGCTGCCGCACATGCTCATGGACGGCGGCACGGGGCGCAATGCCTGGAGTGTGCTGGCGGTCGCCCTCGGCGGTGTGCTCGCCGTGACCGCGCTGGCCGGGCCGACGTGGAGCAAGTTGCAGCAGCCGGTGTTCCGCCGCGAGTCGGCGTTGGTGGTGCTGCTCGACTTGTCCCGTTCCATGGACGCCACCGATCTGCAACCGAGCCGCCTGCAGATGGCCAAGTTCAAACTGCGCGACATCCTGGTGCGGCGCAAGGAGGGCGATACGGCGCTGGTGGTCTACGCCGCCGATCCCTTCGTGGTCACGCCGCTGACCAACGACGTGGATACCATCGAGCGCCAGTTATCCAGTCTCACCACCCAGCTGATGCCGGTGCAGGGTTCCCGCACCGACCGCGCCATCGCCAAGGCGCAGGCGCTGCTGCAGCAGTCCGGTGCTGTGCGCGGCGACGTGTTGTTGATCACCGACGGTGTCAACAACGATCCGCCCGCGGCGCTGCGCGCCGCGGTTGAAAAATTGGTGGCCGCCGGTTATCGCCTCTCGGTGCTGGGAGTGGGGACTGACCAGGGCGCGCCCATTCCCATGGGGGACGGCGGTTTTTTCAAGGATAGCTCCGGGGCCATCGTCCTGCCCAAGCTGGACGAAGCCCCCCTCGCCCGCCTGGCCGCGGAAGGTCACGGGATCTATCGGGCTGCTGCTGCCGCTGTTGCCGCTGGCGGCCCTGGCATTTCGCCGCGGTTATCTACTGATGTTGTTTGCACTGATCTTGTTGCCCGCACCGCGCAACGCCTATGCCTTCGGTTGGCACCAGCTATGGCAACGTCCCGATCAGCGCGCGGCGCAGGCCATGGCGGCGCATCAACCCGGACAGGCCGCCAAGCTGTTCAAGGATCCACAATGGCGCGCCGCCGCCCACTATCGCGCCGGCGATTACCGGGCGGCGCTCAAGGACCTGGAAAAACAGCACGGCGCCGAGGCCGCTTACAATCGCGGCAACGACCTGGCGCACCTGGGCCAATATCAACAGGCGCTCAACGCCTATCAGGACGCCTTGAAGATCGATCCGGATTTCAAGGACGCCGCCTACAATCGCGACCTGGTAAAGAAATGGCTGCAGCCGCCGCCGCAAAACAAAAAGCAATCCGGCGGCAAAGGCCACCAGCAACAGCAGCGGAAGTCGCAAGGCGGCTCACGTTCACCTAACGGCAAACCCCAAGGTCAACAACAGGCGAGGAAAAAAGATCACGGGGCGCAGCACAAGGGACACCAGGCGAAGTCATCCCGAGGCAAGGATCAAACTGTGAACCGGGAAAAGGCGCGGCGCAAGGCCGGCAAGAAATCCGGTTCGTCCCCAGTGCCGCAACAGGCCGGCAAGCAGTCATCGGCACCATCAAAAGCTGCGGCGGCTAAAGACACGCATACGGACCAGCAGGGTCGGCAAGGCGACCGGCAACAGCGCACCGCCATGAACGATAAGCAGCGGCCGACCCCCGGAGACGCCAAGCCGGCCGAAAGCGAGTCGCAACAGGCCACTGAGCAATGGTTGCGGCGCATCCCCGACGACCCGGGCGGCCTATGGCGCCGCAAGTTTCGCTATCAGTACAAACGCGAGTATCAATCCCAGCAAGGCGAGGCGAAACCATGGTGATGTCCAAGCGGATGCGAACGGCGATCCTGGCGGTCGCGATGTTGTGCGGCCTGAGTCCACTGCCGGCCTGGGCCGCGTTGCAGGCTTACGTGGACCGCAACCCGGTGGCGGAGGACGAGTCCTTTACCTTGACCCTGGAGAGCGACGGGGACGTGGACGGCAGCCCCGACCTGTCGCCCCTGCGCCAGGACTTCGACGTGGAGGGACAGGGCCGGAGCAGTAATCTCACGATCGTCAACGGCTCCATGTCCCGCAAGACCAAGTGGCAGATCAGTCTGATGCCCAAACACAGCGGGCAGATTCAGATCCCACCCATTGCCGTCGGCAGCGAACGGAGCCAGCCGCTGACCGTCACCGTCACGCCGGCGAGCCAGGCCCAGGCCGCGCCGGGGGGCGGTGACTTGTTCATGGAGGTGACCGTCAAGCCGCACACCGCCTATGTGCAGCAGCAGATGATCTACACCGTGCGTCTTTACCGCACGGTGGATCTGGCCAACGGTTCCAGTCTGTCGGCGCCCACCCTGCCCGGCGGCGATGCCGTGGTGGAGAAGCTCGGCAAGGACAAGGAATATGACACGCGGCGTAACGGTATGCGTTACGACGTCATCGAACGGAATTACGCCATCTACCCGCAAAAGAGCGGCAGTTTCGATATTGCGCCGCTGGTGTTTGACGGCAAGATCGTGCAGAGCGGCGGTGGCGGTGGTATCTTCGGCTTCGATCCGTTCAGTCAGCGCGCCCGTCATAAACGTCTGCGTTCCCAGACCGAACACATCGACGTCAAGCCCATGCCCGCCGCATTTCACGGCAGCCAATGGTTGCCGGCGCGCAACCTGCAAGTGGACGAGAACTGGTCACCGGATCCGCCTAAATTCACGGTGGGCCAGGCCGTGACGCGGACCATCGCCGTGATGGCCGATGGCCTGACCGCCTCGCAGCTGCCGGCGGTAGATGGCGGTGCCATCAGCGGCGTCAAGCAGTATCCCGACCAGCCGGTGCTCAAGGACACCAAGGACAGTGTAGGGGTGACCGGTTTGCGCACCCAGAAGATCGCCTACATTCCCACCCACGCCGGAAGCGTTACGCTGCCGGCCATCAAGGTAGTCTGGTGGAACACCACCACCGACAAGATGGAGGTGGCGCGTCTGCCGGCGCGGACCTTCACCGTGTTGCCCGGTGCCGCGGGCGGCAGTACGCCACAGTCGCCGCCCGTTCCCGCCGTGGTACCGCCGGCGCCGGCCAAAGCAGCGCCGCAGGCCGCGGTGTCCGCTCCGAGCACGTCCCCCGCGCCGCCTCAGCCACAGTCCGGCGCCAAGCCCTGGCCGTGGCTGGCCTTATTGCTAGGCATAGGATGGGCGGCGACACTGGTCATATGGTGGTGGCGCGCCCGGCGTGCGCCTGTTACTCCCGCCGCGTCACCACCTACCGAGCAAGAAGCATCCCTGCGCTGGCTGGAAAAGGCGTTG
>JARRNJ010000130.1:0-3846 GCA_037385045.1 Gammaproteobacteria bacterium | reverse complement strand
GGCCGCCGCGGCGGCCATGGCCGGGCTGACCAGGTGGGTGCGCCCGCCCTGGCCCTGGCGGCCCTCGAAGTTGCGATTCGAGGTCGACGCGCAGCGTTCGCCCGGTTCCAAACGGTCGGCATTCATGGCCAGGCACATGGAGCAGCCCGGCTCGCGCCATTCGAAGCCCGCTTCCGTGAAAACCTTGTCCAGGCCTTCGCGTTCGGCCTGCTGCTTAATAAGCCCCGAGCCCGGGACTACCAGCGCCTGTTTGATGTGCCCGGAAACCTTGCGACCCCGGACCACTTCGGCCGCCGCCCGCAGGTCGTCGATGCGGGAGTTGGTGCAGGAGCCGATGAACACCTTGTCCGGGCGGATGTCGACAATCGGCGTGTTGGGCTCCAGACCCATGTAGGCCAGCGCCGAACGCATGCCCTCGCGCCGCACCGGGTCACTCTCGGCGGCCGGATCTGGCACCCGACCGTCCACCGGCACCACCATTTCCGGCGACGTGCCCCAAGTCACCTGGGGGCGAATGGACGCCGCGTCGATATGAACCACCTGATCGAAGCCGGCATCGTCGTCACTCTTAAGGTCGAACCACGCCGCCACGGCCTGGTCCCACAGGTCGCCCGTGGGCGCGTACGGCCGGTCATAGAGGTATTCGATGGTGGTCTCGTCCACCGCCACCATGCCGGCGCGGGCTCCCGCCTCGATGGTCATGTTGCACAACGTCATGCGCCCTTCCATGGACAGGTCGCGGATGGCCTGGCCGGCGAACTCGATGGCATAGCCGGTGCCGCCGGCGGTGCCGATTTCGCCAATGATGGCCAGCACGATGTCCTTGGCGGTGACCCCGGGCCCCACCTTGCCGTCGACGCTGACCAGCATGTTCCTGGACTTCTTCTGGATCAGGCACTGGGTGGCCAGCACATGCTCGACTTCCGACGTACCGATGCCGAAGGCCAGGGCGCCGAACGCACCGTGGGTGGAGGTGTGCGAATCGCCGCACACCACGGTCATGCCCGGCAGGGTCGCGCCCTCCTCGGGACCGATCACGTGCACAATGCCCTGGCGCAGGTCGTTCATGCCGAACTCGGTGATGCCGAATTCGTGGCAGTTGTGATCCAGGGTCTCCACCTGGATCCGCGACACCGGGTCCTGGATCCCGCGGCTGCGGTCGGTGGTCGGTACGTTGTGGTCCGGCGTGGCCAGGATGGAATCCACCCGCCACGGCCGGCGCCCCGCCAACCGCAGCCCCTCGAACGCCTGCGGCGAGGTCACCTCGTGCACCAGGTGCCGGTCGATGTACAGCAAAGCCGTGCCATTGTCGTCCAGCCGCACCACGTGGGCATCCCACAATTTGTCGTAGAGCGTTCTGCCAGCCATAGTCGGTCACCGTGAGCATTCAATCATTGGCAAACAATGGTAGACCCCGCTATCCTATTACTCAAATTCATTATTTTCATAATAGACATTCCGATCGGGAATAGACTGCCACACCCATGGAAATCGACACCTTGCAGGCATTGGTGGCCGTCGCCGAGCGCGGCTCGTTCTCGCGGGCGGCCGAGCAACTGTTCGTCACCCAGCCGGCGGTGAGCAAGCGCATCGCTGCACTGGAAAACGAGCTGGGCACAGCCTTGTTCGACCGCATCGGTCATCGCATCGTACTCACCGAGGCCGGCCGGGCGCTGCTGCCGCGCGCCCGCGGCATCCTGGCGGCGGTGGACGACAGCCGGCGGCTGGTGGCCAACCTGGCCGGACGGGTGAGCGGCACCCTCAGCTTCGGCACCAGCCACCACATCGGACTGCACCGGCTGCCGCCGTTTCTGCGCGATTTCAGCCAGCGCTATCCGGACGTAGAGCTGGATATCCATTTCATGGACTCCGAGGCAGCCTGCAACGCTGTCGAACACGGTGAGCTGGAACTGGGCGTGGTCACTCTGCCCCTGAATCCCCGGGAGACCCTGCGCACGGTGCGGGTGTGGCATGATCCGCTGGCGGTGATGGTGGGCAAGGATCACCCCCTGGCCCGGCGGCGCACGGTGCGCCCCGCCGACCTGGCACCGTACACGGCGATCCTGCCGGCCACCGGCACATTCACCCGCGAAGTGGTGGAACGGGCATTCGCCCCGCTGAACCTGCAGCTGAAAGTGGGGCTGTCCACCAATTACCTGGAAACCATCAAGATGATGGTGTCGGTGGGGCTCGGCTGGAGCATTCTGCCGCGCACCATGCTAGACGCGGACGTGCGCGCGCTGCAACTGCGGGGCGTGCGCCTGCAGCGGGAGCTGGGCGCGGTGCGCCACCGCGACCGCACCCTGTCCAACGCCGGCCAGGCATTGGTGGACCTGCTTGCCGCCCAGCGGTAGCTTTTCAGGAACTCGTTCACCGGACACAGGCAAATGTGAGCGGTCCCGGGAGTCGGCGTTTGACGTGATGCAGACGGCCGTGTGGGCGCAATTGAGTTGCGGTGCGCCAAACGCCCGGCCGCTGGCGATTGGCCCTGAGGCGCTGGCGGCCGGGTCGAGGCCGCGGGCGGGCAGCGGCGCCGGTCGTGTTGTTGGACGGTGGATGCGCTGCGCTTATCCACCCTACGTTTTTCAGGCCCGCGGATTATCGTAGGGTGGATAAGCGCAGCGCATCCACCGTGCGAAGGCAGCCCGGATGCCGGTGCAACATGCAGGCCCCTAGAAACCCAGATAAACCCCTAGCCCGGTGTAGGAAATGCGGTCATCGTAAAACTGGCCGTGGGGCGCGTAGCCGTGGTAACCCTCGGCCATGATACGCAGCCGACGGCGGCCCGGGTCAGTGGCGCCGAACTCGAGCCCCACCTTGAGGCTGGAATCCACCGAGTAGTCATGCTCCTGCCAGCTCTTCAGATCGAGCCCGCCCACCAGCCGCCCGCCCCACAGCAGCGGCCGGCGACCGCGAAACTCGATGCCGCCGTGCAGTCCGCCCGGCTTCAGGTCCGCGGGATCATGGGACAGCATGTATTCGCCGCCGCCGTATACGCGCAACCCGCGCCACTCGTAGGAACCCAGCAGCTCCAGGGACTCGAAACTGAGGTTGATGCGTGTCGGGTGGGCGCGCAGCAGGTATTCGTCGCCCAGGTGCGAACTCTGGTGATACAGGCGCAGGCGCGCCGACCAGGGGTAATGGCGGTAGGTCACCGGTATGCCGATGACGTAATCGGCGTTGACCAGGTCATTGGACGGCGAATCCAGGTTGAACTGCGCAAACAGGCCGCCGGAAACGCTCACCTGCAGGCCGTCGCCGGGCCGCTCCCCGGCGCGCCGGTAGAGGCCGAAGGTCTCACCGAAGCCTACCGCGGCGCCGTGGATGTGATCGGTAGGGGTCTGGTACCAGCGGAAACTGGCGAAGAACTGCGGCTGCTTGGGATCGGCGATGAGAGGCAGGAACAGGTCCCCCACCGGAAACGGGATGGTGTCCGGGGTCAGGCCGAGAAAGCTGTACACCTGGCGCCGGGCCTTGGAAATCTTCGGCTTGGCGGCCACACCGCTGGCCACCACCACGTTCACCCCCTGCAGGCCGGCAACGGACGGCAACCGGGCCTGTACCTGTTCCCGGCGCCGGCGATCCTCCTTCGGCAGGGTAATGGTGGCCACACCGTGCTCGACCCGCAGGTCGTAACTGTCGTGGGCCCAGCCCAGCTCATGCTCCAGCAGGGCCGACAGGTAGCCGCGCAGGTAGGCGTCCTGCTCACCGGCGCCCAGGTCGGCCTCAGCGGCACCGGACACCCCCGGCGCGGTCAGCAACAAGGCGCCCAGCAGCAACGCCGGCAGTGGAAAGCGATTCGCCATCATGGTATTCCCCTCGGGTCGGTCGGTCCCGCAATGCCCG
>JARRNJ010000129.1:0-6238 GCA_037385045.1 Gammaproteobacteria bacterium | reverse complement strand
CCCCGTGGCCGAGCGTGGTTCGGATTGTAAGGGAAACCGCCGCGGCGCAGGATGCCGGCAACGGCAAGATCGACCAGACGGTCGACGTCGGTTTCTTCTACATAGGCGCCGCGTATCGTACCGATGGTGGTGGCAATGGCACGCAATGCCTGCTGGCGTGTCAGGTCTTGGACGGTGGGGGGCGGGGCCGGCTTGGTGATCGGCTGCGGGGCGCATGCGCACAACAACACCGCTACAGCGGCAACCAGGCCGAGGCGTGCTTTCATTGTTGTTCTCCCCCGCCGCGCGCGGCATGCGCGGCACCCAATGTAAACGACCACCGCTGCGCAGGGCAAGCATAGAGGCGCGCTTGTTTCCAATGACGCGCACAGTCCCGTGTCCCCGCCAGGCGGTCGCGACGATCGGTCGGGACCATGTTTCAACGACACGTTCTGGTTCGAAAAATTGCGCTTCTTTCGTCAGCCCAACCTACACGGGCCCGGTCTGGGTGGGGTGTGATGAATCGCGCCAGGCAGGGGTTCTGAACTCCGAGACCAGGTAATCGACAAGCCGGCGCGTCTTCACCGGCAGGTGCTGCCGCGACGGGTACACGGCATAGATGCCGAATTCACGTCCTTTGTAACCAGGCAACAGTTCCACCAGGCTGCCCCGCCGCAGGTCGGCCGCCACCAGGAAGTCGGGCTGCAGAATCACGCCCTGGGCGTCGAGAGCAGCCGCACGGCAGGTGTCGCCGCTGTTGGTATGCAGCCGCGAACTCATGCGAACCCGTACGGGCGTGCCGTCCGGGCCGCTGAACTCCCACTCGTCGCCCGTCGCCAGGTAGGAGTAGGAAATCATCGGGTGGTCCTTGAGTTCATCGGGCGTCGACGGAGTGCCGTGCCTTTCCACGTAGCGGGGCGAAGCGCACAGCACCATCCGGGTGGAAACCAGGCTGCGGCCGACCTCGCCGCCGCCCTCGACAGCGGTTCGCTGAGCGCATCGGAGTTGCTCCATCGCTACTGTGCCCTGTTGCATGCGCGCTTGGGTACTTATGAGGCGGTTGCCCGCCGCACCGGGCTGGACCGGCGCACGGCGAAGAAGTACGTCACGGGCGACATGTGATCGCGACGCCGGCGCGGTCTTCGGGCAACGCCGGTCCAGAAGCTGGCCGTGCGAGCCACGGACAAGTGCATCCCTACGTCGCCTGCGCGCCGACATGGCGTGCCGGTGTGTCGGCACCGGGACCGGCCAGGTTCACTGCGAAGAGGTGCGCGCCACCCGCGATGCTTGTTCGCCGGTACCGCGCCGACCCGTTTGCATCGGTTGTAGCGCTGAGCTTTGTTCGCCAGCCCGACCAGCGCGGACTTGCCGGCACCATGCGGTGGTGGCACGCCGACGTCGAAATTCTTTACACTCGTCCGCCGCGTCGGCGCCGCCGTTGTGCATATTCAAATAGTTAGGAACATGGCTCGATATTTGCTGCCCGCAAGCCAGTTCGCGGCCGACTGGTTGACGTCGGTCAGGACCTTATTCAAGGAGGGGGCACCGACATGAAGACTCGCACGTACCTGACCCGTGTTCTGGCCTTGGCGGCCGCCGCATTGATGTCGGTCTCCGCCTCGGGCGCCATGATCACCAACGGCAGCTTCGAGCAGCCCGGCACGTTCACGGGCAGCTTCACCACGCTCGGCGCCGGGAGCTCCTACCTCACGGGCTGGACGATCAATTCCGGCACCGTCGATTTGATCAACGGCTATTGGCAGAATTCGGACGGCAATTACAGTCTCGATCTGAACGGGACCTCGGCCGCGTCGATTTCGACCACAGTGACAGGTCTCGCGATAGGTGACCCGTACACGGTGTGGTTCGATATGGCCGGCAATCCGGAAGGAACACCGACGGTCAAGACGATGGACGTCTCGCTTGGCGGCGCCCCGTCGACTTATTCGTTCGATACCACTGGCCAGTCGCTGGTCAATATGGGCTGGCAGACGATGTCTCTAAGCTTCACAGCGACTTCCAACTCGCAAGTCTTGACCTTCGCCAGCACCGTCGGCGGCGCTTACGGTCCAACGCTGGACAATGTGAGAATCACTGGTTCTGGCACCGTGCCCGAACCCTCCATCCTTGCCCTCATGGGCATCGGGCTGGTCGGCATGGGCCTGGCGCGCAAACGTATGAAGGCGTAAGACTCCCGTAGCGGAGCTGCCCGCGGTACAGGCCCCGCCTCAGTGCGGGGCCTGCTTTTTTCAGGTGGTGTCGGCCAATCATCGCAAGGCGTCCACTTCATTGGCGGCTCCCGTAAGCGGTCACTTCGGATGCGCAGCCGCGGGTTCGCTCATTTGGTCGCCGCAGACACGCAACAGCCAAGTTCCGGGGGTCGCTGATCATCAGGCGGTTTTTACTCTATCCACCGTTCTTACGACCATCGTGTGAACAACCTGGTGGGATCACACACCTAGGCGGACACTTCGGATGCGCCGCCCGCCCCTGGGCAATGGCTTCGCTATGGTTCCTGCTCACCGCCGCTGCGTTCCAGCAGCAGGTGGCCGCCGGGGCCGAACACCTGCACCGTCTGCACCCGGATGACCACCGCGTTTTGTTTCGGGTCGGCCGACACCACCTGTCCGTAAACCCGCATCGCGAACTGCCGGTAAGCCGCCACCAGGCGGCCGATCTCCGCCACCGTGGCCGGATCCCGGCAGGGCAGCGGATTCAGCCCGCGGGCGTCGGCAAACACGTAGTGGTAGGGCGATACGTCGAAGTAATAGCGCATACCCTGAATGAACAGCCGGTTGTCCATGGGAAAGGCCTGCCGCTCGGGGTCGTACTGCCGCAACGCCACCTCGCCCAATTCCAGCACCACCCCGGGATGTGTGCGGGCGGCGTGGACCGCCGCGGCCACTTTTGCACTGAGCCCGGTGCCGGCCGCCTTTTCGTCGCCGCGGTAACGGGTGAACTCTGCGGGCACCGCCGGCGTGTGCGCGTAGGCGTAGTAGTAGGCCTTGAGCCGGAAGGCGTTGCCCAGGGTCCGGTAGCCGGCCTTCAGCGGCAGTGCCGGCGCGGCGTGCGCTTCCCCTGCGTCGACGCGGCCGCTCCAGGCGCCGGCGCCGGCCGCCAGGGCCAGCGCTGCCAGCAGGGTGGCGGCTCCTCGCACCGCCGCGAAAGTATCGGCTCGAATGCTCATTCTTCGCTGACCTCCCAGCCGGTGACCATCGCCTTGATGTAGGCCAGCGGCGTGGCACCCAGCGTGGCCAGGTACACGTGGGCGATGAAGAAGAACAGCATCATGTAGGCGCCGGCCGTGTGGACCCAGGCCATGGTGCGGATGCTGGCCCCCCAGGCCTGGGGCGTGGCCCAGCTGAGGGCCACCGACAGCAGGGCCACGCCGCTGACCCAGACCAGCGGGTTGATCATGAGCTTGACCCACAGGTAGGCCAGGCGCTGCAGCGGGTTGTGCTTGCGCTGCGGGGTGACGTGGTAGGGGTGCGGTTCGCCGCGGAACACGCCCCAGGCGTAGTGGCGTGCCACCAGGACAATCTTTTCCAGGGTCGGCACGTACTGGCGCCACTCGCCGGTGGTGAAGTGCCAGAAGATGGCGAACACCCACAGCAACACCAGGGCCAGGGCGGCCAGGACGTGCAGGCGCAGGGCGGCGGCGAAGTCGAGCACGTGGTACAGGCCGTGGATGTCGAAGCCGGTCAGCAGCAGGCTGACGATCAGCAGGGCCTGACTCCAATGCCAGAAGCGCTCGAAGCGCTTGAACAGATAGACGCGTTGTGCGGTCATGCAGACCTCCTTCAGGATGGGTGCTTGCGGCGGCGCAGCAGCCAGAGGACGGCGCGGATGCCACCGTGGCCGAGGACGCCGAGCAGGCCGAGGGCGGCGGCGAGCAGGCCGAGGCGTTCAATCCACGGCTGATGGTCGGCGCTGCGGCCCGGCAGGTAGACGCCGGCGATGGCGGCCAGACGGCCGCCGTCGGCGTGGCACTGGCTGCAGCGCAGGGCCTGCTCCTTGGGCGCCACCATGTGTGTGATCGGCCAGTACATGTACGTGGGCACGAAGGCGAAATGGCCCGAGTAGGGCAGGTGGGCGGCCTGCATGCCGGTGCGGATGGCCTTCTGCCAGTCACCGGTGATGGTGAAGGCGTTGTCGTCGAAGCCGAACGAGTGGAACACCGCCAGGGTCTTGTTGACCGGGTCGTAGGGCTGGTTGTTGTGCATGATCTTGAACGGCCAGATGCGGGACTTGCCGTCGCTGGCGCTGCCCTCGATTTGATTGATGGCGACGCCCCCTTGCGCGCCGGGATCGATCTTGTCGCCGGTGTTCATCCAGTGCTCGACGCCGTTGAACCAGCGGTACTGCGGCACCACGTTCTCGCCCCAGCGGAAGCTGCCCTTGACGCCCCAGTAGGTGTTCCAGCCCTTGGCGTCGTTGATCACCAGCGGGGTGCCGTTGGGGCCGAACTTGCCGGCGGTGGAGTAGTTCCAGCTGAGCTTGGTGGGGCGTCCGCCGCGGGCGAACTCGGGGATATGACACGTCTGGCAGGCGACCTTGCGCGTGTGCATGTTCAGCGCCGCGCTCAGGCCGTCGGCGTCGTGCGGGGCGGCGCCGTGACACGAACGGCAGGTGGCCGGGTCGCCGCCGTGGCGCGAGCCGCGCTGGTACCTGGCGAGGGTCGGCTTGGCGTCGGGCCGGTAGTGGCTGCCGGCGATCCGGTGGTCGCTGGCCAGGTGGCAGGCCTCGCAGGGGAAGTTTAGGCCGTGGCTGTCCATGTGCACGTCGAGGGACTTGGGCGGGTCGACCAGCGAGCTGTCCAGGTCGCCGTGCTTGACCCCGTCGCCGCCGCCGCCGTAGAAGTGGCAGACGCCGCAGTTCTCGCGCGTCGGCGTGCCCACGCTCTGTGCGATCTTGGCCAGGTCCGGCGGATCCACGTACGGTTTGTCGGTGCCATAGACCTCGCCGCAGCCCGGGCGCACCGCGGTGCGCTCAAGCGCCGGATTGCCGCCGGTGAACGGGATCTTGCGGTAGGTGCCGGAACGGTCGTGGCACACAAGGCAGTCGACATGGCTATCGCCGAGCTGGCTGAACGGCGTGAACTTGCCGGGCTCGGCGTTGCCGTAGCCCACGTGGCAGGTGGTGCAGAACTGCTCATTGCTGGTGATGTTGGCGCAGAAAGTGTTGAACACGTTGCGCTTGCCGACCATCTGCCGGGTCTGCGGGTTCCACTTGGACCAGGTCCAGTGAATGGTCGATTTGACCTGCTTGGCGGCGTCGGTATGGCAGCCCAGGCAGGCCTTGGTCACCTCCTCGGGGCTGTGAAACGGGCCGGCCAGCTCCTTGAACTTGCGGTGGTCTTCCGGGGTCCACGGGCCGCGCGTGCGCAGTGGCCCGGACCACGGCTGCAGTTCGCCGGCGGCGGCTCGGCCCGCCGGTTCGACCGCCCCGGCGGCGGCACAGGCGAACGCGAGGCCGAGGGCGGCGCCCGCAAGCAGCAGCCGGCGGCGCCGGGGGGAAGGGCGAGGCCAACCCGGCCCCGGGGGTAGCATGGACATCTCCTCTCACTCTCCTTTGGTTATCGTGTCGGTTCAGTGCCGGCGTAAGCCGCCGTTTTCTGCAGCCGGCGGTTGCTCCGATTTGCCGATGGTCTGTCAACGGCGCAGCGGCGCACGAATCCATCCCTGCGACCGATGCGCCGACGCACGGCGGCCGCACTGCGGTGCCCTCAGGCGGGCAATGAAATCCAGCGGCTCACAGCGGAGGCGGATGTTCAGATTGAGCGCGCGGCAACAGCGCTCGATCAGAATGGCCGCGCCGGTCCGGGCCGTCTTTCGGGAAACACCGGCCTCCCTGATCAGGTGCGTGGCGATGCAGCGGGCGACGCTGACGGGCACCCGACCCATCACGGCAGCGCGGCCCGCCAAACAGGAAGCGCAACGGGTACGCGTCGCTCTCCGACCGCAGGCCGCCCGGGCAACATCTCAGCCGCACGCAGTCGTGCGCCCCCGGCCACAGGCCGGGCGCCGCGGCTCGGACAAAGATCGCGCTTCCCGCAAATGGAGGCAGCCGGATGCCCGGCATGGCAGTGCTCCGGTCCTCAATTGCCGCAGAGGGTCAATCCTCCTCCACGCAGATTTCGTGCCTGCGCACCGCCACCAGGGTGCGCCACACCAGCAACAGGATTACCGTGGTCAGCACCGTCAGCAGTGCCAGCGACAGCAACCTAAAGAATGGGCCGCCCAGATTCTGGTACATGACC
>JARRNJ010000128.1:0-4466 GCA_037385045.1 Gammaproteobacteria bacterium | reverse complement strand
TGTCCGGCGAGTCCACGACCACCGCGTGGCACGGTCATCCGTCGCTGAACGATGTGAACTTGCCCCTGACCACGTTTCCCGCCGCCGTGCCATCGACCACAACGGGCTTCACAGTCATCGTGGCTCCTTCAATGGGACGGACCGCCCCATGTTCCTTCCGAGACTGCGATGGCTGGTGATGTCGGCCCGCCTCCCAACGCCCCACCCCTACGGCGCGCACAAGAGGTTTGTCGCGGCCAGTAGGGCGGCTTCGTATCTGAGTGACGACACTACCGACGTCACCGGCTCGCTAGTGTCCCGAGATTGCCGGTACACCAATACGCATGTGATTGCCAGGCTGAGCGCCTATGACAGCACCACACACGCATTTGTGGCGAACGTCACGGAGATAATCCAACCGGGCTTGTGGAAATTCGTCGATCGCGAACGGCGGACTGGCCTTACAATTCAATCGAGTTCCCGTGGGGCCGAAGTCGGCTCGATCCGGGGCGACGAATGGCGCGCGAAGGTACTTGCTGGCCGCCGCATAGTCGTCACTGATATTGTCTTTCCTGTGGCCGCCTCTCACCGGCAAACTTGAAAAGATAGCATTTGCCCACACCCACTGCTCATGCTGCGGTGAACCACCTACGATGGCGATCCCAGTCCCGCGACTGATCACCGTGTTGTGGAAGATCCTGATCTCGCGTGGCAAGGAGTGATGGGGCTGGATTGCAATCGCTGGTGAACCGCTCCGATACTGGTTAATGAAAACATTGTTGTATAAGGCAATGTTACCTTCACCCTGGAATAACGCCTCGACCGGGTTCTGATAAAAGAGGTTGCCATATACGAAAACCGCGTCGCTGCGGCCCGGACCGCGCAACGGCCCATGCCCTGTAAGCACGTTGGGGCGCGCGCCCGGATCGCCCTCGGCGTTGTGTGCTTTGCTGAATGTGTTGTTACGGATAATGATGTCCGTATGTGCGCGCGGAAACCCATCTAAATCCGGCGGGCGCCATGGTTGGTGTTTGATCTGCAGGTTATAGCCCAACGTATCACGGACGACATTGTGCTCGATCACCGAATCGAGAAAGGGCACTTTTCCGTCCGAATTGCCGAAATACATTCCGGTGCCGGCGCCGACGATTACGTTACGGCGCACCACCCAACCCCAGGCGGCGCATTTGGTGGATATTCCGACGGTCTGCAGGCCGCCGCCGAGATTGTGGATGAACAGGTTGTCGAGCGTAATATGATCCGCGTATCGCGCGTTGCCCTCCGCCTTCACTCCATCCATTCCGAGACCACGGCCGTCGATCTCGAGATTGCGAATGGTGATATAGGCCGCGTTGGCGATGCTGACAGTATTGGCTCCCCGCCTGGCGAAAAATACCGCGCCCGGCGCCTCCGGCGGCCCCTCGATCACGATCGGCGCCCTGCTCGTACCTCGCAGCCCATGGATTGGAAGAGTGTGCCGGTAGATTCCCGGACTCAATGCCAGGCGGTCGCCAGGGCGGAGTTGCTTGAGCAGGGTCCGGTAGTTTGCGGGACTTCCATACCAAACACGTGCCTGCACGCCGGGCGCAACAAGCCATAGCAGCAAGAGGACCGTTATGCACAGCCAGTCGAACCAAAGAGAGTCCCTATAGCTGAAGACACACTCCCCTGTTGCCGTTATAATCTGCTGCCGAGGGCTGAGTCTCCATCGCGAACGAGAAAGAACGGTCATGACGCCATCCTCACTGCATGCATCTCGCTCGCAGAAGCCGCGGAACACCGTCGTGCCATCCGGCGCGCTTCGCGCAACGCTTGTTGGCAGCGAATCCGCCTTTCACGCTCTGGCTGCCCAATGGGACCGGCTCGTGGACGGTATGGAGGATACCAACGTTTTCCTGCGCCATGAGTGGTTCGATGCCGCCTGGCAGTGGGCAAAATGCGATGCCGAGCTGTGGCTGGTCCGCATCGATGATGGTCAGCGCCTCGTCGGGTTGGCTCCCCTGGTTCGACGCCAACCCCGGACCCGCCTCGGACCGATGCGCGAACTTTCGTTTCTCACGGTCCCCGATACACAATACTGCGACGTCCTCACTCTGCCGCGGGACCGCCCTTCTGTACTCGATGCGCTGGTGCGTTTTCTGCATGAGACAAGGAAGCAGTGGGATGTCGTACGCCTGACCTATCTCCAGGAAAGGTCCGCCACCCTTTCATCGGTCCCGCGCCTGGCGGCCGCTGCGGGGCTGCGATGGTGTATTGCCAGCCAGGGCCGGAACCCCGGCCTCTCGCTCGCTGGTACCTGGTCGGACTACTACGGCCGCCGCAGCAGGCGACTGAAGAAGGGCAACAACCTGATTGCAAACCGCCTCAGGCGAGGTGGAATCCACGTTCGCGTTGAACGGTATACGTCAAATGAGTCGCGCGCAGAGGAAGTGGCTTCAGTTCTGCATGCAGCGGCCGACCTATCAGGGCGAAGCTGGAAGGACCAACTCGGCGTCAGCTTGAGTCACGCTGGACCTCGCGCATGGTTCGAACGTTTGAATGAACACGCCATACGAGCCGGCTGGTTGTCGCTGTGGCTGCTTTGGGTTGACAACCAGCCCGCGGCAATGGAATATCAGCTCCAGTACAACGGCTGTGTGCATGCACTCCGGTCGGACTTCGATCCTGCATTCGATGAATACTCACCCGGGACGTATCTGCACTGGAAGATGTTAGAAGCGCTGTTCGACACAGACGCGACGCTGTATCAAATGGGTCCCGGCAACAATCCCTACAAATACCGATGGGCCGAACTATTCGATCCTATGTCTTCGTTGACGATTTATAGCTCCACGCTGATAGGACGTTGGCTCGCACTGCGCGATCAGCGTCTGCGGCCGCTTGCTCGCAGGCTGCGGGCATACCGCGAATCCCTGATGCCGACGACATCGGATCGCGCATGAGCGGCATTTGTGGTTGGTACGGATGGCCCGACGAAGGCGATGCAGCTCCTGAACGGCTGCAACAGATGGTTCGCCTGTTGCCACGCTCGCCTTATCACCGGGATGTTTCACTTGTCGCCAATGGAGCCGCCATCGCAGGCACAACGCTGACCAACCAGTGTTTTACCTATCGCGATGGGCAGACTCTGGTGTTGGTCAACGGACCCGTTCGGTGGTCCGGCCCCCCGGCCCCGGATGAGCCGGACATTGCGACCCGCTTCGCCCGTCTCTATATCCAACGAGGTCCGGAGGCGGTGCAGGCGCTTCAAGGCAATTTTGTCGCTGCACACCTGGATCTCGCCAGAAATGAAGTGTTTCTGGCCACCGATCGGCTTGGCACCCACCCCTTGTCCTATCACGTCGATCGCCAGTCAGTCGTGTTTGCCAGTCACGGTGATGCCGTCTCGAGACGGCTCGGACACCGCCCCGCTCTCGACCCGCAGACGCTCTATGATTACATCTACTTTCACATGGTACCCGTGCCACGCAGCGTCTTTGTCGGTCAGCACCGACTGCCACCAGGCCACTACCTTATCTATCGAGACGGCGAGGCCCAGGTGCGCCCGTATTGGGAGCCAAATTGGCTCGACATCCGGCCGGGGAGTTTTGCGGCCCTGAAGGAACAGTTCCTCACGCTATTGGAAGACAGCGTCCGCGACGCGGTCGGCCAGGATCAACGCGTTGGCGCCTTTCTGAGCGGCGGTACCGACAGCTCGACGGTTGCCGGCGTATTGGGCCAGGTAACCGGCCAGCCGGCCCGCACCTACTCCATCGGATTTGACGCGCCCGGCTATGACGAAACCGAATACGCCCGCATTGCGGCACGCGCCTTTGGAACCGATCATCATGAATATTACGTGACCCCCGGGGACGTTGCCCGCTCCATGCCAGAGGTCGCCGCCGTCTACGATCAACCGTACGGCAATGCATCGGCCATTCCGACCTATTATTGCGCGCGTATGGCCCGTGAGGACGGCATCGATGTCTTGTTGGGCGGTGACGGGGGAATGCATCGGCCATTCCGACCTATTATTGCGCGCGTATGGCCCGTGAGGACGGCATCGATGTCTTGTTGGGCGGTGACGGGGGCGATGAGCTTTTCGGCGGCAACGCGCGCTACGCGAAACAAACGATTTTTTCCTACTACCAAAGAGTTCCCTCGGTGGTGCGTAGCAGTGTGGTCGAGCCACTCCTTCATCGTCTGCCTGCCATCGAACGGGTCCGCATTCTGCGGAAGATCCGCAGTTATGTCGATCAAGCGGGTGTTCCAATGCCCGACCGGATGGAAAGCTACAACCTGCTCGACCGCATCGGTCCGCACCAGCTGTTCACGGACGAATTTCTGGAACAGGTGGACACGGACTCACCAAAGAAGATGCTCCGTGAGCTGTACCATTCCGCCCACGCCGCGGACATGTTGAACCGTATGCTCGCCATGGACATGAAAATCACTTTGACTGACAACGATATTCCAAAAGTCGTAATGATGTGTCACGTGGCCGGCGT
>JARRNJ010000127.1:0-7011 GCA_037385045.1 Gammaproteobacteria bacterium | reverse complement strand
CGTAGGGTGGATAAGCGCAGCGCATCCACCGTTCTTACGACCATTGTGTGAACAACCTGATGGGGTTACACACCTACGCGCCAGTTACGACGGGGCAGCCTCGCGCGGGCTACTCATCGTATTGCGGCGTGGAGCTGATCTTATGGATGCTGAGATCGGCCCCCTGGTACTCCTGCTCCTGAGTCAGCCGGATACCGATGGTGACCTTGAGCAGGCCGTAGACCACGAACCCGCCCACCAGCGCAATACCCACCCCCAACCCGGTACCGAGCAGCTGCGGAATGAAACCGACGTTGCCGGTGCCGCCCAGGGCGGCTGAGCCGAATATGCCCGCGGCGATGCCGCCCCAGGCACCGCACAGGCCGTGCAGCGGCCACACTCCGAGCACGTCGTCGATCTTCCAGCGGTTCTGGGTCAGCGTGAACGTCCACACGAACAGCCCCCCGGCCACGGCACCGGTGATCAGCGCCCCCACCGGGTGCATCAGGTCGGAGCCGGCGCAGATGGCCACCAGGCCGGCCAGCGGACCGTTGTGGATGAAGCCCGGGTCGTTGCGACCGGCCAGCAGCGCCGCCAACACGCCGCCAACCATGGCCATCAGCGAGTTCACCGCCACCAGGCCGCTGATCTGGTCAATGTGCTGGGCGGACATGACGTTGAAGCCGAACCAGCCCACGGTGAGGATCCACGCCCCCAGCGCCAGGAACGGGATATTGGACGGCGGATGGGCGAACACCTCCCCGTTGCGTCCGTAGCGGCCGTGGCGGGGGCCCAGGATCAGCACGGCACCCAGCGCCAGCCAGCCGCCCATCGCGTGCACCACCACTGAACCGGCAAAGTCGTGGAACGGGTGGCCGAAGGTGTGTTGCAGCCAGGTCTGAAATCCGCTGATCTGGCCCCAGGCGATGCCCTCGAACAGCGGATAGATCAGGGCCACGATCAGCAGGGTCGCCAGCAGTTGCGGATAGAAACGCGCCCGTTCGGCAATGCCACCGGAAATGATGGCCGGGATGGCCGCGGCGAAGGTGAGCAGGAAGAAGAACTTGACCAGCTCGTAGCCGTGCTTCTGGGACAGCAGCGACGCGCTGTCGAAGAAATTGGTGCCGTAGGCGATGGCGTAACCGACGAAGAAATACGCCAGCGTCGACACGGCGAAATCGGTCATGATCTTGACCAGGGCGTTGACCTGGTTTTTCTTGCGCACCGTTCCCAGCTCCAGAAACGCGAAGCCGGCGTGCATTGCCAGCACCAAGATGGCGCCGATCAGGACGAAAAGTACGTCACTGCCCCCATGAAGTTGTTCCATCGATGCCTCACCTGCGCTGTTTCGGGTACTGGCGCCCTCGGATGCACAAAATATGCCCATCAGATCTGTATTATTAATCAGCAGTTTATATGTTTAGTCGGCGAAAATGGTGCGGCCACGCGCCATGTTTTGGTGCACGTGGTCCGCTTGTGCACTATTTTCGTGCACTTTTGTGGCCCCGACGGGCAGTTTGCTGCAGCTTGGTGCGAACCGGGCGGTCACGTTGCCGGGTGTCCCGGGAAACCGTAGTATGCCTCAGCAAACCACTAAGGACTTCCCGCCTCCGGCGGAACGGGGTCACATCCGCCATGGCAGCGGGTCCGCGCACCAGCAAACAGGAACGGATTGACCACTGGGTCACGGCGCTGTCCGAGCAGCAGATGCCGGTATTCGCCCAGACCGCCCGCATCGTCGCCACCGAAACCGCCCGCGACGAACGCTCCGCCGCCGAGCTGGCGGAAATGATCCTCCAGGACGCATCCATGACCGCGCGGCTGCTGCGCGTGGCCAACAGCATCGTCTACAACCCGAACCGCAATCCCATCAGCACCGTCAGCCGCGCCATCGTGTTGCTGGGCTTCGAGGCGGTGCGCAGCATTTGTTACTCCATCGCCATCATCGACTCGGTCCACGACGGGCCATACAAACAGCACGCCGTACAGGAAATGGCCCGCGCATTCCATGCCGCCACACAGGCGCGCACCATGGCGATTCAACGGCAGGACAAGTCCCCCGAGGAAGTGTTCATCGCCGCGCTGCTCTACCACCTGGGCCACGTGGCATTCTGGTGTTTCGCCGAGCAGGCCGATCCCGAGGCCGGAGCCCAACTGGCTGCGCGGCTGGCCGCCGGCGGCAGCGAGGGCGTGGCCGAGGAACGCAAAGCCCTGGGCTTCAGCCTTGCCGAACTCACCACGGCGCTCAACCGCCAGTGGCATCTCAGCGAACTGCTCGGCAGCGCGCTGAGCGACGACCACTCCAACGATCCCCGCGCGTCCAACGTCACCCTCGCCCACGAGGTGGCGCGCACGGCCGAGGGCGGCTGGGAAACCCCGGAAATGAAGCAGATCCTGGAGCGGGTGGCCGAGTCCCTGTATCTGCCCCTGGAAAAGGTCACCCGCATGGTGCGCAGCAACGCCGAGGACGCTGTCGCGAGCATGTCGCGGCTGGGCGCGCGCGAGGTGGGCAAGTTGATTCCGGTCCCGCCCGAGTACGCGCGGCGGCGCCGGGAAGTGGTCGACGCGGGGCCACCGCCGGAACGGTCGCAGTTCCCGGAGCCGGACGCGGAGCTGCAGATGAAGATTCTGCGCGAACTCTCGGAACTGGTCACCGACGAGCAGCCGGACATCAACATGGTGTTCGAGATGGTGCTGGAGGGCGTGTACCGCGGCGTCGGCATGGACCGCACCGTGTTCGCCCTCATGAGTCCGGACCACAAGAGCCTGCGCGCCAAGTACGCGCTCGGCTGGGATCGCCAGCAACTGACCCAGGCATTTCACTTCGCCCTGTCACGCGGCGCGCCGCGGAATGTCTTCGACCACGTTATCAAGACCGGGCATCCGCTGTGGGTCCGCCAGCCGCCCGATCCGTCAGTGGCGGGGCTGATCACCCCCGAGGTACAGCAGGTGACCGGCGAAGCGCCGTTTTTCATCATGCCCATCGCCGTGCAGCAGCGGCCGATCGGCATACTCTACGCCGACCGCCGCCCCAGCCGGCGGCCGGTGGAACGCAGCGCGTTCACCGACTTCAAGCTGTTCGGCCAGCAGGCGGTGTTGGGACTGGGCTACCTGAAACGGCACTGACATGCCGGAGGCAAGCCGGCCGTTCATCGTCTCCCCCGATTCCACCTTGCTGCGCACGGGCCACCTTAAGACCAGTAGCGGGTTGCGGGTAGCCGCCCCGACAGCCCCCCCTCCTCGCTACTCGCTGCCAGCGACTCGCAACTTGCCCTTACGCGTGAGCGACCACGACGCGTCACCGCTGCGCGCAGTCAAAACCATAGTCGCCCGGAATAAACTGATACAGCCAGGTCTCGCTCAACGTCCGCTGCCCGAGGCGCAGGTAGCAACGCAGGTCAACCGGCTCGGCACCTGTGACATGCAGGTCGAAACTGGCACGCCACCGATCGGTGCCCACCACTTTCAGCACATGGGCATTGCCGACGCGGCCGCGGGAGGTGTGCACCACCGCCTGCACGTCGTAGCGCTGGCGCATGGTCGCCAGCGGGCCGCCGGTAAAATCGATGACGAACTTGCGCCCGTGGGGGTCGCGGGGTGCGTGCTGCCCGGGCACGCCGGGCCGGCCCAGGCGCGTGGCCACGACCCGCGCCACCGCCGGCAGGAACGGCTCGATGGCCACCCAATAAAGCCTGTAGTCAAAGCGCCAGGACGTGCCCTTGGCCGCCGGCAAGCTGTTGGTCTGCACGTGGGGAGGGTCGTTCAGCGGCCGCCAGATGCGCTCGCCGGCCCCGGTCCACAGGGCCAGCCCGTCACTGTCGTGGATTTCCGGGCGCCAGTCGGTGCCGCGCCGGGCGTTGGTCTCGCTGTACCAGTACATGCTGGTCAGCGGCGCGATGCCGAGGCGGTCGATCGCGGCGCGCTGGAACAGCTCGGCGCGCACGTCCATGACCACGGCGCCCTGCTTGCGGCAGCGGAATCGATACGCGCCGGTGACGCTGGGCCCGTCGAGCAGAGCGTAGACGGTCAGCCCGTGTGGATCCGTCCTGCTCTCCTCGAGCCAGAAGGCCGTGAAGCGGGGAAATTCCTCGGCCCGCCCCGGCACCGCCGTGTCGACGGCAATGCCGCGGGCCGACAGACCGTACTGATTCAGCGGGCCGGCGCTGCGGAAATAGCTGGCACCCTGGAAGGCCAGCCAGTCGCCCGGCTCCGTACCGTTGTTCATGACCCGAAAGCCGGCGAAGCCGAGGTCATTCGGCACCTTATCCGCCAGGCCGGTGTCGTCATATTGGAACAGGCCGGGACTGTAGCGCACGCGACGTGACCGGCCGTGCTCCACCACGTGAATGGCCACCGGCTGCTGCGCGTAGCGGCCCAAATGAAAGAACTCCACCGGGAACGGATCGCCAGACCCGGCGAACAACGCGTCCCGCCGCCGGAAGCGGATCTTCTGGTAAACGTCGTAAGTAATGGTATCCAGCAACTTGGGGTACCTGGGCGGCGTCGGCTCGAACGGACGCGCGGCCAGGCGCCGGGCATGGCGCCGCAGGCGCTCCCAGCTGAACGGCTGCGCGCCGCCGAGGCGCAGTTTCGAGGCCGCCAGCGCCGGGTCGATGCGCAGCAGTGGCGCGGCCGCCAGGGCGGCCAGTGACTGAAGAAGCCTGCGTCGTGTCCGGGAGATGCTCATCCGGTGATCACCTTTCCAATCGATGCTTACGATACAGAGCGGCCGGGCGTCGGTCCGCCGCTGTCGGTCCAATGCAGGAAACGTTCCGGGCTTGCCGTCACGGTCTGTGCGACTGGCCCGGCGCACTTCGTGCGGTGGATGCGCTGCGCTTATCCACCCTACGGTTCGCTGGCCGTCACGGTCTGCGCGACTGGCCCGGCGCACCGGTGCGTCGCCTCCGGCCGACGCACCCTACGTCGATCGAGCCGCACTGCCCTTGCGCGGTGGATGCGCGCGCTTGTCCACCCTACGGTTCGCTGGCCCAATCACGCCAATGTAGGGTGGATAAGCGCAGCGCATCCACCATTTGTCCCGAGAACCCGCGCCGCGCCTTCGATCTGCATATGAATTCCTCCCATGTTGCCGCGTCGGACAGTGTGCGCCGACCCTGGAGAAGCGCACCGGATGCCGCAGCCGCAGCGGCGGCTTGTCGGGCACCCGGGGCGCGTTACCGTTGCCGCTGCTCGGTTTTGATCGCCGCCTCGGCCACACGCGCCCGCTCCAGCTCCACTTCCACGGTCTGACGCGCCACGCCCCGTCCGCGGCCGATACCTTCGCAGCGTTTGGCTTCGCCGCGCCAGGCACCGCGGGTGGCGACCACCTCGGGCCAGAATGGATAGGTGCTGCATTGCACCGGCCGCACCGCATAGACGCGGCAGCGGCCGTCGGCACCGAGGAAGGCGCAACGCCCATCGGACTCCAGGCGAATACCGCGGCCAACGCCCGCGATCCGCACCAGGTAGCGGCGCCGGAACCAGGACGGGGACAGTCCCAGGTAGTCGCGTATGCGCTCAATCTCGGCGGCGCTGACGGCAATGTAGGATTCACGGTCGCCGTAGCAGCAGGCGCCGCAGCCGGTGCACTGAAACCGCAGGGTGGTAAGCCGGTAGTACATCGTCAGCGCTTCGCCGTCAGGATGCGCCGGAAGCCGACTCTTCCGACTTCACAGCGTCCCACAGCCGGTCCAGCTCTTGCAGGGTGACGTCCTCGGCACGTCGGCCGCTGTCGCCCAGACGCCGCTCCACCGCACGGAAACGCCGCTCGAACTTGGCGTTGGCGTCGCGCAGCGCGGACTCGGCATCGCAACCGGCATGGCGCGCCAGATTGACGCATGCGAACAGCAGGTCGCCGATCTCCTGATGCAGTGCCCGTACGCGGTGCGCCTGGTTGAGCTCGGCGCGGCACTCGCGCAGTTCCTCTTCCACCTTGTCCGCCACCGGCACGATGTTGTCCCAATCGAAGCCGACGGCGGCGGCGCGCCGCTGCAGCTTCTGCGCCCGCACCAGCGCCGGCAGCGCCAGGCTGACGCCCGCCAGGGCCCCGGGAGGCGCCTCGGTCTTCGCGGACCGCTCCTGCGCCTTGTGCCGCTCCCAGGCGCGGGTCTGTTCCTCGGCGTCGCCCACCGTCTGATCACCGAACACGTGGGGATGCCGGCGCACCAGCTTTTCGGCGATGGCGTCGGCGACGTCAGCGAACCCGAAGCGGCCCTCTTCGGCGGCCAGCCGGGCGTAGAACACGACCTGGAACAACAGATCCCCGAGCTCGTCGCGCAGGTCGTCGAAGTTGCCGCGTTCGATGGCGTCCGCCACCTCGTAGGCCTCTTCCAGGGTAAACGGCACCAGGCTGGCGTAAGTCTGTTTCAGGTCCCAGGGGCAACCGCCCGCGGGATCGCGCAGCCGGGTCATGATTTCCAGCAGGCGGGTGATGGCATCGCTCGAATTCGACATGGGTCACATTGGTCGCTGGTAAACGGGATACGAGGCTCCGGAAATGTTCTCTACCCCGGTTCCCGTGTTGTTTTTTCCGGCGCACATCGACTCTGCAAGGTTATCGGGAATCGCCCGTGACGCACGCGGTACAAATGGAGGATGCGGTACGCAACGGATCGACGCGTAACACGCCGACCGCCGGCGGCGCACCGTTACCACGCGGACGAACCGCCGCCGGACGCGGGGCGCCGGTGCCGCTCCAGCCACACGGTGCGTTGCCGCCTTGCGGCGTCGAACGCACCCTGCTCGCTGCACAGGTTATCAGGAATCGCCGGGGATGCACGCGGTACCAACGGCGGATGCGCAGCGTTGGTGGCGTTGTGGCCGGACGGTGCGTTGCCGCCCTGCGGCGTCGAACGCACCCCACCCGCTACTGTCTGCCAATCAAGCGTCCGGCAGATGCATCACCACCCGCGCCCCGCCGAGACGCTCGCTGGTCTCCAGCTCCAGGCTCCCGCCGTAGGCACGCAGGATATCCTGCACCACCGCCAGGCCGATCCCCTGGCCGCTGACCGCTTCATCGGCGCGCACGCCGCG
>JARRNJ010000126.1:0-4052 GCA_037385045.1 Gammaproteobacteria bacterium | reverse complement strand
TCCAGCCACGACTTCGGCCGCGATATCCTGCCGCGGCTGATCGACTCCCACGCCGTCTACGCCCATCGTTTCGGCGGCACCGAGGGCCGGGTGACACCGGACCGCTACTGGCGCGACGTGGGCACCATCGACGCCTACTACGCCGCCAACATGGACCTGCTGGAGTCGGTGCCGCCCCTGAACCTGTATCAGAACGACTGGACCATCCGCACCTACCAGCGGCAGACGCCGCCGGCGCGGACCGTGCCCGGGAGCTCGGGCACCGAAGGTATTTTCATCAATTCGATTCTGGCCGGCGGCAGCGTGGTCTCCGGCGGCAGCATCCAGCACTCGGTGTTGTTCCCGCAGGTGTTCGTCGACGATGAGGCCTTCGTCGAAGACGCGATCCTGTTCGAAGGGGTGCGCATCGGCGCCGGGGCCCAGGTCAGCCGCTGCATCATCGACAAGCACGTGCAGGTTCCGCCGGGCGAGCGCATCGGCCACGATCGCGAGCGTGATGCGGCGCGCTTCACCGTCTCCGAGGCCGGCGTGGTGGTGGTGCCCAAAGGCTACCGTTTCTGAACCCGGCCACCGGGCACTCAGCTGGCGCCTACGGTGCCGCCGAGGCGACGGGCCCCGGGCGGGCCCAGCGCGGGGCCTGCGGGCGTCGGACGTGACCAAAGCAGGCCGGTACGGGTGAACCGGCGCAGCTGCCAGGGCCATAACCGGCGCCGGGCGCGCACCGCCTCCTGCACCTGCCCCCACTCGGCCCAACCCCCCACGGCGATGGCACCCGCCAGGCGGCCGCGCCGCAGCACCAGCTTGCGGTACACCCCGCCGTCCATCTGCACGAAACACACCTCCAGCCCGGCCGCCGGATGCTGCGCCCCGCCCACCTGGCCGATACTCGCCACCGGCCGGTCGACCACCTTAAGCGCCGACCCGACCAGCGAGCCGCGGTAGCGCACCGGGTCGCGCAAGATACAGCGCGCGGCGATCACTGCCTGTTCCTCCGCCGCGGCCGCGGAGCCGTAGACGCGCCCGCCGTGCTCGGCGCAGTCGCCCACCGCATAAATGTGGGGGTCCGAGCTTTCCATGTAATCGGTGACCAGCACTGCGCGCCCGACCCGCAGCCCGGCCGCCTGGGCCAGCTCGGTGCGCGCCCGCACGCCGGTGGCCAGCACCAGCGTGTCGCACCGCAACAGCCGCCCGCTGCGCAACCGCACCGCCTCCACCACCCGGGTGCCGATGATTTCGGTTACGGTATTGGTCAGCAACACCTGCATCCCGGCACCCAGCAGATAATCCCGCAGCCATTCGGCGGCGGTCGCGTCCAGCTGCCGGTGCAGCAGGTAGGGGGCCCGCTCCACTATGGTCACCTCCGTGTGGCCGCGCTGCATGGCCCGGGCCAGCTCCACCCCCAGCGGCCCGCCGCCCAGCACCACCGTGCGGCGGCTGCGGGCGGTGCGTGCCGCGAGGCGCTCGGCGTCGCAGGCGTCATAGAGCGTGTACACGCCGTCCAGGTGGATCCCCGCCACATCCGGCAGAACCGGACGGGAGCCGGTGGCAAGCACCAGGTCCGAATAGGGTTGCAGGCGGCCTTCGGCATCGACGACGGCCCGCGCCGGCCGGTCCACGGCAATGACGTGACAGCCGTGGCGGCGGATCATCTCCGCCCCGGCGGGCAGCACCGGCGCCGGTCGACGGTCGCCGTCCCCGCCACCGGCCAGCGCCGTGGACAGGGCTTCGCGATCATAGGGCGCCACCGCCTCGCTGCCGTACCAGACCACCGGGCAAGTCGCGTCAAGCGCCAGCAGTTCCTGCACCACCCGCTGCCCGGCAATGCCGGCCCCGACCACCACCACCGGCCGCTCCATATGCGGTGTATTGTCACCGCGACGGTCTTCCCAACGTAGCTGCACCACCATCCACCTCCCCGGCTTGCGCCGCGATTATCCAGTGGCCCACCCCGATCCCGAAGGCAAGATCGATGCCAGGCCGTCGTGGCCGCTGCAGGCGGGCTCGCCGCTGCGGCCGCTTCCAATCTGGTGCAAGGACAGGTGCTCGTGCCAAGCACCGGTGCGGCGGCACGGCTTGGTGCCACCGGGAACGGTGTTTATCATGCAAATATGAAAATTTATCTGGTGGGCGGCGCGGTGCGTGACCAACTCCTGGGGCTGCCGGTAAAGGAGCGGGACTGGGTGGTGGTGGGCGCCACCGCGGAGCAGATGCGCGCGCTGGGCTACACCCGGGTGGGGAAGGACTTCCCGGTGTTTCTGCATCCCCGGACCCATGAGGAATACGCCCTGGCACGCACCGAGCGCAAGACCGGGCCGGGCTACACCGGCTTCGAAGTGCATGCCTCGCCGGAGGTGACCCTGGAGCAGGACCTGGAGCGCCGCGACCTGACCATCAATGCCATGGCCGAGGACGAGCAGGGCAACCTGATCGATCCGTTCCACGGCCGCGAGGATCTGGACGCCGGTGTGCTGCGCCACGTCTCGCCGGCGTTCGTCGAGGACCCGGTGCGAATTCTGCGCGTCGCCCGCTTTGCCGCGCGCTTCGGCAAGTGGGGCTTTCACGTGGCCCACGGCACCAACGCCCTGATGCGGCGCATGGTGGCCAACGGCGAGGTGGACGCCCTGGTGCCGGAACGGGTGTGGGTCGAAACCGAAAAAGCCCTGAGCGAGGAGCACCCGGAGCGCTTTTTCCAGGTGCTGCGCGGCTGCGGCGCCCTGGCGCGGGTGTTCCCCGAGATCGACGCGCTGTTCGGCGTACCCCAGCCGGAGCGCCCCCACCCCGAAGTGGATACGGGCGTGCACGCGATGCTGGTGCTGCAGCAGGCGGCGCGGCTGACGCCGGATCCGCAGGTGCGCTTCGCCGCCCTCGTCCACGATCTCGGCAAGGGCACCACCCCCGAGGAGCAGTGGCCGCGACACCTGGAGCACGAAAAACGCGGCGCCGAGTTGGCCAAACAAATGTGCCAACGGCTGCGGGCGCCCAATGACTACCGGGATCTGGCCCTGATCACCGCGCGCCACCACGGCCGCGCCCACCGGGCCGCGGAGATGACCGCCGGCTCGCTGCTGAAAACCCTCGAGCAGGTCGACGCCCTGCGCCGCCCGGAGCGCTTCGAGCAGTTCCTGCTCGCCTGCGAGGCCGACGCCCGCGGACGCAAGGGCCACGAAAACGACCCCTACCCCCAGGCCGAAATCCTGCGCCGGGCCCTGGCGGCATGTCGGTCGGTGGACACCGGTGGACTCGTCGCACGCGGGCTCAAGGGCGAAACCTTCGCCAGCGAGCTGCGCCGCGCCCGCATCGCTGCCATCGAGCAAGTCCGCGCCAAAACGCCGTCGGCTCAGTCGTAGTTGCTCACTTCGATCAGGTTGCCGTCGGGATCGCGGAAATAGAGGGAATGGATCGGCCCGCGGGCACCCGTGCGCGCCACCGGGCCCTCGATCACCTGCACCCCGGCGGCCCGCAGTTCGGCACCCACCTCTTCCAGCGGCGTACGGGTTATCAGGCACAGATCGCCGGCACCGGGCGTCGGATGCGCCGCATGGGGCGCCCACTCGGCCCCGGCGGTGTGCAGGTTGATTTTTTGGGCGCCGAAACGCAGCGCCTTGCGGCCTTCACCGAAGGTCACGACCTCGGCTCCGAGCACACGCGCGTAGAAATCACCCGTCGCCTGCGGGTCGCGCACGGTCAGCACCAGGTGATCAATGCCGTCAATCCGAATCATCGCCTTGGATTACGCTCTGGCTGTGACCTCTCGGTCGTTTGTTCACCGGGCGATTCACCGGACAATTGCGCACGTGGGCGGCCCCGAGAACCGGAGCTCCAAATGAACCAGACGGCCACACCAGCGTAATTGGATTGCGGCGCAGCGGATCAAGCACACTCCGCGCCCGGCGTTTTGCCCGTGAGGCGGAGCGGATCGGAGCAACGCCGCAGGCGGGCAGTATCGATGTTGCTGCCCGTGCACGGTGGATGCGCTGCGCTTATCCACCCTACCACAATCCGGCCGGACGCGGGAAACGTAGGGTGGATAAGCGTAGCGCATCCACCGCCGG
>JARRNJ010000125.1:0-5722 GCA_037385045.1 Gammaproteobacteria bacterium | reverse complement strand
CACGCCAGCGGCTACCGGGTGCTGCACAAGCCGGTGAAGCCGGCGCGCATGCGCGCCTTCCTCAAGTACGTCCACAGGCTCAAGCAGGAACAGACCGCCGGCGTCGAGCCGAACTGACCGGTGCCGGGCGTAGGTTGCGTGAAGGCCGCAGGCCGGACGCAACGGATGCCTTACATTGATTTTTCCGGCTCCGGCTCAATCCGACGAAGCGACGCCGCGCTGGCCGGCGAGGATGACCGCCTGGGTGCGGTTGGTGACGTTCATGGCCCGCAGGATCGCGGTGACGTGAATTTTCACCGTACCCTCGGCCATGCCGAGAATGCGGGCAATGGCTTTGTTGGAGTGCCCTTCGCACATCAGCGCCAGCACTTCCCGTTGGCGCGGCGTCAAGGGGGCGTCGTGGCTGCCGTTGGGTGCCGCGGCGCATGGCGTTTTCGGCCCGCCGGCCTCCGACGCCACCGGGTTGCGGCTCAGGGACGGAACATACACCTCCCCGTCCAGCACCTGCCGCAGGGCATCGAGCATACCGCGGCCGGTGGTGGATTTGGGAATGTACCCGGACGCGTCGCCGTCCAGTGCGCGTTTCACATCCCGCTGCTCTTCCGAGGCGGAAACCACCACCACGGGAATCTCGGGAAAGCGCTTGCGCAGCATCTGCAGACCGGCGAAACCGTCCAGGCCGGGCATGGACAGGTCCAACAGGATCAGGTCCAGATCGTCGTGGTCGCCGACCAGTTCCATGGCCTCGCTTGCACTGCGGGCTTCCAGTACGGCCACCTCGCGCTCAAGCTCCTGGAGCATATAGCGCAGTCCTTCACGGAACAGTGCGTGATCGTCGGCGATAAGTATTTTCATGATGCCTCGGCAGGTACGCGTTACCGGCATTATAGGAACCAGGCCGGGTGCCGGCAATTTTGCCTAAGATTGCGTTGGTTTTGCTTCTGATTAGCGGCAGGATCGACGAATTTTGTAGCGCCTGCCCGGCCGGAGTGTCGTCCCGCCGGCCAAGCGCCGCTCGCGTTGGCTCCGGGAGGCTGCTATCGGCGGTTACCGTTCAGGGCGCGCCGAGCGGTACGAGGTGCCCCGTGCCGAGATTCCCGGCGCCCGCGGGACTACTTCTCCAACGTCGTCAACCGATACGACACGGCCAGACTGACCACCCGCGCTCGGAAGTGGCCCTGGGGGGCGCCGACGTAGCCGTAGGTGAGCTGCACGCCGGTGGTTTCACTGATGCGGTAGTTGAGCCCCGCGGTGGCCTGGGTGATGAGCCCGCCGCCCACCGCCAGCCCGCCGCCGCCGCCGACGCCCACCAACCCTTCGAGGTTCAACTCCAGGCGGCTGTTTTTCCACCAGGGCAGAATGTAGCCGGCGCCGAGCAGGCCGGTGGCGTAACCGCCCGCGCCGCCCCGGTAGGCCCCCAGGGCCTGGCCGGTCACGTACAGGTGGCGGCCGACCATGCGGTCGGCCTGGATGCCGATCAGGTCGATGCGCCGGTGGTCGGGCACGGTCGCAGGCGCCAGTACCGCGGCCCGTAGGTGTGATAGGACGAGTGCACCACATCCGGCGGCGGCATCCGGGGCACGCCGTACGCATAGCCGAGGTTGACGCCCACCGTAGCGGCCTTGAACTCGCCGCCGGGGGCGGCGATGTAGCCGGCGTTCAGCCCCAGCAGCAGGCCGTTGTCGAAGCGGTGCTGAACGCCCACCCCCGCATTGGCGATGACGCCGCCGCCGGTGTCCACGTTGCCGCCGCCCGCCGCGCCCAGCCCCGCCTCCAGGCGCAATGTGTTGCGGCGGCTCAGGTCGAAGCGGTGGCCGGCGCCGAGCAGCAGCTGGGCGTAGCCGTCGCTGTTGCCGCCGCCGGCGCCGCTGGTTTCCAGCTTCAAGTAGGTGTGACGATCCAGATAGCGGTTCCACTGGATGCCCAGCAACTTCATGTTCCGGTCCTGCACGGTGCCGGAGCGCCCGCGGGTGCCGGCCGGCAGCAGGTACGTCTGTGCCACCAGCGAGAATTCCCGTGCCGCGCTGCGCAGCTCGATGCCTCCCGGCGACGGCGTGCGGCCGTCGTCGCGCAGCCAGCCGCCGGCGAACAACGCGTGCACGGGCAGCTCGTAGGACAGCGCCACCTGCTTGCTGTCGATGGCGCCGTTGGGAAACTTGACCCAGCTCAGATTGGCGCCGATGCGCCCATAGCGGGTGTCGTAGGCCACGCCGACATGGGGGCGCAGCATCAGTCCGCCGCCCTGGGGCGCCGCGCCTCCGCCGCCGCCGCCGACGAACATGCCGGCATCCACCAACCAGTCGTGCCCGAGCCGCTTTCGCACCCCGGTTTCGATGCCGCCGGTGAAAAAGCCGCCGCGCTTGCCGGTGACTGCGCCGTAGACGCCCAAACCGGCATAAAACCACGGTTTGATATCGAGCAGGTAGTTGATCCCGGCGAGTCCCATATGCTCGTGCTGCGGCAGCGACAGCTGCTCCAGCGTGAAGCGCACGTGGCCGGGATGGAACGCCAGCTGGCCCGGGGGCAGGGCGCCACACGCGGTGCCGTTGCCGAGGCACAGCAGCAGGCCGATGACAATGGAAAGGCAGGACTTCATCAGGAGTACGGATGGTTGTTGTTATAACGGTTGCCGGTGCCAGCGCTGGATTGTAACGCACCGGCGCCGCGGCCGTTCAAGCAGCCCGGGTACGGCACGGTTCGAACGCATCAGGCCGCGATGAATTTCAGCCGGACGCATCATGCATCCCCGTTGACGGAACCCGGGACCGACGCGTGTGCGCGGCTCGCCGGGCGGTTGTTTTGCCCTAAATGCTCTTGCCCGCAACCGCCAGCGGGTGATTCCGTGCGGGTCGCCCGCAAAGGGATTTGTTGTATACTGCCGGGGTCCCGCTGTCAGCATTGGAAGCCACTATCCCGGCGGGGCCTGGCGTTGGCGCGCGCTTGATCGCAATCATTGGACCGATGGAGGCGGCGCCGTCGCAATGCCAGTTTACTCCACACAAAACACGGGCAAATGGAGTCGAATGCATTGGGCGATGGCTGGGATCGGATTCATGGCACGGCGACTGCGGCGCCGTGTTGCCCCCGCCATGCGGCCGCTCCGCATGGCGGGCTCGTCGGCCCCGTTCCTCCCCGCACCTGGAACCAACTCAAGGTGACCATGGGTTTCTCTCGTTTCTTCCGTACGCTGCTGTTATCTGTCGCGCTGGCCCTGCCGTCCCTTTCGTTCGCACAATCCCCGACCCCGCAGCAGCTGCAAATGCTGCAGCAATTGAGCCCGCAACAGCGTGCCGAACTGTTGCAGAAACTCGGTGGCCAGAAGGGCAGCCAGTTCCAGCAATCGGACCAGCCGCTGCAGACGCCGCAGGTTGTGAAGCCGCAGCCGTCCAGCCAACAGGCGCAGGGGGCGGTTGAGCCCGCCGGCGAACCCCGCATCACCGGCGGCAGCACCCTCATTCTCAAGCTCACCGAGAAGCCCGAAGAGCAGGCGACGCAGAACGGAGGTAAGGCGGCGGAAGAGCAGGCACCGGTCGAATTGTCCGGCGCAGTCACCAGACTGCTGGGCAGCAATGTCTTCACCGTCGACCCGAACGGCGTGCTGGACCTCGCCGGCATCGACCGGATTCCCCTGGGCGGGCTCACCGCGGAGCAGGCGGCGCAACGCCTGGGCGCGGAGCCGGCGTTCAAGGACGTCACGGTCGATGTGACCCTGCTGCCGGTGGAGCCGGTGGGGCCGGCGGCGCTGAAGCCGTTCGGCTACGACCTGTTCTCGGGCGTGCCCACCACGTTCGCGCCCGCCACCGACATTCCGGTGCCGTCCGATTACGTCATCGGCCCCGGCGATACGGTCCAGGTGCAACTGTTCGGCAAGGACAACAGCGAGTACAGCCTGGTGGTGACCCGCGACGGGACGCTCAATTTCCCCGGCCTCGGCCCGGTGCCGGTCACCGGCCTGACCTTTGCCGAGCTGCGCAAGAACCTGGAGAAGCGCGTCCGCGAGCAGATGATCGGCGTCAAGGCGAGCATCACCATGGGTGCACTGCGGTCGATCCGGGTATTCGTGCTGGGCGACGCCCGCCGGCCGGGTTCCTACACCGTGAGCGCGCTGTCGACCATGACCAACGCCCTGTTCGTCAGCGGCGGCATCGACAAGATCGGCTCCCTGCGCGACATCCAGCTCAAGCGCCATGGCAAGGTGATCACCCACCTCGACCTCTACGATCTGTTGCTCCACGGCGACACCAGCCACGACAGGCGCCTGTTGCCCGGCGACGTCATTTTCGTGCCGCCGGTGGGCGACACCGTGGGCGTCAGCGGCGAAGTGAAGCGCCCGGCCATTTATGAGTTGAAGAACGAAACCACCGTCGGCCAGGTGGTGAAACTGGCCGGCGGCTTGCTGCCCAATGCCGATCCCAAGGTCACCCAGCTGGAACGGGTCGGCACCAACCAGGAACGAACCCTCGTTGACGTGGATCTCAGCAAAGCGGCCGGCCGTTCCATGCACGTGCGCGACGGTGACGTGGTGCGGGTGTATTCGGTATTGGGGCGCCTCAGCGACGTGGTCACCCTCGCCGGCCATGTGGAGCGGCCGGGCAAGCGCCAGTGGCGGCAGGGCATGCGGCTCACCGATCTGATTTCCAGCGCCGATGACCTGCGGCCTCGCGCCGATATGCACTACGTATTGATCCGCCGCGAGCTGCCGCCGGACCGGCGGGTGCAGGTGTTCTCCGCGGACCTGGCCGCTGCGTTGCGCAACCCCAATTCCAGTGCCAACGTTGCCCTGCGCCCGCGGGACAAGGTACTGGTGTTCGGCCTCGACGGCGACCGCGGGGATCTGATCAAACCGATCATCGAGGAACTGCGCCAGCAAGCCGATCACAGCACGCCCGACTTGATCGTCAATGTGGACGGCCGGGTGCGCGCCCCCGGAACCTATCCCCTCGAACGGGGCATGCGGGTGAGCGACCTGATCCGCGCCGCCGGCCAACTGGACGAATCGGCCTACACCCTGGGCGCGGAGATCACCCGCTACAAGGTGGTTAACGGCGAGTACCGCGAAACCCGCCACATCCGCGTCGACCTGGCCGCGGTGCTGGCCGGCAATCAAAAGGCGGACATTGCGCTAGAGCCCCACGACTACCTCAGCATTCGCGATATCCCGCGTTGGAGCAAACGGGCCACGGTACAGGTGCGCGGCGAAGTGCGCTTCCCGGGCCGCTATCCGATCCAGCGCGGCGAGACCCTGAGCGACGTGATCAAACGCGCCGGCGGGCTCACCAAGCTCGCCTACCCGGAAGGCGCG
Source organism: Gammaproteobacteria bacterium (assembly GCA_037385045.1). GTDB lineage: Bacteria > Pseudomonadota > Gammaproteobacteria > JASBUN01 > JASBUN01 > JARRNJ01. The sequence continues at coordinate 420 of JARRNJ010000125.1, read as the reverse complement.
GTGTTCATGCGCGAGGACCTGCGCAAGAAGGAGCAGGCGCAGATGGACGCCCTGGCCTCACGCCTGCAGGCCGACCTGGCGTCGGCCCAACTCGAGCAGGCGCAATCAACGCAGGACGCCAAGGGCAAACTGCAGGCCTATGAGATCGGCAAGGCGCTGGTGGCGCAACTGCGCAGCACCAAGGCTGCCGGGCGCCTGGTGATCGACCTCAACGCCATCCTGTCGGGCAAGAGCCAGACGCGCAACGTGAGCAAGGACGGCGAGGTATACCTCAACGGACCAGTGAACCAGGACGTGGTGCTGAAGAACGGCGACAAGCTCTACATTCCCCAGAAGCCGCAGTCGGTCACGGTCATCGGCGAAGTCCACTACCCGACTTCCCACCTGTACCATCCCGGCTGGAGCCGCGACAACTATATT
>JARRNJ010000124.1:0-4290 GCA_037385045.1 Gammaproteobacteria bacterium | reverse complement strand
CACCCGAAATGTCCAATTGCCAACTGGACATTTCGGCGTTATAAGAAGCATGGGCTCCCTGAATTCAACGACTTGATGTCCAATAGGGGAGCCGAAAAGGAATCTCAAAAGGAGCTTTGAGGAGGCTAAGGAATGGCTGAGACCCGCCTGTTGGACCGGGTGCGCGACGCCTTGCGCGTGCGGCACTACAGTATCCGTACCGAGCAATCCTACGTCCAGTGGATCAAGCGCTACATCCTGTTCCATGGTAAGCGTCATCCCGATGACATGGGGGCCGAGGAGTTGGCCGCATTTCTGTCCTACCTTGCTCGGGAAAAGGATGTCGCGGCGGCGACACAAAATCAAGCGCTGTCCGCAATTCTCTTTCTCTACAAACAGGTGCTCGGGCGTGAGCTGCCGTGGCTGGAGAATGTGGTTCGCGCCAAGCGGCCGGCGAAGCTGCCGGAGGTGCTGACGGTTGAGCAAGTGACGACGGTGCTGCATCTGATGGACGGTGCGAACGGGCTCCTGGCCCGGCTGCTCTACGGCACGGGCATGCGCATCATGGAAGCGTTGCGCCTGCGGGTGCGCGACCTGGATTTCGACTACCGGCAGATCACGGTGCGGGCCGGCAAGGGCAACAAGGATCGGGTGACGGTGTTGCCCGATGCGCTGCGGGCGCCGTTGGCGGCGCAGTTGGAGCGCGCTCGTGCGCTCCACATAGGCGATCTACACGACGGTTACGGCCGCGTGTGGCTACCCCACGCGCTGGCGCGCAAGTATCCCAATGCCGGCCGGGAGTGGGGCTGGCAGTACGTGTTTCCTTCGGTTCGGCGTTCACGGGACCCGCGGGACGGCCAGATCCGGCGTCATCACCTGGACGAGAAGAACGTGCAGCGCGCGGTGCGCAATGCTGCCCGGCGCGCCGGGATTCACAAAAAGGTGACCTGTCACACTTTCCGGGACTGTTTCGCCACTCATCTGCTGGAGCAGGGCCATGACATCCGCACCGTGCAGGAGCTGCTGGGGCACAAGGACGTGCGGACCACCATGATCTATACGCACGTGCTCAATCGGGGCGGCCGCGGGGTGCGCAGTCCTTTGGACCGGGTTTAATGGGTGGCCGTGGGCACGCTACCGCCATGCAAAACACCGAACGTCCGTGTTTCGCATGGGTCCGTGGCGAGGGGCGCCTGACCCAATAGTGACAAAATTGGCGGGGATTTTGAAGGATGGAGTTATGTCGGCGGGATGATAGCGCGGAAGCGCCCGGCCCGGATGTCGGAATCGGGGAATAAAATGGAAAAGGCCCGCTTGCGCGGGCCTTGGGGTTGGTGGGTCCGGGCTTCGCCCTTGACCCACCCTACATCTATGCTGCCGGCTACTTGCCGGCGATTTCCTCGAGCTGCTTGGCGCGGATGACCTGGCCGTCGAGTGCGGCTTCCTTGGCGCTTTTGCCGTAGGCCACTGCCATCAGCGTGGAGTAGTACACCACCGGCATCTTGAACTTGGTGTTGTACTTCTGGTTGATGTGGTTCTGGTAAACCTCGACGTTCATCTGGCACACCGGGCACGGGGTGACGATCATGTCGGCGCCGCCGTCGTAGGCCGCTTCGATGATGTCCTTGATCAGGGCCTGGGACTTTTCCGGCTCGGAGAAGGCCAGCGCGCCGCCGCAGCAGCTCACCTTCTTGTCGTAGTTTTCCACCGCATCGGCGCCCATGGTCTGGATCAGCTTGTCGAGGTACTTGGGGTTCTCGAACGATTCGCCGTGGATGCCGAACGGGCGGTTGGTCTGGCAGCCGACGTAGCCGGCGATCTTGACGCCTTCCAGCGGCTTCTTGACGTGCTTGCCCAGTTCGTCGTAGCCGAAGTCCTCGATCAGCACCTCGACCATGTGGCGGACGTTCTGGTCGGCCTTGACCTTGAGGCCGGCCTCGGCCAGGGCCTGGTTGGTCTCTTCCATCAGGGCGTCGTCGTTGTGCAGGCGCTCCTGGGTCTCCTTGGTGGCCAGCCAGCAGGCGGCGCAGGTGGCGACGATGTCCTGGTTCGGATTGGCCTGCTCGGACAGCGCCATGTTGCGGGCGCTCAGCGCCAGGCGCGGCAGCTCGCCGCCCTCGGCGTAGCCGATGGAGGCCGAGCAGCAGTTCCAGTCCGGGATCTCGTTGAGCTGGATGTCCAACTCGTCGCACATGGCCTGCACGGACACCTCGTAGTTGGAGGCCGAGGCCGCCTTCTGCGACGAGCAGCCGGGGTAGAATGAATACTCTTTCTTCGCCATGTTCCGTTTCTCCTCAGCCTTCGAACTTCTCGGCTTTCGCCAGTTCGATCTCGCGCGCCTTCTTGAGAATCTTCTGCAGGCCCGCGGCGTCTTTGCACTTGTGCCCGCCCATCATCTCCATGGGGCTCATGCGTTTGGCCTTGAGCATGCCCATGCCAACGTCCTTCATTTTCAGGGCGGTCTTCACGCCTTCGCCGAAGCCGTTCATGAAGTACAGGGACAGGCCCAGCTTCAGCTCGTTGACGCGCCCGGTCTTGCTCAGGTTCTTCCAGAACAGCTTGGCGAACTTGCGGGTCGGCTGGTTCTTGGGCGCCAGGCCCAGGCGGTCGGCATAATGGGCCAGGCCGTGCATGATGTGGGTGATGGGCAGTTCGCGCGGGCAGCGCACGATGCAGTTGTAGCACGAGGTGCACATCCACATCGACGAGGAGCTCAGCACCTCGTCGCGCTTGCCGGCGCGGATCATCATGAAGATCTCCTGGGGCGGATGCTCCCAGTGCGGCCCGAACGGGCACGAGCCCGAGCACACGCCGCACTGCATGCACATCTTCACCCAGTCGCCTTCCTCGACGTTGGCCTCGACCTCCTTGAGGAAGTTGTTGCGATACTTTTCGACCATCGCAGTGTTCAGGTTGCTCATGACGGGCTCCTTAGAACTTGAACGGGCTCAGACCGATCTTGTCGATGGTCTCGGCCATATCGTTGATCAACTGCGGCGCGCGATCGATGTCGGTGATCGCAACTTCATAGGTGACTACCCGCTCTTTCTCCAGGTTGAGCTGCTCGAGGGTGTCGTCCACCTTGCTCATGCGGTAATGGGCCATTTCGGAGCCCTTGACGAAGTGGCACTGATAGTTGTCGCCCTTCTGGCAGCCCATGAGTATCACGCCGTCATAGCCGCTGTTGAGCGCGTCGGTGACCCAGATGGTGTTGACGCTGCCCAGACAGCGTACCGGTATCACCCGTGCCCACTGACTGTAATGGTTGCCCTTCATGGCCGCCATATCCAGCGCGGGATAGGCGTCGTTCTCGCAGGCCAGCACCAGGATGCGCGGCTTCTCGTCGAACTCCTCGGGAATGTCGATGTTCTTGAGCTGGTCACCGACGGTGTCCACGGAATAGTTCTCGAACGAGATGACGCGCACCGGGCAGGCGCCCATGCAGGTGCCGCAGCGACGGCAACGTCCCTCGTTGAACTGGGGATAACGCTTCTCGTCCTCGTCGATGGCGCCGAAGGGACATTCCACCGTGCAGCGTTTGCACTGGGTGCAGCCTTCCTTGCGGAACGCCGGGAACGACAGGTCGCCGGAGCGCGGATGGGCGGCGCGCCCCAGGGCGGCGTTCTCCAGCGCCTGGATGGCCTTCAGCGCGGCGCCGGTGGCGTCCTCGATGGCCTGGGCGGTGTCCATGGGCCGGCGCACCGGGCCGGCGGTGTAGATGCCGGTGCGGCGCGTCTCGTAGGGGAAGCAGATGAAGTGCGAATCGTTGAAACCGTGCCTCAATTGCGGCACGTCCTTGCCCTGGCGGTAGCCCAGGTTGAGGATGGAGTCGGCGTTGACCGTGAACTCGCCCGGCTCGTCCTGGGGCACTTGCTCGATGTCGACACCGCTGTTGGGCACCATGCCGGTGGCCAGCACCACCAGGTCGGCGTCGGTGTTGACGTCGTCGTTGAGGATCAGATCCTTGAAGTGCACCTTCAGGTTGCCGCCGTCGCTCTTCACTTCGCTGGCCAGGCCCTTGGTGAAGATCACGCCCTTCTTCTGGCCGGAGCGGTAGAAGTCCTCGCCGCCGGCGCCCGGAGTGCGCAGGTCCGAGTAAAGGATGGTGGTGTCCACATCCGGGTTGCTGTCCTTGAAGTACATGGCCTGCTTGATGGAGGTGGTGCAGCAGTGCCCGGAGCAGTAGGGCAGGTGACCTTCCTTGTCCGAGCGCTGGCCGGCACACTGGATGAAGACCACGTTCTTGACTTCCTTGCCGTCGGAGGGGCGCTTGATGGCGCCGCCGTCGGCCTGGCGCACCAGGTTCTCCAG
>JARRNJ010000123.1:0-5796 GCA_037385045.1 Gammaproteobacteria bacterium | reverse complement strand
GGAGATCTGCACGGAACCGTCCAGCGCGGTGAGCATTTTCGCCACCGTACCCTTGCCCGCTCCGGGGGCGCCCAGAAGAATCAGCCTCATGTCGCAATCCTCTCGTCAGTCGAATAATCCGCCCGGAGCCGGGCCCCGGCGCTCGAAAATGAAGCGTTTAATTGTGCCCCGGATCCCCGCCCGCCACCACCACAAGGAACTAATGGGCGGACAAGCTGACATTATCCGCCGGCCGGCACACGACCGCCCGGCGGCGCGTTTCGTCTCGCCGGAAGCGGATATTTGTTACCCTTGGCGCAATTACAATCCGTATCCGAACCATGAGGCATCGACGAACATGAGCACCGAAGACCGCATGCCGGAAATCACCATGAACGCGGCCGACCTTTACCGTGAGGAGATCTTTACCGACCGCCGCGCCGGGACGTTGCGCCAGCTCATCCCGGTCAAGACCGACGGCTCCGCCGACGACAGCCGGCCGGTCCGTTTCGTGGGACAGGCCCAGCTGCTCACACCCATGGGCGCGCTGCCGCTGTCGTTTGAAATCGAAGCCGCGGACCTGGCCCAGGCCCTGGAGAAATTCCCCGAAGCGGCCAACGGCGCTGTGGAGCGGGCCGTCGAAGAGCTAAAGGAACTGCGCCGCGAAGCGGCGTCGGGCATCGTCATCCCGGAGATGGGCGGCGGCGGGTTCAAAGGCCCCGGCGGGGCCGGCGGCGCCCCGGGGGGCGGCATCCAACTGCCATGACCCGGGCCTCGCGCCGCGGCGATCAAGTTTGCGGGCCGGACACGGCCCAGACACGAAACCGCGCCGAGCGTTTCTGGCCGACGCCGACAGCCCCTTTGTCCAGGTACAGGGCCCAGGCCCAGTCGGGCTCAAAGGCGCTGGTGGTGGACGACCAGTAGACATCGCCCACTGCGCGGAAGTCGTGGCCGGAGGGCAGCACCGAGGTATGGTTGGCGCAGTCCACCAGCGATTCCAGCTCGTTGACGGTGGGCAGGCGCCACGGTCCCGCTGCGTGGCCATTGAGCTCGGCAACGGCCGCCAATGCTTCCGGCCATGTGACCGCGCCGCCCGGCACGTCGGCCCGCCGATTCCACACCAGCCCCGTGAGCCGATCACATAAACCGTCGCCGCGGGATGCGAAGCGCGGTTCCGGCCAGGCCGCCCCCAGGCGCAACTCGCCGTCCTGGCCACCGCCGGCGCAGAAAACCGGCCGGCCGTCGGCGTCGAAGCACAACGCCTGACCGGCGCGGGGCAGCACCTCGTTGCCCGCCCCGCGCACGGGCCACACCAGGAACGACTGGTCCTTGCCGCCGAAAAACATGCGGGCCCCATCCATGTGCACATACCAGGCATGGGCCGGGCTGATGGCCGCGGTAGTGGAACTCCAGTACCAACCGTTGAATACGTCACGAAACGGATGCGCCTCTGGCAGCGCCGGTCGCCGGGTCTGGTGACTGACCAGGCTGCGCAGCTCGCGGCGATTGGGCAGGCGCCAGTCGCTGCAGCCGAATGTTCCGGCCCGGTTCACGTCGGCGACAAATGCCAGCGCCTCGGGCCAGGTCAGGGGAAACTCCGCCGGGTTCGCGTTGCGGCTCCACACCAGGCCGGTAAGCCGGTCACGCACGGTGTCGGCAGCGGCCTCGAAACGCGGGGCCGGCCACGGTTCGCCGCTGTGGCATTCGGCGTCCTGGCCACTGCCGCGACAGGCCACCGCAAACCCGGCAGCGTCGTAGCAAATCCGTTGACCGGTATCGAGATAGTGGGCCACGCCTCCCGCTCCCGTCGCCGTTCGGTTGGCAGCCGGCGGACGCGAGCGCGCCCCGCCCGTCGCCTGGGCCCAAGGTTAGCCAGCCGCCCCCAACCCGCAACACCGGCTCTGTCGGGCGCACGTATACAGTGACGCCCAACTGCAGTATGCTGGCGCCGCGCTGACTCGCCGTGCGTCGGCAGCGGCCGCGCCAGCGGCCGCAGGAAGTGATGTCGGTCCCTCCTCCGACGGCGAGTCGCAGCAGTGGTCATCGGGACGCGTGCAATGCGCCTCGATGGGTGCGCTTCGGTCTCACCTTGTTGGTGTTCTCCTATGTCCATGCATAACTCCGATACCTTGCCGGCCGCGGCCGGCGGCGAGCTGCTGCTCGACTCACCGTCCGATCCCTGGGACTGGCCGTTGCGCCTGACCATTGTCGCGGCCTTGACCGGCGTGCTGTACTACGCTGCCAGCGGCGGGGTGCTCCAGCCCCTGCTGCGGCACCTGGACGACAGCGACTGGACCCGCGCCCTGGCCCGCCCCAGTGTCATCTGGGTGCTGGTGGGCACGTCAATGCTGGTGCTGCGCACGCTGCTGTGGTTTCGCTACCGGCCGTTCGCGCCCGTGGATGCCGAATCCGCACCGGCGCTCACGGTCATCATTCCCGCGTATAACGAGGGCCCGATGGTGGAAAAGTCCATCGACTCCGTGGCGACGGCCCGCTATCCCCGCGGCCGCCTGGAGATTCTGGTGGTCGACGACGGCAGCAAGGACGACACCTGGGAGTACATCGAGCGCGCCGCGGCCCGCCACCACGGCCTGGTAACCGCCGTGCGCTTCCCTCGCAATCGCGGCAAGCGGGCGGCGCTGGAAACCGGTTTCCGCCGCGCCAGGGGCGAGGTGGTCATCACCATCGATTCCGACAGCATCATTGAGGCCGACACCCTGCTGGCCATGGCCGGTCCGTTTCGCAATCCGTGCATCGGCGCGGTAGCCGGCCGGGTCGCGGTATTCAATCGCGAACAGGGACTGATCCCACGCATGCTCGGCGTGCGCTACACCCTGGCCTTCGATTTCCTGCGCGCCGTGCAGTCCACCTACCGCACGGTATATTGCTGCCCCGGCGCCCTGGCGGCCTACCGCAGCTGCGTGGTCCGCGAAGTGCTCGAGCCGTGGATGCAGCAGACGTTCCTGGGTGCGGCGTGCACCTACGGCGAAGACCGCTCCATGACCAACTTCATTCTGTCGCGGGGTTATGACACCGTGTACCAGCGCACGGCCGTGGTCCACACCGTAGTGCCGGAAACCTACGCCCGGCTGTGCAAGATGTTCCTGCGCTGGGACCGCAGCTACGTGCGCGAGGAACTGCGCTTCCTGCGCATCTTCTGGCGACGCCCGCCGCTGGCGCGGCTGATCTCCGGCATCGACACGTTGATCACCAATCTGCGCTATCCGGCCGGTTACGCCGCGCTGGTGCTGCTGATCTATCTGGCGGCGCACGATCCGCTGACGCTGCCGCGTCTGCTGCTGGTGATCGGGCTCATGGCTTCGCTGACCATGCTTTACTACCTGCGCAGCGAACGATCGTGGGACGCGCTCTACGGAGTGTTCTACGCCTACTACGCTTTCTTCGCCCTGTTCTGGATCTTTCCCTACGCGGTGCTGACCGTGCGGGCGCGCTCCTGGCTGACGCGTTGAGCACGCACGGTCGGGCTGGCTGGCGCGCGGTGTGCGATTCCCACACTCGGCGCCGGGTGCAGTGGCGCGACGCCCGTCTATGCTTGGGCCGCAAGGCCGACCGGTGCACTGCGCAGGCAGCGCCGGCGTGGCCGTCTTGGCATGCGAGCGCAATGGAGAAACCTGACGTGAGTCCGTCCGAATCAAACCGCGCCCGCCCGAGACTGTGGCTGATTCGTCACGGGGAAACCCAGTGGAGCCGCAGCGGGCGCCACACGGGGCGCACCGACGTACCGCTGACCGGGCGCGGCCGCGAGGAAGCCCGCGGGCTGCGGCCTCAGCTGGCGGGGCAACGTTTCGCACGTGTCGTGTCGAGCCCGTTGCAGCGGGCGGCCGAGACCTGCCGGCTTGCCGGCTTCGATGAAGACGCCGTCGACTATTGGGACGATTTGATGGAATGGGATTACGGCGACTATGAGGGCCGCAGCACGGCCGACATTCGCCACGACGTGCCGGACTGGATGATCTGGGAGGCGGGCGTGCCCAACGGCGAGACCCTGGAACAGCTTGGCCAGCGCGCCGACCGGGTCCTGGCCCGACTGGCCGACGACGACGGCGACATTGCCCTGTTCGGACACGGACACTTTTCCCGCGCGTTGGGCGTGCGCTGGCTGGGACTCCCGACCCAGGCGTCGCGGCTGCTGGCGCTGGACACTGCGTCGGTCAGCGTGCTCGGCTATGAGCACGGCCTGCAGGTCATCAGCCGCTGGAACCAGACCCGCTGATGGGCGCTTGGCGGCGCAGGGGTCCCTTTTCCCTTTTCCCTTTTCCCTTTTATCTTTTCTTCTCCACCAGCGACGCCGGAATGTAGCCGCCGGTCGCCTGCAGAGGCGTTGGATCGCCGGGCCGGCTCACCCACGCGGCCAGGGCGTAGCGCCGCGCGGCCACGGCCGGCACCGCGGGCAAAGCTGTGCTCCAGCGATGTCCGCCGCCTGCGTGTTGTGTATGCGCCAGGACCACAAAATCGTGGGTGGCATCGCGGCCGCGGTTTTCCCCCGCGCGGATGTGGCTGTGCAAGCCCATGCCCAGCACCGCCAGGTGAAATTCGAGCGGACGCGGTCCAGCGGCACCGTGGCTCAGCCTGGCCTCCACCCGGGGACCAGCCAACTGCACCCGCAACCGGGGTGCTGCCGCCTGGTCGGGCACCGGAGCAGCATCACGCCGTGCGGGCCGCCAGCCGCGGCCGTTGACCACGAACGCCGGCGTGTACACCGCGCTCATGCGCCCCAACGCCACGTAGCGACGCTGGCGGGCGTCGTTGGCCGGCGCGGCGAAGCGATCGCGCCAGCCCAGGTAGTCCCAGTAGTCGACGTGGAATGCCAACGGCACAAAGTCCGTCCACAGGTCCGGGCGCGCAGCGAAACTGTTGAGATAGGCATCTGCCGGCGGACAGCTGCTGCAGCCTTCCGACGTATAGAGCTCGACCACCATGACTCGATGCGTACCACTGTCAAAGGACAGGTTCCGGCCGGCGGACACGGCGACCATAGGCGCCGTCACCAGGATCAACAACAACAGCGTCCCGATCCCGGCCCTCGCATCAACCCAAGCCCGCCCGCGTTCACCGCCCGGCGGACGCAATCGGCCTGTGGTCTGTGACGCCGCAGCCTTCTTGTCGGTGGGAGACCCCGTCATGGGGAGTTAGAGACGGCGACCGTGCAAAAGTTCCGGTTAACCGCCGCAACCCCGACACCAGCTCAACGGGGCGTAAGCAGAAATACCAGCGCGCCGGTGGCGACTGCAATCAGCAGGGTGCGCAGCCCCGCCCACAACCAGAACACGCCGCTGACACGCCCGAGAAACACGCCGAGCAGAAAAATCAGCCCAAACGCCACCGCCAGGGCCGTTTCCAGGGGCGTCAGCGGCAACGCCACGCCATAATGGGCCAGCCACAGCGGCGTGATGATCAGCAACGAGAGCACCAGCGGCGCCAAACCGTTGACCAGCGCGATCAGCAGCGGCAGCAGGCGCGCCGCGCGCCCGTAGGCGGAGCTTTCCAGCTCCACGGCCATGGCACGTTCCAGCTCACGCAGTTCCCTGCGCTTCTCCGCCACTTCGCTGATATAGGCGCTGCTGACCCCGCTCACACCCAATGCCACCGCCGCGCCCAGGCAGGCGTTGATCACCACCGCCAGCTCCACTTCACCACTGACGTGAAAACCGACGATCAGCCCCAGCATGGTCAAGGCCCCGTCAAAGCCGTTGACGACGAAATAACGTCGCGCGATGCCGCGCCAGCGGGCGAGTTTCAGCAGGGTGGCAACGCGCCCGAACATGCCGTTCGCCGCGGGCCGCTTCAAGCCGGCTC
>JARRNJ010000122.1:0-4355 GCA_037385045.1 Gammaproteobacteria bacterium | reverse complement strand
GCAGGGCCAGCCAGCGCTCATGCCAGGTGGCCACATACCAGAGGGTGTGGCCGATCTTTGGTAGTGAGCCGAGGTAGTGGTGGGCTTTGAGCAGCGCTTGAAAGCGCCCTCCCTCGCTCGCTGCTACCGGGCATACGGTAATCTCGCGCAGATTCAAGCACAGGATCTCCAACCGCTCGAAGTTGCTGTGCTTTATACAACCGCGCGGGGCGATTGTCCAGAACAATGGATAACTTACTAGTTATCCAAGATATTTCTCGCGAGCACGGTTTCGCCCTGCAGTGAGCGGCGGGTCTACCTCTAATTGCGGTCACTTCCCGGTGAGACTTCGACGGGGGAAACGGCGGAATGCTGCTGTTCGTTTCACGTTTCGTCGTCACGGAACATTCGCCTACGACGGCGCAAAGAACGGAAGCCTGCTGCGCCACGGCGGATCTTCCCGCCGCGAGGACGCCGTGATGGGAAGAGGACGATTCCGGAGCTAACTTTCTCGATGAAGAACGCCTTACGGGCGATCCCCCCGTCCAGCCGGAGCCGGCATACGAATGCGATCAGCGCGCCACCTGGTCGGCCGCGCTTCGGCAGCAGCAGCGTTTTTCTGTTGCCCTGGTTCCCGCGTGCTGCCGCTTCTGGGGGCCAAGAAAATCGCTTCTCGGCACTTCCCTCCGCCCGGATTGCCCCCACAGCACCCCATTTAGCCTTGCCCAAGGCTCAGCGGGGTTTTGATCCGAGGCTCACAACGGAGGGATACCTACACATTGGCGGTTGGTTCTCCTATTCTTCCGCAATGGTTGAAGAAAATGGGGTGGCTATAGTGAACGGTCCTTCGGCGGCGCAACTCATCGTCTCCTGTCTCGAGAACGAAAACGTCGAGTTTGTCTTCGGCATCCCTGGAGAAGAGAACATCCGGGTCGTTGACGCCCTGAACGGCTCTTCAATCCGCTTCATACTCGCCCGATCGGAGCAAGGTGCCTCCTTCATGGCGGATATGTACGGTCGTGTCACGGGCAAAGCCGGGGTATGCGCGGCGACACTGGGCCCCGGCGCGATCAACCTCCTCCTCGGGGTAGCCGACGCCAACGCCGATAGCACGCCGCTGGTCGCGATCACCGCACAGGTCGGCCTCGACCGGATCTATAAGGAAACCCACCAATACGTAGACCTCGTCGCGATGTTCAAGCCAGTGTCCAAATGGGCGGACATCGTCAGGGCGCCGGCAGCCATCCCGGAGATGGTGCGCAGCGCCTTCAAGACGGCGCAGACGGAGCGCCCGGGCGTTGCCTATCTGGCCATTCCCCAGGACGTGGAGGCGATGCCTGCACCCCCGGGCGCGGCGCCGCTCAAGGTCAATCGCGTGCACAGCGATGCACCCTCACCGGCACAGATCGCGCGCGCGGCCGCCGCCCTCCAAGCCGCCAAGCGGCCAATCTTGCTCGCCGGACATGGCGCGGCCCGGAATGGCGCCCACGACGCGCTGGTCCGCTTTTCCGAGAAGCTCGGCATTGCGGTCGCAACCACTTTCCACGGTAAGGGTGTCATGCCCGACGACCATCCGAACGCACTGGGCACGCTGGGCTTCATGGTCCATGACTACACGAACTTCGGGTTCGACCAGGCCGATCTGGTCATCAGCGTGGGATACGAGATGCAGGAGTTTCCGCCGATTCGGATCAACCCCGAGGGCGATAAAGCGATCATTCACATCCACCAATTTCCGGCGGTTGTAGATGCCCACTACAACGTCGAAGTCGGCATCGAGGGCGATATTCCGGCCGCCCTTGATGCCCTTGCTGCCGCCGTTTCGCGCAGCTTCGGACTCAACTTCGCCAGCAGCGCGGTTCGGGCCATCCTCAAGGAGGAGCTCGACCGGGGGCGGGTCGACGGCTCCTTTCCGGTCAAGCCACAACGGCTCGTAGCGGACATTCGGGCCGCCATGGATCGCAAGGACATCGTTCTCGCCGATACGGGGGCGATCAAGATGTGGATGGCTCGCCTCTATCCGACCTACGAGCCCAACACCTGCCTGATTTCAAATGGTCTTGCGACAATGGCGTTCGCGCTTCCCGGTGCCATCGGCGTCAAGGTCGCCCGCCCTGACCGCAAGGTTCTTGCGGTCATGGGGGACGGCAGCTTCCTGATGAACTCGCAGGAGATAGAGACAGCACTGCGTGAGAATATCCCGATTGTCATTCTGGTTTGGACAGACCAGAGCTATGGCTTGATCAAATGGAAAATGGATCTTGAAATCCACCGGCATTCCCATGTGGACTTCACCAACCCGGATTTCGTCGCCTATGCAGAGAGCTTCGGGGCCAAGGGTCACCGGATCACGGCAACGGACCAACTGTTGCCGACGCTAAAGGAGGCGCTCAACCATAACGGCGTATCCGTGGTCGCCTGTCCGGTCGATTATTCGGAGAATACCAAGCTGACCGATCGCCTTGGCTCTCTTACCCAGGCGCTCTAGCCGCCGATCAGCTGACAGACCGGGAGTGCGTCCAGCGAGATCCGTGTAACCCCTCATTCGATCAGCGTCGTCATGACCCGGCTCAAAACGATCGAGTCTGGCGTCGAGTTTGCACAGAGGGGCGATGTTGTGTTGTTCGCCGAGGCCAGGGACTGGTGATCCCGGGCCCATGTGGCCCTCGTATCGGGGAGATGACTATGGCAGCGTTTCGCACCGAATCTGACAGCTTGGGCGAGGTGAGAGTGCCTGCAGACCGACTGTGGGGCGCGCAGACCCAGCGCTCGTTGGAGCATTTCAATATCGGTGACGACCTGATACCGCAGGAAATGATCGCTGCCTATGCGACGCTGAAAAAGGCCGCAGCCGAGGTGAATCATGCGGGCGGGCGACTGGGGGATCGCCAGCATGAGCTGATCGTCCGGGTCTGCGACGAGATCCTGGCCGGTCAGCATCAGGACCAGTTTCCGCTGCATGTCTGGATGACGGGCAGCGGCACCCAGTTCAACATGAATGTGAACGAAGTGGTTTCGAACCGCTGCTGCCAGATCGCCGGCACACCGCTCGGGGCCAAGGACCCGGTCCATCCCAATGACCACGTCAACATGTCGCAGTCGTCGAACGATTCCTTCCCGTCGGCGATGTGCATTGCGGCCGCGACGACGACGGTCAACAACCTGCTGCCGTCGGTCAGGGCGCTACGCGATTCGCTGGATACCAAGGCCAGGGCCTGGGATGCGATCGTCAAGATCGGCCGCACCCACATGCAGGACGCGACGCCGCTGACGCTCGGGCAAGAGGTTTCCGGCTACGTGGGTATGCTGGATGAGGCGATTGGATGGATCGAGCAGGCCCTGCCGGGCGTCTACCGGCTCGCCCTCGGCGGCACCGCGGTCGGCACCGGCATCAACGCCGCACCCAACTTTGACGTGGAGGCCGCCGCCGCAATCGCCAAGCTGACCGGTTTGCCCTTCATCACCGCACCGAACAAGTTCACGGTCCAGGGAGCGCACGATGCCCTGGTCCAGCTGCATGGCACCTTTAAGACGTTGGCCGTATCGCTGTTCAAGATCGCGAACGACATCCGGCTCCTGTCCTGCGGGCCGCGCTGCGGCTTCGCCGAGCTTAGCGTCCCCGCCAACGAGCCCGGCTCTTCGATCATGCCGGGAAAGGTCAACCCGACCCAATGCGAGGCGCTGGCGATGCTGTCCGCGCAGGTGATGGGCAACGACGTGGCGGTCGGTATCGGCGGCAGTAGCGGCTACCTGGAGATGAACGTCTACAAGCCGCTGATGATCTTCAATGTCACCAAGTCCGCGCGGCTGCTCACCGACGGTTGCCACAACTTCCGCGTCTTCCTCGTCGAAGGCACCGAGCCCAACGAGAAGCAGATCGCGGGCTTCGTCGAGCGCTCGCTGATGTTGGTGACAGCGCTGAGCCCGGTGATCGGCTATGACAAGGCATCGAAGGTCGCCCACTACGCGCTGGACCATGACATGACCCTGCGCGAGGCGGCGCTGAAGCTCGGCTTCGTCGCTGCCGACCAATTCGACCGGCTCGTGGATCCGGCGAAGATGACGCGGCCCTACATCGCCGAGGATTAACACCCGGAATGTGATGCGGATGCGACCTGCACCTGCCTCTTCGATGCCCAAGGGCACCAACCCCAAGCCCGTTTGATCCCATCAATCCGAGCCCCGGAGACCCGTCAGCATGTACCACAAACCGTACACCGTCGAGCGCCGCGACGACGGCGATATCTACTATGTCAGCGGCCGCGGCCTGCAGGTTCTACATGCGCCGTTGGTCAACCGCGATGCCGCCTTCACAGCGAAGGAGCGCGAGGAGCTCGGCCTCGTCGGCCTGTTGCCGGAGATGGAGGACACCCTGG
>JARRNJ010000121.1:0-4420 GCA_037385045.1 Gammaproteobacteria bacterium | reverse complement strand
CGCGAAGCAGCGCTTATTCATCCTGCGTTTCCTAAGTCCAACCGGATTACCTGTAGGGTGGATAAGCGCAGCGCATCCACCATGCGCAGGCCGCTCACGTAGACCGTATGCGCTGGAACCGAATCCGGAGAACCGGCCATCGCCTCGCGCCCACGGGGTGCGATGCAGCTATGCTTGGAGGCGCGGCTCCGGCGTCGGCGGCCGGTCCCTGCGAAGGAGAGTGCTAATGGCCCATGAAACAGATCACCAAGCACACCGGCGACGCCTGGTGGTGGCGGTGTTCGCCCGCCACGAGCCGGCGGCGTCGGCGGTGGAGCGGCTGATCGAGCGGGACGTGGCGCCGGATGCTCTGTCCATCTTGGGCAAGAGCGAAGGCGCCGGCGACGACGTGCTGGGTATCTCCTACGACGGCATCGGCGAGCGCATAAAAGTCTGGGCCGGGCAGGGTGCCTTCTGGGGCGCCCTGTGGGGCCTGCTGGCCAGCGCTGCCGGCATGTTCCTGGTGCCCGGGCTGGGCGCCGTGTTCGCCGTCGGCCCGGTGGTGGAGGCCCTGGCCTCGACCGCCGCCGGTGCGGCAATCGGTGGCGCCACAATGGCCGGCGCCGCGGCGTTGACCCAGCTGGGTGTGGCGCTGCACCGAATGGGTGTACCCGAGGAACGCCTGGACCACTATCACCAGGCCATCGCCCAGGGGCACTACGTCATCCTGGCCCGTTGCGGAACTGCCGACGAAGCCCAGGCGCTGCATACCCAACTCGGCATGTGGGGCGCGGACGAGGCGGAGGTGTTCGAATACCGGCCGTGAAGCCCGGTACCCGCGTCGGTCAATCCTCGGTTTCGGGCAGGTAAATGCGGGTGCTGTCGTAGGGCTGGTCGCCGTCCTCCACCAGGCGGAACTCGTGGGCGCCGGCGCGGATCACGTCGTCGTGGCGCAGCCGCTGGTGGCGCACCGGCGCGCCGTTGACGGTAGTGCCGTTGGTGCTGCCCAGGTCGTCGACGAACACGTCCAGCAGTCCTTCCATGTAGGGGCTGGGTTTGACCGTGACCACGGCGTGGTGGGTGCTGACGGTGCCGTCGTCCAGGCGGACGTCGTTGTCGGCGCCGCGCCCGAGGCGCAGGCTGCCCTCGGTGAGGGGATATTCGTTCATCACCACGCCGGCGTGAATGTGCAGTAATGTGGGCATGGTCGGGTTCCTCCTTCCTGACGGGTCAGTGGGTGAGCCGCGCCTCAACGGCCGCGGCAGCGGCGCAGGGCGTCGGCCATATCCCTGCCGCTGGCAAAGCGTTTGTCCGGTTCCTTCTGCAGCGCCCGGTTCACCACCCGGGTGGTGCAGGCCGGCAGCCCGCGGCGCAGCTTGCTGATGCTTGTCTGCCGGTCATGGGTGATGCGGTAGGTGAGGTTGGCCAGCGAATCGCCGACGAACGGCAGCCGTCCCGTGAGCAGCTGGTACAGCGTTGCGCCGAGGGAAAACAGGTCCGAGCGGCCGTCGAGCTTGCGGCCCATGACCTGCTCCGGGGACATGTAGGACGGGCTGCCGAGCACCGTCCCGGTGCGTGTTTTGCTGTCATCGAGCAGCGAGGCCACGCCGAAGTCGGAAACCTTGGCGGTGCCGGCGTCGCGGTCATAGATGATGTTGCCCGGCTTGATGTCGCGGTGTACCACCTTGCGCTGATGGGCGTAGTCGAGGGCTTCGGCCACCTGGGCACAGACCTCCAGCACTTCGCGCACCGGCAGCAGTTGCCCCGGTTCGATCCAGGTGTCCAGGCTCTGGCCGGCCACGTAATCCATGGCGATGTAGGCCAGATCGTGTTCCTCGCCCACGTCGTGCACGGCGACGATGTTGGGGTGATCGAGCCGTCCCACCGCCGCGGCTTCGCGTAAAAAGCGCTGGCGCGCTTCGGCCAGGGCCTTGCCTTCGAACTCCTGGGTCAATGCCAGGGTTTTGATCGCCACCGGCCGGTCGATCTTGGGATCGCTGCCGAGGTACACCACGCCCATGGCGCCGCGGCCCAGTTCCCGCTCCAGACGGTAGCGGCCCAGCGTCGGCTTCTCCAATGCGGGATTGTCCACCATTACCGTGCCGGTGGCGCCGGCTCCCGCGGCCGGCGCGCCGCCGGGCAGGTGGGCGACCACCGTGTCCAGGTGGGCGCGCCGCTGGTCCACATCCCGGTACGCGGGGGCGCATTGCTGCAATTCCTCGTAGGCGTTGAGCGCCTTGGCGAACTGGCGGCGGCGTTCGAACTCCAGCCCCAGTTGATACAGAGGCTCGCACAGGTCGCCGCTGGCGTCGCAGCTGCGGAACTGCTCCAGGGCTGCGTCCAGCTGCCCCTGGTTCTGCAGGTTGGCGCCCAGCTGCGCCCGCGCGACGGTCAGCTCCCGGCGCAGGCCGCGGAACGCCGATTCGGCGCGGAAATTCAGAAACAACAGGGTGTGGGCGGCGAGCAGGAACGCGGCCGGCACCGCTACCGGCAGCCACAGACCGTGGGTCAGCAGCGCCACCAGGCCGGCATTGACAAGGGCCACCGCCAGTACGGCGCTCAGCAGCAGCCCGGCGCGGCCGCGCAGCCAGTTGGGCAGTATGGCCAGCAGCAGCCCCAACCCCAGCAGGGCGCCGCGCTGGGCCTCCAGGGACCAGTCCGGCAGCGGGGCCGCCGTGTGCGGGGCCGGCAGCAGCGACGCTGCGGCGGCCACCTTGGGTCCGAGCCACAAGGCCAGCTGGTAGCCCCATTGCTCCAGTTGTTCCACCGAGGGGATGAGGGTGGCGAGCAGGGCAGCGCCGGTCAGTGCCAGGGCCCAGAACCAGTGTCGTGATCGAAATACAGCTCTCACGGATATTGCTCAGCGGGTCTGCACGACCCGTCCCCACTTTTCCCCTATTAAATAATTTTGCGGCAACCTCGGCAATGGTGATGTGAAACCGGTCGCAAACCACACCGGCGTCTATCTGGTTTTGTCCGGGGCTCGAGGTGCCGGCGGGCTCTGGTCGGTGCGGCGCCGGACGCGGGTGCCCGGCCGCTGCGGGTGGAAGGATTCATAAAATTCATCCGGCACCCGGTACAGGTCCGGCGCCTGCGCCCCGGCGCCGGGCGGCACGGGCTGCGGGATGGGCCGCCGCCACGGGCGGTGATGACGCCGCAAGGGCGTCAGCAGCACGTAGCCCTGGTCCTCGGGTGGATTCACATAGATGACCTCGGGCGCACGCTCGGCCTCGGCGCGGCGGCGGGCCTCTTCCTCGGCCTTCAGGCGCTTCTCCAGTTCCTTGCGCCGGGCCCGCTCCGCTTCCAACTCAAGCCGGGCGGCATCGGCCGCCGCGCCCGGGGCCTGGGCAGCCGGTTTGGGGACCTTGAGTTGCATGCTCTGCACCGCGTCGGTACCCGGTGGTGGTGGCAGCTGGCTGAAATGGGTCACGCCGTCGGCATCCACCCAGCGATAGATGGTGCCCGCGCTGGCCAGCGTGGGCACCGCAAGGCTCGCGGTCATCAGCAAGGCGGACAGCAGCTTGGCAGGATAGGGCGTCATGGCTTCACCACTAAAACGGAGCTCTTGTACCAAGTCTAGGCTCAGGGTGCATTCGCCGCCGCCAGGCGGCCACGCACCGCGTGCAGGTCGTGGATCGGCGCCGAGGGTCCGGTGGTGCGGCAAATCATTCGGTGCGCCACCTTCGGTCGGCGCACCCTGCCGCTTCGTGGGGTGCGTTGGGCGCCGCCGGCGGCAACGCGCCGCTTGATGATGGTGGCGCCGGTGTCATGCGCTCGTGGTGCGGGAAACCGCAATCGGTGCGCCACCTTCGGTCGGCGCACCCTACGGCTTCTGGCCGCCTACTCGTCACTTCAGTTACCGCACCCGGAATGGTTGTTTTCCCGAGGCCGCGGTTCTGCCTTTGCACGGCCCGGGTATCGGGTCGATACTGGTTGTGTATCATGGAGGCGGCGTAAGAGGGAGGAGTGAGATGAATCGTGATCTGGCCCGCAAGTTGCTCTACGACATGCACCTGGCGCGGGCATTCGAGCAGAGGGTGGCGGAGGAGTATGCCCAGGGCAGTATCGGTGGTTTTCTGCATTTGTACCCGGGCGAGGAGGCTGTGGCGGTGGGTGTCCTCAACGCCGCGGATTTGGGCGACTACGTGGTCAGCACTTACCGCGAACACGTCCATGCCCTGGTGCGCGGCATCCCGGCGCGCGCCGTGATGGCGGAGCTGTTCGGCAAGGCCGGCGGCTGCTCCGGCGGCTACGGCGGCTCCATGCACCTGTTCGACCGCGAGCGCCGCTTTCTCGGCGGCTATGCCATCGTCGGCGAGACGTTTCCGGTGGCCGTCGGCGCGGCCTATTGGCTGAAGATGAACGATGCGGTGGATGCGGTGCTGTGCTTTTTCGGCGACGGCGCCGCCAACCAGGGCACCTTCCACGAATGTCTCAACAT
>JARRNJ010000120.1:0-6473 GCA_037385045.1 Gammaproteobacteria bacterium | reverse complement strand
CGCCCATGTGCTCTGGTTGAGCAGTGTTCCGTACGGCGTGCCCCTGCTCCCGCAACGGCTTCGCTGCTACGAGATGCATGTACGTCTCGAACCCGGGACTCAATATGTCCTCCGGGAAGCGCCCGCCGGGAAATCCGCCTTGATCCAGCGCGACGGTGCCGGGGAGGCCGTTGAAATACCCGTTGGCGTCAATGGGAATTGATGGCATTATTCAAGCGATTGCTGGAATACGGAGCCGAAGTGGCTGAAGCTGCGGCCGGCGGCTGGCCGTACCAGCCCGGGGCTTTGCGGCCGCGCGGCAGTCCCCTGGCTCCGGCGCCAAATAATGCGCATCGGGGGGCCGGGACGGTGTGAGCCCGCCCGGCATCCCGGCGGCGGGAGGCAGCACCTATGCTTATGGGGCGCCCGGGCAGACGCGCGCCCGCGCAAACCGAGTGTCATCTGGTCTTTTGATCACAAAATGCGGCGCGAGCGGGAGCCGCTTCGTGGGTGGCGGCCCCGGGCATTACCGAGTGTTTCAGAGGCCGCGGGTATTTGCGATCCGGGCGCCTGGGTGGTCCGACGGCGCGCTTTTCCGTCACTTGGGTTGCCACTGGATTTCGACGTGTGCGGAACGAGACCATGAGTTACACGATTTCCATCTCAGACAGTCGCAAGTTCTTGCGTGTGCGCATTGAAGGCGACACGTCGGCGGCGAGTGCACGCGAGTGGTCCGCCGAGCTGCGGGAGGTGAGCCGGACACAGGGAATCCGGCGTCTTCTGGTTGATGTCCGCTCATCAAGGAATGTGTCGACGGTGCTGGAGAATTATCAGTACGCATACAGAAGTACCCGTGACCTCGCTTGGGAGAAGACCGTGCGGAGCGCGATTCTGGCGAGTCCCGAGGACCGGTCTCACGACATGATAGAGACCTTCATGCGCAACGCCTGCTTCAACGTGCGCATTTTCACCGACGAATCAGCGGCCATCGCCTGGTTGGAGGACGATGCCCGCTAACGGGGAGCCTGGTGTCGGCGAGGGCCATGTCCCGGCGCGTTTTTTTGCTCAACCATGGCGCTCACGCGCATGACGCCAAGGCGATTTCCCCTGCGATTCGATCGATGGTACGCCGTGCTGTCGCTCGCCGTCCTGCTGCCTCCCGCGAGCGCCTATATCGAAGTCCGGGACCGGGAGGTGAGGGTGAAAATGGGATGGGCCTTCCGCTCGTGTTTTCCCAGATCGGCGGTCACCCAAACCCAGGAAAGCCGTGCGCGCCCGCTGAGCCGCGGTGTCCACGGCTTCGCCGGCCGGTGGCTGGTGAACGGATCGGGCCGCGGAATTCTTGTCATCCACCTTGCGCCCGCCCAGCGCGCCTACGTCATGGCATTTCCCGTGCGCCTGCGCCAATTGATGGTGAGCGTCGAGGATCCGCGCGCGCTGGCCGCGGCGCTGACCGGTTCCTTCTGACGGACTCCTTGCGGTGCGAACGCCGCCGTGCTTCGGCGCCCCCAGCGCAGATTTCTCTCCATCCCGCCGTTTCCATTCGCGCCCAAACTTCTCCCTTCAAAACAGCGCCAGCCTCTGCCACCATTGCCCTCAGGGCCAGGATTTGTCCCAAACGCCCGGTCGCGTTTCTTGCGCACCGTCCGCGCGATCCGGGAGCCCCGCCCATCGCGTGGACGTGTCCATCCTGGGGCGGCGGGGTCCCCGGGCCGGCTTGCAAGGAACATACTGTTGCCCAACGATGGACTAACTTGCCTGAGGTGGCACATTCATGAAGCGTCGATGGTCAATCGGTGTGGTTCTGTTTGCCGACTTCGAGCTGCTGGATGTCTTCGGGCCGCTGGAGATGTACGGCGCCGCACCCGAACAGTTCGAAATCTGCATGGTCGCGCAAACCGACGGGCCGGTGCCGAGCCGCCAGGGCCCTAAGGCCATTGCGGACTATGCATTCCCCGAAAAGCGCCAATACGACATGCTGTTGGTGCCGGGCGGAATGGGCACCCGCAAGGAAGTGGATAACCCCGCGCTGTTGAACTGGCTGCGGCAACACGCCGCCGGTGCGCAATATGTCACCGCGGTGTGCACCGGCAGCGCGCTGCTGGCCAGGGCCGGCCTGCTCGACGGCGTGCGCGCGACCACCAACAAGAAATCGTTCGGTTGGGCGACCAGCCAGGGTCCGAAGGTGAACTGGGTTAGGCAGGCGCGGTGGGTGGAGGACGGCCGCTTTTTCACCTCGTCGGGTGTGTCGGCGGGCATGGACATGGCGTTGGCTGTTATTGCCAAGCTGCTCGGCCCGGAGACTGCCGACACCATTGCCACCTGGACCGAGTACGAATGGCACCGCGACGCCGGCTGGGATCCCTTCGCCGCCGTGCACGGGTTGGTCCGGGGCGACTCCTGAACCGGCGACGTTCCCTGATCAACGGCAAGCGCACACCAGAGGGGCCCGCGGCCGCCGGTCAACGAGTCACCAGGCAAGTTGGCCGCAATCATGTGCGCCGCAAACACGACGTGCGGCAACGCCGCGGTCGTCGACGAGATGGACGGGGTTCCTCGGCAGCATTGAAAGCATCACGCACGGCATGGAGGCACTGGATTCGATGTTTCAGCTTGACGGATGCCAACGAGCGCAACGGCTTCGGTGCCATCAAGGCCTACGCCGCCAGTTCCCTCGCCATCCGCGGCACCGGCCGCCACTTTATGCCGCTGGACAATTGCATTGCCGCGATGAAGGAGACCGGCCTGGAGATGTCGGCGAAGTTCAAAGAGACCGCCCTCGGTGGTCTGGTGGTCAATATCACGGAATGCTGAGCGTCCGCGCGAACAACGCGATTGGCTCATGGTGATGGACGTTGGATCCGATTCCGCAGCGGTTGGCCGTCTGCGGGGGGACGGTGAACGAGCCAGGGAAAAGGACCGCATCATGCGACTGCTGACCAGTCTGATCCTGGCCGCCGGCCTGCTGTCGCCGGTGCACGCCGAGGGATTGCATCGAACATCGGGCAGCCAGCGGCCGTCGGTGGCCGCTACGCAATCGGTGGAGTTCCTGGGCAAGGCTTTCACGCTCAAGTTCAAGGCCACCGACAAGCCGGTGCGCGTGTACGAGTATTATCCGGCCGATCAGACCCCCGACGATTGGCTGGAGCTGGTTGAGTTTCAAGTCTATCCGGCGCGGGCGACGGGCAATGAGCCGGTGGATTACGCCAAGCGGCTGGTCGCCGAGTTCAAGCGGCGGTATCCGTACATGCAGTTTGCCATGTACGCCGATGAGCGCAGCGGAGCGGCGATGCTGGATTTCTTCTTTCCCAGCTCCACCCGCTACCGCGAGGGCAAGGCGTACATCGAGTTTAACGCCTTCAAGTTCTTCCGGGCCGCCGGCGGCGGGGTTATCAGCTTCCATTATGCAAAGAACGTTGAGAGCGTCAGCAAGGCCCGGCCCATGAACCTGGTGGCGGCGGAACTGCGCGAAACGCGCCAGGAGGTCGAGCCGGCCTTGACCCGGTTCGAGCCTTACCGCCCATGACGGGCCCGGGCGCCACCATGCATCGGCGCCGGCCGCCAGGGTGCCGGCCGGTAAAGGAGTGACATTGACCATGACCATTGAATTCGAGCCCATCGGCGTGATCCACACGCCGTTCAAGGAGCCCGGCGGCATGCCGATCCAGCCGGCCGCCGCCGACGGAACGCACGGCACCGTCGTCGTGTTTGACGCCTACCGGCCGGGGCTGAAGGACCTGGACGGGTTCTCCCACATCATTCTGTTGTACCACCTGCACCGCAGCAGCGGCTTTGACCTGGAGGTGGTGCCGTTTCTGGACTCCGAACGGCGCGGACTGTTTGCCACGCGAGCGCCCCGGCGCCCCAATGCCATCGGCCTGTCCGTGGTGCGACTCGACCGGATCGAAGACGGCGTCCTGTATATTGAAAACGTCGATATGCTGGACGGCAGCCCGCTGCTGGACATCAAACCCTACGTCCCCGCATTCGACGGCCAAAGTGAATTGCGCACCGGCTGGCTGAAGCACGCGCGCGGCGCCATCGCGGGCCGGAAATCCGATGATCGCTTCAAATGAGAAGGCGCCGCGCAGGCGCCCAGGCCCATTTCCCATCGGTTTGGTCCAGTCTTGCGGTGCGGACCTGGCCGGCACGCCCCTTGAGGGACCTGCGGCCGAGGCCAATACTTAGGCCCTAGGTGTAACTTCTCAGGAGGTTGTTCACCGGGCGATTCAACGGACGCAGGCAAGTGTGAGCGGTCCCGGGAATCGGTGTTTGGCATGAAGCAGATGTCCTTATGATCGCAATTGAGTTGCGGTGCGGCGTGCCAAATGCACCCGGCCGCTGGCGATTCGCCCCTGAGGCGCTAGCGGCCGGGTCGAGGTCGCGGGTGGGCAGCGACCCCGGTCGCGTTGTTGCGCGGTGGATGCGCTGCGCGCATCCACCGTTCTTACGGCCATGGTGTGAACAACCTGGTGGGGTTACACACCTAGGCCCCTATCAACCCATCGCGGCGGCGGTCCGATATCCGCTTCGCCTGCCGCGTCCCAAGGAGGATCACATGGCTGATCGGAAGACGATTGCAGTGGTGGGTGCGACCGGCGCCCAGGGCGGCGGGCTGGCCCGCGCCATTCTCAATGACCCTGCCGGCCCGTTTCGCGTCCGCGCGCTGACCCGAAACCCCGACTCCGACAAAGCCGCCGCTCTCGCCCGGAGCGGCGCCGAGGTGGTCCAGGGCGACCTCGACGACCTGGACAGCGTGGCGCGTGCGTTCGAAGGCGCCTACGGCGCCTACTGCGTCACCAACTACTGGGAGCACTTCTCGCCGCAGAAGGAGCTGGACCAGGCCGCCAACATGGCGCAGGCGGCAAAGCGCGCCGGCCTCGAGCACGTGGTCTGGTCGACGCTGGAGGACACGCGCAAATGGGTGCCCCTGGACGATGACCGCATGCCGACCCTGATGGAGCATTACAAGGTTCCCCACTTTGACGCCAAAGGTGAGGCCAATCAGCTGTTCCTGGTTCAAGGTGTTCCCGTCACGTTCCTGCTGACGTCATTCTACTGGGACAACTTCAGTCATTTCAGCATGGGACCCAAGCCCGGCCCCGACGGCGTGCTTGCGCTCACCCTGCCCATGGGTGACAAGAAGCTGCCCGGCATGGCGGCCGACGACATCGGCAAGTGCGCGCATGGTGTGTTCAGGCGCGGAACAGCCGCGGTGGGCGAAACCATCGGCGTCGCCGGCGGCCATTTGACCGGCGCCGAGATGGCCGCGGCATTCACCGCCGCCCTTGGTCGCGAGGTGCGCTACAACGCGGTATCGCCCGAGGTGTACCGGGGCTTCGGTTTCCCCGGCGCTGACGACCTCGGCAACATGTTCCAGTTCAAGCGCGACTTCAACGACTACTTTTGCGGCGCACGCGACCTGGACCGGTCCCGGGCGCTCAACCCGGAGCTGCAGACGTTTCCCGACTGGCTGGCTGGAAGTAAAGAGCGCATTCCGCTCGAATAGCCAGGCGCAAAGCGGACACCGGTCGCCGGGCCGCGCGCGTGGGAGCCGGCGCTCAAGGAACCAGGCCCCATGCGTTCGCGCCACCATCGGCGATCATTCCCGGGGACCGGGCCCACGGCGTCGCTACATGCACTTGCCGTTCACGCGCGCAGCGTTCTTCGGCGCGTTTCGCCGATACAACGAAGCTGTCCGGTCGGCGGTCGGCGCATCGTTGATTCCGGGACTGGGGGTCCATGTGATGCACTTTGTCCGCATCAACCCGTGCGCTTATGTATTTTCCACCGACTCCCTGGGCGGAGCACCCTACATTTTCCAAGCCCCATCGGATCATTGTAGGGTGGATAAGCGAAGCGCATCCACCGTTATGCACTGCCGTTGTGTGAACGACCCGCCTATGTTGCAGGTTCGGAGCCGACGGCGGCCGGACGGGCGGTTCGGGGACACGACGTGAACAGGTGCATCGCACTGATTCGGGGAATCAAGGTCCGGCGCGGCGGACCTGAAGCAGACAGCCGCGCTCGGCGACGTGACGTGGGCTCCCGAACGCCCCGCGCTGCGGTTGTGCACCGCCTGCCGGTGGCGTCCGCGACAGCCGGCTGTTCAAGGCGTGCTACCGGGCGACCGGCGGCGCGCAGTCTTCCGGCGCCAACATCAAGGCACGCCCGGCTGTGCGCGAGATCGTGAATACACAGCATTCCGGTGGGAGGGATACCGGAGCGCCGGCGCCGTTCAGCCACCGGGACAGCACCGCGTTCGCGGCACATTGCACGAACTGTCGGCGGGGTGTGGGGCAGTTCCCGAGCGGATCGCCTAGGGGCGCCGGCCGTGGTCGCGGCGCAGCAACATGCTCAGCGATAGCCCGAGCGCCATGGCCAGCAGTGTGAATGACACGCCAAACGTCCACGGATCGCTCGCGGCAATACCCGAGAGCCAATGCTCGATACCCACCTCAGTGACTTGCAACGCGTGGGATTCGTGCGCCATC
>JARRNJ010000119.1:0-4529 GCA_037385045.1 Gammaproteobacteria bacterium | reverse complement strand
TTCCACCAAGCACTCCGTAGGGTGGATAAGCGCAGCGCATCCACCGCTACACCAATTCCACCAAGCACTCCCTAGGGTGGACGCGCAGCGCATCCGCCGCTACACCAATTCCACCAAGCACTCCGTAGGGTGGATAAGCGCAGCGCATCCACCACACAACACAGCACGACAACCGGACAACGCCACCACGTCTCACGCGCGGCTTGCGGCAACCTCACTTCCCTTCCCCTGGATTCGATTCCTCGCCCGGAGACTGCGGCCGCCGCCGCACCACCAGCGGCGCCGGCAGATTGCTCAGACGCACAATGTCGCCCCAAGTCAACACGCCGATCACGTCGTCCATGTTATCGGTGCTGCCGTCCCGGGTGACGACCACCAGGTCGGAGTCGGCGGCCCGCATCTTGCCCACCACGTCGAAAAGCATCTCATCACGGCTGGCGACGACAAAATTCGACTGCATGTGCTTGCGAAGGTCCGCCACCGAGCGGCCCAACAACTGCTCGCGCTCGATGTCTTCGGATGAGACGACGCCGAAAATCCGGTCTTCCTTCTGCATCAGCACATGGGGCGGCCGGCTCGGTCCGCGGAACCGGCGTCGCGCCACTTTCGGCATTTCGCCATCGTTGATGCGCACCGTGGGAACACTCAAGGCGTCGCCGGCCGTGCGAAGCATAAACACCGGCGTCTGCAGCGAGTCGGGAAGATAATGGCCGCGCCGCGTGAGCTTCATGGTGTAGATGCTGTCGGTCAGGAACAGACGCCGAACGCCATACGTGACCGAGACCGCGGCCATCAGCGGCACAATGACGTAATAGTCCCTGGTCATTTCAAAGATCATGACAATGGCGGTGATCGCCGCACCGGTGGCACCGGCCACCATGGCCGCCATACCTATGACCGCCGTGTTGGTCGGATCGAGGGAAAGCCCGGGAATGAGGCGCGAAGCGACCAGGGCGAACGCTGCGCCCAGCACGGCGCCGATTAACAGGGACGGGGAGAAAATGCCGCCCGATGCCCCTGAACCCAGGGACAGCGATGTCGCCAGCAGCTTGGCCACGAACAGCAACACCAGCAGATACGGTGCAATGAGTACGCCGTTGAGGACATCCTGGATAGCCGCATAACCGACGCCCTGGATGTAGTAGTGCCCGGTGTAGAGCAGAAACAGATACATGGTGACGCCGACCAATGTCATAGCCAGCACATGGCGCACGTAGTAGCCGCCGGGAATGCGGTCAAAGATGTCTTCGCAAACGTAGATGCCGCGGATGAACAAAACCGACACCAGGCCAAGGATCCCGCCCAGGATCAGGTAGGCCACGAACACCTGCATCTGCGTCAAATGGGCGGGGACCAACGTCAGTTCCGGAATGTTGAACGACGGGTGGACTCCGAAGAACATGCGCCCGACGAAAGTGCCGACCACGGTGGAAATGGCCACGGGAATCATGGTCCGGGCACTGATTTCCGGGAGGATCAACTCGACGGCAAACAACAGCCCGCCGATGGGCGTGTTGAACGTGGCGGCGATGCCGCCGCCGGCGCCGCCGGCAATCAGGGTGATGCACTGCCACTCGGACAACTGCAGCAACTGGCCGAGGGTGGAACCGAAGGCCGCGCCGATCTGGATGATCGGCCCCTCGCGCCCGATAGCGGCGCCGGAGCCGATGGAAATGGAGGACGCCACCGCCTTGATCGCCGCCACCACCGGCCGGATCACGCCCTTGCGAAAGTGGATGGCCTCGATCACCTCCGGCATTCCGTGCCCCTTGGCCTCGGGGGCGAAGGTCTTTACCAGGAACGCCACCAACACTGCGCCCACCGCGGGCACCAGGATCACCCACACGCCCCACGGACTCGCCGGGGTATGCAAGCTGGTATCGTAGACAAAGGAAAACCGGCCGAAAAAGAACAGGTTGTGAAACAGAGCAATGAGGCCGCGAAACACCACCGCGCCCAGGCCGGCGACACCGCCGACGACCACAGCCAACATCGCCTGGCGCAAAGGCGATCCATCGGCCATCGTCGGTATTCGTTTGCCTGCGCTTTGCACTGCGACGCGCTCCGTGGCGGGTTTCCTCAACACCGTTCCAATGATGGCACGCCAGCGGACCCCCACGCAAAGTGGGCAACCGTCGTGGAACAGCGGCGGGCGCGGTCAAGCGCCAACCCGTTCCGCGATTCGCGACAGAGCGGATATACTTAGGCCCTGAGAAGTGCACCCCGAAACCGCGGGCAGCACGATCAAGCGCGGCAAGGCCGTTCCGCTTGCCCGCCGCTTAAGCGCTACACCGAAACTCGGCTCCGGCGCTCACATCGCATCGAGCCGCAAATCAGGGAGCCAAAGTCAATGGAGCCTTACGAGCATATCCTGGTCGCCACCGACTTGTCCGACGACAGCGATGCCGCCGTCATGCGCGCGCTCGATCTCGCCCAGCGCTACGGTTCCCGGTTGACACTGCTGCACGTCGTCGATTACACGGTGGACGAATTGCCCATCGACTGGCTGGAAACCGGCGAGGACAACTCCGATGAGTTTCTCCGCAACTGGGCCGAACAGGCACTGACGGAGCTCGCGGCCGAACTGGACCGCGAGCGGACCCAGACCGCCGTCATCATGAATGTCAAATCCCCGGTCCGAGAAATCCTCGAGTACTCGAACAATCATGGAGTCGACCTGGTTGTACTTGCCGCCCACGGCCGCCAGGGCCTCAGCGCCTGGGTCAAGTCGGCGAGCACCAGCGTGTTCCAAAAATCCCGCTGCGACGTCATGGCGATACGGATCTGAAACGCGCCCCAGAGACGCTGCCCTACAAAGCTTCGCGGAGGGCCACTGTAGAGTACGTTCGCCGGCGCAGGCGGCAATGCACCGCGAGCACCTCACGTAGGGTGCGTTCGACGCCACAGGCGGCAATGCACCGCGAGCACCTCAAGTAGGGTGCGTTTGACGCCACAGGCGGCAACGCACCGCAAGCCACTGATCACCCGCCGGCACGGATAGCCCTAATGCCCCAACACCCGCCCCACGGCTGAATCCACCCACCCGATGGACCGGCCCAACGGCGACCACACCAGCGCCCACCCCAGCGACACCCCCGCCGCATCGGCCACCATGTCCAGATATTCGAAGTCGCGGTACCCGCTCCAGCCCTGCAAGAATTCGATCAACACCCCCAGCGCAACGAGAACGGCCGCCAGCCGCCAGCGGGCGGCGGTGGCGGTATACAACTGCGCGAACCACAACATCAGGACGAGATAGGCGGTGACGTGCTCGACTTTGTCGGCATCGGTGAAGGTCAGCGGATCGGGAGGAGACGGCATCAACGAGCCATACGTAATGCTCAAGAGAAACGCCCAACCGATGATTATCCAGAGGAGCCTAAAACGCACGGTGAGCAATGATCCTGCAACTAGGATACCAAGGAATTCTTCGGATCAAAGAATGGTCAGTCAAATCGTCTGTCATATGACTCCGGTGGATCAAGATCGTTCTAATGGCGGTACAGGCGATCAACGTGTTCCTCTCGGTCCGCCGACCGTGCCAACGGCGGTTCAATGCCTGTCCATACCTTATCGACAATGTCGTCCGCGGGCACGTATCCATTCACCGTCAACAGGAGTATCTCCCGAATCTCCCAGCAGTCGTTGCGTTCGACCGCCTGCTCCAGGCGCTGGAGCCATTCCAACAGGTCGGCCCAAGCCAAGTCGACTTCCTCGGCCCGCATGATGGCCGGATGTTGAGTGCCGCTGACGTTGTCTCCGATCAGGAGCTCTTCGTAGAGTTTTTCTCCGGGGCGAAGCCCCGTGTATTCGATGGCAATATCCCCGTCGGGATGTGCATCGTCCGCCATATCGAGGCCCATGAGCCCGATCATACGCCGAGCCAGTTCGGCAATCCGCACCGGCTCCCCCATGTCGAGCACGAAAACGTCGCCGCCCTGTCCCATGGAGCCTGCCTGAAGCACCAGCTGCGCGGCCTCTGGTATGGTCATGAAGTAACGGATGATATCGGGGTGAGTCACGGTCACCGGGCCGCCGGCTCGGATCTGTTCGCGGAACAAAGGCACCACTGAACCCGACGAGTCCAGCACGTTGCCGAAGCGGACCATCGAGAACCGTGTGTTGCTGTTGAGCTTCGCCAGCCCCTGGAGGACCAACTCTGCAAAGCGTTTGGTGGCTCCCATGACATTAGTCGGACGAACAGCCTTGTCCGTCGAAACAAGGACAAAGGTTTCTACGCCTGTGCTCATCGCCGCTTCCGCGGTTCGCCAGGTGCCAAAAATGTTGTTTTGGACGCCTTCGGTTACGTTGCGTTCAACGATCGGCACGTGTTTGTACGCCGCCGCGTGGTAGACGGTCTGCACTGCGAAGGTACGCATAACCATCTCCACACGCGGCCGGTCCAGAGCCGAGCCCAATATGCCGTCCAGCTCGACCTGAAAGCCATTTCGGTCGATATCGCTGCGTAACTTCCTCTTGATCTCGTACAGCTGGAACTCGGATATGTCGAGCAAAACCAACCGCTTGGG
>JARRNJ010000118.1:0-8707 GCA_037385045.1 Gammaproteobacteria bacterium | reverse complement strand
CATGCCCAGCCCAATGCCTGTCACGTGTGCGGCCCCCGCGCCTCGCTGGTACGCAGCGACGGCCGCGTCATGTGCACCGAGCACCTCACCCAGCTGGACGACGTCGATGCCGCCTGCACTCTGCTCCAGCGCGGCGAGATCGTCGCCATCAAGGGCGTCGGCGGCTTCCACCTGGCGGTGGACGCCGGCAAGGAATCCGCCGTGTCCGAGCTGCGCCGGCGCAAGCGCCGCGACCACAAACCGTTCGCCCTGATGGCGCGCAGCCTGGACGTCATCAGCCGCTATTGCGAGGTGAACAAGCAGGAAGCCGCGCTGCTGCAGAGCCCCGAAGCCCCGATCGTCATTCTGCGCCGCCGCAACGACCCCGACGCAGACCAATTGGCGCCGGGCGTGGCGCCCGGCCAGCCGACGCTGGGCTTCATGCTCCCCTACACGCCGCTGCACCTGCTGCTGCTGCGGCGCATGAACCGGCCCGTCGTGCTCACGTCCGGAAACCGGTCCGAAGAACCGCAATGCACAGACAATGCCGACGCTTGCGAGCGCCTGGGCGCCATCGCCGATTATGTACTGCTCCACAACCGGCCGATCGTCAACCGGGTGGACGATTCGGTGGTGCGGGTGATGAGTGGCGTCCCCCGGCTGCTGCGCCGGGCCCGCGGCTACGCACCGACGCCCCTGCTGTTGCCGCCCGGGTTCGAAGACGCGGGCGACTGGCTGGCCCTGGGGGGGCAGCTGAAAAACACGTTCTGCCTGTTGCGCGACGGCCGCGCCATCCTCTCCCAACACATCGGCGACCTGGAAGACGCCGCCACCTACGCCGACTACGAAAAGAACCTCGAGCTCTACCAACAACTGTTTCAGCACCGGCCCGCCGGGCTGGCCGTCGATCGTCACCCCGAGTACCTGTCCGCTAAACTTGGTCGGGAGTGGGCGGCGCGCGATCGCTTGCCGCTGGCCGAGGTGCAACACCATCACGCCCACATCGCCGCCTGCCTGGCCGACAACGGCTGGCCCCTGGACGCCGGACCGGTGCTGGGCCGCCTGCCTGGCCGACAACGGCTGGCCCCTGGACGCCGGACCGGTGCTGGGCGTGGCCCTGGACGGTCTTGGCTACGGCGACGACGGCCAGCTTTGGGGCGGCGAGTTCCTGCGTGCCGACTACCGCGGCTTCGAGCGCCTGGGCACGTTCAAACCGGTGGCCATGCCCGGCGGCGCCCGGGCCATGCATGAACCGTGGCGCAACACCTACGCGCACTTGATGGCGGAGCTGGGCTGGGCGCGGCTGAAGACGAATTTCGACGAGCTGGAGCTGGTGCGGTTCCTGGAGACCAGGCCCCTGCAGCCCCTGGCGGCCATGGTCGAGCGCGGCCGCCACAGCCCCAAGGCCTCCTCCTGCGGCCGGCTGTTCGACGCGGTGGCCGCCGCCGCGGGTATCTGCCGGGAGCGGGCCAGCTACGAAGGCCAGGCGGCCATGGAACTGGAGGCGGCCATCGACCGCCGCGCCTACGAAACCGAAAGCGAGGAGCTGGACTACCCGTTCGCCATTCCACGCCTGGACGGCACCGGGCTACACTATATCGAGCCCCTCGCCATGTGGCAGGCGCTGCTGGGCGACCTGATCCTGAAGACGCCGCCCGGAGTAATCGCCGCACGCTTCCACCGCGGACTGGCCGCCGTCATCGCGCGCATGGTGCACAAGCTCTGCACCCACGACGACCAACGGGTGACCGACACCGTCGCCCTGTCCGGCGGGGTGTTTCAGAACCGTACCCTGTTCGAGTCGGTGACCGCCCGGCTCGAGGCGGACGGCTTCCGGGTCCTTAGTCATCGCAACGTGCCGGCGAACGACGGCGGCCTCGCCTTGGGCCAGGCGGTCATCGCCGCGGCAAACGATCATCGACGGAGGTCATAGACCATGTGTTTGGGCATCCCTGGACAGGTGATCGAAATCCTCGATCCCGACAACAAACTGGCCAAGGTGGACGTGGCCGGGGTGCGCCGCTCGGTGAACCTGGCCTGTATCGTCGACGAGGCCCATCCCACGGAATCCTGCGTCGGCGACTGGGTGCTGGTACACGTGGGCTTCGCCATGAGCCGCATCGATCCCGAGGAAGCGCGCAAGACCCTGGCCCTGCTCACCGAACTGGGTGAGGCCCAGGCCGAGCTGGACGCCATGGGCGCCACCGGAGAGCGTTGAGGAACGCCGTCATGACCGAATTGAGTCCCGATTTGGGCGCCCTCTATCCCTTCCTGGACGGGCGCAACAAGGACCCGGAGCGGGAAAATGCCGCCCTGCTCGAGTCGGTGCGCCAAAAGGCGCTCCACAGCCTGAGCGAAAAGCAGCGCTTTTTCGACGCCAACGGCCAGGCCCTGGTGGACGCCGCCCGTGCCGTGGCCGCCGTCTACCGCGGCGGCGGCCGCATGTTCTCCATGGGCAACGGCGGCTCCTCCTGCGACGCGGCGCACTTCGCCGTGGAGTTCCAGCACCCCATCACCGCCGGCCGCCCGGCGCTGGCGGCCATGAACCTGGGCATGGACATGGCCATGGTGACCGCGGTGAGCAACGACGTAGGCGTGCGCCACGTGTTCGTGCGCCAGCTCGAAGCCCACGGCCGTTCCGGCGACGGCCTGGTGGGCTTCTCCACCAGCGGCAACTCCGACAATCTGCTGGAAGCCTTTCGCAAGGCAAAAGAGTTGGGGCTCATGACGCTGGGGTTCGCCGGCGGCACGGGTGGGGCCATGGCTGCGAGCGGCGTGGTCGATCACTGCCTGACGGTGGAAACCGACAGCATCCACCGGGTTCAGGAAACCCACGTCGCCTGCTATCACATCCTCTGGGACCTGGTACACACCCTGCTCGCGGACGCGCGCGGCAAGGTGGGGAGTCATTCGTCATGAAATATGTGGACGAGTTCCGGGATCCGACCCACGCCCGCCACCTGGTGGCCGAGATCGAAACCCTCCTGCCCAGGATACCGACGCTACACCAGCGGCCGTTGCAGCTCATGGAATTCTGCGGCGGCCACACGCACACCATTTTCCGCTATGGCGTCGAGCGCATGCTGCCGGAGTGCATCGAGCTGGTCCACGGTCCCGGCTGCCCGGTGTGCGTGCTGCCCATGGGGCGGGTGGACGACTGCGTGGTGCTGGCCGAGCGCCCGGACGTTATCTTCACCACTTTCGGCGACGCCATGCGCGTGCCGGGCTCGAGGAAGAGCCTGCTGCAGGCCAAGGCCGAAGGTGCCGACGTGCGCATGGTCTATTCGCCCATGGACGCCCTGGCGCTGGCCCGCAAGCACCCGGATCGCCAAGTGATCTTTTTCGCCCTCGGGTTCGAGACCACCATGCCCAGCACCGCGCTCACGGTGCTCGCCGCCGAACAGGAAGGAATCGACAATTTCTCCCTGTTCTGCAACCACATCACCACCGTGCCCACCATCAAGGCGATCCTCGACTCGCCCGACATGCAGATCGACGGTTTCATCGCTCCCGGACACGTGAGCATGGTGGTGGGCGACGGCCCGTTCCGATTCATTGCCGAGGACTACGCCAAACCCATCGTCATCAGCGGCTTCGAGCCGCTGGACATCCTCCAAAGCGTGTGGATGCTGGTCAAACAGCTGGCCGAGGGCCGCTGTGAGGTCGAGAACCAATACCGCCGGGTGGTGCGCCCCGAGGGCAACGGCCCAGGGCTATCCGCCATACACCGGGTGTTCGAGCTGCGCGAGTTCTTCGAGTGGCGGGGCCTGGGCTCCATCGACCACTCGGGCGTGCGCATGCGCGATGCCTACGCCCGCTTCGACGCCGAGCGCAGGTTCAGCGTCCCCAACCTGCGCATTGCCGACCCCAAGTCGTGCCAGTGCGGCGAGGTGTTGAAGGGCGTGATCCGGCCCTGGGAATGCAAAGTGTTCGGCACCGCCTGCACGCCGGAAACCCCCATGGGCGCCTTGATGGTGTCCTCCGAAGGCGCCTGCGCCGCCTACCACAACTTCGGCGACCTGCCCGAGCTGCTGCGCCGGCGCGAACAAAATCAGACGCCCAAGGAGGCCAGTGCATGAACGCGCCGATCGAAGCAGCGGGTACCCGCCTCGCCGGAACCCGCATCACGTTGGCCCACGGGGCCGGCGGCAAAGCCATGCGGGAACTGATCGAGCGGGTCCTGGTCGGCGGCCTGGGCGATGCGGAACTGCAGCGGATGGAAGACCAGGCCCGCCTCGATCTCGCCGCCATCACCGCCCACGGCGACCGCCTGGCGCTCACCACCGACTCGTTCGTGGTCGACCCGCTGGTGTTTCCCGGCGGCGACATCGGCAAGCTGGCGGTGGCCGGCACCGTCAACGACCTCGCTGTCGGCGGCGCCCGGCCGCTCTATCTCACCTGCGGCCTGATCCTCGAGGAAGGCCTGGAGCTGGCGGTGCTGGAACAGGTGGTAGCGTCCCTGCGCGCCACCGCCGAGGCGGCGGGCGTGCGCATCGTTACCGGCGACACCAAGGTGGTGGCCCACGGCCAGGCCGACAAGCTGTTCATCAACACCGCCGGCGTCGGCGTCATTCCCGCCGGGCTCCAGCTGGGCGCCGACCGCTGCCGGCCGGGCGACAAAATCCTGGTCAACGGCCCGATCGGCGACCACGGCGCCGCCATCGCCGACGCCCGCGGCGACCTCGGCACCGAGACCGACATCTGCAGCGACTGCCGGCCGCTGAACCACCTGATCGCGGCGATGCTCGAAGCGGGCCCGGGCATCAGGGCCATGCGCGACGCCACCCGCGGCGGCATCGCCACGGTGCTCAACGAATTTGCCGCCGCCAGCGGAGTCTGTGTGCGCCTCCACGAGGCGCACCTGCCCCTGCGCGACAACGTCCGCGGCCTGTGCGAGCTGCTCGGCCTGGACCCGCTGTATCTCGCCAACGAAGGCACCCTGGTGGCGGTGGTCCCCGCCGACGAAGCGGACAGGGTCCTCGCCGCCATGCGCGGCCACCCCGACGGGCACGAAGCGGCCATTGTGGGTGAGATCGCGCAGGCCCCGGCCGAGCGGGTGGTCCTCGAGACCCGCTTCGGCGGCGACCGCATCGTAGACCTGCTGGTCGGCGACCAGTTGCCGCGGATCTGCTGATGCACGAGCTCGGCATCACCCGCAGCGTCGTGGCCATCTGCAGCGAACAGGCGAGCGGGTGCCAGGTGAGCCGTGTGCGCCTGGAGATCGGCAAGCTGTCGGCGGTGCTGCCGGAGGCAGTCCGCTTCTGCTTCGACGTCTGTATCCAGGACACGCCCCTGGCGGATGCCAAGCTCGAAATCGTCGAAGTCGAGGGGCGCGGCCGCTGTCTCGACTGCGGCCGCGAGTTCGCTCTCGACCAGCCGTTCGGCACCTGCGACTGCGGCTCCCACGCCATCGAGTGCATCGCCGGCCAGGAGCTCAACATCAAAGAGATGGAGGTATTGGACTGATGTGTACCACCTGCGGTTGTTCCGATCCACAGGGTGCACGTGTGGTGGACCCGGCAAGCGGCAAGAGCGAGCCCGTCCACACCCACGATCACCACCACGATCACGATCACGACCACGATCATGAACACGGCCATACGCACACCCATGACCACACGCATGAGCACACTCACGGCCATGGGCACGGGCAGGGCCACGACGCCACACCCTGGAGCTGGAGCAGGCAATCCTGGCCAAGAACGACCTGATCGCCGCGCGCAACCGGGGCTGGTTCGAAGGCCGCAATGTCCTCGCCCTGAATCTGGTCAGCTCCCCCGGAGCGGGAAAGACGACCCTGCTGGAACGCAGCCTGCGCGACCTTTCCAGCGAAGTGGTCATCAACGTTATCGAAGGCGACCAGGAAACGATAAACGATGCCGAGCGCATCCGTGCCACCGGCTGCGGCGTGGTGCAGATCAATACGGGCGCCGGGTGCCACCTGGAGGCCGAGATGCTGGCCCGCGGCGTGGAACAACTGGCGCCGCCGCCGGACTCGCTGCTGCTGATCGAGAACGTCGGCAACCTGGTATGCCCGGCCCTGTTCGACCTGGGCGAACACGCCAAGGTGGCCATTCTTTCGGTAACCGAAGGCGAGGACAAACCGCTCAAATACCCGCACATGTTCCGCGCCGCGCGGGTGATGATCCTGAACAAGATCGACCTGCTGCCCTACGTGCGCTTCGATGTCGAACGTTGCATCGGCTACGCCCGGCAGGTCAACCCCGACATCGAGGTGCTTCAGGTCTCCGCCGAAACCGGCGAGGGACTGGAGGCGTGGTATGGCTGGCTGCGCCAGGCGATGCGGCGGCACGCCGGGCAAGCCGCGCAGGAACCGGCATCATCGCCGGATCGCGGCGCCAGCCGCGCAAACGCCACGTGATCGGCCGTCCAAAACTGGCGGCCCGGCCGGGCACCGGAGCGAGCTGAAATCCTGACATGAACGGCGACAACCCATCGGCGCTGGCGGTGACCGGCGTAGAAACGGAGCTCCCGCGCACGCGCCTGCTGTTCACGTCCGGTGAGTGGGCGCGTCTGGGGGCACTCTACGGCGTTATCGCTTTCCTGCACCTGCTCGGCTGGGGCCTGTTTGCGTTCTACTCGACCCGCTACCCGTCCCTGGCCGGCCTTGGAGTCGTCGCCTACCTGTTCGGCCTGCGGCACGCCTTCGATGCCGACCACATTTCGGCCGTCGACGACACGATCCGCTACATGCTGCAGAAAGGCCGGAAACCGCTGGGCATCGGTTTCTTTTTCTCTCTCGGCCATTCCACCATCGTTGTTGCCCTGGCGGTGGTGATTGCCGTCTCGGCGGCTGCGGTGAAGGCGACGTTGCCGCAACTGCAGAACATGGGTGGGATCATCGGCGCCGGGGTCTCGGGCACGTTCCTTTGGATCATCGGCGTCCTCAATCTCCTGGTGCTGTTGGACATCGTCAAGGTGTGGGGCCATGCCAAGGCCGGGAAACACAACCACGAACACCTGGAACAGCTGCTGGCGCAGCGGGGGTTCATGAACCGTCTGTTCGGTGGGCGCCTGCAAAAGGTGATCAACCACAGCTGGCAGATGTATCCGCTGGGCCTGCTGTTCGGCCTCGGCTTCGACACCGCGTCGGAAGTCGGGCTGCTGGCCATGACCGCCGGCGCGTCGGCGGGCACCACGCCGGTTCTGGCCGTGCTGTCGCTGCCGGTGCTGTTCGCCGCCGGCATGTCGCTGATGGACACCACGGACGGGGTATTGATGGTAAAGGCCTACCGCTGGGCCTTCTCCAATCCGCTGCGCAAAATGTACTACAACATCACTATCACCGGGCTGTCGGTTGGCGTGGCGCTGGTGATCGGCACCATTGAGTTGCTCCAGGTGGCCATCAGCATGTTGGGAATCACCGGCCCGGTGGCCAATGCAATCGGCAACATGGATTTCGGTATTCTGGGCTACGTCATCGCCGGATTATTTCTGCTGGCCTGGGCCGTATCGGTCGGAATATGGAAAATCGGCCGAATCGAAGAACGCTACGGGCCCGCCACCCACACCCATCGCCATTCCCACGACGCCGGCGTCGAACACACCCACCAGCACTTCCATTCCTGACCGGGCGTCATCCGGTAATTCAGGTAACGGCCGTATCCCACGCCACAGGGATGAACCACGGGTTGTCCTGCCGATAACGCCCCACCTGCTTCCAGCAAACGCCGGATCGCCACCATCGAAGCGCCCGCCTGGCCGTTCGGTGCGGCCACCGGCACCTGGGTGCCATGTACACTCCTTGGACCAGGCCGGCCGATCCGGCACCTGACAGGAATAATTGGCGGGTTTGGCCGCGTACACCGTACAATAGTCGTTCAAACAATGACCAAGCCGAGCCGGCGGAGCGAAGCACAGCCGATCCGCCGACCAATAAAGGAGGGAGTTGTGCCCCGTCCCCTACTCTCGATTCTTTCGGCAATGATCCTGCTGGTCGGCGCATGGACATCGTTCTGCGCTGCGGCGGGCGAGGTGCCCGAATTTCCCAACATTCCGGACGTTCCGGTTCCTCCGGGACTCGGCTACGGGGGTTACTTCAAGGATCACCAACCCGTGCGCATCGTCTTCGGCGTATCCGATCCGGATGGTGCATTGAAGGAGGCCCTGACCAACGCTGCGTACACGATCAAGTACCTGGCACCGCGGCACCTCAAATACCAAATCCAGATTGTCTTATACAGGAGCGCGGTGCGTGCGGCGGATGAATTCAGCGACCGGTACGCCGGCTATGGACCTCTCATGCGGGCATTGCACAATCATGGCGTCGAATTCCGGGTGTGCAACAATTCCATGCACGCATTGGGCATGCAGCCGGGTGACGTCTACGAGTACATGAAGGTCATTCCGGCCGGAATATTGCAGATCTCAAAAAAGCAGATGCAGGGTTACAGCTATATCAGCAGCCCCTGACTGTTAGCTGTGACCCTTCAGCAGGCCGGTCACCCGGGGCGTACTTGAACAATTGCGGGTTGGAACCGTCGACCGAGTCCGCAATCCCGATTCAACTAGGCAGCCACACTGGGCGATCCGCATGGTGCGTCGCTGCGCCGACGCACCCTACATGACTCCGGCGCTGTCTCGCGCCTGCGGCGCTCGGCTCGAACCATTGGGTCCTCACCAAGGCCACCCTACACCACAAATGCAAACGGGGGAGCCTTTCGGCTCCCCCGTTTCCATTTGGCGGAGAGGGTGGGATTACTCGGGG
>JARRNJ010000117.1:0-5031 GCA_037385045.1 Gammaproteobacteria bacterium | reverse complement strand
CTTCCCGGAGGACATATTGAGTCCCGGGTTCGAGACGTACATGCATCTCGTAGCAGCGAAGCCGTTGCGGGAGCAGGGGCACGCCGTACGGAACACTGCTCAACCAGAGCACATGGGCGCCCGGCGGCGCGGCGAACGAATAGCTGCGCAGTGGACTCTGGAAGCTCACCTTCGGCAGATGCTTTCCATCGGGCCCCTCGAGAAGCAGTGGATAGTCCGGATCGACGCCGATGATCGCGATGCCGGCCGGGTTGGCGGCGTCCGCTCCCTACAGCGGAACGACCCGGTGTGACAGGGGCGCGCCGGAGAGTGAGCGGCTGGCGACCGGCCCGCAATCTTCATGGTGAGTGGCTGCGGAGAGGTACCGGATTCATGCCTTATGGTTCGCCGATCAAATGACGGCTGCCGAAGAACCCGTCAGCCGTTCCCACTGGCGCATATCCACGCCTTTGATCAGCAGCCACAAGCACAGCGACACCTCGGAGACAATCGCCACAATGTAGACCGGGGACACCGCTGCAACGTAGTCCGGGAACAGGAAGCGCGTATAGCCGCCAATGAGGTACGCGAAACCGGCAGCCGACACCAGGACGCCCAACAGCCTGGGCAGGTAGCCCGCCCTGTAGATCAGGTACCCGAGAAGCAGGCAGTGAATCCCGAACAGCAGCAGGCCCAGGTCGTAGCCGTTGGTGTGCAGATCCAGGAAAAAGTACGCCAATGCGTCGCGTTGGCCGGTACCGAACCCGGCCCCATGCCCCGATCCGTCGAGCAGCATACCCGCTGCGTGGTAATTGAGCAGGTTCAATGCCAGCACCGCCGACTGCGCCAGGCGAAAACACATCGCCATGAGCGCAACCACCCTGCTGACCGGCCTGAGCAGAATATACAGCAGCACCGCCAACGCGACATCGCTGAGAACCATGACGGAATCCGCCAGGAACCCCGCGCGGAACAGGCCCGGCGCGTTGGCGATATTGCCCGCCGTGGCCGCTGCATCCCCATGCACGATCAGGGCCGAGCGCACGAACAGTTCCCCGAACAGGCCGAATGTGATGATGGCCAGGTACAGCAGCCCGGCCCATCTCGCCCAGGCCAGAGGCGAAGTCGTCCCGCCCGTGTCCGTCATTGCGCTCCCCTCTACTTACGATTCGTGGAGCGCCCGCTGAACGGCGCCTGAAGCCAATGGTTCCGCGCTCATCGGCGCCAAAGTCAAACCGCCTCACCCAGGAGGTTGGTCTTATAGGTGACCAGGTCTTCAATGGAAAGCACAGGGATATCGTGAAGTTCCGCAAATCGGACCACTTCGGGCAAGCGGGACATGGTGCCGTCAGCGTTCGTCAGCTCGCAAAGCACACCGGCGGGGGCAAGTCCCGCCAAACGCATCAGGTCGATGGTTCCCTCGGTATGACCGCGACGTGCCAGCACACCGCCCGGCTGCGCCCGCAGGGGAAAGACGTGGCCCGGCCGGGCAAGGTCTTGCGGGGTGCAGTTGTCTGCGATTGCGGTCCGTACGGTTGTCACCCTGTCGGCGGCAGACACGCCCGTAGTGACGCCCGCCGCCGCCTCAATGGAAACGGTGAAAGCAGTGCCATTCCTGCTCGTATTCTCGTCAACCATCATCGGCAGTCGTAGCCGGCGGACATGCTCATCGGTCAGGCACAGACACACGATGCCGCTGCACTCCCGGATGAGCATCGCCATCTGTTCGGTTGTAACACGCTCGGCCGGGAAGATGAGATCGCCTTCGTTCTCGCGGTCCTCATCATCGACGAGCAGCACCCCGCCGCCGCAACGGAGCGCGGCCAACGCCCGTTCGACGCGGGCCCGGGGATCACCGAAAGAATCCAGCAAGGAAGGTTCATTGGTCTGATTCATGGATGTCTCCGTGTGAGTTCCAGAATCAGGGCGCGAAGGGACATGCCGGGGCAAAACCGGCGAACAGGCGCAACGAACTCCGGCCAAGGCCGGGTCCGCACAATGCCTTATTCTCTCCCATCCGGACTGTAACCGTCGGCTCCGGCATCGCACCGGATCTGCTGACCCTGCCGAAGCAGGCGCTCGCGGGCTCTTCCGCTGAAGCGGAAATACCGCCGGTAGGGAATTTCACCCTGCCCTGAGAATAAGTGGTTACATGCTCAAATCGAGCGCAGCCAGATTACTCCGGCTTTGCGCGCAGTTCAACAACCACGCCTCAGCCATGACATTGGCGACACGCGCCTCACACCGCGCCGCCAGTGCGCCAGAAGGAATACCACCACATGCGCCCGGCCTGGATTCGCTCCGCGTTGGCCCCCGCGTCAGCTGCGGGCCTTCTTCCAATGCTGGACCTCGATAATGTTACCCTCAGGGTCGGCCACGTATTGAAACGTTAACAGCCCGACGCCAGGTACATCGCGGATCGTAAGCGCACCGACTGCCGAACCGCCGTGGTCAAATACTGCCTGCGCGGTAGCCGCAACGTCATCGACCGCAAAAGCAATATGCGAAAATCCCGGGGTACTCGGGCCGACTGACGGATGCTCCGGCATGGAGCCATATTGAAAAAGTTCGAGGGTCGGCGCATCGCTTCCGTAACCCGGAAGACGGAGGTGCATCCCGTAGATATGCGACCCGCTGAGCCCCGTGGCCTCGTCAAGCCACTCACCGGACAGATCCCGTTCCGGCGGGATGGGCACGCACCCGAAGACCTCTTGATAGAAGGTTGACAGCCGCTTCCAATCTTTCGCGACCAGGTTGGTATGTGCATATTTGGTTGGCATCTCGATATCGGTCGACAGCTAACGTTGCAAATAACCGGGCGCAAATGGAGCGCAGCAGAATTTGCGGTCCGAGTTGATTTGCCTTGTTAGCCGCGCCTCGTTTAAGAGAGATGGGCTACCTACCAACCCCCGGAAACCGGATTTCGGTAACCTCCGCCCTATAGAAGGCAAAATAGTCGTCGGTATCGAACATATTTCCTGCCTCGACCTTGAACGGAAGACGATAGCCTTGTACCCGACGAAAGTCCGATAACGATCCTCCGAAGGGTTGAAGTCGATACTCCTTGTCGGAATTTGCATTACTCCAGCGCAAGAAAGATACCTCAACCGGTCGGCCGTCAGCATCAACCTTCACGTTGACTGTCTGTGAAAGCGCCCCACGATTGACGGTCACGCACGCGGTATTTGAATCGACTCCATCCCAGACCACTCCTGGCCCCGGAAGCACTGCGGCGGGCGCCCAGAAGACGGACTCGGCCACATACCGCCCATAGGCAGATTGCGTGTGATCCGGATCGCCGCCCATCCGCGCCACGGGTAACAGGCCGAGAATTCGAAACCGTGTCCAACTGCCGGAATCCGATCCTGATACCGGTACAATGCCTGGCAGATTCAAACGCCATACGAAACCGTGCGGAGCCGCGAGGATTTGATCCGCTTCCATGGTTTGGTAGTTCGGTGAGTCTCGGGAGCCGAGACTCAACTGGCCGCCCATCTCGATTTCGACCACAGGCAACAGAGGCGTACCCGGAGCGATTGCAAAGTTAAAAAATCTCTGCGCCGGTTCCGGCAGATCGGCCACCATCTTTGGGTCATACCTCACCAAACTCTTGGTCTGCAATCCTGCCAGTCGCGCCCATTCCACTTGATCCGCACGCAAATCCAACAGCCGAAGGATCAAGAGCGCTACGAGGGATACCCCGAATAGTGCCAAGAACAGATAGATGATCTTCATGGGTATTTCGATTTTATCGGCTAACGCTCGCCATAACCGGCGTACAAAAACAGAGCGAAGCGCCGCTTTTGTACGCCCGCGTTGATGGCGTTGTTAGGGCTCGTGGGCACCTTCATTCCCAGGCTATCCACATGCAATGGTCTTGGCAATCGTTCCACGGCTCAGTCCTCCCTGGTCGCTGCGATGACCACGAATGCGCATTGGCCGCGCCCTGGTCGCAAAGACTCGATCTCCCGCGTCTCGGACAAGAAGTGCGCGAGTGTCTGGCCCCAGGCGCTAATCGAGAAACCTGTCTCAAGCAGGAGTTGTGCTATCTCGTCAGAGGAATAGAAAGTGGCGTCGCGGTAAAACACATTTTCTGCCTGATGTGCCAAATAGTCTTGTCCCAAGGCGCTCTCCCGGTCGATGAAGCCGATCACCAGGCGCCCACCCGGCTTGAGCACCCTGCGTGCCTCGGCAAGCATTTCCGCAGGCGAGTCTACAAAACAGATGGTGGTCACCACCATGGCGTGGTCGAAACTGCCGGCTACGAACGGTAGATTTTCGGCCGTGCCTTGAACCACCTCAATGCCGCGCGCAGCGGCATAGACAAGCATCGCCGGGGAGGGATCCACACCCACCTGCACCCCCAGCGGCCCCGCGAAGCGACCGCTACCCACTCCAATCTCGAGTCCCCGCCCCTCCCAGGGCACGAACGGCCGCAAGGCGAGCAGCTCAGAGATATAGGCGGCCTCGTGCTTTTCGAACCATGCCTCGTACCGCTGATGATGCGCCTCGAAGGCAGCTGCTCTAGGCACGGAAAAGCACCTCCCTCAACACATCGACGAAGCGGCGGTTGTCTTCGGACAATGCCGTTGTGATGCGCATATAGCCGGGTCCGAGCACCGGTTCATTGAGCGGCTTAATCAGTATGTCGCGGCTGCGGGCCGATCCGCAATCTCGGCCGCATTGCGCGGCGCGAAATCGGCGAGGAAGAAATAGGTCTCAGTCGGATAGGTACGCACGTCCAAAGTGCGCAACTCGGCTGCGAGCTCCTCAGTCCAAGCGCGCAACTGCGCGGCGCGGGCATGAATCTTGTCTTCGTGCTGAAGCGTGGCGATGGCCGCCGCCTGGCTGGGGCGGGCGAGCGGGTAGGCATCGTTGTGGCTGTTCAGGTCGTCGGCGATGGCGTTGGGAAATATCCCATAGCCGATGCGAAAGCCTGCCAGGCTATGGGCTTTGGACAGGGTGCGCGTTACCAGCAGGTTGGGATGCTCGGGCACCATATGGGCTACCGACTGCCCGGCCAGGCCGATGAAGGCCTCGTCGACCAGGAAG
>JARRNJ010000116.1:0-8330 GCA_037385045.1 Gammaproteobacteria bacterium | reverse complement strand
GCGTAGTGGCTGTGGATCAGGTCCGGCGTGCGGCCGATGCGGCTGAAATACTGCAGGGCATTGTCGATGAAGCCGTACAGATGCGGCCACAACACCTCCTTGCGCAGGTAGCGCCGCGGACCGCAGGCGATGCGCACGATATTGGCGCCCGGCGCAATCTCCTCCATGGGTTCGGCGTAGTCCGGATCGACCTTGGAGTCGATCACCTGGCGTGTGAGCAGGTCGACCCGATCGACGTCGGGATGGGCGGCCAGGGCGCGCGCCAATTCCACCACGTACTTGGTTTGGCCGCCGGTATCGGCGTCGCGGCCCAGCTCCAGGTTGTGGCCGCGAATCAGTCCGTGGACGCTGACCAGCACCAGGTAGAGCTTCTTCCCTTCATCCTTCTGGCTCATCGATCCATTGGTTCCACTGCTTGCGATAGAGAGTCGGGTCGTCCACGGTGGCGCCGCGCACTTGGCAGATTTCGGCGGCGAAGCCCAGCGCCCGGCGCAGGATGCGCGGCGGGCTCCAGCCCTTGGTCAGGCCAAGGATGGCGACGGCGGCGAACGCGTCGCCGGCACCCACCGTATCCACGACCTTTTCCACCGCCGCGGGCTCGTCGCACCACACCTCGCCTTTCCGGGCAAAGCACGCGCCAGCGCCGCCG
The DNA here is from genome assembly GCA_037385045.1 of Gammaproteobacteria bacterium. GTDB lineage: Bacteria > Pseudomonadota > Gammaproteobacteria > JASBUN01 > JASBUN01 > JARRNJ01. Next base: position 7,681 of record JARRNJ010000116.1, on the reverse strand, counting down.
CGGGTGACGATCACCAGGTCCAGCCCCAGGCGTTGGCACATGGCCTGGGCCTCGCCGTCGATACTGTCCCCGGCGACGGCGTCGCGTTCCAGCACCTCGGCCATTTCGTCGTCATTGAGCTTCACCCAGCGGGCGGCGGCGATGGCGCGCTCGACCAGGTCGTGCCGCCACCAGGGGGCGCGCAGGTTGATATCGACGAAGGCGGGCAGGCCGAGACGTTCATGGAGCGCGAACAGCGTCTCGCGGGACGCAGGACTGCGCGCCGCCAGAGTGCCATGATAGAGCAGCGACAGGGACGCGTCGGCGGCCGACTCGAGCAACGGCGCGAGATCCACGAAGTCGTAGGCTTGGTCGGGCAGAATCTCGTAACTGGGCTGGCCGGCGTCGAGGGTCACCTGAACCGCCCCGGTCGGGTGACGGGCGTCGCGCTGCACCCCCGAAGTATCCATGCCCCAGGCGGCCATGGTGTCCAACACCCGCCTGCCCGCGGCGTCATCGCCGACGCGACTGACGAACAGCGGCCGCAGGCCCAGGCCCTGGAGGTGCCAGGCGACGTTGAACGGGGCTCCGCCAAGCACTGCGCTGCCGTCTTCAAAGCGGTCGAACAGTACTTCACCGAAAATGATTGGTCGGCCTGGCTGCCGGGTCATGGGATACGGGGGCTTCCAAAACGCTCGGGTCGGCCCTCCCGGGGGCTGTAATCAGCCGCCCCCCATGCGCTGGCCTTCGTTCGCATGGCGGTGGGGGTCCGACGGCGCGGTCCCCGGACGATGTCCGGCTGCGCGCAAGTTGTGTAATGGCTTTACCCAATATTAGCCGATCCGCCGGGCGCCGCATATGTCACGGTACTCGGGCTCAAAGAAGAACTCACGTTCCCCGAAGGCCGGCTGCAGGTCGTCGAGCCACGTGGCCGCCTCGTCGTAGCGGGCGAAGAACGGCCGCTGCACCCAGTCCGGATTGCGCCCCTGGATAAACCGCAGCGCCAGCACCTTTTCTCCGCCGATATCGGCCACGCCCTGGATTTCCACCTTGCCCGGCCCGGCGCTCATGGACGGCCCGCGCGCGGTGCGCGCAAGCCCCGATACCTGCTGGATGGCATTGCGGTAAATGCCGGCGGCCCGCACCAGTGGCACTTCGAAATACCGTTTGGCGCCGGTATCGCGCTCCACGAACATGTAATAGGGAACGATCCCGAGGCGCACCTGGGTGCGCCACATGCGCGCCCACACTTCCGGGGCGTCGTTGATGTGGGCGATCAGCGGCGACTGGCTGCGGATCTCGGCGCCGGTGTCGCGGATGCGGCGGATCGCCTCGCGGCACACGGACGTTTCCATCTCGCGCCAATGGTTGAAATGGGCCATGAACGCCACGTGCTTGCCCGAATTGACCAGTCGCTCCAACAGCCGCAGCAGAGCGTCGGCATCGTCGTCGGTGACGAACCGGTAGGGCCAGAACGACAGCGCCTTGCTGCCGATGCGGATGGTCTGGACATGTTCGAACTCGGGCGCCGTCAGCGGGGCCAGAAAATTCTCCAGATTCCTGGTCTTCATGACCATGGGGTCGCCGCCGGTGACCAGCACGTCGGACACTTCGGGGTGGGCGGCCAGGTAGCGGTGCAGGGCATCGGCCTCGCGGGCGGCGAAGCGCAGTTCCTTGTCGCCGACGAACTGGGCCCAGCGAAAACAGAAACTGCAGTAGGAATGGCAGGTCTGGCCCTGGCTGGGGAAAAACAGCACCGTCTCCCGGTACTTGTGCTGCATGCCGTCGAGCGTCTCGCCGTCAAGCCGCGGCACATTGAAGACCTGCTGGCCGGCGGGGTGAGGGTTGAGCTCGTTGCGAATCTCCCACGCCAATGCCTTGATGGCCTCCTTGTCCGCGCCGCGGCGCAGCAGCGCGGCCATGCGCTCGAAGTGTGCCGGAGCGAGCATCCCGCGCTGGGGGAAGGTCAGCTGGAACATGGGATCGTCGGGAACGTTGCTCCAATCGATCAGGTTGTCGATGACGTAGCGGTTGACCCGGAACGGCAGCACGGTGGCCACCACCCGCATGGCGAAGCGGTGCTCCTCGGCGAGGCCGGCCAAGGGCTCGATGCGGTCCAGCTGGCGTTCGGTGTAGACCTGCAAGCGCTGCGGTTCGACGGTCCGCCGGGCGCCGGCCGCGCCGCGGTTTAAATTGATCACTGATGACATGTTCGGCACTCCCCTGGTCAGAGTCTGTCGCACGACCGGGCGGCGCAGATGACGCCGATGGCCACGGTCAAAATGCTCAGGGCGACCGGTATCGATACCGGGTTGCGTCGCCCGGGTCTGCCGCCGCCACGACGGCCGCGGTTGCCTGTACTCCGATGAAGTCTCTTTATGGTCTCGTGACTGCTGTGCCGCCGCCCGGTCAGTCGCCGGACAGAGGCTCGAGCGCAGCCTTTGGGTTGTCGACGTGCATCAGGGCCGCCAGGGCCGAGATAGGGGCGCTGCGCACCAACTCAACCCCCGCGTCGGTCAGGTACAGCTGCACCACCCGGTGGTCCGGCCCCCGGCGTTCGCGCCGCAGCAGGCGCTTGCGCTCCAGCTTGTCCAGCAGATTGCTGGCGGTCGACTGATGGATCGACATGGCACTCGAAAGCTCGGACACGCGCATGCCGGGTGCGGCCTGAAGCTCCCACATCGCCCACAGTTGCGCAGCACTCACGCCGCATTGCCGCTCGACCCAGCGCGAATGCTCCTGAATGGTGCGAAACACCACCCGGAATCCCTTCACCACCGAACGCACATGCGCGTCGCGGCCTGTTGCCTCGGCGGCGTCGGTTGCCTGGCCATCCCCAGACAGCCCGCCACCGTGAGAATCCGGGGTATGCATAACAAGGCACCTCGACTGGTCGTGGGCGACCCGGCATGCGCGCACGCTCCGGGCCAATTAGTTTTGCACAATAACATTTTTCCGCAAATACTACAACTTACCGTTTTTGTTCATTTTTTTGATCTCAACGACGGCGGTAACTTCTCAGGAGATTGTTCACGGGGCGATTCAACGGCCGCGGGCAAGTGTGAGCGGTCCCGGGAGTCGGGGTTTGGCATCGAGTTGGCGGCCCTATGGGCGCAGTGGAGTTGCGGTACAGGGCGCCAAATGCACCAAGCGGGCGGCGACGCCGGTCGTGTTGCTGCGTGGTGGATGCGCTGCGCTTATCCACCCTACGTTTTTCAGCCCCGGGAATCACCGCAGGCTGGACAACCGCAGCCCATCCACCGTACGCCTTTCAGACCCGCGGATTACCGTAGGGTGGATAAGCGCAGCGCATCCACCGTGCTTACGGCCATTGTGTGAACAACCTGGTGGCGTTGCACAGCTGGCGCGGTACCGGGGCGCGGAGCCGGGATGGGGCGGGTCGCAGTAACGTCCGGCAATTTGACGGCGGTTGCCTGCCGTTCGACGCCGATCATCGCCGATTGCCTGGAGTTCAGGGAACGGGCAAGGCGCCGAACAGGCGCGTTCCGGGTGCAGGCAGGTTGAAGAGAGGAGGCCAGGAAAATATAGTGAGCATTAAAATAATAGGCGCCTTTTATCGATGCGCTCCATGGGGCCTGGCACCGCCAAATGGGCTCACTCATACCGCCTGGGCAGCCATCAGCGCGCCGCGCCGCCACCGGGCCGGTGGTCGCGCCGGCGCCTGGCGCACATGGAGCGAACCGCCGAGACCGCTATAATGGGGTTCCCATGCCGCCGCTGCATACCACCCGCGTCCCTATGCCCCACCCGCCGCCACCGCAGCAATTTTCCACAGCGGTGGGCCGCGGCCTCGCGCTGGCGGCGTTGATCTGTGCAAGCTCGGTTTGCGCGGCCCGTGCCGCCGGTGCAGCACCGGGCGGCCCGACGACCGACCGGCCTCAGACCCGCGAGTTCGTCGATTCGGCCGGGCGCCATGTGATGTTGCCGCGCACGGTGCATCGAGTGTTTGCCGCCGGACCGCCGGCCGCAATCCTGCTCTATACCCTGGCTCCGGACAAACTGCTGGGCTGGACGCGGCCTCTCCCTGCGGCGGCGCGCCAATACGTTGCCCCCGACGAGCGCAATCTGCCGGTGCTCGGCCGGCTTTCGGGCCGCGGCAACACCGCCAACCTGGAAACAGTGCTGCGCCGCCGCCCCGACGTGATCGTGGACTACGGCTCGGTGGCGCCCACCTACGTGTCGCTGGCCAACCGCGTCCAGGCGCAGACCGGGATTCCCTATGTGCTCATCGATGGCTCGTTCGACACCATCCCCAAGGCCTACCGGCTGCTGGGAAAGATGCTCGGCGCCAGCGCCCGGGCCGAGCGGCTTGCCGACTACGCCGAGCACACCCTGCGCGACGTGGTGCGGGTGCGCGCGCAACTCCCGGCCGGCGGCGGCCCGGGGGTCTACTACGGCCGCGGCCCGGACGGCTTGGTGACCGGTTTGGGAGGCTCCATCAACGTGGAACTGCTCGGTGTCGTCGGGGCGGGCAACGTCGCGGCGGCGGCCGGGAAAGGCGGGTTGCGGGAGGTATCCATGGAGCAGGTGCTGGCCTGGGACCCCGGGGTCATCGTGACGCTGAACCCGCATTTTTTCCGTCGCGTCCACAGTGATCCGCTGTGGCGCGGGGTGCGCGCGGTGCGCGATCATCGCGTCTACCTGGCGCCGGATTTGCCGTTCGGCTGGTTCGACCGCCCGCCTTCGGTGAACCGGCTGATGGGCGTGAAGTGGCTGCTCGCGGTGCTTTACCCCCGACGCGCGCCACAAAACCTGCGGCAGGCCACGCGGGAGTTTTATTCGATGTTTTACCACGTCGAGCTGGATAATCGACAACTGCACCAGCTGCTGGAGAACGCGGGTGGCACGGACCAGCGCTGACGCGACAGTGCGGACGGCCACGCGGCACGGGCGCCGGCGCCACGGTTTCGCCCTGGGTATCGGCCTGCCGGCACTGGCGCTGCTGGTCCTCGTGTTCGCCTCCCTGCTCATCGGGCAGTACCCGGTGTCGGGCGCGCAGCTGGCAAGCCTGTTGCAGGCTCGGCTCGGCGGCGCGGCCCATCAGCTCCCGGCGATCCTCGACACCGTGGTGTTTCAGATCCGGCTGCCGCGGGTGCTGGCGGCGACGCTGGTCGGCGCGGCGCTGGCCTCGGCGGGCGCAACCTATCAGGGCTTGTTCCGCAACCCGCTGGTGTCGCCCGATATCCTTGGCGTGTCCGCCGGCGCCGGCCTCGGTGCCGTGCTCGGGATTTTCCTGTCGTTGCCGGTGCTGGCCATTCAAACGTTGGCGTTCGCGTTCGGCCTGGGCGCGGTGTTCACCGTCTACCTGCTCAGCCGCCTGGTGCGCGGGCATGACCCGGTCCTGGTGCTGGTGCTCGCCGGAGTGGTTATGGGCAGCCTCGCCGGCGCGTGCATTTCGCTGTTGAAATACCTGGCCGATCCCTACGACCAACTGCCGGCCATCACCTTCTGGCTGCTCGGCAGCCTGTCCTCGGTCACCAGTACCGACGTGCGCACCACCGCGCCGCTGGTGATCCTCGGTCTGGTTCCCCTTTATCTGCTGCGCTGGCGCGTCAACGTGATGTCCCTTGGCGACGAGGAGGCACGCAGCCTCGGCGTGCACGCCGGGCGCATGCGGGTGGTTTTCATCACCTGCGCCACGTTGATGACTGCGGCGGTGGTGTCCATCAGCGGCGTCATCGGCTGGGTCGGGCTGGTGATTCCCCACATCGCCCGGCTGCTGGTGGGGCCGAATTTCTCCCGCCTGCTGCCGACCTCCATGCTGCTCGGCGCCGGTTACCTGCTGGTGGTGGACGACATCGCACGCAGCGCCAGCCACGCCGAGATTCCGCTCGGTGTACTCACGGCGTTCATCGGCGCGCCGTTTTTCCTCTGGCTGCTGGCGCGGGCGCGCCGGAGTTGGTGATGACCCTGCGCGTGACGGACCTGGCATTCGGCTACACCGGCAAGCCGGTGGGCAGCGGCGTCAGCTTTTCCCTGCAGCCCGGCGGGGTGCTGTGCCTGCTCGGCCCCAACGGCAGCGGCAAAACCACCCTGTTCAAAACCATCCTCGGCCTGCTCGAACCGCAGGCCGGGCGGATCGAAATCGACGGTGCCGACATCAGCCACTGGTCGCGCGCGCAGATCGCGCGCCGCATGGGCTATGTACCCCAGGCGCAAAGCAGCCATTTCCCCTTCACCGTGCTGGAAACGGTGCTGATGGGCCGTACCGCTCATATCGGGCTGTTCGCATCGCCGTCGCACCATGACGTCGCCGTCGCCGATCGGGCTCTGGCTACGCTCAACATCGAGCATTTGCGCGATGTCGCGTATACGGAGATCAGCGGCGGCGAACGTCAGTTGACGTTGATCGCGCGCGCCCTGGCCCAGGAACCTGCGATACTGGTCATGGACGAACCGACCGCCAGCCTCGACTTCGGCAACCAGGCCATGGTGCTCGCCAAGGTGCGGCAACTCGCCAGCCAGGACATGGCGGTGATCTTTGCCTCCCACGACCCGGATCACGCGTTTCAGTGCGCAACCGACGTGGCACTGCTGTATCACGGGCGGCTGGTGCAACACGGGCCGGCGGCGCAGGTGATCACCCCGGGCAACCTGAAACAGCTCTATGACGTCGACGTGGAGATCATCGAGCTGGCCGGCGGCAGGCGGGCGGGACAACCGTTGCACGTGTGCGTGCCGGCGCCGCGCGGCCAGTGACCGGCTGTCTCGGGTCAACGCCGGCATCGCCGATTGAGCCCGGCGCACACGCTGGTATTGGCGTTGCGACGCCCCGGGCCCGCGTGGCGGACAGGCGCCGCCGCGTACCGGGCCCATCCAGCCGGTGGCGAGTACGCGCGGCCGGCAGTGCCGACGCAAGCCCGCCCTTGGCGTAGGGTTTCCCCCGGGCTGGCGCACTCCCGACGGAAGGCTGTCTGCCCACGACCCGCGCCAGGCCGGGACGGCCCGCGGCGGCTGCCTCAGAAAAAGCGCCCGGTTGTTTCTATACTCTCTGCTAGTGGGGTTGGCAGGCATTTCGCGGCGCCCTGCAGGGGAGCGCATGGCGGTACGCCAAGGCGCGCCGCAGCGTCGACCGGTGCCAGCAGAAGGCCGGCGGAAGAGCCCGTCATTGTCGCTCATGTATCCTGGACCAGGCCGGCTGGGTGGCTGCGTTTCGCATGGTCTACTGGTTTGACGATTTTCAGGTCGATACCGTCGCGTTCGAAATCCGTCAGCGCGGCCGGCGCCTGGCGGTCGAGCCGCAGGTCCTCGATGTGCTCATCGCGCTGCTGGAAAACCGCAACAAGGTGGTCACCCGGCAGGATCTGCTCGACCGGATCTGGAAAGGGCGTGTCGTTTCCGACGCCGCCCTCAGCAGCCGCATCAAGTCGGTGCGCCAGCTGCTCGGCGACAACGGGTCGCGGCAACGATACATCCGCACCATCCACGGCCGCGGGTTCCGTTTCATCGGCGACGTCACCGGTTCCGGGGATGGCGCCGCGCAGGCGGGGGAAGCGCCGCCCGGCGCCGGCAACGGAGCCGCGGGCGGCGCCGCAGGTCGTCTGACTCCGGGACCCGACGCCCATCCCGAGACCCGCTACGCCAAGAGCGGCGATATCCACGTCGCCTACCAGGTGTTCGGCGCCGGGCCCGTCAATCTGGTGCTGGCTCCCGGTTTCGTGTCCCACATCGACAACTATTG
>JARRNJ010000115.1:5992-10945 GCA_037385045.1 Gammaproteobacteria bacterium | reverse complement strand
CTGCACCTCAACTACGGCATTGTCGCCACCCGCTGCCACGACCCGGAACGCATGCGCGACGCATTCGACCGCCTGATCCAGGCCCTGCCCCAGGACGCGCCCGGTTTCTTCGCCGAGGGCATGCGTCAGATGGACGCCCTAGACTACCCTCAGCATGTTCGCGACGTAATGGAGCATTACCACCGCCGTTATGTCGATCAGCGGCTGCACTGAAGCCGCTGATGGCGAGTAGCGAGTAGCTTGTAGCGAGGATCGGAACGCGGCCGTGCCACTGGCAACCAGAAACCCGCTGTTGCAGTGATCCGCAGCGACCTAGGGTACGTTCGACGCGGCAGGCGGCGACGCATCGAAGTCCGTTTCCGTCACCGGATAGGGTCGGACGCGGTGGCGCGCGCCGCCCGGCGCAATTCCTCGCCGGCCACGGCGCCGACCAGGATGCGCGTGCCGAACACGTAGGTCGGTGTGCCGCCCACGCCGAGCTCGGCGGCATGGCGCCGGTTCAGCGCCAGGCGCTGCTCGTAGCGCGGCTGGCTCCAGGCGGCCTCGATCAGCGGTTCCGGCACCAGGCACTCGGCCGCCAGGGCGCGCAGCACCTGCGGCTCGCCGATGTTGCGGCCTTCCCGGAAGAATGCGTCGAACAGGCGCTCGTGCAGGGCGTAGAACACTTTTCGGCCGGCTTCCTTGGCGGCTTCGGCGAGGAGCAGCGCCCGGTGGGAGTTGGTGGTGAAGTCGTGGGCCTGGAGGTCAAGCTGTTCCGCGCGCGCCATGTCCTGCAGCGCGGACATCATCCGCTGCCACTGGGCCGGCGGGTAGCCCAGGCCCGTGACCGGCATCCCCTGGGCCGGCGTCTCCGGGTGGATCTCCAGGGCGCACCAGTTGACCTGGAGATCGTAGGCGTCGCGCAGCCGCAACAGGCGCCGGCTGCCGATGTAGCAGAACGGACAGATGTAGTCCGAGAATACGCTGACTTTCAGTGCCGGCTTGGTTTCGGCCATGGGAAACCCCGCAACCCGTTGGACCGCGTCGCCGGGCCATGGTTTCACGGCCTGGCGCCCGTCTCAAGTGCTCCCCACGGCCATGCCGGCCGCGGACCAGCGTTCCGCCGTGCGCCAGTGGTTCAACCGTTGCGTGGTCCCGTTCGTGGCCAGGGATCCCATTGGTCTGGCGCCCGCCGTCGGCGCGCCGCAGTGGCGTCGGCTGGCGGTGCCGGTCCTGGCCGTGGTTCGCCCACTGGGTCGTCGGCCGCATGGGTGAAACGGGCGCCGACGCCTTGAGCCGTCTGATCGCCGCCGCCCTGGCGGTCCGGCACATGCCGGACGGGGCGTGCGCCGCGCGGCCCCGCCCGTCGGCCACGGCTCAAGGCGGCACCCGGGCTGCCGACAACCCGATAATAACCAGACCTACAAGGAAAAGTCCGTGGACGACCAAAAGAATCCGGCGGAGGCTAAGCCGCGCCTTCTGGTTGTGGACGACTCGAAACTGATGCGGGTGGCGGCCGAGCGGGGGCTGCGTGGAGAGTTCGACGTGGTGCATGCCACCGACGGCGAGGACGGCTGGTCGCGGCTCAGCGACGATCCGGCGGTGCAGATCGTGTTTTCGGATCTCTCCATGCCGCGCCTGGACGGTTTTCAACTGCTGGCGCGGATGCGCGCCAGCGAGGACCCGCGCATCCGCCGGATGCCGGTGATCATCGTGACTGGCGAGGAGGACGACGATTCCGCCCGCGAGCAGGCCTTGGCCAAGGGCGCGACCGACTTCATCCGCAAGCCGTTCGACCTGATCGAGCTGAAAACCCGCGCGCGGGCCTTCGCCGAGTCGGTGCGCAACCTGCGCGCGATTGAGGAGCGGGCGGAGCGGCTGGCCGCCCAGGCCACCGTCGACGCGCTCACCGGTCTTCCCAACCGCCAGCAATTCCTGGAACGGCTCAAGCAACACCGCTCGTTCGCCCGCCGCCACCGCCAGGATCTGTCGGTCATGCGCCTGGTGATCGACGGCTTCGAGGCCCTGGAAACACACGCCGGCGCCGCCGGCTTGCGTTACCTGCTGCAGCGGGTGGCTTCCACCCTGCAGCAGCGGCTGCGCCGCGAAGACGGTGTGGGCCGCATCGACGCCGGCGCTTTCGGCGTCAGTCTGCCGTCGTCCAACCCGGTGGGCGCCAAGTACCTGGCCGAGCGCCTGCGGCGCGACCTGGCGTCACTGCGCGTGCCGGGCGATGCCGGCGCGCGGCACCTGACCCTCACGGTCGGCGTCATGAGCGCCCACTCGGAGACCGAGTCGACCGCCGAAGTGCTGCTCGAACGGCTGGCCGAACTCACCGCCTGGGCCGGGCAGCAGGGCGGCGACCGGGTGGTGACCGAGCGCGACCGGCCGCCCCCGGCGCCCGGCCCGGCGCCGCTGCCGCCGGTGACGAGCGTCGACGAAGCGCTGCAACTGCTGGCCGTGGGCCAAACGGCGCGGGTGACGGCTCACCTGCAGGCATTGCTGGAGCGGTTGCTGCCGCTGCTGGAACTCGGTGATGCGCAGCAGCGTCAATGGCTGCAGGATCGTCTCATGGGCGCCGAGGCCAAACCATCCGACTGACGGCCGCCGGCGGCGTTGGTGCCGGGTGGTGATTTTTCGCCTACACTGGGCGCGTCTTGGGTTCGGCCGTCTGCGACTGCGCGCGGCCCGGGAGATCGGTTATCAAAGTGCTGCTGTATACCGCCGGCGTCGTGCTGGTGTTGGCGGCCCTTGCTGTCGGCACCATGCTGTTCAACCGGGCGCCGCTATGGAAGCCGCCGGGGCCGTGGGCCCGCATCACCGCCTACCTGACCACCAACGTGGCGGAGACCAGCGACCACGCTGCGCGACCGGAGTTGCGTACACCCAGGTACGCGGTCGACGGCGCAATCCTGTTCCGTTGCGTGGGCGATGCCGTGGTGCAGCTCGGTTGGCGCCTGGAGGACCGGAACCCCCGCGCCGGCACGCTTGCCGCGGTGGTGCGCACGCCCCTGTGGCATTTCCGCGACGACGTGACGGTAACCATACTGGCGCCGCCGGACGGGGGCAGCGCGTTGCACGTGCGTTCCGCCTCCCGCGTCGGCCGCGGCGATCTGGCGGCCAACACCCGCCACGTTCTCGACCTGCTGGACGCCGTGCGCGAGTGCTTGGCGGCCCCCGGTGCCGGCCGTTGAGGGCTGCCGGCAGCCCCGCTCCCGGGCAAATTCCCGAAATTCTTTGAACCATCTTCCGATCATGGGGTCCATAGCCTTTGCAACCACACACAAACGAGCAAAGGAGAGGCACATGAGAGTCAACAAATCGACGGGAGTGGCCATGGCGGTGGCCGCCGCCAGCCTGTTCGCGGCCGTACCGGCAACGGTCAGCGCCGCCCAGGACAGCCAGGTGCACTGCTACGGCGTCAACAAGTGCGCAGGACACAACGACTGCAAAACCGCCCACAACTCCTGCAAGGGCCAGGGTTCCTGCAAAGGCCAGGGCTTCGTGACCATGTCCAAGCACGCGTGCGATCAGATCGGTGGCACCGTCAAGGACAAGTAGCGCCACGGTGGAGGGTGGCTGCGGCCACCCTTCCGCCACTGGCGCCGGTGGCGCACAGGAACTCGGCGTGCGCCCGTTTCTCGGTTTCGGGCTCGGACTGCGCCCGGAGTACTACGAGGACATCCTGGCGGGGCGGCCGCCGGTGGACTGGTTCGAGATCCTGTCGGAGAACTATCTGGTCGACGGCGGCAAGCCGTTGCACTACCTGGCGCGCATCAAGGAGCGTTATCCACTGGTGATGCACGGGGTGTCGCTGTCGATCGGCGGTACCGACCCGTTGAACCGCGACTATCTCCGGCGCCTCAAATCCCTGGCGGACTACGTGCAGCCGCGCTGGATTTCCGATCACCTGTGCTGGACCGGCCAGGGCGGGCGCAACCTGCATGATCTGATGCCGCTGCCCTATACCGAGGAGGCGGTGCGCCACGTGGCCGATCGGGTCGCCCAGGTGCAGGATTTCCTCGGCCGGCGGATTCTGCTGGAAAACGTTTCCAGCTATCTCACCTACCGCCATTCGGCGATGACCGAGTGGGAGTTCCTCGGCGCCGTGGCCGAGCGCGCCGATTGCCTGATCCTGCTCGACGTCAACAACATCCATGTCAGCGCCGTGAATCACGGCTTCGCCGCCGAAGACTACCTGTACGGCGTGCCCGCCCAACGGGTGTGGCAGCTGCACCTGGCGGGTCATACCGACTATGGCGACCTGATCATCGACACCCATGACCACCCGGTGGCGGACCCGGTTTGGGACCTGTATGCCAAGGCGCTGGTGCGGTTCGGTCCGGTGTCCGCCATGATCGAGCGCGACGACCGGTTCCCGCCGTTCGCCGAGCTGCTGGACGAACTGGCCCAGGCCCGGGCCATCGGCGCGCAGGTCTTGGGTGACCTTCAATGCCGGGCCTGAAGGAAGTGCAGCGGGTCTTCACCCGGCACCTGCTGTCGGGCGATGCCGCGGTGGCCGACTATGTCGCCGACGGCGGCCGGCTGGACGCCCGCGCGCGCCTGGCCGTCTATACCAACGCCTACTACGCGCGATTGGTGGAGGCCCTGGCCAGCGACTATCGCGCACTGTCCGCGATGATGGGCGAGCAGCGCTTCGAGGCGTTGTGTCACGACTACATCCGGGCGCAGCCGTCGACCTTTTTCTCGTTGCGGTGGTTCGGCCGTGGGCTGGCCGAGTTTGTGGCCGCGCGTGACGCGGATAATGACAGCGCCAGGCTGGCCGCGCTGGCGCGCTTCGAGTGGGCATTGGTGGACGCCTTCGATGCGGCCGACGTGCCGCCCCTGGTGGTCGACGCGGTGGCCGCCCTGCCCCCGGACACATGGCCGACGCTGCGATTGGTGTTCCATCCCTCGGTCGGCACGCTGTCACTGGCCTGGAATACGCTGGAAATCTGGAAGGCGGTCCGCGCC
>JARRNJ010000115.1:0-5986 GCA_037385045.1 Gammaproteobacteria bacterium | reverse complement strand
CGTGGATGCGCCTCGAGCCGCCCGAGTCGTGCGTGGTCTGGCGCACCGACCTGCGCACCCGCTTCCGGCCCCTGGCCGCCGATGAGGCGTGTGCGCTGGCGGCGGCCCGCGCCGGCGCGGATTTCGCCCGGTTGTGCGAACTGGTCGGTGACTGGCACCGCGACGACGCCGAGACCGCGGTGCGCGCCGCAGGCCTGCTCAAGTGCTGGCTGAGCGAGGGTATGATCACCGGCTTGGAGCCATCCCGCTAGCGGCGTAGCGCCGCAACGTTGTTCACGAGAGCGCGGCCGCATCGTCGGCGCGCCGGGCGCCGGGAAGCGCATCCCCAGGGGATGCTCCCGTATGGCCGCGCGGTTGATGCGGATTTCCGGCCCCTGGCGATCAGTCGGGTAGCGAGCTGCTGGGTCCGGTAGCCCGGATGCAGTGAAACGCAATCCGGGGTCGTTACGGTCACCCCGGATTTCGCGCTGCTTCATCCGGGCGACTCCGACTGGCGGCAAGTGAATTGAGTAGCGTTCGGCACTGACTCATCATCACTGCCACTCGCCACTCGCCACTCGCCACTCGCCACTCGCCACTCGCCACTCGCCACTCGCCACTCGCCACTCGCCACTCGCCACTCGCCACTCGCCACTCGCCACTCGCCACTCGCCACTCGCCACTCGCCACTCGCCACTCGCCACTCGCCACTCGCCACTCGCCACTCGCCACTCGCCACTCGCCACTCGCCACGCCGGGGGGGCCGGCGCCCCGGCTGCGGGGCCGTTTGTGCTAAATTCGCCGCTGTGGCGCCGGCGTTGGTGCCACGTTGCGGCCGGCGGCCTGCTGCCGGCATAACCACCTGCAAGGGCCCCGGCATGACGGCAGCAGACAGCTGGATCGAGGAAAAGCAGTCGGCCTGGCTGTATCGCCAACTGGCGCAGCAGGAGTCGGACCCCCACAAGCAGAAGCTGTTCACCAATCTCGCCGCCGCCGCCGAGCGCCAGGCGCTGGACTGGGAGCGCACGCTGGGCGACGCCGGGCAGACGCCGCCGGAATTCCGCCCGACGCTGCGGGCGCGGGTGAGCGCCTGGCTGGTGCGCCGCCTCGGGGTGCGGGTCATGCGCCCGGTGCTGGCGGCGATGAAAGTCCGCGGCCTGTCGGTGTATCGCGGGCGGGTGTCGGGGCGCGGCCATCCCATGCCCACCTCGGTGGAGGAAGTGGGGGGGCGCCACCAGGGCGCCGGCAGCGGCGGCAATCTGCGCGCCGCGGTGTTCGGCATCAACGACGGCCTGGTCTCCAACACCAGCCTCATCATGGGCATCGCCGGGGCCAGCGCCGATGTCAAGGTCATCCTCACCACCGGCGTCGCCGGCCTGCTCGCTGGCGCCCTGTCCATGGCGGCGGGCGAGTATGTGTCGATGCGCTCCCAGCGTGAGATGTACGAATATCAGATCGGCCTGGAGCGCGACGAGCTGGACCAGTATCCCGAGGAAGAGGCCGAGGAGCTGGCGTTGATCTACAACGCCCGCGGCATGGAGATGGATTACGCCCGCGAAGTGGCCGCAGAACTGTTGCGCGATCCCGAGCATGCCCTGGATACCCTGGCGCGCGAGGAGCTGGGCCTGAATCCGGACGATCTCGGTTCACCCTGGGGCGCGGCGCTGTTTTCGTTCCTGGCCTTCGGTGCCGGCGCGCTGGTGCCGCTGCTGCCATTTCTGCTGGAGTTCGGTTCAGCGGCGCTGCCGGTTGCCGCTGGGCTGGCCGCCGCGTGCCTCTTCGCCGTGGGCGCGGCGCTCAGCCTGTTCACCGGCCGCCAGGCATGGTGGGGCGGCCTGCGGATGGTGTTGATCGGCGGCGGCGCCGGCGTGGTCACCTATGTCATCGGGCATTGGCTGGGGGTGAGTCTGGGTTGAGCGGGACCGGCGCGGCGGCTTTACCGTCCCGGCCAAGTGGTTCGCAGGGCAGAGCAAAGGGGAAAGCAGAGCATTGCCACACTCTTTACTCTTTGCTCCGGGTCGGCAGGCGGTGCGTTGCCGCCTTGCGGCGTCGAACGCACCCTACGCGAGTTCGTTGGTAGGGTGCGCCGACCGAAGGTGGCGCACCGTTTGCGGGGTCCCGGCGCACCGGATGCACGGCGTCGGCGCCGTATCGATCAGCCGGTGCATTGCCGCCTTGCAGCGTCGAACGCACCCTACGGCTCGCCCTCGGGTGACCAACCCGATCGGTCCACCCGGCGGATGTTTCACTCGTTCGCGGTGGAGACCACGATCTCGTATTGCTCCAGCCGGCTTTCGCCGGCGAACGCCTCCTTCGGCATCGGGTTGCGGTGGGCAGCCTTGAAATCCTCGCTGCCGACCCACCGTTCGAACGACGCCTTGTCGCGCCACGCGGTCAACACCACGAACGGCGTGTCGGGGCTGGTGGGTTTGAGCACTTCCATGCGCACGAAGCCCGGCTGCCGGTCGATCTGCCCGGCGCGGTTGCGGAAGCGTTGCTCGAATTCCATCTCCCAGCCGGCGGCTACCGGCACCCGGTTGGCGACGACATACATAAGGGTCTCCTCGGCAATCAGTTGAATTCGCAGGCTGGGCTCAGCCCTCGCCCACCGTCGCCATGCCGTCGGCCACACCGAGGCGCAGGCGGCCGTCGAGCAGGGCCTGCAGGTCGGTTCCCACCAACGCGCGGCGCCAGCCGTGCAGCACGGCCACACTGCGGTCGCCGTCGAGCAGCCGCTCCAGGTCGTGGCGGCTGCTGAGCATGGCCGGGCTGAGTTCGTGTTCCCGGGCGCGCACGCGCAGCAGCGCCATCAGCAGATCCACCACCGCCTCCTGCTCGGGCTTCACCGTCAGCCGCGGTTCGAGTTCCGGCCACTGCTCGCGCGGCATGCGCCCGCCGGCGGCGATCACTTCCAAAAGCCGGTCACCGACGCGCTTGATGGCCCCCGGCTCCAGGCCGCGGATGCGCTCCAGGCCGGCGCGGTCGCCGGGCGCCGCCCGGGCCAGTTCGGTCAGCACTTCGTCGCGTAGGATCCAGCGCCTGGGCTTGTCCACTTCCATGGCGCGCCGCTCGCGCCACTCGGCGAGCGCCTTGAGCACGGCCAGCTGTTTTGGTTTGAGACGTTTGGCGTCCTTCACCCGGCGCCAGCTCTGTTCCGGGTCGGGTGCGTATTGCGCCGGGTCGCTCAATGCGTCGAAATCCTCCTGCAGCCATTCCAGGCGGCCCTGCTCGCGCAGCTGGTCCAGCTGGTGCTGATAGATATCGCGCAGATAGCGCACGTCGTCGGCGGCATAGCGCAGCTGGCCCGGATCCAGGGGCCGCAGGCTCCAGTCGGTGCGGGTGTGGGCCTTGTCCAGCCGTACGCCGAGGGTCTGCTCCGCCAGGTTGGCGTAACCGATCTGTTCGTTGTGGCAAAGCAGCGCGGCCGCGATCTGGGTGTCGAAGATCGGCGCAGGCACAGCACCGCGCAGGTGATAGAGGATTTCCAGGTCCTGTTTGGCGGCGTGCAGCACTTTCACTGTCGCCGGATCATAGAGCACCTCCAGCAGCGGATCGAGGCCGGGCAGGGCCAGCGGATCGACGCAGGCGATCTCCTCGGCATTGGCCACCTGCAGCAGGCACAGTTGCGGAAAGTAGTTCTTCTCGCGCATGAACTCGGTGTCGAGGCAGATCCAGGGGCTGCCGCGCAGGCGCTGGGCAAGGTTCTGCAGCGCTTCGGGGGTGTCAATGTATTGATAGGCTTCGGTCATGGATGTCGTTTTGCCCGGCTCGGGGGAGTCTGGCGGCGGTGACCGCCGGGAGGTGTGCATTATACGGGAACGGCCGGGCGGCCGCCGACCGGAATTGCGCCGCGGCGGCGGCCGGAGGCGTCAGCCGCGCTTGAATTGCTCGCCCACCAGGATCGCTTCCGGAACCCGCATTTTTATCGCGGTGGGCAGCTCCAGGCAGATGCCCGGGATGGGACGGACGCTGACCCAAAGCACATTGAGCTTGAGATTGAGGTCGGCAAACACGACGGCCCGCTGATACTGCTCCAGCACTTTCTGGATTTCCCCAATGGTGCGATGAATCAGTTCCCGCGGTTTGCTGCGCAGCTTGGGAATGATCATCATGAAATCGCTCAGCCGATTGCCGTTAGCGTCCCGGGTCGGCACCCGTTTCCACAGCGGTTCCGCGGGATCCAGTTCCATGCCCGGCGTCAGCAGGCGGTTGTTCATGCAACGGCTCCCGGTTGTGGCGGATTTGCCAAAGCATACCGCGGCGGGCGGCGGATGGCAGCACCGGCGCTGCGCCGGGCGGCTTTCCCGCCGCGGTAACGCGCAATCACCCCGGCCCCGTGAGGTGCCGCGGGTCCAGCAGCCGCTCCAGCTCATCGGCGCCGATATCGGTCATTTCCGCGGCCACCTCGAGGATCGGGCGGCCTTCGGCGTAGGCCCGCTTGGCGATGGCCGCCGCCTTTTCGTAGCCGATGCGCGCGTTGAGAGCGGTCACCAGGATGGGATTGCGCTGCAGCTGCGCGCCGAGCCGCTCGCGGTTGACCGTCAAGCCGTCGATGGTCTTCTCCCGCAGGGCGTCCATGGCATTGGTGAGCAGATCGATGCTCTGCAGCAGGTTGTGGGCGATCACCGGCAGCATGACGTTGAGCTGGAAGTTGCCCGATTGTCCGGCGACGGTAATGGTCATGTCGTTGCCGGTGACCTGGGCGCAGACCATGGCCACCGCTTCGGGAATGACGGGGTTGACCTTGCCCGGCATGATGCTGCTGCCCGGTTGCAGCGCCGGCAGGCTGACTTCGGCCAGGCCGGTGAGCGGCCCGCTGTTCATCCAGCGCAGGTCGTTGGCGATTTTCATCAACGCCGTGGCCAGCACCCGCAGCTGCCCGCTCATCTCCACCGCGCTGTCCTGGCTCGCCAGCGCCTCGAATGAATTGGGCGCGGGTCGAAACGGCAGGCCGGTGGCGCCGCTCAGGCGTTGGGCAAAGCGCCGGCCGAACTCCGGATGGGCATTGATGCCGGTGCCGATGGCAGTGCCGCCCTGTGCCAGGGCGTAGAGGCGGGAACTGCTGTCCTCGATGCGCGCCGCCGCGCGCTGCAGTTGACTGGCCCAGGCGCCCAGCTCCTGGCCAAGGGTCAGGGGCATGGCGTCCATCAGATGGGTGCGGCCGGTCTTGACCACATCATCGAATTCCGCCGCCCGGTTTTCGATGGCCTGCTGCAACCGGTGGACAGCGGGCAGCAGGCGCGCCTGCAGTTCCAGCACCGCGGCCACGTGAATCGCGGTGGGGATGACGTCGTTGCTGCTCTGGCTGCGGTTGACGTCGTCATTGGCGTGCACCGCGCGCCCCAGGCTGCGGGTGGCCAGGCGGGCGATAACCTCGTTGGCGTTCATGTTGGTGCTGGTGCCGGAGCCGGTTTGGAACACGTCCACCGGAAACTGCCCGTCGTGGCCTCCGGCTTCAACTTCGGTGGCCGCGTTGGCCACCGCCTCGGCGACGTCGGCGGGCAGCAGCTCCAGTTCCCCGTTGACCCGCGCGGCACAGGCCTTGATCAGCCCCAGCGCACGGATCAGGGGCCGCGGCATGCGCAGGCCGCTGATGGGGAAGTTCAATACTGCGCGTTGGGTCTGGGCGCCGTAGAGGGCTTCTGTCGGCACCTGCACTTCGCCCATGCTGTCGTGTTCGCGTCGAAAGCCCCGCTCAGCACTCATACCATCACCTTGCTGCTGCCGATACCTGCCTCCAGTATAGGCACCCTGATCCCCGCGCACCCGCAACCCCTGTACTTGGGCGGTTATTGCGGGTAGCGTAAGCGGGCAACGGCATACCCGGCCGCGGCAAGCCGGGGTCAGCGGAGCATTTTGCGGCAGTGATCCAGGTCCAGGAATTGGTTTTCGAGTACCCGGGCGTGCGCGCCCTCGACGGCGTCGGGTTTCAGGTCGCCCGCGGCGAGATCGCGGCGCTGGTGGGGCCCAACGGCGCCGGCAAGAGCACCTTGCTGCGTTGCCTGGC
>JARRNJ010000114.1:0-9703 GCA_037385045.1 Gammaproteobacteria bacterium | reverse complement strand
CGGATTGCCCCGGCCGGTGAATGGCTGATTGACAACTTCTATGTGATCGAAGAGCAGATTCGCATGGCCAGGCGACACTTGCCCAAGGGGTATAGCCGTGAGCTGCCGCGCTTGCTGAACGGCCCATCAGCCGGGCTTCCACGCGTGTACGACATTGCGCTGGAGATTATCTCGCATGGCGATGGCCGGGTGGATCCGGAAAACCTCAGCAGTTTCGTGGCCGCCTACCAGTCGGTAACCACCCTGAAGCTTGGCGAATTGTGGGCCATTCCTATCATGCTGCGCCTGGCCCTGATCGAGAATCTTCGGCGGGTTGCCGCCCGGATCGCCGCCGACAGCATTGATCGAAGCCGTGCCGACTATTGGGCCGACCAGATGACGGAGATCGCCGCGAAGGACCCCAAGAGCCTGATTCTGGTGGTCGGCGACATGGCACGGTCGAACCCTCCGATGGTGAGCTCGTTCGTTGCGGAGCTCACGCGCCGTTTACAGGGCCAGGGTCCTGCTCTGGCATTGCCGCTCACCTGGATTGAACAGCGACTGTTCGAATCGGGCCTGACCATCGAACAGTTGGTGCGCTCGGAGAACCAGCAACAGGCTGCCGACCAGGTCTCGATGAGCAACAGCATCGGCAGCCTCCGTTTCCTGGTCGCAATGGATTGGCGCGAATTCGTGGAGACGATGAGCATTGTGGAGCAGACCCTGGGTGAGGATCCAGGCGACGTCTACGGAAAGATGGATTTTGCCACCCGGGATCGTTACCGTCACGTCGTAGAAAAAATAGCCAAAAGCAGCCGGCGATCCGAAAGCGAGGTGGCGCGCCAAGCGATCCAGTTGGCGCTTGAGGGTGCTGCTCACAAAGGCAGCGACGATCGAGCCGCTCACGTCGGGTTCTATCTGATCGACGAGGGATTGAGGCAACTCGAAGGCGCGGCTCAGGTGCGCCGATCTCCCCTTGAAACGCTTCGGCGAATAAGCCGACAGTTCCCTTTGCTCTTCTATCTGGGCATAATCACGCTGATTGCGGCTATTTTCACTGGGGTTTTGTTGGCCAAGGCGCATGCCATGGGGTCCCCGAATTGGTTAATCGCGCTGATAGGTCTGCCATTGCTGCTGGGCGCGAGTCATCTGGCCGTGGCGCTGGCGAACTGGCTGTCGACATTACTGGCGCCGCCGCGCTTGCTGCCGCGAATGGACTTTTCAGGAGGAATTCCTTCGGAATCGCGCGCCCTGGTCGTGATCCCGACGATGCTCACGAGCACACAAAACATTGAGTATCTGGTCGAGGCCCTGGAGGTTCGATTTCTGGCCAATCGAGACGAGCACTTGCACTTCGGTCTGCTGACGGATTTCCGGGACGCATCCGAGGAAACGCTTCCGGAGGACGACCCGTTGTTACGGCTGGCTCAAAAGAGAATTCAAGAGTTGAACGAAAAGTACCGAGGCCCAACAGCCGATACGTTCTTCCTCTTTCATCGTCCACGTCGATGGAACCCTCGGGATCGGCTCTGGATGGGGTATGAACGCAAGCGCGGCAAGCTTGCGGATTTGAATTCGCTTCTACGCGGCGGCACAACTGATCGTTTCTCCCTTATCGTTGGGGATATAGCCGTGTTATCGAATGTAAAGTATGTGATCACCCTGGACACCGATACGCAGCTTCCCCGCGATTCGGCATGGCAGTTTGTGGGCGCCATGGCGCACCCGCTGAATCGGGCGCGGTACGACGAAGACAGGCAGCGGATCAATGAAGGGTACGGTATCCTTCAGCCTCGGCTGGCCGTGAGCCTGCCGGGAATTAACCGGTCGCGATATGCGCGATTGTTCGGGAGCGAGCACGGCATCGACCCATATACCCGGGTTGTCTCCGATGTCTACCAGGACCTATTCGGTGAAGGCTCATTCATCGGCAAAGGAATCTATGATGTTGATGCGTTCGAGCGATCCCTCAAGGGACGATTCCCTGAGAACCGGATCCTCAGCCATGACCTTTTGGAGGGCTGCTACGCGCGGGCGGGACTGCTCAGCGATGTGCTGTTGTACGAGGAATATCCATCCCGCTACAGCGCGGACGTGAGCCGTCGCCAACGGTGGATTCGAGGGGATTGGCAAATTGCCCGCTGGCTGCTGCCTGGCGTTCCCGGCTTCGATGGAAGTCGCCGAAAGAATCCGCTCTCGGCGTTGTCGCGATGGAAAATTTTCGACAATCTCCGTCGGAGCCTCGTATCGGCAGCGTTGACCTTGTTGTTGCTCCTCGCCTGGACCGTCTTGTCCCCGCCCTGGCTATGGACCCTCGCCTTAATAGGGATTATCCTGATCCCCCCTATGATGGCCTCTTTTCTGGATCTGTTTCAGAAACCGGACGATATGTTGCTGAGTCAGCATCTTGCGGTCACGGTGCGCTCTGCCGGCCGGCACGCCGCTCAGACGGTGTTTGAACTCTCGTGTCTCCCCTACGAAGCTTTCTTCAGCCTGGATGCGATTGGACGCACTCTCGGGCGAATGTGGATCATCCACAAACGACTTTTGGAGTGGAACCCTTCGAACGACGCGGACCGCCAAAGCCGAACGGACTTCGTTGCCTCCTGGAAGACAATGTGGTTTGGCCCCGTCCTGGCCACTGCCGCTGGGATTTATTTGGCTGTTTCGAGGCCGGCCGCGCTCGGCGCGGCGGTGTGCATCCTGGGCCTCTGGTTTGCCTCTCCTGCCATCGCCTGGTGGATCAGCCGGTCTCTTTCTCGTCGGCGAACAAAGCTGACGGCTGATCAGACCCTCTTTCTTAGGAAGCTTTCCCGAAAGACATGGGCGTTCTTCGAGACTTTCGTCGGCCCTGAAGATCATTGGCTGCCGCCCGACAACTATCAGGAGCATCCCGCTGCCGTAATGGCGCATCGCACGTCGCCGACCAACATGGGACTTACGCTCCTGGCGAATTTGTCCGCGTACGACTTTGGCTACATTTCGGCCGGACAACTCATCGAGCATACGGGAAAGGCCCTTCGAACCATGGAAACCCTGGACCGACACCGAGGCCACTTTTACAACTGGTACGACACGCAGTCTCTTAAACCACTGTCACCCCGATACATTTCGTCGGTGGACAGCGGAAACCTGGCAGGCTATCTGATGACATTGCGGCCGGGTCTGCTCGGACTTGCCGATCACAAGATCCTGGAAAAACGTTTGTTTGAGGGTCTAAGCGATACCTTTCGGATTGTCGCGGATGTTGCGGCCGCCACTCCGGAAGAACACGATCCAGCCCAGCTTGCTCAACTTCAGAAGGACCTGGAGTCTGCGACCCGTTCCCATCCTGCCACGCTCACGGCTTTGCGACTGTGCCTTGATCGGTTGACAATGTCCGCCGCAGAGTTGGTCGCAAGCATCGAAGCTCTCGATGCCGACCCCGAAAGCCAATTGAGGTGGTGGGCCCGTGCGTTCGCCGGACAATGCCGGGACGCTGTCGATGAGCTCTCGTCGCTCGCTCCGTGGACAGCGCTCTTGTCTTCTCACAACAGCTTCGCAGACTTTTCCGATCTCGACGAGGTCCCGACACTGCGCGAACTGGCAGCACTGGACGTCAAGCTCCTGCAGACCATCAAGCAGAAAAAAAGCTCTGCCACGTCGTCCGAGCAGAGCGCACGGCTTGATGAACTTCAAGGCCGCATCACGACTGCCAGCCGGTACGCCAAAGAAAGGATTGCGACTATCGAGCGGCTTGCCCTGCAATGCGGCGACCTCGCCCGGATGGACTATGATTTTCTGTTTGACGAGAAGCGTTATCTGCTGGCTATCGGCTACAATGTCGGCGAACACCGACGGGACGCGAGTTACTACGATCTTCTGGCTTCAGAAGCGAGATTTTCCACTTTCGTGGCGATTGCGCAGGGACAACTGCCTCAGGAGAGCTGGTTCGCCCTGGGACGTCTGCTCACTATCGCCGGGGGAGAGCCGATCCTGCTTTCATGGAGCGGTTCGATGTTCGAATACCTGATGCCGCTCCTGGTGATGCCGACGTACGAAGATACGCTGCTCGATCAGACCTATAAGGCGGCTGTGGCCAGGCAGATCGATTATGGAAAAAAGTGTGCCGCGCCGTGGGGCATTTCGGAATCAGGCTATAATGCCATCGATGTGAATCTCAACTACCAATACCGCGCCTTTGGTGTGCCCGGCCTGGGGCTCAAACGTGGACTGGCCGAGGACTTGGTGATTGCGCCCTATGCCTCGACGATGGCGCTGATGGTGGCGCCGAAGGAGGCGTGTCTGAACCTTGAGCGACTCGCTGCTGACGGTTTTGAAACGCGGTATGGCTTCTACGAAGCGATCGACTATACGCCGTCGCGGCTGCCGCGCGGACAATCGAGCGCCGTGGTTCGGTCCTTCATGGCCCATCACCAGGGCATGAGTCTCCTGTCTCTGGCACATCTGCTCCTGGATCGCCCGATGCAGAAGCGCTTCGCGTCGGATCCCTTGTTCCAGGCGACCATGCTGTTGCTCCAGGAGCGAATCCCCAAGGCGACAGCGTTCTATGCGCAGACAACCGAGCTGTCCGAGCACCAGGCGGCTTCCGGTGCTACGGAAACGCCGATACGCGTTTATAGCAGTCCCGACACGCCGAACCCGGAAGTGCAGTTGCTTTCGAACGGCAGATATCACGTGATGATCACCAATGCCGGCGGCGGCTACAGCCGATGGAAGGACCTGGCCGTCACCCGTTGGCGCGAAGACCGCACCTGCGATAACTGGGGCACCTTCTGTTACCTGCGCGATGTGACCAGCAAGGAGTTCTGGTCAACCGCATATCAGCCGACGCTCAAGCGATCGAAGCATTTTGAGGCGATCTTTTCGGAAGGGCGAGCCGAGTTTCGCGGCCGCGACCATGACTATGACACCCATACCGAGATCACTGTTTCACCCGAGGATGACATCGAACTGCGCCGCGTCCGCATCACCAACCGCGCACAGACTCGCCGAGCGATAGACGTGACCAGTTACGCGGAAGTGGTTCTGGCACCGCCTGCCGCGGACGCCCTGCATCCGGCGTTCAGCAATCTTTTTGTGCAGACCGAAATCCTCCGCCGGCAGCGGGCCATCCTCTGCACTCGCCGAGCTCGCTCCCCGGACGAGCCCACGCCCTGGATGTTTCACCTGATGGTCGTGCATGGGGCGCACATCGGAGAAATCTCTTACGAGACGGACCGCATGCAGTTCATCGGCCGCGGAGGAACTGCCGCCGATCCCCAAGCAATGAACGGTCCCGCGGCGCTGTCGGGCAGCGAGGGCTCCGTGCTCGATCCGATTGTCGCCATCCGTTACCGGATAACGCTGGATCCGGAAGAAACGGCTCCGGCATCGGTGAAACCCGTGATGCAGCCTTGAGTCTGGTGGAAAAATACCAGGATCGGCGTCTCGCGGATCGCGTCTTTAATCTGGCCTGGACCCATGGCCAGGTGCTGCTGCGCCAGATCAATGCCTCAGCGGCCGATGCGCAACTCTATGGGCGCCTTGCCGGCTCGATAATCTACGCCAATGCTTCGCTGCGAGCAGACCCGAGTGTCCTGATCAAGAACCACCGGGGGCAATCCGGTCTCTGGGGATACGCCATCTCCGGCGATCTGCCGATTGTGCTGCTGCAAATTCAAGATCCGGCCAATATCGATCTGGTGCGACAGCTCGTGCAGGCCCACGCCTACTGGCGTTTGAAGGGACTGTCAGTGGACCTGGTGATCTGGAACGAAGATCACGCCGGTTACCGGCAACTGCTTCACGACCAGATCATGGGGCTCATCGCCGCAGGCACCGAAGCCAGCCTGACCGATCGACCGGCCGGGATTTTCGTAAGACCCGCCGACCAGATATCGGAGGAGGACCGCATCCTGATCCAAACGGTCGCCCGCGCCATTATCATCGACAGTCGGGGGACCCTGGCAGACCAGATCAATCGGCGTCCTTTGGTGGAGGCTACAGTGCCGCTCCTTACGCCGACCCGAACCCACCGCTCCGAACCCCTGGCGGTGGCCGCATCGCCCCGCCACGATCTGACGTTTTTCAACGGGATGGGCGGATTCACACCGGATGGGCGCGAGTATGTCATTACCACCGCGCATGGGCAGGTGACACCGGCGCCGTGGGTGAATGTGCTGGCTAACCCACACTTCGGTACCGTCATTTCAGAGAGCGGGTTTGCCTATACCTGGAGCGAGAATGCCCACGAGTTCCGCCTTACTCCCTGGGGGAACGATCCCGTGAGCGATTCGGGCGGAGAGGCCTTTTACCTCCGTGATGAAGAGCGCGGCCACTTCTGGTCCCCGACGCCGCTGCCCAGCCGCGGTGCTGCGCCGTACGTCACCCGGCACGGATTTGGCTACAGCGTCTTCGAGCACACCGAGCGCGGCATCCGCTCAGAGCTTTGGGTTTACGTGGCCATGGACGCACCGATCAAGTTCATGGTGCTCAAAGTGCGAAACGAGTCGGGGCGACCTCGTCGACTCTCCGCTACCGGATACGCGGAATGGGTCCTTGGCGACCTGCGGCCGAAATCGGGCATGCACGTGATCACCGAAACTGACCCGAATAGCGGCGCGCTGTTTGCGTGGAATCCTTATAACACAGAGTTCAGCGATCGTGTTGCGTTCTTTGACGTGGACGATACGAGGCGCACTGTTACCGGCAATCGGACTGAATTTCTTGGACGCAACGGTACGCTGCAAAAACCGGCGGCGATGATGCTGACCCACCTTTCCGGCAAGGTGGGGGCCGCGCTTGATCCCTGCGCCGCTATCCAGGTGGTCTTCGATCTATCTGCCGGGCAAGAGCGAGAGATCATCTTCAAACTTGGGGTCGGACGAGGCGCCGACGATGCCAGAAACATGGTCAATCGCTTTCGGGAACCAACCGCTGCACGCGAAGCCCTCGATGCGGTGTGGCAGCACTGGACGCACACCCTCGGAGCGGTACATGTGGAAACACCCGACCCGTCCCTCAACGTGCTGGCCAACGGCTGGCTCCTGTACCAAACGCTGGCGTGCCGCCTTTGGGCGCGAAGCGCAACCTACCAGTCGGGGGGCGCCTTCGGTTTTCGCGATCAGTTGCAGGACGTGATGGGGCTCATTCACGCCAGGCCGCATCTCGTGCGTGAGCATTTGCTCCTGTGCGCGTCCCGTCAATTCCCGGAGGGAGATGTTCAGCATTGGTGGCATCCTCCAACGGGGCGGGGTGTGCGTACGCACTGTTCGGATGATTACCTCTGGCTGCCGCTCACGACCTGCCGCTATGTCCTGACCACCGGGGACACCGGCGTGTTGGATGAGCCCGTCCACTTCGTCCATGGCCGACCGGTAAAAACCGATGAAGACTCTTATTACGATCTGCCCGAGCACTCTGAAGAAGCGGAGAGCCTTTACGAACACTGTGTCCGAGCTATCCTCAACAGCCTCAAATTCGGTGAGCACGGCCTGCCGTTCATCGGTTCCGGGGACTGGAACGACGGCATGAATATTGTGGGTGAACACGGCAAGGGCGAAAGCGTTTGGTTAGGGTTTTTCCTTTATCACGTGCTCATGCAGTTTACGGAGGTTGCCCGTACGCGTGGCGACCTGTCTTTCGTCGAACGTTGCCAGAGAGAGGCGGCTCAACTGGGCCGGAATCTCGAGCAGAACGGCTGGGACGGCGAGTGGTACCGCCGCGCCTATTTCGACGACGGCTCGCCGCTAGGATCGGCGAGTAACCCTGAATGCCAGATTGATTCGATTGCGCAAAGCTGGTCTGTGCTTTCGGGTGCGGGAAATCATGAGCGTTCGCGCATGGCCATGAAAGCGATGGATGAGCGCCTTGTTCGTCGCGACCATGGGCTGATCCAGCTTTTGGATCCGCCGTTTGACAAGTCGGCGCTGAATCCCGGCTACATCAAAGGGTACGTCCCCGGCGTGAGAGAAAACGGCGGGCAGTATACACATGCGGCCATCTGGGCGGCAATGGCCTTCGCTCGTATGGGGGACAACCGGCGCGCGTGGGAGCTCTTTTCCATGATCAACCCGGTGAACCATGCAAGATCGACCGAAGAGACTGCCACCTATAAAGTGGAACCGTATGTCGTTGCGGCCGACGTCTATGCGGTACCACCGCATACCGGCCGCGGCGGCTGGACATGGTACACGGGCTCGGCTGCCTGGATGTACCGGCTGATCGTGGAATCACTCCTGGGGCTCAGACTTGAAGTGGATAAACTGCGTTTTACGCCGTGCCTCCCTGCGGATTGGGCAGGGTTCAAGATGCACTACCGTTATCGGGAGACCGTCTACCACATCGATGTCCTGCAAACGCCTGCCGGGAATGGCGAGATGCGCGTGAGTGTGGATGGCATCGATCAACACGATAAGAACATCCCTCTTGTTGACGACCATAAGGAACACTGGGCCGAGGTGAGGATCTCTGTTACAGGCGGTTGAGCGCTCGTTTGTGGGACCGCTCCAAAAGGTCGCCTAAGATCCTGTGAAATTGTCGGGGATCTATACTCTGGGGCGGGCGACAAGAAAAAGTCGATTATCATTTTCAATCCGCCATTATCATTTGCCCCCCATAACGCCAGGGATGCCTAAAAAGGGTCATATATGACCATTTGGGTAAATATGATCTTTTTTATATGGCTGTTAATGACTGCCCTGAAAGTGCTTTTTAAACTAATTATCCTTATAAATCAAAATGATGGGTGACGCGACCCTGAGTGTTAGAAACCTGGCACAAAACTTGATCTTACATAAAGTAGTGAATAACGGCACAAATATTCCCGTTGGGTGCCCCATTGCCGCCATCTTTACCAGGGTCCATTAGAAAAAATGTTGAGGGATATGGAGCTTTAATCGCGCTAATGTTTATAAAGGAGATCAAGTAATGAGAAATAACATTATCAACAGAGTATCGATAATATTGGCAATGGTTTTACCTTTCATGTTGGCTTCGAATGTCTTTGGTCAAGATATGGGATCCGGCAGTTACGAAGAAGGATATGGTTCCTACGGGACGATGGGTCAGGATCCTGATGAAATATTGAAATACGGCCAGGATATGATGAGATACGGCTTTCATGAAAAGGGGATGCCGGGTGGATCCAGCAAGTATCCAGGGTATAACAGGTATTTAAACGATGAGACCATAAGGAAACTAAATGCTGAACAAGAAGCATTTATCAAGGCGACTGAAGACCTTAGGCAGACGATATACGAGAAAGAGCTTTACTTGAAAGCCGAGCTTGTCAAGAAAGATCCTGATACCGCTAAAGCCTTAAGTTTGCAGAATAACATTTCCGAGGCTAAGGGAAAATTCGAGCAAAAAATGATTGAACATTTAATCCGGATGAAAAAAATAAATTTGGAAGCCGAAAGAAAATAGGGCTGCGGTGAATAGTCTTATGACCATAATTGTTGTCTTGAATGGCATTGCAAGTAATTTCAATTTGTTGCCGTTTATCATCGTTCTACAAGTGTTTCATTCGGGTTCTGAGATTATATTTTACCAAAACGAAACCCGTTTTGGATTTTGAAAAGTACTTTATAAGCAAAGGTTCCCAAAATTACCGATGGTTCTGCCAACCCTTAAAGGCTCTGGTATTGCCGAGAGGTGGGCGCAATGATCTTCGTTAGAATTTCTATGAACGTGCTTCCGGAAAAACAGAAAGAGTTGGTGCAAACGATTCTCTCCATGATTG
>JARRNJ010000113.1:0-5523 GCA_037385045.1 Gammaproteobacteria bacterium | reverse complement strand
CGGCGCGTAGCCGATCCACACCACGGTGCCGACGTTCACGGTCGGACGCGCCTGGGCCTGTTGCAGAGGGGACAGCAACCCCGCCAACGACAGCGCCAGGACCAGCAGTCTGGTCAGAAGAGATTTGCGAAAGGAAAGCATGGGTTAACCTCCGTCAGTCGGGACACGCCCGGAAGAAACGCACGAGGGGACCGATGGTCCTCCCGGGCTTTTATCCCGCCGTGTAACCTCCCGGTGGAGGCCGGCAACCCTCGGTCCAGGCCCTCGCGGCGAACCCGCGAGACGGAACCCTAGTCACCTTATTCCAATGTCCGGACCGAGGCGGTTGCGCCACCGGTCCCTCGCACTTGGTAATCGTGTTTTAGCAACTTGCGTGCCACGGGCGCACGCCGTTGGCCGGAACGGCTGCCGGCGCTTCGGGCATGCACCGCGCGAACCCGCATGAATACTGGCGTTGCGCCGTGGCAATGCAATGGCGCGCGACCCGCGGCGCGCCCGCGCCGGAGCCGTCGCACCGCCGGGGACAATGCCTGGCGCCGCGGGATGCGCACCAACCTGCCGCAGCGCCGTTGGCCTCGGCACAGGAACGGTGCAGCGCGTCGGGGCACGGCGATTTCACATGCCGGAAGGCCAGTGGTGCCCGCCCGCGCGCAGTGCTAAGGTATGGGCCCCGCGCGGGGCCGCACCCGCCACGGCGTTCAGGCGCCGCCGGACTCCGGTCCGGCGGCCGCGTCCCGCGCCGCCCATGACCGAACCACACAAGATTCGAGACACGACACATGAGCACCACACAGCACCACTACATCAACGGCAAGGTGACCGAAGGCCGCAGCGGACGCTGGGGCGACGTGTACAACCCGGCGACCGGTGCATCGGACACCAAAGTGTCCCTGGCCAGCGCCGACGAAACCCGCGCGGCGATCCAGGCGGCCCGCGCGGCGCTGCCCGGCTGGGCCGCCACCACGCCGCTGCGCCGCGCGCGCGTCCTGTTCCGGTTCCGGGACCTGGTGGAGCAGCACATGGACGAACTGGCGGCGTTGATCACCGCCGAGCACGGCAAGCTGTTGAGCGACGCCAAAGGCGAGGTGCAGCGCGGCCTGGAAGTGGTGGAATTCGCCTGCGGCATCCCGCACCTGCTCAAGGGCGAGCACTCGGAGAACGTCGGCACCGGCGTGGACAGCTGGTCCCTGCGCCAGCCCGTGGGGGTGTGCGCCGGCATCACGCCGTTCAACTTTCCGGCCATGGTGCCCATGTGGATGTTCCCCGTGGCCATCGCCTGCGGCAATACTTTCGTACTCAAGCCTTCGGAGCGCGACCCATCGTGCCCCATGCGCCTGGCCGAACTGCTGGCCGAAGCGGGACTGCCGGCGGGAGTGTTCAACGTGGTCAACGGCGACAAGGAAGCGGTGGACGTGCTGCTCAGCGACCCGGACGTGGCGGGCGTGAGCTTCGTCGGCTCCACCCCCATCGCCGAGTACATCTACCGCACCGCCTCCGAGCACGGCAAGCGGGTGCAGGCCCTGGGCGGGGCCAAGAACCACATGCTGGTGATGCCCGACGCGGACCTGGACGACGCCGCCAGTGCCCTCATGGGCGCGGCGTTCGGCTCCGCCGGCGAACGCTGCATGGCCATCTCCGTGGCGGTGGCGGTGGGCGACGTCGGCGACGCCCTGGTCGACGCCCTGGCCCCGCGGGTGCGCGCGCTGAAAGTGGGACCGGGAACCGACGCCGACGCCGAAATGGGCCCGGTGGTCACCCATGAGCACATGAAGCGCATCCGCAACTACATCGATATCGGCGAAAAGGAAGGCGCCACCCTGGTGGTCGACGGCCGGGGTGTCCAGGTGCCCGGGCATGAACAGGGCTACTTCGTCGGCGGCACCCTGTTCGACCATGTCACCGACCGGATGACCATTTACAGGGAGGAGATCTTCGGCCCGGTGCTGGTGGTGGTGCGGGTGCCGGATTTCGAGACCGGGGTGCGCTTCATCAACGAGCATGAATACGGCAACGGCACCGCCATCTTCACCCGCGACGGCGCCGCCGCACGCCGGTTCAGCCACGTCGTGCACGTGGGCATGGTCGGCATCAACGTACCGATCCCGGTGCCCATGGCCTATCACAGCTTCGGCGGCTGGAAGCGCTCCCTGTTCGGACCCCTGCACATGCACGGCCCCGACGGCGTGCGCTTCTATACCCGGCTGAAGACCGTCACCGCCCGCTGGCCCGGCGGCGTGCGCTCGGAAGCCGACTTCGTCATGCCGACCATGAAATGACCCGGCCGCAGCCGCCAGGGACGGCGGCCCCGGGGCCATCCAACCGGCGCCCTTCTGATGATATAATCGCCGCCCGTGGACTCGCACCGGCTGTGCGCGTATGCTTGGCGTCCCCGCGACCGGGATAACACGGTGATGCCGGCCCGCAGGGCCGAGTAATCCCGAGGGCGCGCCAATCCAATCGGTTGCGCCCGAAAACACAAGTTATGCGCCCGTAGCTCAGCTGGGTGAGCCGGGACCGAAGGTCCGGTGGACCTTCGCAGCCCGGCGAACGGGCGAGCCGGAACGGGGAGCCCCGGGGTCCGAGCTGCGCAGCGCGAGGACGAGCGTTGGCCTCCGGAGCCAAAGGTCAGAGGTTCGAGCCGAGCGGGCACAGGCCGCGAGACAACAGCGTCGCGTCAGCGGCGCTGGCCCCGAAGGGGCGAGGCCCGCAGGGCCGAGTAATCCCGAGGGCGCGCCAGTCCAATCGGCTGCGCCCGAAAACACAAGTTATGCGCCCGTAGCTCAGCTGGATAGAGCGTTGGCCTCCGGAGCCAAAGGTCAGAGGTTCGAATCCTCTCGGGCGCGCCAAATGAAAAGGGTCACCCTTGTGGTGGCCCTTTGCATTTGTGTATTCAGACAGGATTCGGACCTCTGACCGTTCAATCCAGGCGTTCGACGACCTCGCACCAGCGAGGTCGAGCGCCGGCGCGCTCCTTTCGGGGTGTAAACACCGCGCCGGCGACCCCGAAGGGGCGGGTAATCCTCTCGGGCGCGCCATTCCATTGAAGTCAAGGCACTTTTGTCATCGAAAACGTACCCTGAAGGGCTCTGGGCGCCGTTGGAAACGGGGGATTACCGTACCACCTCCGCCCTTCCGGGCCGAGCCGCTCCGGCCTTGGACCCTGCTCCAACAACCAGCGCCTCCCGCGGGTCGAGACCCTCGACGCCAGCTGCATCCCGTTGCCGTTCCCAACATCTGGTACACCAATCCCGGCCCAGGGTTCGCAGTCGAGGGGGTAGCCCTACGCCCGCTCGCATGGCTGGAAGCGGGCCATCGCCCTGAAGTGGTACGGGATATTGCGGCCGGTCCTTGACGGACACGACCGCATGCCGCGTTGTTTGCTCCATGGGGCGTCACGATGCCGCTGCATGAAAACCTAATTTTAGCTCGACACTAAAACCTAATTATGGTACAACGCTAAAACCTAATTACCGCCCAGCCAAACCGAGCAGCAAGGCACGCCATGGCCGCACCGTCTGAGAAACTGGCCGAGTCCCTGGAAGTTCTGGGAACACTACAGGAAAAGGGACTGGTGGCCATCCGCTCAGCGGATCTCCCGCGACTCCACCGTGAACGGTTGGTCAAAGGCGGATTCCTAAGTGAGGTCATGCGTGGCTGGTATATCCCGGCGCGACCCGACCAGCCCGCCGGAGAAAGTACCGCATGGTATGGCTGCTTCTGGGATTTCTGCGCGGCCTATTTCAAGGCGCGCTTCGGCGAGAACTGGTGCCTGTCACCCGAACAGTCGCTACTTCTACACGCCGGCAATCGGACGGTTCCCCACCAGCTGCTCGTGCGCGCGCCCAAGGGCGGCAACAAGGTGATGGAACTTCCGCATGAGACGTCCTTGCTCGACCTTCGCGCGGCCCTGCCGGAACAGAAGGATGTCATCACAATCGATGGCCTGCGGCTCTACGCACTGACCGCTGCATTGGTTGATTGCGGTCCCAACTTCTTCCGCCAGTGTCCGACCGATGCCCGAACGGCACTCGCCATGGTCCGGGATGCTTCGGACATTCTTCAGCGTTTGCTGGAAGGCGGCCATAGCACGATCGCCGGACGACTTGCCGGCGCGTTCCGCAATATCGGACGCGCGCGCATTGCG
Organism: Gammaproteobacteria bacterium; assembly: GCA_037385045.1. GTDB lineage: Bacteria > Pseudomonadota > Gammaproteobacteria > JASBUN01 > JASBUN01 > JARRNJ01. The sequence continues at coordinate 1,379 of JARRNJ010000113.1, read as the reverse complement.
GATGACATCGCCGGGACGATGCGTGCGGCCGGTTATGCGGTGCGCGTGCAAGACCCGTTTGAGCAGCAAGCCCCTATTGCTCTTTCCCCACGCGAAGTTTCGCCCTACGTCAACCGACTGCGCTTGATGTGGGAAGAGATGCGCGGGCCAATCATTGAGCGTTTCCCGAAAGCACCCGGCGTACCGGCTGATCCCGCGCGCTACTTGGCGCATGTCGAGGAAGAGTATGTCAACGACGCCTATCACTCGCTCTCCATTGAAGGGTACCGGGTCAGTCCCGAACTCATCGAGCGGGTGCGCAGCGGGACCTGGAATCCCGACGACAACGGTGCTGACCGGGAACATCGCAACGCGCTCGCTGCGCGGGGCTACTGGCAGGCCCACCAAGCCGTTCGCGAGAGCTTGAAACGCGTTTTGAGCGGGGAAAATTCCGGAACTGTCGCCGATGAAGACCATGGCCGATGGTACCGCGAACTGTTCGCGCCAAGCGTCACCGCCGGCGTACTCCGGCCCGGTGATCTGGCGGGCTACCGAAACGGACCCGTCTATATTCGCCGCTCCATGCATGTGCCACCGAGCCGGGAAGCGATCCGCGACATGATGCCGGCGTTTTTTGATCTATTGAAACGTGAGCCAGAGGCTGGCGTTCGGATTGTGCTCGGCCACTTCATCTTCGTCTATATACATCCCTATATGGACGGCAACGGTCGACTGGGCCGCTTTCTGATGAATGTGATGCTCGCCTCTGGAGGCTATCCCTGGACCATTGTGCCGCTCGAACGTCGCAACGATTACATGGCCGCATTGGAGCGGGCCAGCGCGGGGCAGAATATCGCGCCCTTTGCCGGATTTCTGGCCGGTTTGGTGGAGCACTCGCTTGAAGAAGCGCGGTGAAGGAAGAACCGCTTTCAGAAAGTGACCGCCGCCAGCAAGCAGAACCATTCGTGCTTGACGCCACAACGCGCCCGCCTGCAACCACGTGGCGGATATCCGCCGGACGCGGAGGATCAGCCAAGCTGGCCCCCGTTCACCTCTAGGGGTCCGAGCCGGATCTTCCCCGGTCAACTCGGCCCCCGGGCGCGGAGCACTTCGTTCTCTTGGGTCACGAACGGGGCGGCTCGGCCATCTGTTCTGTCGTCAGGCTAGCTGTAACTTCTCAGGAGGTTGTTCACGGGGCAATTCATCGAACACAGGCAAGTGTGAGCGGTCCCGGGAGTCGGTGTTTGGCATGACGCAGATGTCCTTATGATCGCAATTGAGTTGCGGTGCCGCGTGCCAAATGCACCCGGCCGCCGGCGATCCGCCCCTGAGGCGCTGGCGGCCGGGTCGAGGTCGCGGGTGGGCAGCGACCCCGGTCGCGTTGTTGCGCGGTGGATGCG
>JARRNJ010000112.1:0-6044 GCA_037385045.1 Gammaproteobacteria bacterium | reverse complement strand
TGCGGTGAAACCCTCGATCATGTTCAATCTCCTTCCACGGCTTGGCGGGTCGGCTCGTGCAGGATTTTTCCATCCCGCGTCAGGGTGCTGCCGGCCAGCACCTCGTCGTCCCAGTCGGGTTTGAGCTCGCCGTCAACGATCATCAGCTGCAGCAGGGTGTAGAGGTTGCGCGAATACATTTCACTGGCATGCACTGGCAGCATGCTGGGCACGTTCAGCGGGCCGTGGATGACCACGCCGCGGTGGTGCACGGTCTTGCCGGCCTTGGTGAGTTCGCAATTGCCGCCCCCTTCGGAGGCCAGATCGATAATCACCGATCCCGGGCGCATGCGCTCCACCATGTCCTTGGTGACCAGCCGCGGCGACGGCTTGCCCGGAATGGCGGCGGTCGCCACCACCGCGTTGGCACCGGCCACATGATTGGCAAGCATGTCGCGTTCGTGATGTTTTTCCGCCTCGGTCAACTCGCGGGCGTAGCCGCCTTCGGCCGCAGCGTCGACGTTCAGTTCCAGGAACTTGGCGCCGAGCGACTCGGCCTGCTCCTTGGTCACCTTGCGCACGTCGTAGGCCTCCACCATGGCCCCCAGCCGGCGCGCCGTGGCGATCGCCTGCAGGCCCGAGACGCCGGCGCCGATGACCAGTACCTTGGCGGGTCGGATGGTGCCGGCGGCGGTGGTCAGCATGGGGAAGAACTGGGCGGCTAGGTCGGCGGCCATCAATGCCCCCTTGTAGCCGGCGATGGACGCCTGGGATGACAGCGCGTCCATGGACTGGGCGCGGGAGATGCGCGGCACCAGTTCCATGGCCAGCGCGGTGATGTTGCGGTCGCGCAGCGCCCGGATACGCTCCGGCTCGCGATGCGGTTGCATGAAACCGACCACCAGCGCTCCGTCGGGTATCAGTGCGATTTCCTCGACTGTCGGCGGTTGTACTTTGAGAATCACATCGGCCTGCTGGAAAAGCTCCTTGGCGCTGTCCACGAACGTGATATCGTCGTAGTCCGAGTCCGGGAAAAAGCTGCTGTCGCCCGCTCCCTTCTCGAGTATCACCTGGATACCGTTCTTGGTGAATTTCTCGGCCACGTCCGGGACCACTGCCACGCGATGCTCGCCGGCAATGGTTTCCCTGGGTACAGCGACACGTATCGGCATGGTTGTTCTCCGACTCAATCTGCTTCGCGATGGCTGAAATATATTCGTCTGCGCTCAGGATCAAGGTGGCCCGGCGTCCGGATGCGGAAGCGCGCGCGCCGCGCCTGCACTGCGCATATGGTTTTCTTTTAAGGCCGCCATGGTAGCGGATTTTGCTTTGCGTGTGTATACCAGGTTCCGGAAAATGTCGATTATCGAGTCCGTTACGCTACGTGCAAACGGCTCCTTCGGGGTAGGACTGGCCGGCTTTCACTCGATCCCCGGTCGCGGCCCACGGCAGTGCTGCAGCGTTTTCGCGCCCATCCCGCCGCCGGGCTGGCGGGCGGAAATCTTGTGTTTTTGCCCTCCGGCTGCCGGGTTCGCACGGGTTCCGATGATGGTGTTCGCGCACGGCTCGAGGGGCCTGTGTTCAGGCGCGAAACGGCTACGGCAGGAACCTCTGGCAGACCCGCAGGGGGCGTGATAGGCTAGCCAAAACTGGTAAAAACCAACGACAAGCGGCGCCGGATACGGTTCCTGTCATTTTTATGAAAAACCAGGGGGGTAGAATTTTCCAGGAGGAGGCGTGGTGTACAGCTTGAATCAGCAGGTCTTGCGTACCGACGTGTCCGGCATGCCGCTCGAATGGATCGGATACCAGGACGCCGTCCGCTTGTATCACATCGGCCAGGTAGCCTACGCATGCGGCTCGCTGCTCTACCGGGTGCGCGGCGGCTGCAACGCCCGCACCGGGCTGCGCAGTATCGTCAACGTCAATTCGATCATCGCCACCCAGGGCAACAATCACGCCCTGGCCAAGGCGCGCCATCGCTACACTCCCCCGCTGAACAATCCGGCCCTGTTCAACCGCGACGCGCACATCTGCATGTATTGCGGCGAGCGCTTCCCTTCCCGCCACCTGTCGCGGGACCACGTCACGCCCCTGAGCCAGGGCGGGCTGGACCGTTGGACCAACGTGGTCACCGCCTGCAAACGCTGCAACAACCACAAGGCCGGCTACACGCCGGAACAGGCCGGCATGCAGTTGCTGGCGGTACCCTTCACACCCACCCACGCGGAATACATCTATCTTCAGGGCCGGCGGGTGCTGGCCGATCAAATGGAGTTCCTGCTGGCGCATTTTCCGCGCACCAGCCCGCTGCACGAGCGGGTGTCGCGACTGATCTGAACCCGTGGCCGGTTCCGCGCGGCGTCGACTGTACCTGATCGACAGCAGCATCTATATCTTCCGTGCCTGGTTTTCGCTGCCGGCCGGGCTCACCGATCCCCGCGGCAATCCGGTCAACGCGGTTTACGGCTTCGCCGTCTTTCTGACCCAGCTGCTGGAGCAGGCGCGGCCCAGCCACGTGGCGGCCTTGTTTGACGAGAGTCTCACGACCTCGTTCCGCAACGGCCTGTTTCCCGGCTACAAGGCCAATCGGGAGTTGCCGCCGGCGGAACTCGAGCGCCAGTTGCGCTGGTGCCGGCGGCTGGTCCGCGCAGCCGGCGTGGCCGAATATGCCAGTACACGCTACGAGGCCGACGACCTGATCGGCACCCTGGCGCGCCAAATGCGCCGTCGCGGCTTCTCCATGGTGTACGTGTCGCGGGACAAGGATCTGTTGCAGCTGGTGCAGGGCGCGGACCGTTACTGGGATTTCAGCGCCGGCCGCGTGCTCGCTGCGCAGGACGTGCGCCGCGAGCTGGGTGTGCGTCCCCGCCAAGTGCCCGACTGGCTGGCGCTCACCGGCGACCGCGTCGACAATATTCCCGGCGTGCCGGGCATCGGTGCGAAGACGGCAGCCGCCCTGATCGACCGTTACGGGTCCCTGACCCGAGTTTACGACAACCTCGAACGGTTGCCCGTCAGCGGCCTGCGGGGAGCGGGCCGGCTGCAGCGCCTGTTGCGCGATCATCGCGAGCAGGTGTGGCTGGCCCGGCGCCTGGTGACCATCGACACCGGAGCGCCGCTGCACCCGACCACCGCCGGGTTGCGTTGGCGCGGGCCCAGGCCGCGGGCGTTGAGCCGCCTGTTCAACGAGCTGGGATTCGGCCCCGGCCTGCGGCAGCGGTTTGCCGCCCTGGCGCCGCATTAGTGCCGGCTTTGCTACAGTAGTGCTGCATGACTATCTGGAACCACATTGCCCGTGCCATCGCCGACGCCACCGGCACGCCTTTCGCGCCGTCCTCTCCCGCGAGTGTCGGGGGCGGCTGTATCAACCGCGCCTACCGCCTGGCCGACGGCGCTCGATCGTATTTCGTTAAGATCAACGACGCCTCCGGCCTGGACATGTTCGAGGCAGAGGCGGCGGGTCTGGAGGCGATGGCAGCGGCCCGGGCAATCCGCGTGCCGCGTCCGGTCACGGTGGGTACGGCCGAGCGCTCGGCATACCTGGTGCTGGAGTATATCTCTTTGGGCGGGCGCGGTGATCCGCGGGTCATGGGGGAACAGCTGGCGGCCATGCACCGGGTCACGTCCACCCGTTTCGGCTGGGGCCGGGACAACACCATCGGCTCCACGCCCCAGGTCAACACGCCGGCCGACGATTGGGTCGCGTTCTGGCGTGCGCAGCGTTTGGGCTTTCAGCTGAACCTGGCCGGCCGCAACGGCATCGGCGCGCGCGTCCTCGAGCGGGGCGAGCGGCTGATGGCTGAAATGGATGCGCTGTTTCAGGACCACCAGCCCGAAGCTTCGTTGCTGCACGGCGACCTGTGGGGCGGCAACGCCGCGGCGGACGAGCAGGGCAACCCGGTGATCTTCGATCCGGCCACCTATTTCGGCGACCGCGAAACTGACATCGCCATGACCGAACTGTTCGGTGGCTTCGGCCGGGGTTTCTACGACGCCTACAACGCCGCCTGGCCGCTGGATGCCGGTTACGGCGTACGCAAAACCTTCTACAACCTCTACCACATCCTCAATCACTACAACCTGTTCGGCGGCGGCTACGGCTCGCAAGCCGAAGGCATGATCCAGCAGCTGCTGGCGGAACTGCGTTGATTTTGCGGAACGCGCGACAACCCAGCGCAAAGACGCAGAGGCGCTAAGACGGGATGAGGCGCGTTGCTTCGTGGGGGCGTCGCTTTTGTCCAAGATGGGATGGGCACGATCAGGACATTGCTGTCCCTGTGCATTCGATTCCTGCCCGTGGCGAGTGTGTTGACGTGTTGCGGTCTTGCAGTAATGTAGTGGACCCCGTCCCAACTTCAATAGTTTAACTCGCTTCGCGTGCTTTGCGTCTCAGCGTCTTTGCGCTGAATCATTCAATCCCCGACAGCACCCACTCCACCACGGTAGCCAAGTCGTCGAAGGTTTGTGCAGTTGTGCCCTGCAGGCGTTGTTCGTCGCCGCGGCGGAACTTGCCCGTGCGCACCAGCGCCGCGTGCAGGCCGGCGTCGAGGGCGCCGAGCACGTCGGCTTCGACGTCGTCGCCCACCATCAGGATTTCATCGGGGCGGCAGCCGAGGTCGGACGCGGCTGCCGCGAAGAAGGCGGCCGCGGGCTTGCCGGTGACGACCGCCTCGGTATCGGCGGCATACTCCAGTGCGGTGATGAACGGTCCGGCGTCCAGGCTCAGGCCGTCGGCCTCCTGAAAGTAGCGGTTGCGCCCCATGGCAATCAATGGTGCGCCGTCGGTCAGCAGGCGGAAGGCGCGATTGAGGTTTTCGTAGGTGAACTCATGGCCCGCGTCGCCTATCAGCACGGCGTCGGCGTCGACATGGATGAGATCCGCGAGCTCCGGGCGCAGGGCCGGGTGGATGACGGCGAAAGCACGGAGGCCGTGGTCGGTGAGATAGCGGCGCGCGGCATCGGGGGCCGTGAGCAACTCGCCGGGCCGGATTGCGAACCCCAGGTCGGACAATTGTCGGAGAATCGTGTGGCGCGGCGTGCGGGTGGTGTTGGTGACGTAGCGAACCGGCATCCCGGCCGCTTCCAGCCGCGCGACCGCATCTCCGGCCCCCGGCAGCGACTGGCGGCCGACGTACAGGACTCCACTCAAATCGAGCAACAGCGCGCGAATCATGGCGGCGATACGCTCCTTCGGTCGTCCCTACACTCAACTAGCCTAGAGCCGCGGTGGGAAATCCGCGAGGGCGGAGGTTGCCCCGGTTTGGTGCATGCGGACTTCTGTCCATGGGTGAACGATACTTGGGGTTAGGTGCATCAGTTTTCGAGGACCGCCGTGGCACAGAAGCGGTATGACATGTTGGTGGTGGGCTCGGGGCCGGGCGGACAAGCCGCGGCTACCGCGGCGGCGAAGCTGGGCCGGCGCGTCGGCTTGATCGAGCGCAAACCCTACCTGGGGGGCGTCAGTCTGCAGACCGGCACCATTCCCAGCAAGGCCCTGCGCGAGGCGGCGTTTCTGGTGTCCCGCTTTGCCGCCAAGGGCATGCGCGAGTCCCTGGCGCGCCAGCCGAGCCTCAGCAGTGATTTTCTATCGGAGGTGATCCGCAAGAAGGATGCGCTGGTGAGCAACAAGGAATCGGACCTGCTGAGCCAGCTGCTGCACCACGGCGTGTCCATCATTCCCGGCGATGCCTCCTTCGCCGACCCGCACACGCTGCGGGTGGAAACCGGCAACGGCCAAGTGGACCAATTGACGGCGGACATCATCGTGCTGGCCACCGGGTCGCGCCCGCGGCGCCCGGCCGATGTGCCGTTCGACAAGCAGCGGGTGCTGGATTCGACCTCGATTTTGAACTTGCGGCGGCTTCCGGACAGTCTGCTGGTGGTCGGCGGCGGCGTCATCGCCTGCGAGTTCGCCACCATTTTCGCGCCGTTCGGCGTGCGGGTGACCCTGGTGGATTCCCACGCCCAGCTGCTGGCGCAAATTGACGCGGTTATCGCCGACGCTCTGGTCAATCAAATGCTCGACATGGGCATCGAGCTAAACCTAAACCCCCGTGTGGAAC
>JARRNJ010000111.1:0-6140 GCA_037385045.1 Gammaproteobacteria bacterium | reverse complement strand
TCGCGTCCCGCACCGAAACCCAGGGGCTGGTGTTGCTGGAGGCCATGGCGCTCGGCGTGCCGGTGGTTTCCACGGCGGTCATGGGCACCGCCGAGGTGCTCGACGACGGCCGCGGTTGTTTGGTGGCGGACGAACAAGTGGACGACTTCGCTGCCAAGACCACCGGCCTGCTGTTGGATGCGGACCTGCGCCGGCGGCTGGGGTACGAGGCTCGCGCCTACGCCGCCGAATGGTCGGCACCGGCGCTGGCACAGCGCCTGTGCGGATTCTACCGCCAGGTTCTGGCGCGGTTCGGCCGGGAGGCGCCCGACTCCGCCACCGACCCGGCCCGTTGAGGCGGGCCGCCGCCGGCTTGCCGGTCGCTGCGGGTCCGCAGTATGATGGCCGCCGGTCGGCGGCGCGGCCGCACCGTCATCTCTTTCCGCGCACTCTCCGCACCGCCGGCCCTCGTATGCCGCCCGGGACGTCCGATAGGTCATGTCTGCCCCCACTGCACGCGCCTACCAATTGGTTCTGCATGCCGGCGACCCGCACTGGGCGCCCGACGCCGTCGGCCTGGTGGCCGAGGCGTTGGCGGACCTGGGGCTGTTGGGCGACGCATTTGTGCACGCCGACGCGGTTCACTACCGGCCGGGCCCCGCGTTCCTGGACGCGGTCATGTTTCTGGGCTGTTCGCCCGCCATTGCGCTGGAGCCCGATGGGGCAGCGGGCGCGGCGGGCGGCGCCGACCCGGCGGCTTTCTGCAATACCCGTCTCGGCCCGGTGTCTTCCGCCGTGCAGTTCCGCCGCGGCTGCGGCGACATCCCGCCGCGGTGCCCCCGCTGCCGTGCCCGCGTTCCTGACTGGCAGCCGTTGATCGACGCCTGGCGCCGCGACCCGGACGGTTACCGTTGGATCTGCCCCGATTGCGGGCACGCACGGTCGCCGGTCGATCTCCACTGGCGCCACGATGCGGGGTTCGGACGTTTCTTCGTCGAGATCTGGGGCATCCATCCCCATGAAGCCGTGCCTTCCGAGCGGCTGCTGGCGACGCTCACGGCGATCGGCGGCGGTTCCTGGCGCTATTTCTACGCCCGCAGCTGAACCGGTTCCGCCGGGGTCGTGCCGCGGGACCTTGATCTATAATTACGTGGCGGTGTATTTGCCCGCCCACGGCCGCAGCCATTGATCCCATGCCAGTCCTGCCCATGAAAGGAAAATGATGACGGAGCTCAAGCCCCTGGACCCCGAATTGCTTTATCAGGCCTGCGACGAGAGCCGTCTGAGTTTCAAGACCACCGATGAGCTGGAGGACCTGAGCGAGCTTATCGGCCAGGCGCGGGTCCTCGAGGCGCTGGAGTTCGGCGTCGGTATCCGGCGTGACGGCTACAACGTTTACGCCTTGGGTCCGGCCGGCGTCGGCCGCCATACCACGGCGCGCGAATACCTCGAGCGCCAGGCCGCAGCCGGCGCCGTGCCGCCGGACTGGATCTACATCAACAACTTCGACCAGCCGCACAAGCCGCGGGTGTTGCAGCTGCCCGCCGGGCGGGGCGCGCAGTTGCGAGCCGACATGGACCAGCTGCTCGAGGAACTGGGCGGCGCCATACCCGAGGCTTTCGAAACCGAGCAGTACCATGCCCGGGTGCGGGAGATCGAAGAGACGTTCAAGTCGCGCCGCGAGGACGCCTTCGGCGCCCTCGCCAAGGAGGCGGAAGCGCAGGGCATCACGCTGGTGCGTACGCCGGCAGGATTCGCTTTTGCGCCGGTCCGCGACGGCGAAGTGCTGGGCCCCGACGATTTCGGAAAGCTCCCCGAGGAGGAGCGCGAGCGGATCGAAAAGACCGTTGCCCAACTGCAGGAGAAACTGGCCACCATCTTTCATCAGATGCCCCAATGGCAGCGCGAGGCCCGCCAGAGGATCAAGGCCCTGAACCGGGAAATCGCCATGTTCGCCGTCGGCCATCTGATCGAGGATCTGAAGAAGCGCCACGCCGATCTGGAGCAGGTGCGGGACTATCTGGACCGGGTGCAGGCCGACATCATCGATCACGCCGAGGAATTTCTCGCGCAGGAGGAGGCGTCGCCGTTTCGCATCGAGCATCGCGCCACCGAAACGCCGTCGCTGCGCCGCTACCAGGTGAACCTGCTGGTCGATCACAGCGAAAGCAGCGGTGCGCCGGTGGTGTACGAGGACAGCCCGATGTACAACAATCTGGTGGGCGACATCGAGCACCGGGCGCAGATGGGCGCGCTGACAACCGATTTCACCCTCATCAAGCCCGGCGCCCTGCACCGCGCCAACGGCGGCTATCTGCTGCTCGACGCCCACAAGGTGCTGCTGCAGCCGTACGCCTGGGAAGGGCTCAAGCGGGCATTGTTCTCCGGCGAGATCCGGATCCGGTCCCTGGGGCAGATTTTCAGCATTGTCAGCACCGTCTCGTTGGAGCCCGAGCCCATTCCCCTGGATGTGAAGGTGGTGCTGATCGGCGACCGCATGCTGTATTACCTCCTGCAGGCCTACGACCCGGACTTCGGCAAGCTGTTCAAGGTGGCGGCCGATTTCGCCGACCGTGTCGATCGCTCGCCGGAAAACGACATGCTCTATGCGCAGATGATCGGCACCCTGGTGCGCAAGTCGAAGCTGCTGCCGGTGCAACGCGACGGCGTGGCGCGCATCATCGAGCAGAGCGCACGCCTGGTGCAGGACTCGGAAAAGCTGTCCACCCACATCATGAACGTTTCCGACCTGCTCACCGAAGCGGACTATTGGGCCCGCAAGGCCGACCGGCAGGCGATCTCGCGGGATGACGTGCAGCATGCCATCGATATGCAGGTGCGGCGCGCCGACCGCCTGCGCGAGCGTGTCTACGAGGAGATTCAGCGCGAGACCATTCTCATCGACACCGACGGCGAGGAGGTGGGCCAGGTCAACGGCCTGTCGGTGCTGGATCTGGGCAATTTCATGTTCGGACAGCCTTCCCGGATCACCGCCACGGTGCGCGTCGGCGAAGGCGAAGTGGTCGATATCGAGCGGGAGGTGGAGCTCGGCGGCGCCATTCACTCGAAAGGTGTTTACATCCTGTCGGCATTTCTCGGCGCCCGTTACGCCAGCAACCGTCCCCTGTCGCTGTCGGCAAGCCTGGTGTTCGAGCAGTCCTACGGGGGGGTGGAAGGCGACAGCGCCTCCATGGCCGAGCTGTGCGCCCTGCTGTCGGCACTGAGCGCGGTGCCGATCCGCCAGTCGGTGGCGATTACCGGGTCGGTCAATCAGCACGGCAAGGCCCAGGCCATCGGTGGCGTCAACGAAAAGATCGAGGGGTTCTACGATGTCTGCTCCGCGCGCGGACTGACCGGGAAACAGTGCGTGCTGGTGCCTGCGTCCAACGTCAAGCACATGATGCTGCGCGACGACGTCCAGGAGGCGGCCAGAGACGGGCGTTTTCGCGTCTTCGCCTATGAAAACGTCGATCAGGCCGTCGAGCTGCTGACCGGCGTTCCGGCGGGGGAGGCCGACGCCGAGGGCAACTACCCCGAAAACAGCATCAACCAACGCGTCCAGGCGCGCCTCGAGGAGCTGGCCGAACAGCGAAAGGAATTCATCAAATCGGCCCACGAAGGCGGGGAGCACCATGAGTGAGCCGACGCCGCAGCGCACGGTACAGCGCATCCTGGTGGCGTTGGACGAGTCGTCCCACAGCGCCGCGGCGCTGCAGGCGGCGGCGGAGCTTGCCGCGCGGCTGCGCGCCGAGCTGGAGGCGCTGTACGTGGAGGACGTGAATCTGCTGCGCCTGGCCGCGCTGCCGTTTGCACGGGAGATCACTGGCGCTTCCGGCGCCGCCCGGCGCCTGGATGCCACGCAGCTGGAGCGTGCCATGCGCGCCCAGGGCGAACGGCTGCAACAGCTGCTGCAGACAGTGGCGGCGCGGCTGCAGATCTCCTCGCGCCTGCAGGTGGTGCGCGGCAACGTCGCACGCGAGTTGCTGGCCCGGGCGCCCGAAGTGGACCTGATGATCCTGGGCCGGGCCGGGCAGTCGGACTATGGGCGCCGGGTGGGATCGATCGCCCGCGCGGTGACCAGTCAGGCGACCTGTACGGTGCTGGTGTTGCAGCGGGACATGGTGGTGGGGCGGCCGGTGTTGGTGTTGTTCGACGGCTCGCCGGCGGCGCAGCGGGCGCTGGTGCTGGCCGCCCAGGTGGCCGAGCACGATGGCCACAATCTGCGTGTCCTGCTGCCGGCCGGGAATCCGGCCCATGCCGCGGAGCTGCAGTCCGCGGCCGAGGAGCTGCTGCGCGCCATGGGCTGCGAGGCCCGCATCGAGCCGTTGGCGGACAGCAGCCCGGCGCGGATCGCGGCGATGGTGCGCCAACTCGGCGCCAAGCTGCTGGTCCTCGACGCACAAAACCCGCTGTGCCAGCACGGCAGCGAGGCGGCTTCGCTGCTTGAGTCGGTGGACTGCCCGGTAGTGCTGGCGCGCTAGCCGTAGCTTCTCAGGAGGTTGTTCACGGGGCGATTCATCCGGACACAGGCACGTGTGAGCGGTCCCGGGAGTCGGCGTCGGGCATGAAGCAGATGGTCTTATGGGCGAATTGGGTTGCGGTGCGGCGCGCCGAACGTACCCTGCCGCAGGCGATTGGCCCCTGAGGCGCCCCGCCGGTCGGGTCGAGGCCGCAGGCGGGCCGCGACGCCGGTTGTGTTGTGGCGCGGTGGATGCGCTGCGCTTATCCACCCTACGTTTTTCAGGCCCCGGGCATTATCGTAGGGTGGGGAACCGGGGACAGTGTACCGATTAATCCCTGGAATTCGGCGGGATTGCGAAATGGGTGTACTGTCCCGGGAACTCGTATGCATGAACCCAGCCCTGGAGATCGCCATGCAGCCCGATATTGCCAGCCGCTACACCCTGGGCGAGGAGATCGCCCACGTCGTCTCCCACGGTATCGGCGCCCTCTTGAGCGTTGCCGGGCTCGCGGTGCTGGTGGTGTTCGCCGCCCTCAACGGCAACGCCTGGGACATCGCCAGCTGCAGCATTTACGGTGCCACGCTGATCTTTCTCTATACCGCCTCGACCCTCTATCACGGCATCACCCGGCCGAAAGCCAAGCAGATCCTGCGGCGGATCGACCATGCCGCTATCTTCCTGCTCATCGCCGGTACCTACACGCCCTTTACCCTGGTCACCCTGCGGGGCGGCTGGGGCTGGGTGCTGTTCGGGCTGGTATGGGGTCTGGCCCTGCTGGGTGTGGTGCTGGAGACCTTCGTCAAGCGGCGTATACGATGGTTCTCCATCACCCTCTATCTCGGGCTGGGCTGGCTGGTGCTGATCGCGATCAAGCCGCTGTTGGCCGCGGTGGCGACCGGCGGGCTCATTCTGCTGCTGGCCGGCGGGCTGTGCTACTCACTGGGTGTGATCTTCTATGTCCGGAGACGCATGGCCTATCATCACGCGGTCTGGCATCTGTTTGTCATGGCCGGCAGCGCGCTGCACTTTTTCTCGATATTTTTCTATGTGGTCCCGCCGGCGACGGGCTGAGCGCCGTCCGGACAAAGGGGTAGTATGAATGCAGGAGTTGTCAGGAGGGCGGCTCTTTGGTGTGGCATCCTGGTTGCCCTGGCAATTGCGAGCCGCGCCACCGCTTCACCGGCGGCGCATGAGCGAGAAGTCTTCGAAAAGCTGGTCGCGATCGCAGAATCGCAGGGACGTCACGGCGCCCCTGGAGACGATGACCGTGTCCCGACGTTCTTTATAACGTTTCCTGCTCATTCCCGACCCCCCAGCTTCTTTCTTTCTTCCCGAGACCTTCTGATTATGCCGAAGGACTCTGTGAGGGCAATCGGACGCCACTGGAGTGTCCCGATCCTGGTCGTTCCGTCCCTGAAGGCCATTGAGGCGCGAATCAGTGGCGCCATAAGCTATGACGATGCGCTTACCGAGTTGGCGAACTTTCCCTCGGGAAACATTCAAGCGCTCGTGGTCGAAACCATCAAGACGGCGCCGAACCTTGCAATCAAGGTGAATGCCATGCTGTCGCTGCGCCGGGTGGACCTGAAGAAGTCCACTACGCGGTACCTGGCGGACCAGTTGAAGGGGTCAAACACCGCCCTGAGACGAGCCGCGCTGCTTGCGCTGCAGCCATACGCTCTCGGTGAAGACCTGAGC
>JARRNJ010000110.1:0-10912 GCA_037385045.1 Gammaproteobacteria bacterium | reverse complement strand
ACATGGCCACCATGGAAGGCCTGCGCGAAGCCACCCACTACGTGCTGGCCGGCCTGACGCCGCGGGAAGCCAAGGTGCTGCGCATGCGCTTCGGCATCGACATGAACACCGACCACACCTTGGAAGAGGTCGGCAAGCAGTTCGACGTCACCCGCGAACGCATCCGCCAGATCGAGGCCAAGGCGCTGCGCAAGCTGCGTCATCCGTCGCGGTCGGAGCAACTGCGCAGTTTCCTGGATCTGGAGTAGCTGATAACCCGCAGCGAGTGACCAGTTGCCAGTAGCGAGAAAGGGCGCCCGTTGGGCGCCCTTTTCATTACCCGGTCTCCTCCGGCCTCGCAGTTCCGGTTGCATATCCCGGCATGGCAAATCGCGCCTGGATTTCTGCTAGAATGCCAAACCTCGGGCCTGTAGCTCAGTTGGTTAGAGCAGGGGACTCATAATCCCTTGGTCCCAGGTTCGAGTCCTGGCGGGCCCACCAATCGACCTTTCCTCCTCGTTGTTCACCGCCTCCCAACGGGCGAACCCTGCAGATTGAATATGCAGCCCATTTCGGGCGGACGCCGGCCGGACAACTGTCACTATGCGCAACCGCATGGTGCGTTGTACTTGCTCCCGCCGGCACTTTGCGAAGGCCCTGGCCTGCCGGATACGGCGCCAGACCGATTGCGTCTTTGAACTGAGCCCGCGGACTGAATTAAGATCGGCGGAGCACAAGAAAATGGGGGACGGCCGAAGCGCCGTTTGTGGGCGCTCCCACAGGCCGGAAAATTCGCAGCTGTGATACCGGGTCGGTCGCCCGGTTTTTCGTGGAGGAACAGCAGTGGCCCAGCATCGACTTCGCAAAGAAGCGGGACCTATCGGCCTGTTATACGCCAGTCTCGGCGGCATGATCGGCTCCGGGTGGCTGTTCGGCGCTCTGCACGCGGCCAAACTGGCCGGGCCCATGAGCCTGTGGTCCTGGGTCATCGGCGCGGTGGCGGTGCTGTTGCTGGCGCTGGTGTATTCGGAACTGGTTACGCTGCTGCCCAAGAGCGGCGCGCTGGTGCACCTGAGCCATCTCAGCCACGGCGACCTCCTGGGCCGGATCTGGGGCTGGATCCTGTTTCTCGGCTACGTGTCCATCGCGCCGGTGGAAGTGATGGCCGTGCTGACCTATGCCAACAATTATCTGCCCGGCCTGATACAGCCCAAGAGCGGGCTGCTCACGCATCTGGGCTTCGTGGTCGCCATCATCTCCCTGGCGCTGATCGTTACCCTCAACCTGCTCGCCATCCGCTGGGTGTTGTGGATCAACAGCGCGGTGACCTGGTGGAAGATCGCCATCCCGGTGCTGACCATCGTGGTGCTGCTGGTCTATTCCCATCACCCGGAGAACCTGCACGCCGCTGCCGGCCACTACGAAGTCTCCGGCACTTTCACCGCGGTGGCCAGCGCCGGGGTGATCTTCAGTTTCCTCGGCTTTCGCCAGGCCATCGACCTGGCCGGCGAGACCGACAATCCGTCACGCAACATTCCGCTGGCGGTCATCGGTTCGGTGGTGATCGCGGCGATCATCTACGTCGGCCTGCAGTTCGCCTTCCTGCTGGCCCTGAATCCCGCCGACATCGGCAACGACTGGCGGGCGTTGCATTTCGAGGGCGTATCGGGACCGCTGGCGGCGCTCAGCGTCAGCGTCGGCGCCACCTGGTGGGCCCTGGTGCTGTATGCGGACGCCATCGCCTCGCCCACCGGCACCGGCTTCATCTATTCCACCGCCAGCTCGCGCATCACTATGGCCGCCGGCGAAATGCGCACCCTGCCCCGTTCCCTGGCCGAACTGAACGCCCAGGGCGTGCCGGTGCGGGCGCTGATCGTCACGTTCGTCGCCGGCGCCATCTTCTTCTTTCCGTTTCCCTCCTGGCAGAAGCTGGTGGGCTACATCTCGTCGGTGACGGTGCTGTCCTACGGTCTCGGCCCGGTGATCCTGCTGCACCTGCGCCGCACGTTGCCCGACGCGCCGCGCGCCTTCCGGTTGTGGTGGGCCTGGGTTCTGGCGCCGGCGGCGTTCGTGATTTCCAACTGGATCATCCTGTGGACGGGCTTCGAGACCGCCAACGTGCTGTTCGGCATGATCGCACTGATGTTCATCGCCTACACCGCCTATCACTATCTCTTCCGCCAGCGCTGGCGCGAGACCTTCGGCTGGGCGCAGATCGCCTGGGTGTTTCCGTACTTCGCCGGGCTGTGGCTGCTTTTGTATTTCGGCCCGACCATCCTCGGCGGCAACGGCGACCTCGGATTCGGCGAAGACATGCTGCTGGGCGGCGTGTTCAGCCTGTTGATCCTGGCCTTGGCGCTGGCCACGGGTGTAGAGGCCGAGGCGAGCGGCGAATACCTGTCGCAACTCACCGCCGAGCCGGAGGAAGCCGCGCCCTGATCGATCGCGGTTATCGAGCGGTCCAGTCTTGTAGATGCGTAAGGCGCCCCGGTCACGACCCGATCGCCGGGATCAACGGGGTCGAGTCACCCAATGCGGCGGGCAATCGAGGGCCAAAGCTACGGGTCGACTTTGGCGAGGGGAGCTGGGTTGGACGGCGTGGCCCTAGGACCGCCGCAACAGCCCGGGCACGAAACCGACACGTCGGACCCGGGTTCGAGGAGGAACGGATTACCGCGCTTCGACTACGACCTCGGCCGGCGCGGCGGATTTGCCCTTTGACTGGCGCGCTGCAATGATCTCTTGTTCGATCACGGCCTGTTCTTTCAGGTAGCTCTGGTAGGACTGGCCGGCTCCTTCCGCAACGATGCAATCCATCTTCTGCTGCAATGCAAGATCGGGGGGGCATTCGGCGTATGCCCCGCCGGACAGCACAGCCCCCAACAACGACAGCGTTATGTATGGCTTCATGTCGATCACTTCCTCTGCTTGGCTGATTAAAACGAACCTTCCACACCCAATGACAGCTTCGGCGCAAACCTCTGCTGCCGTTCACAACGTTACCGATTCGGGTCCTGCCGCGTAACTACCAATTCTGGCAGGTGCCTGGTTTGAGCAAAGGATTGGGGCAGCTCGGCGCGAACAGACGCGCCACGACCAACATTGACCCCACCGGTGCAACGGTGAACGGATACATGACGACAGCAGGCGATCATGGCGGGCAAAGACGAAGGGTTTGGCCGGTTACTTATCGATGCGACGGAGAAAGCCGGACAATACCAGGAACAATCAGGTGCAGCCGAATAGCCTTGGTGACCGCGTAGGTACGGCCTTTAGCGTCCAGTTTTTCGAAGATGTTCTTCCAGTGGAATCTCACAGTGTGTGCGCTTACCGTCAAGATCAGGGCGACTTCTTGGTCGGTCTTGCCTTCCGCTGCCCAATACAAGACCTCCCTTTGTCTGTCGGTCAGATTCGGCCCGAGGGGTGTGGCGAGCAGGTCACGGAAGGTTTCGTCAAAATAGACGCTGAGCAAGCAGGCAGCGGCCAGAAATGCATAGTCCACACCAGCACCCGGATCGCTTCGTGCCAAACCAATGCCCACGATCTCTCCAGCCGGGCTACACAATGGAATGCCGATGCCGTCCCGAAGCCCCGATTCCTCCGCCTCCTTCATAAGCTGCAATGCCGGCGCCGGGAGTTTGGGGTCCGCCGTCAGCTCGGACCAATGGAAGGGCTTGCGGGATCGCATGACCCTGCGCATAACGGGATCGATTTCCATGTAGTTCCGTTCGCGATAATGTTTCATCCAGTCTTCAGGATAACTGCTCGCCAAGCCGTACTGACGCGGAAGACCTAGGGAGGGATGATCGGTAACCAAGCTGTACGCGATCCGGTCGTAGCCATGCTGGTGCATAGCGGCGCCGAAGCGGTCAAATGCTTGCTCGGGCGTTCGGGACAAACTGATCAGCTCGATACAATGCCCGAGGTTCTTCACTGTGACACCCTCCAGTTGGACCACTGTCAAGCAGAGGCCAGTCTCTCCTCCTCCCAGCCGCGAAGCACGGCCTGTGGGATTCCGCAACAAATACGTCCCTTGCCCTTGCCAGCCCGGAAGAACGCCCGCCCTGACTTCCCCGGGCGCGAGAGCATCGGGGCGCTGCGTCAATGTTCGTGCTGATCGGTTACACGGAGATTAAACGACGGCGGTGGAACAAGAACCCGCGAGACCACCACATTAACACATTCAGCGCCGGTACGGCCCGCACAACGGGAACATTTGCTGAGAAGGCTTGGCGGGCGTAGCCCAGCGACTCGGTCGCTTCGGTCAAATCTCCCGCTCGTGGCCGCCACGACGCTGACGGCAAAGGCATCGATCGCGCGATGGCAGAGCCCCTTGCCACAATCCCTCCCGGATGTCCCTGCGAAGCCGATACCGCGAACCCAGGGCAACAGATCGATCGAACACCAACAAAGGCACTTGTCGGGGCGATGCTGCCACCGCATTTCTTGCCCGAGTGGCGCAAGTTTCGCGCCAAACACTTCCCTTACCGTGCTTGAACAAACTGGAGGTCTGCTACCGCACCACACACGGCCAAAAACAACCATAGGTTCGCGGCATTACTCAGCCTGCGGTCCCGTCGGCGAACGGTCCTGCCACCCCAGGCGACGGTGACCGATCTAGCGCCGGGTTGCACACACTTGCGTCGTGTTGGTGCCGCCGGCAGTCCTGCTCCCACAAACGGGGCGCGCCGTTGGAGGGATTGCGTCGGACCTGGGGGGGTTCAAGTACACCCGGCCCGTTCCTGTGCCTCGGTTGCAAGCGAGTGCATACTGGGTCCTACCGCAATGGGCGCGCATCGGCTGTGGGTAGGGGCCCTTGCGGGTGCTCTGCGGCCGTTCACTGCCTGCCGGTGATGTATGATGCAATCGGCACGTTTCCCGGCACGGCTTGGCGGCCTTTGCAGCGGTTCGCATACAATCAATGAATACCGATCGGCTCGCCTGATCGATTCGATCCCAAATACCTCCGTGCGCTGTGCACAGCCACTCCAGGCCCCGCGACCACGGACCTAAAACAAATGGCTGACCGCAACCGCACCACCAGAGCCGACCACCGTTGCCTGTTGCCCTGGACGCTTGCGTGCAGTCTCGCAGCGACGGCGATGCTGACCCCCTGCATGGCACGCGCAGCCTCCACAAACCGGCCGCGCCCGGCGCGGGAGCTGGCGACGCCGGCAACCGGACGCGCCGTCAGCGTCGGCGGCCACCTGGACAGCGAAGCGGTCAGCGACGTCGCCGGCGGACTGCGCCGCGGCACCGCCTACGATACGGTGCTGCACCTGGGAATTTCCTTCGATACGACACCACTGGGCCTGTGGCGGGGCGGCCGCCTGCACGTGTCGGCGGTGCACATCACCAGCGGCCAGGCCGATGGGCATCTCATCGGCGACCTGCAGGGCAGCAGCAACCTGGCGGCGCACGATGCCGACCGTATCTATGAGTTCTGGTACCGGCAGCACTGGGGCGATTCCTGGAGCGCCCGCATCGGCTGGATCGACCTGAACCAGTATCTGCTGGTCGCGGATGATGCCCAGTTGCTGATCAACGCGTCGTTCGGCCTGATGCCGTCCATGTCGCTGAACCTGCCGGCCTCGACCTATCCGGAGCCGGGCTTCGGAATCCTGGTGCACGAGCAGGACACGCGCGGCGGCACCCGTATCGGTATCTTCCAGGGCCAGCCCGCGCGGCGCGCGCAGGCATTCGATTCGGGCATGACAGCGGTCGCCGAACGGGCCCGGGGACCTTTCAAGCTCGGCGCCTGGTACCACCGGCAACGCGCCAACGAACAGCGCGCATCTGGCTGGGGCCTCTATGCAATCTGGGACGGTGTGGTCGCCGCGCCCGGCGGGCGCACGCTGAAAGGCTTTGTCCAGGCGGGGGTCAGCCCCCGCAGCGCCAACCCGGTGCCCTATTACCTGGGCGCGGGGCTGAACATGGTGGCGCCCATTGCCGGGCGCGGCAACGACCGTTTCAGCGCCGGGGTCGCCCGCGCCTGGGTGCGCCGGCAGCCGGCGGCGGCGGAAACCGTCTGGGAACTGACCTACTCGGCGGCGCTCGGCCGCCACCTCTATCCTCTATCTGCAGCCCGACCTCCAGTACATCGTCCATCCAGGTGGCCGCACCACCGTCGGCGACGCAACCGTCGCCGCCGTACGCCTGCACGTAGAGTTCGATTAGTCGCTACACCACGCACGGTTATTCCCGCTGGGCGTGGCACCGCCGCAACGCCTGACAAGGCCCCACTGCTGCGCTCGCAACGGCATTCAGCCGCGGTTCAGAGTGGCAGAGGTACAGTGGGTCACAGTTCCAAAACGGGCTGCATGGCAACACCGTGCAACAGCCGGCACCGCAACGGGTAAGGAGGTTTCCATGAAAAAGACACTACTCGCCACCGCCCTGCTGGGCGCGCTGGCCCTCCCGGCCACCAATGTCTGGGCCCACGACCACGACGCTGTCGCCGCCGGCGTATTGGGCTTCGTGCTCGGCCAGGCTACGGCTCCACGCTCCTACACCTACTACGACGGGCCGCGATACTATGCCCCGCCGCCGAACGTGGTGATCATCCGTCGCCGCTATGCCCCACCGCCGGTGTGGGTCTACCGCTACTACCGCGGGCCGCGCTACTTCCACCATCACCATTGGCGCCGGCACGAACACCGCGGCTGGGGCCACCGCTGGGACGACGACGATTGACCCGCGCGGGGTGGCCGGCGCCGCCGCCACCCCGCCGGCACATCCCCGAAATCCTACGACTTACCGCACCTTAGCGGCCCACCCCGGCGTCCGCGGCGCTAAAGCTGACCGGTCCGCAGCCGATATTTGCAAATAGGACTTACGTCACACGCATCCCGTGACGCGTACCCGGCGGCGCCGCGCCGCGGGGCGCGTGTTTGCGCCGAGCAAACTACAATCAGGAGCCGCGAGCTTGAACGGAATCGCCAATTCGGGCCCGGCCGGTGCCGCCACCATCATCACGGTAACGTCCGGCAAAGGCGGGGTGGGCAAGACCAATGTCGCCACCAGCCTGGCCATCCGCCTGGCCCAGGCCGGCAAACGGGCGGTTTTGCTCGACATGGATCTTGGCCTGGCCAACGCTCATGTGTTGCTGGGGCTGCGGCCCCAGCACAGCCTCGCCGACGTGCTCACCGGTCGCAAGGAAATCGAGGACGTGATGCTCTCGGGACCCGGTAACATCCGGTTCGTGCCCGGCGGAACCGGCGACGAGGAGCTCGCCAACCTGCCCCAAGCGGCACTGCAAAGGCTGATCAAGAGCCTGCGGCGCCTATGCGCTTCCGCCGACTACCTGGTGATCGACACCGCCGCCGGCCTGTCGCGCAACACCATGGCCCTGGCGCGCGCCGCTGACGCGGTCACAGTGGTCACCACGCCGGAACCGACCGCACTGTTGGACGCCTATGCCATGTTCAAGAGCCTCAAGGCCGGATCACAACCCGACCTCTACCTGTTGGTGAACATGGCACGCACGCCCCAGGAGGGCAGTCAAGCGGTCCGCCGCCTGGACACGGTGATCCGCTCCTTCTGGCAGTCATCGCTGGACAACGCCCACTGCATTCCATTCGACGACGCGGTCGGCGCCGCGGTGCGCGCGCGCACGCCCGTGCTGCTGTCCCAGCCCAACAGCCCGGCGGCGGCGAGCCTGCGCGTCTTTGCCGACGCCGTCGCCGCCCGGCACGTCGCCACCAACGACGCCGCAGCCAAGGAGCAGTCGCTGCTGGGCCGGCTGCTGGAATCCCTCAAATTCGGCACCTGAACCGGACGCCGGCGCGCCCGCTCACGCCGCCTGGCGCGCCGGCGGCGCCATGAACTGGGGGCCCACCGGGTCGGTGATATTGTTCTTCAGGATTTCGTCGATGGCCTGCAGGGCTTCGCGATCGAGGTGCCAGCCGTCCAGGTTGCCGACCGGCTCCAGCTGGTCGGGACGGCGCGCACCCCACAGCGCCACCGACACCCCGGGCTGATCCAGCAACCAGCGCAGTGCCAGGGCCAGTACGTCCTTGCCGTAGCGGCGCCGGGCGTAATCGTTGAGCGCGTTCACCGCCCCCAGGTATTGATTGAAACGCGGCAGCTGGAATTTCGGGTCCACCTTGCGCAAATCGTCGCCCACGAACGCACGGTCACGCCGCATGCGCCCGCTGAGCAGGCCGCGGCACAACGCGCCGTAGGCGATGACGCCGATATTGCGCCCGCGGCAGTACGGCAGCACATCCGCCTCGATCTCCCGCTCGAAAAGATTGTAGGGCGGCTGATTGGCGTGCAAGGGCGCCGCCTGACGAAACAGGTCCATCTGCTCCGGCGAGAAGTTGCTGACGCCGATCGCGCGGATCTTGCCGGCGCGGTGCAGGTCGTCCAGAGTACGGGCGGTTTCTTCCATGGGCGTCCGGGGATCGGGCCAGTGGACCTGGTAAACGTCGATGTGGTCGGTCTGCAACCGGCGCAGCGAATCCTCCAACTCCCTGGTCAGGCGCGCTCGGCTGGCGTTGCGCCAAACCGCGTCCTGAGACGAAGGCCACTCCAGCCCCGCCTTGGTCGCCAGTACCACGCGCCCGCGGCGCCCGCCGGAGGCCAGCGCTTTGCCGACAATCTCCTCCGAACGGCCAAAGCCATAGACGGGCGCCGTGTCGATGAATGTCACGCCCTTGTCGATTGCCGCATGAATGGTGTCGATGGATTGGCGTTCGTCCGTGCCGCCCCACATCCAGCCGCCGATGGCCCAGGTACCGAGACCGATACGCGAGGCGTCAATATCGCTACTGCCGAGAACAATATGTTCCATGCGAACCTCCAGCATATGCATCGAAAAAATGACCAGGGCGCAACGCGCCCCACGGGGAAGGGTATCTCTGAAACTCTAGAGGGCGCGGCCGGCGCTGCAACCGTTGCACGAGTAGGCGCATGGGGCCGATCGGCGATGCCCGCAGGGTGCCGCTGACGGGAGAGTGAAAAAAATGCGACCCGGGAAATACACCCCGGGCCGCCCGTGCAATGCACGCGGGGAGGAGAGCGGTTCGTCGCGCTGGCGCTACTTTGCCAGCTCGATGATTTTCTGGTACAGCTCGTCGGGGACGGAGATCCCCTCGGCCTGGGCTTTGGCGTCGCTTGCCAGGCGCCGCTCGCCGGGCAGACGCACACCCTCGTCTTCGAGCATCTTGCCGAGAAGCGTTTCAACGCGGTCCAGGTATGTGTCGGCGCCGGCCAGCGCCGCTGGGTCGATGACCAGGAACGCCTGGCCGATGGCCGGGCGATTGCCGGTGTCGCTGAAAAACGAGTCGGCCTCGTAGCCGAACGACGCTCCGGTCAAGGCGCAGCACAGCAACTCCACGGTCAGCGCCAGCATGGCGCCCTTGACGCCGCCGGCGGGCGCCATGCTGCCTTCGAGGCCGGCTTGGGCATTGGTGGTGGGCTTGCCTTCGCGGTCGATGGCCCAACCTTCGGGAATCGGCTCGCCGCGCTGGGCCGCCACCAGAATCTTGCCGCGTGCCACCTGCGACAGGGCCAGGTCGATCACCAGGGGTGTCGACGAACGGCGCGGAAACACCGCGGCAATGGGGTTGGTGCCAAACAGCGGCGTCTTGCCGCCCCACGGGGCAATCGCCGCCGGCGAATTGCCGAAGGCCAGTCCTACCATGCCCGCTTGGGCCACGGGCTGCAAATGCAGGGCCGCGGCGCCGAAGTGGTTGCTGTTGGTCACGCCGACGAATGCCACACCGAACTCGCGCGCCCTGCCCACCGCTTCGCTTACCGCCAAGGCGCAGGCGGGAAACGCCATGCCGTAGGCGGCGTCGACCAGGCAGGCACCGCCCCGTTGGTTGATCACCTTAGGTTCGGCGTCGCCGACGGTGCGGTCGTTCTTCAAGTGACCGCAGTACATGAGCGTGCGCGAAACGCCGTGAGAGGAGAGACCCTGGGCCTCCGCCGCAATCAGGTGCTCGGCCGCCGCAGCGGCATTGGCCGGCGAAGCGCCGGCCTTTTGCAGCGCCCGCTCCACCAGCTTGGTCAGTTCATCGGTCGATACGACAGGCATGTGAAGTTCCTATTGGCTCAAGAAAGAAGCAACGCAGTCGGCAATCATGGCGCTCACGCGTTGGTTGGATTCCGTCGTGACGCCGGCGACATGAGGGGTCAGGATCAGGTTCGGCGCGCCCGCCAGGGCAGTGCCGCCATCCAGCGGTTCGGCCGCGTAGACGTCCAGCGCCGCGCCCCCCAAGTGGCCGTCGCGCAGCAGGTCGGCCAGGGCGTCCTCGTCGACAATGCCGCCACGGGCGGTGTTGATCAGCACGGCGCCCGTCTTCATGGCCGCGAGACGCTGTCGGTCGAACAGGTTGCGAGTGTCGTCGTTCAACGGCAGGTGCAGGGAGACGACGTCGGCTTGGCGCAACAGGTGCGACAGATCATCCAGCAGCGGTGTGTTGGCGGCCGCCTCGGTCAACGAACGCGGCGGTACGTGCGGATCGTAGGCAATGGTCGACATGCCCAGCGCCCGGGCCATCGCGGCGGTGAGCTGGCCAATGCCGCCGAACCCCACCAGCCCGAGCGTCTTGCCGCCCAGCTCACGGCCCTGGGACAACCGTGCACGGGGCCAGTCACCGGCGGCCACTTCGGCGGTGGATGTGTAGGCCCCGCGCAACAGCATCATAGCGGTGCAGATGACGAATTCCGCTACCGCCTGGGCGTTGGCGCCGGTGGCCGGATACACGGTCACGTCACGTTGCCGGCAGGCATCCATGTCGATGTTGTCGAGACCGACCCCGAGCCGGCCGACGACCCGCAGCTTCGGTCCCTGGGCTAGCAACGGCTCGCGCACCTGGGTGCGGTTGCGGACGATCAGCGCTTCGGCGTCTTCGAGTGCCGCCTGCAGCCGGTCGGGCTGGTTCACCAGCTCCGGATCGTAGAGAACGTCAAAATCCGCCCGCAG
>JARRNJ010000109.1:0-7923 GCA_037385045.1 Gammaproteobacteria bacterium | reverse complement strand
TTCATCAGCCGGCTGATCGAGGTCTTCGGCGGCGAAAGCGAAGAGACCTACGCACGCTCAGCATGAAACGCGCAGCGCAACCGCCCCATCGCGCCACGAACGTTCGCTACTCGTCCTCGCGCCAGACCCGCACCCGCGCCTCGTCCGCATCGGTCGCGCCGGGCTCGACCGACACTTCCATCGGCCGGCAGCAGACCTGGCAGTCCTCCACGTAGCGCTGCGCCCCGGCGCTGGTATCGACACTGAGCTCGATCCACTCGCCGCAGTAGGGACACCGGACCCGGGCTGCGGATTCCAGCATGGCCGGCGCGCCCGCGTCCCGTCCTAGCCGCCGTTGCCGGTCGCCTGGCCCAGCCATTGGTCGACCAGCTGCGGATGCTCCTTCACCCATTGCTTGGCGTCGGCGTAGGGATCGGAGCCCTTCTTGCGGTTCATCTGCATCACCTGCTCCATGTCCCCGGGCGTCCAGTGGAAGCGGTCGAGGATGGCATAGGCGCCGGGCTCCGCCTGTTTCAGCCCTTTGCGCACCACCGTGTCGATGTGCCCGCCCTTGCCGTAGACCCCCTTGGGATCCTGCAGGTACTTGAGCTTCCAGCGGGCGAACATCCAGTGCGGCGTCCAGCCGGTGACCACGATCCACTGGTGGTTGCGAATGGCGTCGGCCAGCGCAGCCGCCATGGTGGCGCCACTGCCGGTGATCAGCTGCAGGTGGTTCAGGTGATAATCCTTCAGCGCCTGCTGGGTCTTGCTCATGATGCCGGCGCCCGGATCGATGCCGATGATGCGGCCGTCGAACTTGGCGGCATTGGCGTTGAGCTGAGCGATCGAGTCGATGGTCACGTAGTCCGGCACCACCAGGCCGATGCGCGTGCCTTCCAGGTTCGGCCCCAGGTCGACCACCTGATCCTTGACCTTTTCATAGTAGTGCTTGTGGGTGGTGGGCAGCCACGCCGCCACCATGGCGTCGGCGTCACCGCTGGCCACCGCCTGCCACATGGCCGCGGCGCTGACGGGGGTGAGCTCGACCTTGTAGCCCGCCTTTTCCAGCACCGCCCGCACCACGTTGGTGCTGGCCACGGCGCTGGACCACTCGACGTATACCAACTCGATTTTCTTGCTGTGGGCCTGTTGCGAGGACTGGCAGCCGGCCAACGCAAGCACGGATACCACGCCCACAACCCATAGCCAGCGCCTGAAACCGGCGCGCGGCGGATATGCCGTTGTACACCCCATGATCACTTCTCCTTCATTCATTCACTTGTCCTGCGCATGGCGGGCGCCGATGCGCTGGGTGATGCGATCCAGGATCATGGCCATGATCACCACCGCAATGCCGGCTTCGAAACCCTTGCCGGGCTCCAGCCGCTGAATCCGGGTGGAGCCGAAGGCGTCGGCCGCCTCCATCAGGTCCGCCGGCACCTGGCGGATGCCCAATGTGGTGAAGCGGATCGCCGGCGGCATGGCAAAAATCACCGTGGCGAAGATCGCCGACACCGGGCCCAGCCCGAAAAACGGAATTGCCGGAATTAGATAGAC
Source organism: Gammaproteobacteria bacterium (assembly GCA_037385045.1). Lineage (GTDB taxonomy): Bacteria > Pseudomonadota > Gammaproteobacteria > JASBUN01 > JASBUN01 > JARRNJ01. The sequence continues at coordinate 6,387 of JARRNJ010000109.1, read as the reverse complement.
GAACGCCGGCATGGTCTGCATGAAATCCAGAATCGGCATGACGATGCGATAAAGGCGTTGCGACATGGCCGCCGCAATGCCCACCGGCAAGCCGATGATCACGGCGATCAGCGTCGCCACGGTAACCAGCGTGAGCGTCTGGATGGTGGGATACCAAAGGCCGAGATTCCACAGCAACAGCAGCCCCAACACCGTGAACACGGCAATTTTGCGCGTGGCCAGGCGCCAGGCGATCAATCCGAACACGATGATGACCACCCACGGAGGGGGATACATCAGGCCCGTGACCATGGCGTCGATACCGGCACCGATGACGTTGCTCACCGCTTTGGTGACAAAGGCGAAGTGGGTGGTCAGAAACGACAGGCCGTCGTTGATCAGGGAAGCCAGGGGAAATTTGGGAACGGTGAATGTCATGATCCGCTTCCTCCTTCGGCCAGGGCCTCAAGCACCGAAGCCTTCACCACGATGCCGAGCAGCTTGCCGTCGTCGGCCACCACCGGCAGCGCATAGGGTGAATCGGCCAGCGGCGTGAACAGGTTCTGCAGCGGTTCGTCCACCGGAACGCTGGCCACGTCACGTTCGATGATCGGCCCGATGGACGCGTCGCCGCGCTTGGCCGCGTCGCCGGCGGAATCGGCGCGCACCACGCCCTGAAGCTGGTAATTGCGGTTGACGACGAACATCGCCGACAGGCCGTGCTCGCCCATCTTGCGCAGCACGTTGCGCGGACCGTCGCCCGGGTAGGCCACCGCGCGGGACGGTTGCATCACCGCCTGGGCGGTTAGGATCTTGGTCTTGTCCACGCCTTCGACAAAACGCTCAACGTAGCGGTTGGCCGGGTTGGTGAGGATCTCCTCCGCCGTGCCGATCTGCACCACGGCGCCGTCCTTCATCAGCACAATGCGGTCGCCGATCTCCAGCGCTTCATCGAGATCGTGGGTGATGAAAATGATGGTCTTCCGGACCCGGTCCTGCAGCGCGATCAGCTCGTGCTGCATGTCGCGGCGGATCAGCGGGTCGAGGGCGCTGAAGGCTTCGTCCATCAACAGCACGTCCGGCTCCACCGCCAGGGCACGGGCCAACCCGACGCGCTGCTGCATGCCGCCGCTGAGCTGGCTGGGGGCGGCTTCCTCCCAGCCCTCGAGGCCGACCAGCTTCAGCGCCCCGCGGGCGCGCTCCCGGCGCTCGGCGGGCGGCACGCCCTGGACCTCCAGTCCGTACTCCACGTTGCTGATGATGTCGCGGTGCGGAAACAGGGCGAAATGCTGAAACACCATGCCGAATTTGCGCCGGCGCAATTCCAGCAGCGCGTCGTCCTCCAGCCGGGTGATGTCGTCGCCGTCGACGAAGATCTGGCCTTTCGTGGGCTCAATGAGCCGGTTGACACAGCGGATCAACGTCGACTTGCCGCTGCCGCTTAATCCCATCACCACCAGCAGCTCGCCCTCTTCGACACTGAACGACACATTGGACAACCCCACCGCATGCCCGGTTTGATTGAAGATCTCGTCCTTGCCGACACCTTGATCCAGCAGCCGCAGGGCCTCCGCGGGCCTGGGGCCGAACACCTTGGTGACGTTCTTTAGGCTGATTTTTTCCACTATGGCTCACTGACGGATAGGCTGCAGAAAATAAAGATGGTCACGCCAGGCACCTGGCGCCGCCCGCGGGACCCCTGTCATGGCTTGTCGATGGCGCAATGCCCCGCCGTTCACCGCCGGGGCTGCCGACATAGCGCCGTTATCCATGGGCGAAATGATGTTTGCCCCTGGCCGGAAAGGCGCACAACGAATCGGGGCCGAAACCCCGACAACGATAGCCGGGCATCCGCAGCAACAGGCGCGGATGGCGCGGCACTACGATATCGCCCGCTCCTGGAGTGGTGGCGGAGCGGACAACACTTGCCTGATCAGTACGCTACACTGCCCGGCGCGGCACAGCAAGCACGCCGCCTGCGGATCTCCGCGTCGCCGGGCGCGGTAATGGCGTAAGTGTAACGGACGTGGGCGGACAAATGGTGGCAGTATCATCGTCCCGGTTTAACATTGACTATAACCTCATTTTGCGCCAGGACACCCGTTACGAAACTGGGGCTGATGAACAGCGCGCCAAAAACCATAATGCTGATCGGTAACGGACCGAACGACGGTGACGCCGCGCGCGCGGCTTTGGCCGACGGCGGCATCGCCGCCAGGGTGGTGGAACTCGACCCGCAAATGGCCGACGCCGAACTGGCCGAGCTTACCGGGCATCCCGCCGACCTCATCATCGACTTGAGGGCCGATCCCGACCAAGGGGCACGGATACACCGTATGTTGGCGCGGTGGCCGGGCGCAGCGGCGCTGATTCACGATGGCGACCGCGGCGGAGACTTCACTCGCGTCGCTGGCGCACCGGAAGCGCCGATGCATATCCTCGGGCGCTACATCGGCGAACGCCTCCGGCAACTGCGCACCCGTGACCACCTGGAACACACGTGGCGCCAGGATGCGCTGCGCTACCGGTCGCTGGTGGAGGCCAACAGCGACTGGATCTGGGAAGTCGACACCTACGACCGCTATACCTATGTCAGCCCCCGGGTGCGGGACATCCTGGGTTATGACCCCGCGGATCTGCTCGGCAAGACGCCGTTCGATTTCATGCCCGCCGATGAAGCCGCGAGGGTATATGCGGTATACGCCGAGGCGGTGGCGGCGCAGCTCCCTTTCGCTCGCCTGGAGAACATCAACGTCCATCGCGACGGCAGCCTGCGGGTGCTGGAGAGCGGCGGCGTGCCGATCACCGGCGCGGACGGTTCACTGTGCGGCTACCGCGGCATCGACCGGGACGTCACCGAGCGGCGCCGTTCCGAAGACGAACTGCAACGCCACCGCGATCGACTCGAGGAGCTGGTGGCCCGCCGCACCGAGGAGCTGCAGCGGCTCAACCATTCATTGCAGGAGGAGATTCGTGAGCGGCGCCAGGCGGAGGCCGGGCGGCGCAAGAGCGAATCGCGGTTCCAGAAGGTGGTCGAGGCGCTGCCGGTGTGCATCACCTACGTGGATGCCGAGGAGCGTTATCGTCTCAACAATCGCACCTACGGGCAGTGGTTCGGCATGCCCCCGTCCCAGATCCACGGCAAAACGGTGCGCGAGATGGTGGGGGAAACGACCTACGCCGAAATTCGCCCCCGTATCCGCGAAGTACTGTCCGGCAAGCGGGTCAGCTTCGATTCCGTAATCCATCATGCCGACCGGGAACCACGAGCGGTGAACGCCACCTACATTCCCGACATTGATGACGGCGGCCGCACGCTCGGCTACTTCGCCATCATCACCGACCTGAGCGAACGCAAAGCCGCCGAGGCGCTGCGCGAGAAACACCTGCTGGAGCTGGCGCACATGGCGCGCCTGACCAATATGGGCGGACTTGCCACCGAAATCGCCCACGAGCTGAACCAGCCGCTGACCGCAGTGGCGAACTATGGCCATGCCTGCCTGTCGCTGCTGGCGACGGGACACCAGGACATCGACCGACTGCGCGAGATCCTGCGCAAAATCGTGCGCCAGGCCGAGTGGGCCGGCGAACTGATCCACCGCATGCGCGATTTCCTGCGCAAGCAGGATCCGGAATATGAACCCGTCAACCTCAACGAGCTTATCGGCGACGTACTGGTCCTGCTGGAAGCCGAGGCCCGCGGCCACGACATCGATATCCAGCTGCAGCTGGACCCGGCGGCGCCCGAAACCATGGGCGATCGTGTCCTGCTCGCGCAGGTGGTTGTCAACCTGGCCCGCAACGCCATCGACGCGCTGCGCCAGCAGCCGGCCGTACCGCGCCGGCTGACCATCGCCACCGCCCCCGACGGATTATCGGCCGTCCGGGTGGCGGTGCGCGACTCGGGCCCCGGCATGTCCGCGAGGACATTGGAGCACCTGTTCCAGCCCTTCTTCACCACCAAAGAGCAAGGCATGGGCATGGGCCTCACCATCAGCCGCTCCCTGGTCGAAGCCCATGGCGGCAAACTCTGGGCCGCATCGCAACCCGGCGAAGGGGCCACGTTGACATTCACCGTACCGGTGCGAAGTGACGACAATGAGCGGCCATGACTCACGGCAGAAACCGACGGTCTTCATTGTCGACGACGATGAAGCAGCCCGGGAGTCGTTGACCCTGGTGGCGAAATCCGACGGCCTGCACGCCGAGGCCTTCGACTCGGCCGAGAGCTTCCTGGAGTGCTACCAGCCGGGACGGCCCGGCTGCCTGGTGCTCGACATCCGCATGCCGGGACTGAGCGGCCTTGAACTGCAGCAACAGCTCAAACAACGCCACATCGATCTTCCTATCATCTTCGTCACCGGCCACGGTGACGTGCCCATCGCGGTGCGGGCGCTCAAGGCGGGGGCCATCGATTTCTTCGAGAAACCCTACGACGTGTGGAGCCTGCTGAAACGCATTCGCGATTGCATGCGGCACGAGGAACAACGGCTCGACTGCGTCGAGCCCGGACGCCTGCCGACCCACAAGCTGGCCGAACTGACACCCCGCGAGCGCCAGATCATGGACCTGATGGTCGAAGGCCATTCCAACAAGATTATCGCCCGCCGACTGGGCATCAGCGTGCGCACCGTGGAAGTACATCGCGCCAATCTCATGGACAAGCTCGACGCACGCTCGCTCGCCGACGTGGTACATCTGGCACTGCAAAGCCGGCAACGTTCCCCGTAGCTCCGCCGCGCCGGTCCGTTACGTATTAATACGTATAGGTCCGGGCGCCTGAATTCCGTATAAAAAGAGCCACAACAATTTTTCGCGTGATCGCCCCACCGGGGTATCACGCCAAGCGGTGGGGCGCGGTCGATCGGCGGGGGTCGGCCGCATTAGCGAGCCGGACGACGGGGCGGGACAACCGCCGAGCGATCCGGCATCGCCTGTCCAGCAGTAACCCCAAGAACCCCAGTTTGTTGCGGGCACCTTCCGAGGCCCGCGGCGGTTGCCCGCTATTGCCCGAAACTCGGCGCGTTTCGGATTTGAGGACCAAATGACGACGTACCAACAGCAACCACGACACATTCGGCACCGGAGCCCGGGCAGCGGCCACAGCCTCCGCGGCGCGCGGCTTGCGGTCTTGTCGGCGGCGGTGGCCGCCGCCGTCGGGCCGGGAGCAATGCGCACCGCCGTGGCCCAGGAAGCCCAGAGCGGGTTGACCGCGGGCCAGACCGCCGGCGAACGCCAGCGCCAGGGCCAGGAGCCGCTGCCCCCCGGCGCTGCACGCGACCTGCCGCCGAAACAAGAAGAGCAAACGCCGAGCCCGCAGAAGCTGCGCTGGGGCTCGTTTCTGGTCTACCCGCAAGTGGTGCTATCGGCGCTTTACGACGACAACATTTACGCCACCCGCAGCAACGAAAAGAGCGACAACATCGGCATCCTGACCCCCTCGATCCGGCTCAAATCGGATTGGAACCGGCACAAGCTGGATTTCAACGCCGGCGCGGAGCTGTCCCGCTACGTCCGCTACCCGGACGAAAACACCAGCGACTACTGGGCCAACGCCGACGGCCGTTACGACATCTCGGGAAAGAGCAACGTCTTCGGCGGCGTCGGCTACAGCCGTGAACACGAGGACCGCACCTCGCCCGACGCCGTCAATGGCACCGAGCCGACCCGCTATAACGTCGGTTCCGCCTACGGCGGCGCGTACCACAACTTCGGCCGCGCGGCGCTGCGCTTCGGCGGCACCTACGAGAAACTCGACTTCAAGGACGTCCCGTCGCTGCTGGGCGGCGTGATCAACAACCAGGACCGCAACCGCACCCAGACCGGCGTCGGCGCCCGGTTGAGCTACAACCTCCAGCAGGGGACCGACGTCTACCTGCAGGCGGCCACCAACCGCCGCCGCTACGACAACACCCCGGACGACAACGGCTTCGACCGCAATTCCAACGGCTACAGCATCGCCGTGGGCGCCAAGCGCGCCTTGGGCGAAACCGCGCAGATCGACGGCTATGTGGGCTATCTGCGCCAGAACTACGACGACCCGCAGTTTACCGATGTCACCACCCCGGACTTCCAGGCGCGCCTGCGCTGGAACCCCACGTCCAAGACCAAGGTGACCGCTTACCTCAACCGCTCGATCGAGGAAACCACGCTCAACAATGCCTCCGGTTACGTGTACACCCGGGGCAGCGTGCGCGCCGAGCACGCCTTGCGCCCCGACCTGTCGGTGCACGTGCTGGCGTTCGCCGGCCGTGCCGACTACAACGGCCTCGAGCGCACCGACGACATCTACGTCTCCGGCGTCGGCGCCAAGTACCGGCTGACCCGGCGCTGGTTCCTGGAAACCGACTACCGCTGGATCAACCGCGACTCCACCGACCTGGCGTCGAATTACCACAAGAACCAGAT
>JARRNJ010000108.1:0-7531 GCA_037385045.1 Gammaproteobacteria bacterium | reverse complement strand
CACCGATGGGCGGGCCGGTATCCGCCGCGTGTGGCGAGGTGCCACGGCGGACAGACGGTGCGTTGCCGCCTGGCGGCGTCGAACGCACCCTACGGGCCGGCGGTCTTTCCATGAACAGTGTGGCGCGGTCCCTAGCGGATCAGCCGCGCCGCGCCTGGCGGCGGTAATCGTCGTAACGGCGGCGCGACTGGCTATTGCCCAGGTATCCGGGCACGACCGCCTCCACGGAGCTTGGCGTGATACCGAGCGCCTCCAGGCCGTTCACCTGGCCGCAGACGCTGTCGATCTGCAGGGAGCGGTAGTTGTCCCGGGAAAACGGCTTGCCCGGCGCCAGCTCCAGCAGCCGCGCCTGCCAGCGCGAGCTGCGCGGCCCGAGGCCGATGATGGTGCGGTGCACCCCGGCGCACGCGGCGGCGTATTGCACCAGCTCCCGCAGCGTGTAAGCGCTGGGTCCGCACAGGTCGTAGCGCTGGCCGGCGGTGGCCTTGTCCTCCAGGGCGTGCAGGAATGCGTGCACCACGTCGCCGACGTAGACCGGCGCAAAGCGGCTGTCGGGGCAGGCCAGGGGGAAGACCACCGGCGACAGCTTGAGCAGCGTCGCGAAGCGGCTGAAGAAGCTGTCGCCCGGGCCGAAGATCACCGAAGGGCGGAAGCTGGTCACCTGCAGGTCCTCCGAAGCCGCCTCGTGCACCAGGTCCTCCGCCTCACCCTTGCTCTTGAGGTAGTGGCTGGCGCCGGCCCGGGCGTCGGCGCCCAGGGCGCTCATGTGCAGCAGCCGCTGCACGCCGCTGTCCCGGCACGCATCCACCACCTTGCGGGCCAGCTGCACGTGGGCGGCGTGAAAACCGCGCCCGTCGTCATGCTTTTCGTTGAGAATGCCGACCAGATTGATGACGGCATCGTAGCCGGCGAAGTGCTCGCGCAGGGTTGCGGCATCCAGGCGCGGCGCTGCAACCATCTCCACGCCGCGGAGAATCAGCAGCTCGCGATGCCGCTCCGGATGCCGGGACGGGATGCGAACCTGATAACCATTTTCCGAAAGCAGGTTTGCCAGGTGGCCGCCGACAAAGCCGCTGCCACCCAATACACACACTCGAGCGTATCGCATGCTGGCGCCTCACAATTCAGGGCACCGACTGCCCGATGCCATTGGCGTTATAATTTGCAACACACTAAACAATAACCGTTCGTGGAGAAAGGAGCCAAGCAATGACTTTTCGGTCCGTAAACCCCTTCGACGGCTCGACCCTGGCGACGCTGGAGGCATTCACCGCGGTCGAGGTCGACGCGGCCATCCGGGAAACGGCCCAGGCGCGCGCGGCGTGGAGTGCGACGCCGATCGGCGAGCGCTGTGACCTGCTGCGCAGGGCGGCCCGGGTACTGGAGCGCCGCCGCGAGGAGTTCGCCCGGCTGATCACCGAGGAAATGGGCAAGCTCATCAAGGAGTCGCGGGCCGAAGTGGAGAAGTGCCAGCTGGTGTGCGAGTACTACGCCGAGCACGCACCGGCGTTTCTTGCCGACGAGATGGTCGACAGCGACGCCGGCCGCAGCCTGGTCGCCTACCAGCCCCTGGGTACCGTGCTGGCGGTGATGCCGTGGAATTTTCCCTTCTGGCAGGTATTCCGTTTCGCCGCGCCGGGGTTGGCGGCCGGCAACACGGCGCTGCTCAAACACGCCTCCAATGTGCCACGCTGCGCCCTGGCCATCGAATCGGTGTTCGTTGAGGCCGGCTTTCCCCAAGGGGTCTTCCGTACCCTGATGATTCCCGCTTCCATGGTGGCGCGGGTGATCGACAGCGACGATGTGCACGCGGTGACGCTGACCGGCAGCGAGCCCGCGGGCCGGCAGGTGGCAGCGCACGCCGGGGCCCAGCTCAAGAAATGCGTGCTGGAGCTGGGCGGTTCCGACCCCTTCATCATTCTGGAGGACGCCGACCTGGAGTACACGGTGCGCATGGCGGTGACCTCGCGTTTTCTCAACGGCGGCCAGAGCTGCATCGCCGCCAAGCGCTTCATTCCCGTGGCCGCCATTGCCGACCGCTTCGTGGAGGCGTTCAAGACGGCGGTGGAGGAACTGGTGCCGGGCGATCCCATGGACGAGTCCACCACGCTGCCGCCCATGGCCCGCCATAACCTGCGCGACGAGCTGCATCAGCAGGTGCTCGATTCCATCGCCGCCGGCGCCGTGGCGGTGACCGGCTGCGCGCCGGGGGCGGGCCCGGGGGCGTTCTACCAAGCCTCCATTCTCGATCAGGTCAAGCCCGGCATCCGCGCCTACACCGAGGAGCTGTTCGGGCCGGTGGCCATCGTGATCCGCGCCGAAGACGAGGAGGACGCCATCCGCATTGCCAACAGCAGCCGTTTCGGTCTCGGCGGCAGCGCCTGGACCGCCGATGCCGGGCGCGGCGAGCGGGTGGCCCGGCGGCTGGAGTGCGGCTGCGCCTTCGTCAACGGCATCGTCAAGAGCGACCCGCGGCTGCCGTTCGGCGGCGTGAAGGCATCCGGCTACGGTCGTGAGCTGTCCCATCACGGCATTCACGAGTTCGTGAACGCCAAGACCGTGTGGGTCAAATAGGCACCCGCCGGCGCCCGCGGGGGTGCCGCTGATGCCGGCGCTGCAGCGCAGCCTGTCGTGGCCGTCCCTGGCCTTCTACGGCCTGGGCAACATTCTCGGCGCCGGCATCTACGTGCTGGTGGGCAAGGTGGCCGGCGTGGCCGGCCCGTACACGCCGTGGGCTTTTCTGATCGCGCTGGTGTTGGCCCTGTTCACCGCGCTGTCCTATGCGGAGCTGGCTTCGCGGTTCCCGTTCAGCGCCGGCGAGTCGGTGTACCTGCAGGAGGGGCTGGGGGTGCCCTTCCTGTCGGTGGGGGTGGGGCTGTTGATCGTGCTGGCGGGGGTGCTGTCCAGCGCCGCCATCGTCCAGAGTTTCGTTGCCTACCTGGAAGTGTTCGTCAGCGTGCCCCGCCTGCCGGCCGTGGCCGTGGTGGTGGCGTTGTTGGGGGGAGTGGCGGCCTGGGGTATTTCCGCGTCGGTGCGGGTGGCGGTGCTGTTTACGGTGCTGGAGATTGCCGGCCTGGTGCTCGTCATCGGGGCCGGCAGCGGCGCGCTGGCGCAGTTGCCCGAACGAGCGGCGCAACTGCGGCCGCCGCTGACGTGGGATGCCTGGCACGGCCTGTTGTTCGGTGCCTTGCTGGCGTTCTATGCCTTCATCGGTTTCGAGGACATGGTCAACGTGGCCGAAGAGGTGAAGGCCCCGGAGCGGGCCATGCCGGCGGCGATCATCACGGCGCTGGCGGTGGCGGCGGTGCTCTACATACTGGTGGCGCTGGTGGCGGTCCTCGCGGTCAGTCCGCAACAGCTGGCCGCCAGCAACGCGCCGCTGGCGTTGATCTATCACAGCGCCACCGGCAGGGCGCCCGTGCTGGTGAGCGTGATCGCCCTGTTCGCGGTGATCAACGGGGCACTGATCCAGATCATCATGGGCTCGCGGGTGCTCTACGGACTCAGCGCCCAGGGGTGGCTGCCGCCGCTGTTGTCGCGCATTCATCCGCGGCGCCACACCCCGGTGTTGGCCACGGCCCTGGTGGCCGCGGCAGTGCTGGTGCTGGCGCTGAGCTTTTCGGTCCAGGGGCTGGCGGAGCATACGAGCCTGGTGATTCTGCTGGTGTTCGTCCTCGTCAACTGGTCGTTGTGGCGGGTCAAGCGGCGCGCGCCGCGGCCGGCCGGGGTGCGGGTGTTTCCTGCCTGGGTGCCCGTGGCGGGCGGCCTGTCGTCGGCGGCGTTCGTGCTGTTCGAGCTGATCCGGCGGGCGGCGGGCTGGTAGCGCCGGGCGCTACTCCGTGTATTGGTCGCGCAGGAGGTTCTTCTGCACCTTGCCCATGGTGTTGCGCGGCAGCGAGTCGGCGAAGAACACCCGTTTCGGCACCTTGTAGCCGGCCAGCTTGCCCTTGAGCGCAGCGATGATCTGCGCTTCGTCGGGAGCCGGGCTGCCGGCGTCGGGCACCACGACCGCCGCGACCATTTCGCCGAAGTCGGCGTGGGGCAGGCCGATGATCGCCGATTCCACCACGCCGTCCATGGCGTCGATGATGCTTTCCACTTCCTTCGGGTAGACGTTGTAGCCGCCGGTGATCACCATGTCCTTGCCGCGCCCGACGATGGACACGTAGCCGTTGGGGTCGATGCGGCCCAGGTCTCCGGTGCGGAAGTAGCCGTCGTCGGTGAACTCCTCGGCGGTCTTCTCCGGCATGCGCCAGTATCCCTGGAATACGTTGTCACCCTTGACCTGCAGATTGCCCACGGTGCCCGTTGCCAGCGGCTGATCCCGGTCGGCGGTGACCCGCACCGAGACCCCGGGCAGCGGCAGGCCCACGGTGCCGGCGATGCGCGCGCCATCGAGCGGGTTGGAGGTGTTCATGCCGGTCTCGGTCATGCCGTAGCGTTCGAGGATGGTGTGCCCGGTGCGTTCCCGGAACTCGTTGAACGTCTGTTCCAGCAGCGGCGCCGATCCGGAAATGAACAGGCGCATGTTGCGGCAGTCTTCGCGGCCGAAGTCCGGGTCGGCCAGCAGCCGGGAATAGAACGTGGGCACGCCCATCAGCACCGTCGCCCGGGGCAGCAGGCGGCGCAGCGCGGCCACGTCGAACTTGCGCACGAACAGCATGCCGGTGCCGTTGAGCAGCACGCAGTGGCAGGCCACGAACAGGCCGTGGATGTGGAAGATGGGCAGCGCGTGCAGCAGCACGTCGTCCGGGCGCCAGCCCCAGAACTGGTGCAGTGCCAGGGCGTTGGCGGCCAGGTTGCCGTGGCTGATCATGGCGCCCTTGGGTTTGCCGGTGGTGCCCGAGGTGTAGAGGATGACGCCGACATCGTCGCGGCGGCAGTCGACGGCGTCGAACCGGGCCGGCGTCGCGGCGCTGCGTTCGCTCAGGCTGCCGGCGCCGTCGGCATCCAGGGTCAACACGTGAGCCACGCCGTTGCGCCGCGCCAGCTCCTCCATGGACCCGTGTTTGGCCGGGTCGCAGACCACCGCCTTTGGCTCGGCGTTGCCGAGAAAGTAGTCCAGTTCCTGTTCCAGGTAGGCGGTATTGAGCGGCAGGTAGATCAGGCCGGCGCGCAGGCAGCCGAGGTAGAGGAACAGCGCCTGGGGCGACTTTTCCACCTGCACCGCGACCCGCTCGCCCTTGCCGATGCCCAGCTCGCTGAGGAAGCGTGCGACGCGTGCACTGGCCTGCTCCAGGTCCGCGTACCTGTAGATATCACCTTGTTCTGTCTCGATAAATGACCGGCTTCGGTCGGCCGGAAAGCGGCTCTCGAAGAGCTTGTACACGTTCTGATTGTCCACGGCCGACCTCGGAATTGTGTGCTTGACAGTGAAAAGCAGGGCTCATTAGACTGCCGGAAATTTATAATTATGAATTACAAATTACAACAACCGTCACACCCAGGGGAGTCCTCAAGCGGTGAGCAGCGAGCCCATCCAGCGTAGAGCCCTCTACCAGCAGGTCGCCGACCGGCTGCGCAAGCGCATCTACGACCATCAGCTGCGCGCCGGCGATGCCGTTGACGAAAAGGCGCTGTGCCGAACTTTCGGCATCAGCCGTACGCCCCTGCGCGAGGCCCTGAAAGTGCTGCACAGCGAGGGACTGGTGGAACTGGTGCCGAACCGCGGCTGCTTCGTCAAAGGCGTGGACCTGGACGAACTGCGCGACCTGTTCCCGGTAATGGCGGTGCTGGAAGGGCTGTGTGCCCGGGAGGCGGTGCAGCGCGGCACCGCCGAGGACTTGCAGCGGCTGGAAGAGCTGCACGAGCGCCTCGAGCGGTATGCGGCGTCCGGCGATATCGACGCCTATTACGAGGACAATTTCCGCTTCCACCAGCTGGTGCAGGAGTTGTCGCGCAACCGCTGGCTGCAGCGGGTCAGCACCGATCTGCGCAAGATCCTGCGCCTGGTGCGCCACACCCAGCTGCTGGTCGACGGGCGGCTGCAACGGTCATTGGAGGAGCACCGGCGCATCATGGAAGCGTTCCGGGCCCGCGATGCCGACGCCGTCGAGCAGTGCGTAAAAGAGCATCTGAGTGCGCAATTGCGGGCACTGGAGCAGATGGAATCAGTTCCGGAGTCTTCTGCGTCCGCGCACCCATGAGCAAAGCGAGCAGTTTTACACGTACGGAGGCGAAAACGATGAAAATAACCAAAACGATCGCGACCACGGCCTGTGCCGCAGTGGTCGGCCTGTCCAGCTTCAGTGCTGCGGCCGGCGACATGGTGCTGCGTGCGTCGCACCAGTGGCCGACGACCCCGCCGCCCATGCCGAGGTACTGACCGAGCCGCTGACTCTGGTCGCCCTGGCCTACCTGACGGCACGCCGCCCGGACGGCGGACTAGTCGATCCGGTGGCGTCCCGTGCGCCGACTTGTCGGATCACGGCCTGCAGAGTTCGTTCGGGGTCATGGTCAACTATCTGTACGTGCCCGAGGAAGTGGAAGCCAATCACGAGCGCTTCATGGACAGCGGCGACATCGCCATGGCCAAGCCCATGGTTCGCCTGCACAAGCGCATCGAGGAGGTGCGCGCCGCGCACAACCAAGCGTAGCGTTCCTCCGGAGTTTCCCTGCCCCCCTATCGACTGACGACCGCAAGGCATCGATTTGGACATACTGCTGATGTTCTCCATGGGTGGACTGGCGGGCATGCTCGCCGGCCTGCTCGGCATCGGCGGCGGCATCATCATCGTGCCGGTGCTGGCGCTGGTGTTCGGACATCAGGGCGTGGATCCCGACGCGCTCATGCACGTGGCCATCGGCACGTCGCTGGGCACCATCGTCATCACCTCGCTGTCGTCGATCCGGGCCCATCAGCGCCGCGGCGCCATCGACTGGCGCGTGTTCCGCGCCATCACGCCGGGGATCGTGGTCGGGGGCATGCTCGGCGCCGCCATCGCCAGGCAGTTGGGGGGCGACACCCTGCGCCTGGTGTTCTCGGTGTTCATGTTCCTGGTGGCCGCCCAGATGACGCTGGCGCGTACGCCGCCGGCGCATCGCACCCTGCCGGGCACTGTGGGCATGCTGGTGGTCGGCACCCTGATCGGGACCATATCGACGCTGATGGGTGTCGGCGGCGGCTCAATGTCGGTGCCGTTCATGACCTGGTGCAACACCCAGGTGCGGGTGGCCGTGGCCACTTCGGCGGCCATCGGCCTGCCCATCGCGGTGAGCGGTGCGGTGGGCTACATGATCAGCGGCTGGGGCGGCGCCAACCTGCCGCCGTGGAGCATCGGCTTCCTGAACCTGCCGGCGTTCCTGGGGATCGTGATCGCCAGCACCCTGTTTGCGCCGGTTGGCGCCGCCCTGGCGCACCGGATACCGCCGCTGCTGCTCAAGCGGTTGTTCGCGGTTCTGCTGGCGGTGCTGGGAATCAAGATGCTGCTGGGCTGATGCTCGATACGCGGTGCTGCGCGTCGCCCTCACCGCTCGGTACGTTTTTCACTCACGGTGGATGCGCTGCGCTTATCCACCCTACCTTCGCGAG
>JARRNJ010000107.1:0-6669 GCA_037385045.1 Gammaproteobacteria bacterium | reverse complement strand
ACGATACGCGGCGCCTATGTAGAAGAAACCGACGTCGACCGTCTGGTCGATCTTGCCGTTGCCGGCATCCTGCGCCGCGGCGGTTTCCCTTACAATCCGAACCACGCTCGGCCACGGGGCAAGACGCCGGCGGCGGCGTGGGAACGCAGCAACCCGCAGGACGCCCGGCGCTGGCGGCGCCTGGTCGCGGTGTACCTCTACGTCAAAGACCATCGGCCGAAGCTGAGCAACGAGGCGCTTGCCAAGGCAGCCATCGACAGCGTACTCGGCAGTCTGGATTCCCAAAGCGCGTTCTACACGCGAGGGCAATTCCACACCATAGTTCATGGCGCGAGGGCGGGCGTCGGCCTGGTGTTGAGAAAAGTTGATGATCGGATTTTTGTTCTGAAACCGCTGGCGGACTCGCCGGCATCCCGGGCCGGGCTGAGACGCGGCGACGCGATCGTATCGATCGATGGGCAGTCCGTGGCGGGCGAGGCGCTTGCGGACGTCGCCGGCCGCCTGCGCGGTGCCGCAGGTACCAGCGTGCGCCTGGGTGTACGCGCCGTCGATGGCCGGCAGCGCACCGTCGAGCTCAAGCGTGCCCGCGTGCGCAACCCGGCATTTGAATTTCGATGGTACAACCGCGATATCGGCTATCTGCGGATCAATCGCCTTGCCCGGCATACCGCGGGCGCTATTCGCAAGGCGGCGGCCGGTTGGACCGCGACCCCCGGCCGGATGCGGGGCCTGATCCTGGATCTGCGCAACGACCCCGGCGGGATTCTCGGCGAGGCGGCGCAAGTGGCCGACCTGTTTCTCCGTGACGGACTGATCGCCAAGATCAGCGCACGCGTACCCCGCCTGCGCGTCGACTTCCATGCGGGCGACGATCATTCGCCGCTCGAATCGGTGCCCATGGTGGTATTGGTCAACCATGGGACGGCCTCGGGCGCCGAGTTGATTGCCGCGGCACTGCAGCGCCATCACCGTGCCCGCGTGGTGGGCTACCACACCCTGGGCCTGGGTACGGTGCAGACGCTGGTCCCGTTGCCCGGCGGCATGGCGCTCAAGCTCACCACTGGCAAGCTGCTGACCCCCGGCCTCGTCGCGCTGCAGGGCAATGGCGTCACTCCGGACGTCTGCGTAGGTTCGGACAAAGCCGGCGGATGCCGACAGAACGATGCCGCCAATGATGCGCTCGAACCCTATATGGCCGCGGCGCTTCGGCTGCTGCGGGCGCGTGAGACCACCGCATCGCAGCAACGCCCGCCCGCCGCGGATCACATCCCCGGCTAGGTGTGACTTCTCGGAAGGTTGTTCCCCGGGCGATTCATCGGACACCGGCAAGCGTGGACGGCCCCGGGAGTCGGCGTTTGGCATGAAACAGACGGCCGTATGGGCGCAATTGAGTTGCGGCGCGGCGTGCTAAATGCACCCGGCCGCCGGCGATTGGTCCCTGAGACGCTGCCGGTCGGGTCGAGGCCGCAGTCGGGCGGCGACGCCGGTCGTGTTGTTGGACGGTGGATGCGCTGCGCTTATCCACCCTACGATAATCCGCGGGCCTGAAAAACGTGCGGTGGATGCGCTGTGTTTATCCAACCTGCGATGATCCTTGAGTCTGAAAAACGTACGGTGGATGCGCTGCGCTTATCCACCCTACGATGATGCTCGGGCGTGAAAAACGTACGGTGGATGCGCTGTGTTTATCCAACCTGCGATGATCCTTGAGCCTGAAAAACGTACGGTGGATGTGCTGTGTTTATCCAACCTGCGATGATCCTCGGGTCAGGAAAACGTAGGGTGGATAAGCGCAGCGCATCCACCATTGTTTCGATCCGTACGCGGTCCGGTCCGAGCGGAAAGGTGCGGCGACGGCGCAAAACACCGGTACCGGGCGCGGACAAAAATTGCGGGCATAAAAAACCCCGGTTTCCAATGGGGGGAGGGAAGACCGGGGTAAAAATCCCGGCGTGGGGGTAGCCGGGTTGTACCCACTCAGGGAGGAAGAGTGGGCGATGCCGGTCAGGCATCTGAACCCTTAAGACAGCGATTGCCTCAAGAAGTTCATGTGGCCAAGTCTAATAGGCCGCTGTACCTTGGCAATAGGTATTTTCCTAGTTTTGCGCTGCGGTAACCTTTTGTTACAAACAATGCCCATAGGGTTTTTCAGTGGGCCTCCTCCCAGTTGGCGCCGACTCCGGCCTCCACCACCAGAGGCACCGCGAGTTCCGCGGCGCCGGCCATCAGCCGCGTGATTTCGGCGCGGGCGGCGTCCACCTGATCGTCCGCTACCTCGAACACCAGCTCGTCGTGGACTTGCATGATCATGCGAACGGCGGGCGCCTGATCGCGGACCCACCGGTCGACGGTGATCATGGCCCGCTTGATGATGTCGGCGGCGGTGCCCTGCATGGGCGCATTGATGGCGGTGCGCTCGGCATACTGGCGCCGCTGGCTGTTGCTGGACCTGATTTCCGGCAGGTACAGGCGGCGCCCGAACACGGTCTCCACATAGCCCTGCTCCCGGGCCTGGGCGCGGGTGCGGTCCATGAACGCCCGCACTCCCGGGTAGCGGGCGAAATAGAGGTCCACGTATTGCTGGGCCGCGCCCCGGTCGATGCCCAGCTGGCGCGCCAGGCCGAAAGCGGACATGCCGTAGATGAGGCCGAAGTTGATGGCCTTGGCCGAACGGCGCTGCTCGGATGTGACCTGCTCGGGGCCGACGCCGAACACCTCGGCGGCGGTGGCGCGATGAATGTCGTCCCCGGCGGCGAACGCCGCCAGCAGGCGCTCATCGCCGGACAGGTGGGCCATGATGCGCAGCTCGATCTGGGAATAGTCGGCCGCCAACAGGCGGCAGCCGGGTGGGGCGATGAACGCCTGGCGGATGCGCCGACCCTCCTCGCTGCGCACCGGGATGTTCTGCAGGTTGGGGTCCGACGACGACAGCCGCCCGGTGGCCGCCACCGCCTGGTGGTAGGACGTGTGCACCCGGCCGCTGACCGGGTCCACCTGCTCGGGCAGGCGGTCGGTATAGGTGGACTTGAGCTTGCTGAGGCTGCGGTGGTCGAGGATCAGCTTGGGCAGCGGGTAGTCCAGGGCCAGCTCGGCAAGCACGTCTTCGGCAGTGGAGGGCTGGCCTTTGGGGGTCTTTTTGATCACCGGCAGCTTGAGCTGGTCGAACAGGATCGCCTGAATCTGTTTCGGCGAGCCCAGGTTGAACGGCTCGCCGGCCGCTTCGTGGGCGCGCTGCTCCAGCTCGTGCATACGCCCGGCCAGCTCGCCGCTCTGGCGCCGCAGCATGGCCACGTCCACCAGCACGCCGGTCTGCTCCATGGTCGCCAGCACCGGCACCAGAGGCATTTCGATCTGTTCCAGCAGGTTTTTCAGGGCCGGGAACTTTTCCAGGCGCGGCCAAAGGTTGCGGTGCAGGCGCAGGGTGATATCGGCGTCCTCGGCGGCGTAGGGGGCGGCCTGCTCCAGGGCGACCTGGTTGAAGGTGAGCTGCTTGGCGCCCTTGCCGGCGATGTCCTCGAAGTGCACGGTCTTGTAGCCCAGGTACTTCAGCGCCAGGGAGTCCATGTCGTGGCGGCTGGCGGTGCTGTCGAGGACGTAAGATTCCAGCATGGTGTCGAAACGCACGCCGCGCAGGCGGATGCCGTAGCGGGCCAGCACGTTCATGTCGTATTTAAGGTGCTGGCCCACCTTGGCCCGCTGCGGGTCCTCCAGCAGCGGGCGCAAACGCTCCAGCACCCGTTCACGGCCCAGCTGCTCCGGTGCGCCAGGATAGTCATGGGCCACGGGGACATAGGCGGCGCGCCCCGGCTCGACCGCGAACGACACGCCCACCAGCTCCGCCGCCATGTAGTCGAGGCTGGTGGTCTCGGTGTCGAAGGCGAACAGCTCGGCCCCGTCCAGGCGCTCCAGCCAGCGCCCGAAGGCGTCTTCGGTGAGCACGGTTTCGTAGTCGGCCTCTTCCGGGGCGCCGCCGTCCGCCGGCCCGGCGCCCTCGCTGCCCCCTGCCTCCAGCAGCTCCGCCAGCCAGCTCTTGAATTCCAGGTGCTGGAACCAGCGGCGCAGGGTATCGCGGTCCGGCTCGCCGACGCGCAGCTCGTCAGGATGCTGCTCCAGGGGCACGTCGCACTTGATGGTGGCGAGCTGCACCGACAGCGGCAGCTGACCGAGATGCTCGCGCAGGCTTTCGCCCACCTTGCCCTTGATGTCTGCGGCGTGCGCCACGATCGCGTCCAGGGAGCCATACTGCTGCAGCCATTTGGCCGCGGTCTTGGGGCCGACCTTGGGCACCCCCGGGATGTTGTCCGAAGTGTCGCCGATCAGCGCCAGGTAATCGACAATGCGCGCCGGGGGGACGCCGAACTTCTGTTCCACCCCGGCCGGGTCCAGCACCGTGTCGCTCATGGTGTTGACCAGCGTCACCCGCTCGTCGACCAGCTGCGCCATGTCCTTGTCGCCGGTGGACACCAGCACCGGCAGGCCGTGCTCGCGCGCCTCGGCCGCCAGGGTGCCGATAACGTCGTCGGCCTCGACGCCGGCCACCTGCAGCAGCGGCAGTCCCATGGCGCGGACGATGGCCAGCAGGGGCTCGACCTGGGCGCTGAGGTCCTCGGGCATGGGCGGGCGGTTGGCCTTGTACTGTTCGAACAACTCGTCACGGAAAGTCTTGCCCTTGGCGTCGAACACCACCGCCAAGTGATCGGGGTCGTGCTCACGCAACAGGCGGCGCAGCATGTTGACCACGCCGTAGACGGCGCCCGTGGGCTCACCGCGGGAATTGGTCAGGGGCGGCAGGGCGTGAAAGGCGCGATAGAGGTACGAGGACCCGTCCACCAGGATCAGCGGTTTTTTTGTGGAATTGGTCATGTTCGTTCGATCCAGCGGCGCCGATCGGCAGTCAGTCCGCCGACATTGGTGGTATCATTATTAATAGTTAAGCGACATTACGGTGGTACCGGTTCGAGCCGCTGTCCGGAGTCCGCCCGCGCCGGGAACTGCGCACCATTATGCGCATTCCGGCGGCGGACGAAAGCTTTTTGCCTACCCGGGCGGCCGAACCGCGACAGACGACAATGGACGACAGTCAAAAATCCAAACACCCGGGCCTGCAGACCATCGACGACAGCATGTTGACGCGGGAGTCGTGGAAGATCTTCCAGATCATGGCGGAGTTCGTGGAAGGCTTCGAGCGCCTGGCGCGGATCAGCCCGTCGGTGAGCATCTTCGGATCGGCCCGCTACGACGAGGACCATCCCTACTATCAGCTGGCCGAGGAGATCGCCCGTGAAATCTCCAACGCCGGGTTCTCGGTGGTCAGTGGCGGCGGCCCCGGCATCATGGAGGCGGCCAACAAGGGCGCCCACAGCGGCAAGTCACCGAGCGTGGGCCTCAATATCCAGCTGCCCCACGAACAGGCGGGAAACCAGTACCAGGACATCAGCCTGAGTTTTCGCCATTTCTTCTCGCGCAAGGTGATGTTCGTCAAGTACGCCTCGGCCTACGTGGTGCTGCCCGGGGGTTTCGGTACCCTGGACGAGCTGGCGGAAATCCTCACCCTGGTTCAGACTCGAAAAACCCGGCGCATCCCCATTATTCTGGTGGGCTCGTCGTTCTGGGCCGGGCTGGTGGACTGGTTCAGGAACACGCTGGTGGCCGAGGGCACCATCAGCGCCGAAGACCTGGACCTGTTCAAGGTGCTCGACGAGCCGAAACAGGTGGTCGACGCCATTTTCGCCCACTATCAGAGCCGGGATTTTGTGCCCTCCGCCGAGGAGCAGGAAATCCTGCTGGAACTGTAATCACCGAAAGGACCTTCCCATGCTGCGCTATCTCGCTGTTCCGCTGCTGTTCTACGCTGCCGTCACCTGGGCGGCGGACGACACGGCGCAGAAGAAAGCGCCGGTTCCCCCGCCGCCTCCCATGTCGAACTCCAGCTCGGCCGACGAGGTGCCGGTGCTCAAGCCCGACGTCACCATCCGCAAGGAAAAGGAACAGACCGTCGAGGAGTACCGCATCAACGGCGAGCTGTACAAGGTGAAGATCATTCCCAAGCACGGCAAGCCCTATTACCTGCTTTATCCCAACGGTCCGGCCGGCAAGCCGGTGCGCCGCGAGCTCGGCGAGCTGCAAACGCCGTACTGGGTGATTTTCAGCTGGTAGCACCCGAATGAAACCAAGATCCACGGGCGCGCTGCAGCTCGCCGCCGCAGCCCTGTTGCGCGCCGTGCTGCTGGCGACAGCAATGCATGCCGCCGGCGCAACGGCCGCGCCGCGGGCACCCGGCTTCACCCTGCCGGACCTGGACGGCAACCTGGTCACCCTGCGGCAGCTGCGGCGCAAAGGCTACGTGCTGCTGGTGTTCTGGTCCACCCAGTGCCCCTACTGCCATGCCATGATCCCCGATTTCAAGCGCGCCTACCGCGACTATGACGGGCGCGGCCTGACCATGGCTGCGGTGGACGTGGGCACGGAGGACGTGAACTCGGTGCAGGCCTATGTGATGGAAAACGACCTCCCGTATCTGGTGCTCAATGACGCGCGCAGCAAGCAGCAGCTGATCCGCACCTACCATCTGCGCGGCACGCCCACCGTGGTGCTGGTCGCGCCCGACGGCGAGGTGGAGTTCCGCGGCCACCGGGTGCCGGACCTGAGCATCTGGCTGCCGCCCGACCG
>JARRNJ010000106.1:0-6888 GCA_037385045.1 Gammaproteobacteria bacterium | reverse complement strand
CCGCTGTTCCCCAGGTGATTTCCTCCCCGAGGCCGAATTCCACGTCACCCTTGATGACGTAATTGGACTCATCCCAGGGATGGCGATGCGGGGGCAGGCCGCTGCCTTCCGGTCCGGTCCGCGGGACCAGCTCATAACTACCCGTTTTTTCGCCGGAAACCAGCACGGTGATGTGCATCCCCAGGACCTCGTAGGGACAGACATACTCCTGCTGGGTCATGACGAAGGGTTTTGCCGGCATTTTTCCTCTCCCGGGCCAGGTTGCTTACCACAGCGAACGGATGATCGATCTGGTCGATGAAGGGTTTGACCTTGCGATCCGCGTCGCCAAACAGCTGTCGCCGGGGCTCATTGCCCGACGCCTCGCCCCGGTGAACATCGCGGTCTGTGCCTCTCCCGAATATCTGAAAAGCCACGGCACGCCAACATCACCTGAAGAACTCCTCGAACACAACTGCCTGTTCTATTCGTCATCGACCTACCGGAACAAATGGCGTTTTTGCCGCGACGGGACGGAACGGATCGTCCAGGTGAAGGGCAACTTTCACGTCAACGAAGGCAAGGTCCTGGTGAACGCCGCCCTGGCGGGGATGGGCATTCTCTACGAACCGGACTTCCTCGTGACCGAGCACATCAAGCAAAAGCGCCTGGTCCATATTCTCAAAGACTGGGAGACCGACGAATTTTCACTGTATGCCGTCTACGCGAATCGGCAATTCCTGCCGCTGAAAGTGCGCAGCTTTATCGATTTCCTGGTGGAATATTTCGGTCCGCGGCCGTACTGGAGTCTGCGCAACGTCTGATCACATCTGTCGATGACGGAAGGAATACGTGCCCTCACACGATTAAGAATCGGGTCGATGGGTAAACCGTCGAACCACGCTTGGCGAAACCGGGTGCTGTTCCCGTTTATCTCTCTGTTTCGATAACTATTTTATTCCCTTCCCGATTATGCCTCTTGGTTCAGGAGCGGTTCAGGATGCGGACATATACTCTTTCAGCGTAACGGTCGGTTTTCGGCCTGGAGGTCATCGGAATGAAACGAACCACGATTGCATTGCTTTCGATTTTGGCATCACTGACCATAGCCGCGCCGTCATACGCGGCCAACCGCTACCACGGGCAGCACGGCTACCACGAGCGCCCCTACAACAAGCACCGGCACTACAATCAGTACCGGCACGACCGCCGCGACTACGCCTACCGCGGCCACTGGCGGTCCTGGAAGAGCTGGGAAGCCTATCGCCTGCACCACCGCGACCGCTTCAGAGACGGGCACTACTATCGCCAGGACGGTCACCTGATGTTCCGCTTCTGCGATCCGCAGGGCGGCGGCGCCTGCTTCTTCTTCTCGATCGGCAGGTAAGGCCGGCATACAAGGGGTCGGTGACAATCGACCAGGTAAACGCTTCGCGCTTGGCACCGACCCCTGGAATCCTGGTCTTACCCGCCCCCATTGGTGCGCGCAGCGCCAGAATTTCACCCGACTGGATGTCCAGGTTGACGTCCTGCAGCGACCGAAAACCACCGGCATAGGTCTTCGACAGGTTGGAGTTGGAAACGATAGGCTGCATCGCAGCCACTGTGTCAAACGGCGTTGGGTCTACAGTATGTCCTGACAACCCGTGGGCCGTCTGCCACAAACCTGCGGATGGATATCAGAACAGCTACCCGGCACCGATGAATCATAATCAGACCCGGTTGCTTCGGGTGAAATCGTGGTCTTTCCGCCATGATTCTCTCTAGATGCTCAGCGATTCGGCGTAGCCGTAGGAGATCGTTTCGCGATCGCGCGTCGAACGGTAAGCCGTTTCAGTATGGGAGAGTTCCATGATGGCTTTGGACCCATAGTCACGGAAGTGGTCAACAATGAAATTCAAGACAGCCAACTCAGATTCATCAAATACGGTCAGGTCGGGAGCAGAACGTGCAATGCACTTGAAGCCCGTGTACTCACCGTGTGCCTCCTCTATCATCTCCAAGGCGCCCCGCCGTTCGAGTTCCGCAAAGAAATAGTCGAAATTGTCGGGCACGGGACCGTATTGGAGGTGTATATATCGTGCACCGGTCACAGAGATTGTATTTTCCTTGAAATGCTTGAAATCGAGATAGAACAGCAGCTTGTTGAGCTTGGTCTTCAACTGCCCGTCTCGACAGAAGAACAAAATTGCGTTGAACAACCGGCGAAGATCCAAGCGCCGATAGCCGCTCAATTCATCGGACGCATAGTCGCCCAGCCACTCTTCGGCCAAGCGGTCAAACGTGCAAGTCTTCGCCTCTTCGACCTCTAATCTCGCCATAAGGCGGTCGTGCTTCTCCCTCGTCAATGCACCAGGTGTGGCGGCGATAAGTGCCGAGAGATTATGCGGATCCATCGCCAGCCGCAGCGTCTTCTCATGGGCTTCGTCTTGAAGTGCGCCATTCTCATATCGGCTCAGTGTAACCGCACCCCATCCGAGCAAATCGCTCAGCTCCCGTTGCGTCAGACCAAGATTCTTTCGCCACGCCCGTATCTCTTCGGGTTGGAGCATGCGATTGAGCCGGCGATACTCTTGATAGGCTTGCGCGAGAGAAGACGATTCGCGGGTATTCTCGAATTCAGTGCCACAGGTCTCACATTTCAGATATTCGACATCGACTTCAATCGAGGTACCTCTAACAGCGACGGTTTCCGTTGCGCGAAGCCGTTGCAGGTCAGTTTCCTTCTCGCAGTGCGGACAAATCCCCCTCATTGTTCTCTCCTTGCTCGCTCACTGACGATGCGGATAGGCCAGTGGGTGCTCTGCAAAATGGAATGAAATGCATTTCGCATAGTCGCGATCACCGTCCGAAAACACCTTGAGCTTGATCTACACGTCACGACCCCGAATCCGCTTGCCGAACACCCATACCTGGCCAGGAGAATGGCCGTCGCGATCCGGGTCGTGCTCAGGTCCAGAACAATAATCGCGGATAGACAAAGCCAGCAGGATTTCCTCCAAGTTCGCCTCCGTCAGACCAAGTTCCAAAAGCGTCGCGCGTGTGCTGGCCCGCGCCGCTATCAGAACACCGGTACCAGCGGTCACCGCTCTCTTGAACCTGAGGAGAAACTCTCGGACCTCGTGGACAGGCACCCAAACACTCCTTGTATCGGCCGGCGCCGAGAAGTGTTTATCAATTGATAAACTTTTGCAAGGAACAATATTATAGTCAGCGACAAATATTATCGAAATCTTTTTGGATTCAGAGAGATGGGGAATGGGTTTGACCGTACCCCTGTATCCGAGTCTGACGGGATGGCGGGGTCGGGCTGACGGGATGGCGGGGTCGGACCTATGTAAGCCGACCGATCAATTCATCCAGGACATCCAGAAACCCCGGGTCGTAAGATTCATTGACGTGATTGTTATTCCAAAGACCGGACGTTCGGACTCGGTCGTGCAGAGAGTACGCGCCGAGCCAGGAACGGGAGGGACTGTCCAGCGCCTGCTTGCCCGCATTGCTCAACAAGGCCACGCAATTACGTTCAATCACCCCACGCATGCTCTCAGGTCCTGGAGCATCCGCCACGTCAAGCCAGAGAAACGGCATCGCACCGACAAAGCTGCTGACCTCCGCTTCCAACTCCTGCTCCTGCGCCTTGATTTCTTCTCGGGTGACTCCCAAGCGCGCTGCCGCTTTGCCTGCATCAGATCCCAGCCCCCACGACTCCGGATGGGCCCGCCGATCGCGTGACATCATTGCTTCGCCAACCAACAAGCGAAAGATCGAGCCCCGGTGATTGCCACCGCCCGTCGAAGATGCACCCCGGTGCTGAGAAAGCCTCCCCCACAAGGTAGACTTGGAACCAGAAGTCAGTGCGTGGGTTCCCACGCGCACAACCCGTGGCCCTTCGCCCGAGTCGCTCCGCAACTCGCCGGCCTCGAAGAAAAAGTAGACGCCGCGTAGCGGCCAATCCATTCTTCCACGGCACTGCGCCAAGCTACGTGTCCCGCCCAGCTTGCGCTCCAACTCTGCGAGCAGACGGTACAATCGACGGAGGCGCTCAATCCGGGGCATTCTTTTCACGCCGTGCGAACCAGCTCAACTGCTCTCCGATACGCAGCCCTGCCAGTGGGACCTCAACGATCCGAAACCGCTCCTTCAAATAGCCGAGCAGAAACTCGCGATAGCGTGCACCGGCTAAAACAACGACCCTATCCGCATGCGGCAGTCTCCTATCCATCGCATCAATCACGCGCCGTGCCCACGTGCGTCGTTCGTTCACCGCCATCGCATTCAGCGTCTTCTCATAGGGCGCCACTTCCTCCTCCGGATTTAAAAGCCCATGTTCGGCCGACAGAATAAACCACGGCATTCCCGTCGCTTCGACGAACCGACGGGCCTTCAAAAACCATGTCGAGACATACAGCTCCCTTGCCGGCGCCCGCACTGGTTGCTTCGACGACACGCAAGATACGAGATAGACTGCGGACGACGAAAGCGGTTGGCCGGATTTCGGCGCAAGCTGTTTCGGCGTCCCACACCTACGGGTAGGGATGGCAGCGTGCTCCGTCCCTGCACTGGACCGCATCGCTCGTTCTTGGCTATTGCGTTGAAACCGTACCCAACTCGTGGACCCCGCCTGGTGAATCTTATCGACGGCAAACCCCGCGTCGACCCACGCCCGAGCCTGCGGGTGCGTAGACGCATCCGTCTGGTTGCTCCACCACGCCGGGTACTTGTACGCGGATGCCGGGAGGCCGCTGCCAATGATTTTCTCAACCTGAGAAAAGCTGACCGTCACCTCGGCATCAGATATCCCGGCAAGCCAGATCCGTAGGGCGTCGTATTTGGACACCACCATACCTTCCGCGGGTCAGTTCTAAATGGGTTCTCCGAAAAATTCTATCTCGATCATTTTAGCGCGCAACGCCGTACTCCGCCGCGCCAGCCCCAACGACACTTGCGGTAAACAGGGACAGATCCATTTTCCGCCCGTCTCGGGGGGTTGCGCAGGTCCGACCCCGATGCACCAGGTGATCAGCCTTCGTCAGGAGGATTCTGGTTGTAGCCCGTGAGCCGCTGCAGGATGCGTTGGAGCTCATCCTCGCTGATATTCACGTGCTCGACCACCCGGCCATAGAGCATCGCAGTCGGGACATTGCGCCCGCCGCGTTCCTTTTGGACCTGGTCGATGCAATAAAGAACAATACGCTCCGTGCGCGTGAGGCCGTCGCGAACGTCGGGAATGTTGTTGAGGTCGTCGATGTCCATCTGCGATTGTCTGCCCGGGCTGGAGGACCGGCCTGTTCCCGTTACAACAGCCCCACGATCTCCTCGGCACTCTCCAGCGCCCCCTCGATAATCCCGCCATACTCCCGGGCCGCCTCCGTGCCGGCCAGCGACAGGTAACCATCCAGCACCTGCCTGGGGGCGGAGGGCGCATAGTGCGGGTGCTCAGACGGTCCGGCCAGGTCCGCCTCGGTGGCGGTATGCGCCTCGTCGCTCCAGTCCTTGACGATCACCTGTTTGACATCCAGGGCCCGGGCGCCGAACAGCTGCTCGAGCTGGGCCAAGCTGGCTTCAACCAATGGCCCTTCGCCGGCCTGCCGGCGCTGCAGCGCATTGAGCCCGACAAATGAGGTCAGGGCATAAACTTGCGGGCCGTCCGATGTGGAGTGGGGTGAGCCGTCATAGACTTCGGTCAACGGCCCACGCCGGCTGAACGCCTCGCCGGACAGACCCTGCTCGCGCCAGAACGGCGACTCGTATAAAAACAGGATCTTGCAGTGCCCGGCCATCCAGGTCGGCACCGCCTGCCATTGACGCCGTACCTGGTCACCCACATCCGGGGTGAGCTGAACGGACTCCGCCAACAGACGCAATGGCATGGCCGATATCACCTTCCCGGCGCCGAACTCGATGAGCTCGTCATTGCTCGAGGCCGTGACGGTCCGCGTGTTGCCGTCGACCGAGCGCACCTCTGTATTCAGATGAATCGACGCGCCCAGGCCATCGGCGAGCGCGCCCACAATAGCATGTGCGCCGCCGACGATACGGTACGACTCGCTGTGCGGCGACGGGCCGGGGTGTCGCTGCACCCGACCGTCGGGTCCCTGCAACAGGCTGTCGCCGTCAACGTATTGGGCAAACACCTCAATGCCGAGTTCTTCCAGCAACCGGGACAGGCGCGGCTGCAACTGCGGCCAGACCCACGCCGGGCCCAGATCGACACTGGCGTGACGGTCCGCGGCGATCTTCTCCGACACGATACGCCCGCCCACCCGATCCCGGGCCTCCAGCACGCTCACCGGGTACCCCCGTTGTTCCAGAAGACGGGCCAGGTACAGGCCGCTCAAACCGGCCCCGATGATGACAACGGGATCAGGACTCAAGATACGACACCGGGTTCAGCAAATGCCCCTGCTTTCGCCACACACAACAGGGCTCGGTCACGCGAATCGCCTGGCTCGAGCCCGCCGGCAGTCTCAACCAGCTGCCCGCCGGGTAGCGGCCCTGCACATCGTCGAAGGCACCTTCCAGAACAAAGTATTCCACACCCCCGTCATACACAAAGCTGCCTTCAAAGCCCGCCTCCAGCCGCAACAGATCCACCTGTTCATAGTCCGCGTCGAACAGGGGCAAACGTGCATAGCCCTCATGGCGCTGCCACAGACTCTCATCCCGGGTATCGATTGCGACCCGCTGCCGGTCGGCGGGGTCCATTTGCCAGAGCTTGACCAGAATCGTGCAGCCCCCGTCACTGTGCGGCGCATGTCCCGTTCCTTTGGGGTTGCGGACATAGTAACCCGCCGGGTAATCGGCATGCTGATCGGAGAACGTCCCCTCCAGCACATAAAACTCCTCACCGCCAGGGTGCACATGGCCCGGAAAGGCGCTGCCAGGGGCAAAATTGACCACGGTCGT
>JARRNJ010000105.1:0-8763 GCA_037385045.1 Gammaproteobacteria bacterium | reverse complement strand
TCGAGCTCCACGCAGGCGCGCATCGCGCCCAGCACGCCGGCGGCGCCACACATGTCGTACTTCATCTCGTCCATGGCCTGGGCCGGCTTGATGGAGATACCACCGGCATCGAACGTCAAGCCCTTGCCGACAAAGGCCACGGGCTTTTCGTCCTTGGCGCCGCCCCGGTACTGCATGATAATGAGCTTCGGCGGCTGGCGGCTGCCCCGGGCCACGGACAGCAGCGCGCCCATTCCCAGTTTCTCCATGTCCGCCTGCTCCAGGACCTCGACCTTGAGCTTTTTGTGCTGCTTGCCCAGCTGCCGCGCCTGCTCGGCCAGGTAGGTGGGGGTGCAGATGTTGCCGGGCAGGTTGCCCAGTTCCTTGGCCAGGGCGGCGCCCTCGGCGATCGCCTGGCCGACGCGTACCGCTTCCTCGCACTCCGTCAGCTCGCGCCGGCTCGGAATGCTCAGCACCAGCTTGCGCAGCGGCCGCCGCCGTTCGGTCTTCTTGCTCTTAAGCTGATCGGAACGGAAAAGTGCGCCGTCGGCGGCCAGCACCGCCTGGGTGACCCGCGACGCCACGTCATGCCCTTTGAGAGGCAGTTCGGTCAGACAGCACACCGCCTCCATGGCGCCGCCGTCATTCAGGGTCCCGACAGCGGTGCTCACCGCATTGCGGAACTGGCGCAGGTCGAACTCCCGCTCGCGCCCGCACCCCACGCCGTACCAGATTGGAAATCAGACCTTCGCTGGCCTGGTCCAGCTGTTCGGCCGCCGGCGACAGCCGGCGCGGCTCAAACACGCCGACCACCACACAGGCGCTGCGTTGTTTTTCCGGATTTCCGCTCTTGACTGTGAATTCCATTGAATGTTCTCCAGGGGCGAACGCGGCCTCGGCTCGCTTCGGGCGCCGCAAGCGAAACGTCGGTCGCTGCCGCGCCCAAATCCCGCTATGATGGCGCGAACCGAGTTCGGCTGCCCGGTCCGGCGCAATGACAGTAAAGGCCAAATTCTAGCAATTTTTCTCCAAAGATGCCGTTTGTTCCGCAAAACGCCAGGTTCCCGGACAAGGCCGGACTATGATCGCGGTAATTGACCGTTATTTTGCCCGTCAGATTCTGCAGACGCTGCTGGCCGTGGCGCTGGTGTTGCTCGCCATCTTTCTCAGCAACCGCCTGGTGCACTATCTTGCCGATGCCGCCGCCGGCCAGTTGCCGGGAGATATCATCTTCACCCTGGTGGCGCTCAAGGGAGTCAAGTATCTGCTGCTGCTGCTGCCGTTGGCGCTGTATCTGGCCGTGCTCCTGGTCATGGGGCGCATGTACAAGGACAACGAAATGGTGGCGTTGTCGGCCTGCGGCGTTGGTGTCACCCGCCTATACCGGGCCGTAATGCTGATCGCCGTACCCATGGCATTGATCCAGGGTTGGATGTCGCTGCACGTGGTGCCGTGGTCCGATGCCATGGAACTCAAGCTCATCGCTCGCGCCCAGCAGCAGATGGACTTGTCCGCGATCACGGCCGGGCGGTTTCGCGAGGGCAGCCGCGGCGAGTGGGTGATTTACGCCGAGCGCGTGACGCCGGACCATCATCTGCACAACGTATTCATCCACCTGCGTCAACACGGCAAACTGGTGTTGCTGACCGCCGCCCAGGGCTATATAGAAGACGATTCCGCCACCGGCGAACGCTATCTGGTGCTGGTCGACGGATCGCGCTATGAGGGCCTGCCGGGCAGCGCCCGGTTCCGGATTCTGCACTTCGCCAAACACGGTCTGCTGCTGCGCACGCCGCCGCCGCCCACGACCACCACCCGTCTCAACACGGTGCCCACCTCCCAACTGTGGGGTGCCACTGATCCGCGCCAGGCGGCCGAGTTGCAGTGGCGCTTGTCAGTGCCCCTGGCGGCGGTGTTGCTGGGGCTGCTGGCGGTGGCGATCGGGCGCGTCAAGCCGCGCAAGGGCACTTATGGCAAGTTGTTTGTGGCGGTGTTGGTGTACGTCTTTTATTACAACCTGCTGGCCATCGCGCGCACCTGGGTCAACAAAGGTTACGTGCCGCCCTCGATCGGCATCTGGTGGGTGCATGGCTCGCTGCTGGTGGTGGTGGCGCTGTTGGTGATGCACCAATACGGCTTTGCCTGGAGCTGGGGCCGGCTCACGGGACGCATCCCGCGCAGAGTGGAGCCGCTGCCGTGACCATCATTGACCGCTATATCGCCGCCACCGTCATCCGCACCACGCTGCTGGCGGCGCTGATCCTGGCATCGGTGGCCGGGCTGTTTGCATTCATGTCGCAGCTGAGCGATGTCACCGGCCATTACGGCGTGCCCCAGGTGGCGCTGTACGTGTTGTTGACCCTGCCGCGGCGTGCCTACGAGCTGTTTCCCACGGCTGTGCTGCTGGGTGCCCTCATGGGCCTGGGCACGCTCGCCGGGCACAGCGAACTAGTGGTCATGCGCGCCTCCGGGCTGTCGGTGGCGCGCATCGTGCGCGCCGTGCTGCAGGCCGGCCTGGTGCTGGTGCTGGTGGCTGCATTCCTGGGCGAGGTGCTGGCGCCGCCCGGCGAGGAGTATGCCCAGAACATGCGCGCGGCCACCCGGTCGGGTTACGTCACCCTGGAAAGCGATTACGGATTCTGGGCCCGGGACGGGGACAACTTCGTCAACATCCGCCGGGTGCTTCCGGGCGCCCGGCTGGAGAACATCTACATCTACAGCTACGGCGCCCACCGGCGCCTGCGCACCATCACCCATGCCGCGACGGCGGAATACCACGGTGGGCGCTGGACGCTGCACGACATCGAGCAGAGCACGATCCGCGACACCGGCGTCACCACCCACACCGCCACCCGGGCCCGCTGGGATTCGCTGCTGGACCCGGGCCTGCTGGAGGTGTTGTCGGTGGATCCCAACGACCTTCCCGCGTTGTCGCTGTATCGCTACGTGCAATACATGAAGCGCAACAATCTTGACCCGCGCCGCTACCAGCTGGCGTTCTGGGTCAAGGTGGTAACGCCGCTGTCGACGCTGGTGATGCTGCTGTTGGCGCTGCCGTTCGTGTTCGGCTCCATGCGCTCGGCCAGTGCCGGCGTGCGGCTGCTGGTGGGCGCACTGATGGGGCTGGGCTTCTATTTGCTGAATCAGGCCTTGAACTACATGGGTTTGGTGTACGGCATCAGCCCCTTTCTGAGTGCGCTGCTGCCGAGCCTGCTGTTCACGGCGGCGGGGCTGGTGGCGTTGTCCCGGGTGCGTTGACCGGCTCCGGCGTCACCCGCCGCTGATCCGCACCAGCCGCGTCCGGGCCAGGTAGTCGTAAAGCGCCTGTTTGTCGCGATCCACCAGGGCCCAAAGCAGTCCTGCGCCGAGGCTGCCCACCGCCACGACGAAGCGGATCAATGCCTGCCACCAGCGTACCGGCGAGCCGTCGGTGCTCTCCAGGCGGATTTTCCAGGCGCGCATACCCAGGGTCTGCCCGCCGTGGGTCCAGAACCCCCCTTCGAACGCGAACATCGCTGCGAGCAGATACAGCCGGAACCAGCCGCTGGTGTAGTCGAGCCGACCCTGGAGGGCGATCAGCGCAACGGCGGTGGCGAGAATCAGCACCGCGACCAGCAGCAGGCAATCGTACAGGAGGGCGCCCAATCGGCGTGGAAATCCGGCCGCTTGTGGTGTCGCCGGCGCGTGAGCGTCGGCGTTGCTCGGGCTTTGTGTCACTGGGAACATCCCCGCAGGCGTTGAAGACAGCGTGTCAAAATTCCCGATTGAATACCCGCGGTGCGTCATGGCGCCGGACGTGACATCGGCCGCAGGCATGTGCTAAACACTGCCCCATAACCACAACAAAAGTACCAGCAAGGTGAGCGAGGGAATATGTCCATTCTATCAGAGCTTGCGGCCATGCCGGGAGTGGTGGCGGCCGGCGAATACTCCTACCGCGGTGACCGGTTCTCCTACAAGGGCCAACTGGACGAAGAGCAGGCGCGCATGGCCTCCATCATGTGCCGGGCCACCACCATGAGCGTACACATGCAGGCCGACATTCTCGGTTCGTTCTGCGACCGGTGCGGGCTCACCCCGGCCCGCGGCTGGGCGGTGAGCGGACCGCGCTTCACCGTGTGCGTAGTGGCCAACGTGTTTTGTTTCCTGGACCGCGAGACCGGATCGGCCAATGAGGTGCTGGCGGCGATGCGGGAGCGCCTGGCCGACGCGCCCGGGGACCTGGTGTAGGCCGACGCCGCGCGACGGCTGCGAACACAACAACATTGACGAGCGGGAGAAGTGACATGGCGGACCTGGACAAGCTGATGGCCCTGCCCGGAGCATTGGCGGCATTCGAATTTTCCGACCGCGGCGAGCTGATGGCGAGCCGGATCGCCGGCGGCTGCGAGCTCAATGACACCGTGCTGGACCTGTTGTGCCACGTTTGCGTGGCCAACATGTCCATTGCCACCATGCAGGCGCGGGGCTGGGAGAGCATGACCCGCGCCGAAGGATTCTACCCCATCGACGGCTTCAGCCTGATCGGCTTCGAATGGTCGGCGGTGACCAGCGGCAACTTCGGCGTGGTGTTGCCCAACGTCCAGGCCGACTACCAGGCCGCCTACGAGGCGTTGGGTGAATAGGGGCGGGCGATGATCAAGCGACTGCTGGCAGTGGACGGCGTCACGGTGGTGTGCCGGTTCCGGGATGACGGAACCTTCGTCGACGGCTACGGCATGTTGCCGGAAGACAATATGGTGCGCCTGGCGAAATTCGCCCACGACTACAAACGCATCGTGCAGGGCAACGCCGATCAGCTGTCCATGTTCACCCAGATGCGCGGCTGGACGCCGCCCGGCGGCTGGATCGTGCGCGGCAGCGGCATGTCGGTGTGCAGCGTCGGCAACCTGGTGTGCCTGGTCCGCAATGACGAAGGCTCCCTGACCGAGGTCATGGGCGAGCTGCACGAGGTGTCCCATTGGTGAGCCCGCGCCCGATTCCCGTTGACGCAGATCAATGAGCGCCGGGCGTGGGCTGTGGCAGAGTGGCGGCCATGGAAACCCTCGCCATGAACGCCGCCACGCCGCAGTGCCCGCGGCCGTTGTCCGTGTTGCTGGGCCTGGTCCCCCGGGCGGCCCACGAAACTGCCCTGGTGACGGTGCTCAACCAGTTGCTGGCGCCGGCATTGAGGCGCGGGGAGCTGGATTTTCTGCGCGGGCGCATTCTGCGACTCGGTGTCACCGACATGCAGCTGACGTTTGCCCTGACCCTGGGCACAGGGCGCCTGCTCGCCTGCCGCGACTGGCGCCGTCCCGACCTGACCATCGACGGCGTGCTGTACGATTTCCTGCTGCTGGCCACCCGCCGCGAGGATCCTGACACCCTGTTCTTCAATCGGCGCCTGCGCCTGGGCGGGGATACGGAGCTGGGGCTCTACGTGAAGAACTTCCTCGCCGCCCAGGAACTGGACGCGGGCCACCGGGGCGTGCGTATCATGAACGGCGCCACCGACCTGCTGGAGCGTCTCGGACGCCGCCGGGCCTGATCAGGCGCCGCCCGCCCGGTAAAGTCTGCACAGGCCGCTGAAGCGGCGCTCACCGCGTTGCAAAGGCGCTCGGAATGCTCATTTACCGTATGCAAACTGCGCTTCCTCGCGCCTTCGCGCCTTGTGGTCATCCGCTTGACCGACCTGTGCAGAGCTCCCCTGGCGGCTTTCAGCGCCCGCCGGCATGGAGGGCGACGCCCGGCTCGCCGTACCAGTAGCCGTTGCAGGCGCCCACCGGCATCAACGCCTGCAATTTCGCCTCCGCCGCCTGCGGTTCGCAGTGGCCTTCACAGCAGCGCCGAAACAGGTCGACGACGTCCTCGGTTCCCCGGGACTGGGGGCTGATGCGCAGCACGTCGACGCCCAGGTCGCGCAGTTCCGGCATCACGCTCATCAGGCTGCTGGTGCGCGCTGACTGGGTCTGGATGCCGTTCATGGCCAGAAACGGGGCGTCGTCCTGGGTGCTGAGGGTGATGCCGTCGGGGTAGTCCAGGCAGCGGAACTGGCAGTCGTCCTTGGGTAAATCATGGGCCCGGGCGGTGAAGCAGCGTGCCGAATAAGCCAGTGGCATGCGACCGTAAGCGAACACTTCGGTCTCGACGCCCGCCGGCCGGTCCTGTTGCAGACCGGCAAGCGCCGTGCGCGACAGCTCCACCGGCAGCACCCAGCGCCGCAGTCCCAGCTCCGCCAGCAGCGCCAGGGTGCGGCCGTTGTAAATGTTGAGCGCCGGCCCGCCGACGAACGCCCGGCCTTCCAGCAGCCGCACGGCGCCCATGTCGTTGGCTTCCACCACAAAGTGTTCGTTGTCGCACAGGCGGCGCAGGGTGTGCAGCTCCGACTCGGCCTCGATCAACGCCAGGGTCGACAGCACCACTTCCTTGCCCGCCGCCTCCAGGCGCTCGGCCAGCGCCAGCCAGTCCTCGGTGCGCAGCTCGCGGCGCTTGCTGCACACGGTTTCCCCAAGGTAGACAATATCCACGGACGTGTCTTCCATGCGCCGGTAGAATTCCAGCACCGTGTCCCGTGGCCAGAAGTAGAGCAACGGGCCCAGGGCCAGACGGGGGTTGGTTTGAGTCACGGTCTTGCGATCCTCTGGTTCCGTCGACGGCGTCATTGCCACGGGCGGTGATAAGCGCCGAGCGTCGTCTGGGTGCCCTCGGAGACCCGCGCCAGGGCCGCCAGCCACTCGGGGTCCGGGCGGTAGGCACCGGGATCGCGGCGGCAGCTGTCGATGGCGGCGCGCCAGACGCGGGTCACCTGCGCCACGTAAGCGGGGCTGCGCTGGCGGCCTTCGATCTTCACCGCGGCGATGCCGGCTTCCATCAGCTCGGGCAGGATTTCCAGCGTGTTGAGGCTGGTGGGCTCCTCCAGCGCGTAGTAGGTCTGACGGTTGGCCTGGAAGCGGCCTTTGCACAGGGTCGGATAGCCGGCCGTTTCCTGCTGGCCCCGGCGGTCGATGAGAATTCCCCCGAGCCGGGTTTCCAGGCCGCCGGCCGTCTCCCGCCACTCCACGGCACGGGCCGGGGAGCAGGCGCCGCAGGTGTTGGGTGACTCGCCCGTGGCGTAGGAGGACAGATGGCAGCGGCCTTCCACCATCACGCACAGGCTGCCGAAGCCGAACACCTCCAGCGGCACGGGGCTGCGGGCGGCGAGCGCCTTGACCTGGGGCAGCGACAGTACCCGCGGCAGCACCACGCGCCGGATGCCGAAGTGGCGGGCGTAGAATGCGATGGCCTCGTGGTTGGTGGCCGAACCCTGCACCGACAGGTGCAGGGGCAGCGCCGGGCAATGTTGATGGGCGTAGTCCAGCACCCCCGGGTCGGCGGCGATCAGAGCGTCCACGCCCAGTGCAGCGGCCTGGTCCACCGCCAGCTGCCAGCGTGCCCATCCCTGGGGCTGGGGATAGGTGTTGACCGCCAGGAATATCCGCACGCCGCGCGTGCCGCCGTCGAAGTTGAGGCCGGCGAAATGGCGGGCATTGGTATCGTCGCGGAAGCCGGCGTAGACGGCGTCGGCGCCGTTGTCCACGGCCGCCTTCAGCGACGGCAGGTTACCGGCGGGGCAGACCAGTTCCATGGCGGTCACCGTCCCTGGGCCTCGGCGGCGCACGCGAGCGCCGAGATACCGGTCTGAGGGCTGCGCCGCCGGCGCAGCTCGGCTTCGATGCCGTTGAGCACCCGCCACTTGGTGGCGCACCACTGGGGCGCCAGCAGCAGTTCGCTGGCGGCCGTGCCCGTGAGCCGATGAAACACCACCTCAGGCGGCGTGCGCTCGACCAGGTCGGCCACGGCGTCGATATACTGGCGCAGGGTCAGGGGCTGGTATTCGCCCCGGCGCCACTCGTTGGCCAGGCGCGTGCCTTTGACCACGTGCAGCGGGTGCAGCTTCAGGCCGTCGACCCCCAGGTCGAGCACCCGCTCCAGGCTCTGGCGGCTGTGCCCTGCGTGTTCACCCGGCAGGCCGATGATCAAATGGGTGCAAACCGGGATGCCGCGCTGGCGGGTGCGGCGCAGCGCGTCGCGGTACTCGGCCAGACCATGGCCTCGCCGCACCCGGTGCAGCGTCGCGTCGA
Organism: Gammaproteobacteria bacterium; assembly: GCA_037385045.1. Lineage (GTDB taxonomy): Bacteria > Pseudomonadota > Gammaproteobacteria > JASBUN01 > JASBUN01 > JARRNJ01. Next base: position 685 of record JARRNJ010000105.1, on the reverse strand, counting down.
AGGCGGACTGCAGCCCCAACTCCAGCCACACTTCGTAGCCTTGATCCCGGTAGCCTTGCAGCAGATCGAGTACCGGGTCCGGCACGCAGTCCGGGCGGGTGCCCACCGACAGGCCGACCATATCCGGTTCGGCCAGGGCCTGATTGTAGAGGCGCTGCAGGCGATCCACGTCATCGTAGGTATTGGTGTAGGCCTGGAAGTAGGCGATGAAGCGTCGGGCGCCGGTGCGTCTGGCCAATACCCGCCGGCCGCTGGCAATCTGCGCGGGCACATCGGGTGCATGGTGGGCGGCGGGATTGAACGAGGCGTTGTTGCAGAATGTGCAGCCGCCCCGGCCCTTGCTGCCGTCGCGGTTGGGACAGCTGAAGCCGGCGTTGACGGCCAGCTTGTGCACGCGCTCGCCGTAGCGTCGCAGCAGGTCCTGACCGAAGGTGTTGACGTAGTCGCTGAGTGCCATGATGTACCGGCCGCCGCTTTTTGGGTTTAATCGGGCGTGGTCACCGGGTGGTGCAAAGCTTACCCGCTGGCGGGATCGGTTAATTGATCCAGGTCAACGGCCGGGCGGGTCGGCGCTGCTAGGCTCGTCGGCAATCGCAGCGTCTGGTGGATGCATCATGCAGCCTGCCGAATCCCCGTCCAAGCCCGCATTGTCGTTTCGGCCCTTCGATCTCAACGACGAGGCGGC
>JARRNJ010000104.1:0-9498 GCA_037385045.1 Gammaproteobacteria bacterium | reverse complement strand
CATCGTCGGGCGCGGCGCCTATTCGCGGCTCAAATTCGAATCGGGCGCCCATCGCGTACAGCGGGTGCCGGAAACCGAGTCCCAGGGCCGCATCCACACCTCGGCCTGCACCGTGGCGGTGATGCCCGAGGCCGAAGAGATCGACGACGTCACCATCAATCCCTCAGACCTGAAAGTGGATACCTTCCGCGCCTCGGGCGCCGGCGGCCAACACGTCAACAAGACCGACTCGGCCATCCGCATCACCCATCTGCCCACCGGCATCGTGGTCGAATGCCAGGACGAGCGCTCCCAGCACAAGAACCGCGCGCGGGCGATGTCGCTGCTGCAGTCGAAACTGCTGTCAGCCCAACGTGAGCAGCAGCAAAGCGAACAGGCCGCCGCGCGGCGCCTGCTGGTAGGCAGCGGCGACCGTTCCGAGCGCATTCGCACCTACAACTTCCCCCAGGGCCGGGTCACCGACCACCGCATCAACCTGACGCTGTACAAGCTCGACGAGATCCTGCAGGGCAACCTGGATCCGGTCATCGACCCGCTGGTGCAGGAACACCAGGCCGACCTGCTGGCGGCCCTGGCGGAGTGATGTGGCGTGGCCGCGCGGCAAGTCACAGCGCAAAGACGCTAAGGCGCAGAGAACGCGGAGGGAATTCATTGTACAAACCGAGCTGCGCTGCTTTGATCGCCACCAGCGTGCCGTACGCCAGCAGCCGGCGGCCCACTGTGATCACTGACCTCGGAGCGCAGAAGAAGGCGAAGCATTCAATTCTGTCTTTGCGCCCTTTGCGTCTTGGCGTCCTTGCGCTGAGAGATTCAGTTCCGTTGCGTTAAATGATGACCACCATCAAGTCTGTGCTCGCGCAGGCCGCCCAACGGCTGGCGGCCCATGAATCGGTGCTGGGCCGTGACCGCGCCCATTTGCATGCCTGGCCCGACAAGGAGCTGGAACCCGTCCAGTGTGAACGCTTTGAACGGCTGATCCGCCGCCGCGTCGCCGGCGAGCCGGTCGCCCACCTGACCGGAGAACGGGAGTTCTGGTCCCTGCCCTTGGCGGTCACGGTGGACACCCTGATCCCGCGCCCCGACACCGAGCGCCTGGTTGAACTGGCGCTGGAACGGTTGCCGCCGGGAGCGCCCTGCCGGATCGCCGATCTCGGCACCGGCTCCGGCGCCATCGCCCTGGCGCTGGCCAGCGAACGTCCCGACTGCCGCATCACCGCAACCGACCGGTCGCCGGCCGCCTTGGCGGTCGCCGCACGCAATGCGCGGCGTCTGGCACTGACCAACGTCGAATTCCTGCACGGCGATTGGTGCGAAGCGTTGGGCTCGCGCCGATTTCACCTGATCGCCGCCAATCCGCCTTACATTTGCGCCAACGATCCGCACCTCGGCCGGGGCGACCTGCGCTTTGAACCCCGCGAAGCTCTGCTGTCAGGTTCCGACGGCCTGGATGCGATCCGGCGCATCGCCGCCTGCGCCCTGGCACACCTGGAAGCGGGCGGGTGGCTGCTGGTGGAGCACGGTTTCGAGCAAGGCGCAGCTGCCCATGAGATATTTCGCGCGGCGGGTCTGGACCCGGTCGAGGTCTTCACCGACGCCGCCGGTCACGACCGCGTGTGCACCGGCCGCGCGCCAACGTGAACACGGGCGGCGACCAGGCGCAGCGCGTGCACCTGTTTGGCAAAACCGCACCAAAGCCCTTACAAAACTCTTGATTATTAGAGCCGCTTGGCTAGGATGGGGATATGGACCAAGGTGCACCGGACACCATCAAGCAGCGGGAAATTTCCTTCAACCCGCTGCACCCCGACCCCAGCCAGGCGCGAAGCGCCATGCTCCTGTTGAGCGGAGTAGTGGGAGTGGTCGACATGCGCCTGCTCGACGACTCCCGCCTGCACATCAGGTATGACATTCGCTTCGTCACCCTGAAACTGATTGAAGATGCGTTGGTGGAAGTGGGCTTCCACCTGCAGAACACCCTGCTGGTGAAACTCAAACGCGCCCTGTACCACTACACCGAGGAAGTGCAGCAGGACAACATGGGTTGCCCCAAGGGGGACCCCAACTGCACCCAGAAGGTGTTCGTCAACCGCTACCAGAAGCTGCCCCATGGCTGCCGGGACGAACGCCCCGAACACTGGCGCAAATACCTCTAGCAGCGCGGCGCCCGGCCTGCGGCCGGCGCACCCTACCCTCGATCCATTGCTCCCACGCATTCGCGCGTAGGGTGCATTCGCCGCCGCCAGGCGGCAACGCACCGTCTGGCCGCCATGGCACCGCCGTGATCGGTATGGTGGGTCCGGACCGGGAACGGTGCGCCGCCTGCGGCCGGCGCACCCTACGCGATTGATTATTCAGCCTTGCATCCGCGTGCGCACACTGCGGTTCTCTTGTATCTTTAGTACATCGTCCCCATAACGCCCGGCCCGGAATCGACGTCAGCCGACGAGTCTCATGAACCACGACCAACTCCTGCGCTACAGCCGCCAGATTCTGCTCCCGGATTTCGACATCGAAGGCCAGGAGCGGCTGCTCGCATCCCGCAACTGGTGCTGGTCGACGACGACGTGGTCGACCTCTCCAACCTGCAGCGTCAGCTTGCCCACGGTACGGCCGACATCGGCCGTCCCAAGGTGGAATCCGCCCGCGACACCATCAAGGATTTGAACCCGGACATCACCGTGACGCCCATCGTCGGGCGGCTGACGGGTGATGCCCTGCTGGAGCAGGTGGCCGCCGCCGACGTCGTGGTCGATGCCTGTGACAACTTCGCCACCCGATTCGCCGTCAACGAGGCCAGCGTGCGCACCGGTACGCCGCTGGTGTCCGGCGCCGCCATACGGATCGAAGGCCAGGTGGCGGTGTTCCAGCCGCGGCAGCCCGCCAGTCCCTGCTATCGCTGCCTGTACAAGGACGAGGGCGAACTGGACCAGTCGTGCAGCGCCAACGGCGTGCTGGCACCGCTGGTGGGGATCATCGGCAGCATCCAGGCCATGGAAACCATCAAGGTGCTCACCGGCCTGGGCGAGCCATTGTGGGGGCGGCTGCTGATCTTCGACGGCCGGGCGATGGAGTGGCGCACGCTGAAACTGCCCAAGGACCCCAAGTGCCCGGTGTGCTCCACCGCGCGGACCGCGGGCGCCGGCGCCTGATGCGGCGGGTGCCCCTGCCGGCGGCCGTCGCCGCGCAAATCACCGCTCACGCGCGCAGCCAACCGGAGCGCGAGGTCTGCGGCCTGGTGTCGGCGCTCGACACGGGGGATCTGCAGGTGCACGCGGTGGAAAACGTGGCGGCACAGCCCGATGTCCGTTTCGAGATGGATCCGCGCCAGCAAATCCACGCGCTGCAGCAGATGCGCGAACAGGGACGCCGGCTGTTCGCCATCTATCACTCCCATCCCCGCGGGCCGGATACGCCCTCGGCCCTGGACCGGGAACTGGCCGCCTATCCCGAGGCCCTGTACCTGATCATCGCACCGGACGCCGGCGGCGTGTGGCGATTGCACGGCTATTTTCTCGACACCCACGGCAAGGCAGAGGCGGTGGAATTGGCGACAGCCGAGTAGCGGGCAGCCGTGCAGCCCGGACGGAGCAACGCGAAATTCAGGGTGATCGAGATCATCCCGGATTCCGTTTCACTCCATCCGGGCTGCCCGATTCTGTAGGGTGGATAAGCGAAGCGCATCCACCATGCAACCGTAGCCCGCGCCCCACTCTGGCGCGAGGCAACTCAACGAGGGCGCGTCCAGCCTCCGGCGTTAACGCAACCTGCCGAGTGGCGGACGAATAGGGACGCGCGGACCGGCGCTTCAGTGACGGGTGGGGGGAACCCCCGGCGAATAGCCGCCGGCAAACAACTGCTCCACATCGACGGCATCGAATTCGTAGTGCTGGTTGCAGAAGTTGCAGTCGACACCGACGGTGCCCTGCTCGGCGAGTATATCCAGCAGCTCGCCGTGCCCCAGGCCCCGCAGGGTGTCTTCGATCTTCTCCCGTGAGCAGCTGCAGCGGAAACTCACCGGTTCGGACTCGAACACCCGTACGTCCTCTTCGTGAAACAGGCGCCGCACGACCTCGAGAAACGGCAGTCGCAGCAACTCGCCCGCGGTCACCGTGCTGCCCAGATGCACGGCCCGGTTCCAGACATCGGGGTCGTCGCTCTTGCCCGGCAGCCGCTGCAGCAGCAGACCACCCGCCTGGTGTTCGTCCGCAGCCAGCCACAGCCGCGTCGCCAGTTGCTCGGAGCGCTGAAAGTAGCCTTCCAGCGCCTCGGCCAGTCCGCCGTCGCCCAGCTCGACGATGCCCTGATAGCGCTCTGCGCCCTGACCGGGATCGATGGTGATGGCCAGATGGCCGCGGCCGAAAAGGTCCTTCAGCGAACCGGGCTGCACCGGCCCATGCCAGTCCACCGTGCCGCGCACCGTGCGCTGGGCCGAGGCCTGTACCACCAGCAGGCTGGCCGGGCCGTTGCCCTGGATCTGCAGAATGATGGAACCCTGGTATTTGATGGTGGCACCGAGCAGCAGCACCGCCGCCATGGCCTCGCCCAGCAACTGGCGCAGCACCGGTGGATACTGGTGGCGCTCCACCACCGCCTGCCAGCTGGCATCCAGGTGCACCAGCTCGCCGCGCACGTTGGTGTGCTCGAACAAAAAGCGGTGCAGGCTGTCGCGGTCCCGGTCCATCACGCTATCGGCAGCGGCACAACGCCGGCGCTGCGCCCTCAGGCCTGCAGCTTGCTGCGCAGCAGCTCGTTGACCTGGCCGGGGTTGGCCTTGCCTTTGGACGCTTTCATCACCTGGCCGACAAAGAAGCCGAGCAGTTTATCCTTGCCGGCGCGGTATTGCTCCACCTGCTGTGGATTGGCCGCGATCACCTCGTCGATAATCGTTTCGATGGCCCCGGTGTCGGTGATCTGCGTCAGGCCCTTGTTCTCGATGATGGCGTCGGCATCCCCTTCACCGTTCCACATGGCCTCGAACACGTCCTTGGCGATCTTGCCCGATATGGTCCCGTCGACAATGCGCTGCAGCATGCCGGCCAGCATCGACGCCGTAACCGGGCTGTCGCCGATCTCCTTGCCGTCGCGGTTCAGGGCGCCGGCCAGATCGCCCATGACCCAGTTGGCGCACAACTTCGCTTCCCCGCCCGTGGCGGCCACCACGGCTTCGTAGTAGTCGGCCAGCTCGCGGCTGGCGGTGAGCACGCCGGCGTCGTAGGCGCTCAACCCGTGCGCTTCCATGAACCGGCGTTTCTTCGCGTCGGGCAGCTCCGGCAGCGTCGCCCGCACCTGCTCGATAACCACTTCGTCGACCTCAAGCGGCAGCAGGTCGGGGTCGGGAAAATAGCGGTAGTCGTTCGCCTCCTCCTTGGTGCGCATCGGCCGGGTCTCGTTCCTGGTCGGGTCGTACAGGCGTGTTTCCTGCACCACCGCGCCGCCGCCCTCGAGCACGTCGATCTGCCGCTCGATTTCCAGGTTGATGGCCCGCTCCACGTAGCGGAACGAGTTGATGTTCTTCATCTCGGTGCGGATGCCGAACTTGTGCTGACCCTTGCGGCGCACGGAGATATTGGCGTCGCAGCGGAACGAGCCTTCCTGCATGTTGCCGTCGCAGATCTCCAGGTAACGCACCAGGGAGTGAATCTTCTTCATGTAGGCGACCGCTTCCTTGGCCGAACGCAGGTCGGGCTCGGACACGATTTCCAACAGCGGCGTGCCGGCGCGGTTGAGATCGATGCCGGTCATGCCGTGGAAATCCTCATGCAGCGACTTGCCCGCGTCCTCCTCCAGGTGCGCGCGGGTCACGCCGACGGTCTTGGTCGAGCCGTCCTCGAGCTCGATCTCCACCGAGCCCAGGCCGACGATGGGCAGCTCATACTGGCTGATCTGATAGCCCTTCGGCAGATCCGGGTAGAAATAGTTCTTGCGCGCGAACACCGAACGCCCCGCCACCTGGGCGCCGATCGCCAAGCCGAACTTCACCGCCATGCGCACCGCTTCGCGGTTGAGCACCGGCAGCACCCCCGGCAGGCCCAGATCGACGGCGCAGGCCTGGGTGTTGGGCACCCCCCCATAGGCGGTGGAGGCGCCGGAGAAGATCTTGCTCTTTGTCGCCAACTGGGCGTGAATTTCCAGCCCGATGACCGCTTCCCAGTCCATAGCAACCTCAGATGAAAGAGAAAAGGGGAAAGAGCAAAGGCAACAACAAAAGACTGCAGACCCTTTTATCTTTCATCTTTTCTCTTTGCTCTCGCAAGTTTTCACTCAAATCCTTTCGGCACCCGCCGATGCCAATCCGTGGCTTTCTGGAACTGATGCGCCACGTTCAACAACCGGCCTTCGGCGAAGTAATTGCCGATGATCTGCAATCCCACCGGCATGCCATCGACGAAACCGGCAGGGATCGACATCCCCGGCAGGCCGGCCAGGTTGCAGGCGATGGTGAAGATGTCCGACAAATACATGGTGACCGGGTCGTTGAATTTTTCCCCCAGCTTGAAGGCGACGGTCGGCGACGTGGGTCCCATGATGACATCCACCTGCTCGAACGCCTTGCGGAAGTCTTCGCTGATCAACCGACGCATCTGCTGCGCCTTGAGGTAGTAGGCGTCGTAATAACCGGCCGAAAGCGCGTAGGTGCCGATCATGATGCGTCGCTTGACCTCGGCGCCAAAGCCCTCGCCACGCGAGCGTTTGTAGAGGTCTTCCAGATCCGCAGGCGCTTCGCAGCGGTAGCCGTAGCGCACACCGTCGAACCGCGACAGGTTGGACGAGCACTCGGCCGGGGCCACGACATAGTAGGTCGGGACCGACAGGTCGCTGTTCGGCAGACTCACTTCCACCACCTCCGCGCCCAGTCTGCGGTACTCGGCCACCGCCGCATCGATGACCTTGGCCACCGCCCCGTCGAGGCCACCACCGAAATACTCCTTGGGCAAACCGATCTTCAGGCCGCGCACGGAATCGTCCAGGGACTGGGTATAGTCCGGAACCGGTTGGTCGACACTGGTGGAATCCCGCGGGTCGAATCCGGCCATGGCACCGAGGATCAGCGCCGCGTCCTCGGCGCTGCGCGCCATGGGTCCGCCCTGGTCGAGACTGGAAGCAAACGCGATCATGCCGTAGCGCGACACCCGCCCGTAGGTGGGCTTGATGCCGGTGATTCCGCACAGCGCCGCCGGCTGGCGGATGGAGCCGCCGGTGTCGGTGCCTGTGGCCGCGGGCGCCAGGCGCGCCGCCACCGCCGCCGCCGAGCCGCCCGAGGAGCCCCCCGGAACCATATCCGGATTCCACGGGTTGCGCACGGGGCCGTAGTAGCTGGTCTCGTTGGACGATCCCATGGCGAACTCGTCCATGTTGGTCTTGCCCAGCATCACCGCCCCCGCATCGGCCAGTCTTGCGGTAACCGTCGACTCGTAGGGCGCCGTGAAACTGTCCAGCATCCGCGACCCGCAACTCGTGCGGATGCCCTTGGTGCAGAAGATGTCCTTGTGGGCGATGGGGATGCCGGTCAGCGGCGATCCGTCACCGGCGCGCAGCCGGGCATCGGCGTTCCGCGCGGTGTCCAGCGCCTGCTCGGCGACCACGGTGATGAAGCTGTTGAGCTTCGCATCGAGCCGCTCGATGCGCCGGAGGTAAGCGCGGGTGAGTTCCTCGCTGGAGTATTCGGCCCGGCGCAGGCCGTCAGCCAGTTCCGCTATGGTCTTGTCATGCATGGTGGTACGGCAGATAAAAGAGCAAAGGGAAAAGAGAAAAGAAAATGGGCATCCGCTTCAGAACCGCAACCGGGCCGGCGCGCCCTTTCATCTTTACTCTTTACTCTTTCCTCTCCGCTCTTTCCTCTTACTATTCAATTACCTTGGGAACCAGGTAGAGGCCGGCGTCGACCTGGGGCGCGATCGACTGGAACCACTCGCGCTGATCGCCCTCGGTCACCTCGTCGTCGCGCAGCCGCTGCGGCATGTCCAGAGGATGGGCCATGGGGGTCACGTCCGAGGTGTCCACGGCGTTCATCTGCTCGACCAGCGCCAGGATGTTCGACAGGTTCGACGCGTACTCCGGAACGTCTTCGGAACGGATTGCGAGCCGCGCCAGGTGTGCGATCTTTTCCACTTCACTGGAATCAAGCGCCATCCGCAACCTCCCCGCCGTGTGATTCGATTAACACGCTGCGTACGTTATCATACTCGGTACCTTGCCCAAAGTCCCCCCCGTTGATACAGTACTTCGGTTTATAGGATCAGAGGCTGATTCTCGCCATGTTCAAGCGTTTCCGGGGACTTTTTTCCAACGATCTGTCCATCGATCTGGGCACCGCCAACACCCTCATCTACGTCCGCGGACAGGGCATCGTGCTGAACGAACCGTCGGTGGTGGCCATTCGCCAGGATCGCGGCCCGGGCGGCCCCAAATCCATCGCCGCGGTGGGCACCGAGGCCAAGCTGATGCTCGGGCGCACCCCGGGCAATATCACCACCATCCGGCCGCTGAAGGACGGAGTGATCGCCGACTTCACCGTCACCGAGAAAATGCTCCAGCACTTCATCCACAAAGTGCACGAGACGCGCTTTTTCAAGCCCAGCCCGCGGGTATTGGTGTGCGTGCCCTGCGGCTCGACCCAGGTGGAACGGCGCGCCATCAAGGAATCGGCCCACGGCGCCGGCGCCCGCGAAGTGTACCTGATCGAGGAGCCCATGGCGGCGGCCATCGGCGCCGGGATGCCGGTGGACGAGGCGCGCGGCTCCATGGTGCTCGACATCGGCGGCGGAACTTCGGAAGTGGCGGTGTTGTCACTTAATGGAATCGTCTACTCGTCGTCAGTACGCATCGGCGGCGACCGTTTCGACGAAGCGATCATCAACTACGTGCGCCGCAATTACGGCACCCTGATCGGTGAATCCACCGCCGAGCGCATCAAGCACGAGATCGGCGCCGCCTTTCCCGGCAACGAGGTGCGGGAAATCGAGGTCAAGGGGCGCAATCTGGCCGAGGGTGTACCGCGCAGTTTCAGCCTCAACAGCAACGAGATTCTCGAAGCCCTGCAGGAACCCCTGTCGGGCATCACCGGCGCGGTCAAGACCGCCCTGGAACAGACGCCGCCGGAACTGGGCTCTGACGTGGCCGAGCGGGGCATCGTGCTGACCGGCGGCGGCGCCCTGCTGCGCGACCTGGACCGTCTGCTGATGGAGGAAACCGGACTGCCCGTGGTGATCGCCGACGACCCCATGACCTGCGTCGCCCGCGGTGGCGGCCGCGCCCTGGAACTGATCGACGAACACGGCGGCGACATCTTTACGATAGAGTAACCGCGGCGGGGACGCACAGCCCGGGCCGGCGGCGCCGCGCACCCTCGGTGCAAACGCGCCCCATTGTTCACCGACGGGACTGAGAGGCCAACCCAATCAAGCTGTTATTTACACGGGGTCCTTCGATTACGGTACGGCTGGTATTGCTGGTACTGGCGTCGATCCTGCTGATGACCCTGGATCACAAGCAACAGCA
>JARRNJ010000103.1:0-12940 GCA_037385045.1 Gammaproteobacteria bacterium | reverse complement strand
GCCATGGCCAACCCGTCCCTGTTGCAGCACTACCTGGATGCCGCGCACCCCTACCTGGAACAGTACGGTTACACCGCGCTGTTCGCGGGGGTGTTCGTCGAAGGCTTCGGCATCCCGGCGCCGGGCGAAACCCTGGTCGTGGCCAGCGCCCTGCTGGCCGCCCGGGGTGACCTGCATATCGTCTACGTGCTGCTGGTGGCGTGGGCGGCCGCCGTCTTCGGCGACAACATGGGCTACGCCATCGGCCGTTTCGGCGGCCGCCGGCTGGTGCTGCGCCACGGCCGTTTCGTCGGCATCCGCGAACACCACCTGGAAAAAGTCGAACACTTCTTCCACCGCTATGGCGGCGTGCTGGTGGCGCTCGCCCGGTTCTTCGAAGTCCTGCGACAACTCAACGGTGTGGTGGCCGGAACCAGCGGCATGCCGTGGTGGCGGTTTCTCACCTACAATGCAATTGGAGCGGCGCTGTGGATCGGCCTGTGGGGCTATGGCGTTTATCGCCTCGGCCACCATATGGACCGTCTGCTGGGCCTGTTTACCCGCTTCGAGCCGCTTGTGATCGGCGCCGGTGTCGTCGTCGCCGCCGGCCTGGCGGTCTACGTATTGCGGCGGCGCACCTGAGCCATCGCCGCGCGCCGATACCGGTCAGTCCCACTCGTCCGGCAAGACGCCGCCCTGTAACAACTCTTCGCGGCTCACCACCCCGAGCACCGAATCGGCGCCGTGTAGCGTTCCATCGGAGGTGACCAGCGCGAAAACGCAACGGCGCGAGCGCATTGCCCCGAGGACATCGGCCACCGGAGCGCGGGCCGCAACCACGGCGAAATGGGTATCCAGCGCCGTGCTCCACTCGGCGCGCCGGGCGCCGCGCCGACGCAGTTCCTGCATCCGGCCCGCATCGAGCACTCCCAGCACCTGCTGCCCGTCCACGCCGACCCCATGGACCAGCGTCTCGGCATCCACTTCGACTGCGGCCGCATCTTCGCCCGCCGCAAGGTCGATGAATACGCAAGGCGTCGGCAGCACGTCCTGTACGGCGCGCAGCAGATAAACGTTGGTCTGCAGGAAATCCGGAATGTGATGGCCGCGCCGATACAGCTTCATGCTGTACATGTTGTGCCGCAGCCAGATCCGGCGCACACCGTAGGCCAGCGCCGCGGTCAACAGCAGCGGGACGATGGCAGTATGGTTGCCGGTCAGCTCGACGATCATCACCACCGCCGTCAACACAGCGCCGGTCGCGCCGGCCACCAGTCCTCCCATACCGGCGAGGACCGCGCCCGGCAACTGGGCCTGCAGCGCGACCGGCAGCCACGGACCCAGAATCTGCGCGTAGGCCGCACCGAGCGCCGCGCCGAGAAACAGCGACGGCGAGAAAATGCCGCCCGAGGAACCGGAGCCCAGGGTCAGGGACGTAGCCAGCAGTTTGAGCACCAGCAGCAACAGCAGGAACCGCCAGCTGACGATCTGCCCCACCACGATGTCATGCACCGTGGCGTAGCTGAGCCCCTGGACGTAGTAGTGGCCGGAGTGGCGCACCAGCAAATAGAGAATCACCCCGACCACGGCCATGCCCAGCGCATGGCGAATGTAGTAGTTGCCGGGAATGCGCTGGAATCCGTCCTCGAAGGCATAGACGGTGCGAATGAACAACAGCGACACGAGGCCCAGCGCCACGCCCAGCACGGCATAGAATCCCAGCGTCTCCACGCCGGCCGTACCGCTCAGCGGGATGGCCACCGACGGAAACGCAAGCAGGGTTCCCGTGCCAAGCAGGGTGCGCCCGATTTCGGTGGCGCTCACCGCCGCCAACATCACCGGGACCAGGGTGCGCACGCTGGTTTCGGGCAGAATCATCTCGATCGCGAACAGGATACCCGCGGCCGGCGCATTGAACGTCGCCGCAATCCCGGCGCTGGCACCGGCGGCGACCAGCATGGTGCGCTCCCAGGCCGGAACCCGTACCCACTGCCCGAACGCCGAACCCAGGGCGGCGCCGATCTGGATGATCGGTCCCTCGCGCCCCACGGCGCCGCCGGAGCCCAGAGATACCGATGCCGCCAGGGTCTTGACCCATGCCACCGCCGGACGGATCACGCCGCGACGGTAGTACACCGCGTCGATCACTTCCGCCACACCGGCGCCGCGCGCTTCGTGGGCAAAGTCACGCACCAGGAACGCGACGATGAGCGCGCCGACCACCGGAATCACGATGATCCAGGCGCCCAGGGGGCTGGCGTGGGTGTGCGTGGCGGCGTCATAGGCGAAGGAAAACCGCCCAAAGAAAAACAGATTATGAAACAACGCAATGATAGCGTGGAACAGGAACGCCCCCACCGCCGCCAGGATACCCACCACCACGGCCAGGGTCATCGCCCGAGCGGCATCGACGACCCGGGCCCGCGATGGAGTGGTCACGTGTTGCGGTTCCATAGTTCCGTCACCATACACGCGGTTGCCTCACAACCCCAATCCTGACGCAAGCACAACCCATCGCCGTGTCGTCACCGGCACCGCCTTCCCGCAGCGCACCGGTGCTTTGTGCTGCGGTGGTAAAGCCCCACCTCGCGGGTGGATAAGCCCCCTGCAGCGCGCGGGCGCCGTCGGTCATCCGCGGTCGGCTGCGGGCTGCGCGCTCCGCACCGGCCGTGGTACGAGACTTGCTTTCCAACACCACAACGGCAGGGAGCAACAACAATGACACATCCTACACAGAACTCCGGACGCGCGCCGGGGCATCCGGGGATCAGCCCAACCTGGTCGAGCAGCGCAAAGGAAATGGTCGGCTGCGCCCTGGGCCCATCGCGCATCTGGTTCACCGTCGGCGGCGGCATCGTCAATGAAGTCTACTACCCGCGCGTCGACATTCCGCAGATCCGCGACCTGGGATTCATCGTCGCGGATAACCACGGCTTCTGGGTTGAGGTGAAACGACTCGATGCCCGCGAGTTGTCCCAGCCCGACCCCGGGGTGCCGGCCGTCGACGTGGTCCACCGGCATTCGCGTTTCACGCTGCAACTGCGCATCGTACCTGATCCGGTACGCGACGTACTGCTCATCCAGGTGCGTCTGCAAGGCGACGACAGCCTGCGCCCCTATCTGCTCCTGGCACCCCATCTCGGCGGCACCGGCCACGACAACCTGGCCGCAACCGCGTATTACCGCGGGCGCCAGGTCTTGTGGGCGGAGCAAGGGCCGTTCGGGCTGGCAATTGCCGCCATCGGCGAACATCAACGCGACGCCATTGAACAGGCCAGCGCCGGCTATGTGGGCGCCAGCGACGGGTGGCAGGATTTTCGACACAACGGTGCCATGTGCTGGCACTACCGCAGTGCCGGCCCGGGCAACGTGGCGCTGATGGCTGCGTTGCCGCAGCGCACTGTCGTTGCCCTGGGCCTGGCGAGCAGCAAAGAATCGGCCGCCACGCTGGCGATCTCGGCGCTGCTGCAGCCGTTTGACCAGGCATGGCAGCGGCAGATCGACGACTGGCAGGCGTGGCATCGCCGCTGTACCGAGCGCCGCACGCCCATGGACGGCCTTTCGGAAGCGCTGCGGCGCCAGGTCCGCGTTTCGGCCATGGTGCTGCGCAGCCACCAGGACAAGATTTATCCCGGCGCCATGGTCGCCAGCCTCAGCGTTCCGTGGGGCAACCGGCGCGATGAGCGCGGCGGCTACCACCTGGTGTGGCCGCGGGACCTGGTCGAGTGCGCCGTGGCGTTACTGGCGCTGGGCGCCACCGACGAGGCGCAGAACATTCTGCGTTACCTTATCGCCACTCAACACGCCGACGGTCGCTGGAACCAGAACCAGTGGCTGGGCGGCAAAGCGTTCTGGAGTGGCATCCAACTGGACGAAGCGGCATTTCCGGTGCTGCTCGCCGAAACCTTGAACGAGCAGGACGCGTTGGACGGCATCGAGATCGGCGACATGGTGCGCCGGGCCCTGGGCTTCATCCTGCGCACAGGGCCCGCCACGGACCAGGACCGCTGGGAAGAGGACGCCGGCGTCAGTACCTTCACCCTCGCCGTGTGCATCGCCGCCCTGGTCGCCGGCGCGCCGACGCTCGACCCGCCGGCGCGGGATCTGGCGCTGGCCGTCGCCGACTACTGGAACAGCCGTATCGAAGACTGGACCCTGGCACGGGACACCGCGCTGAGCCGGCGCTTCCATGTGCCCGGCTATTACGTCCGTGTCGCACCCAACGCCACGATCACCGACGAGCAGGCGATCCACGACGCGCTGCCGATCAAGAACCGCGCCGAGGATGCGGCCGTGCCCGCTGACCAACAGGTCGGGGTGGACTTCCTGCAGCTGGTGCGCTTCGATCTGCGCCGGTTCGACGACCCCGGCATTCTCGCCACCCTCGCGGTGACCGACGCGCTGCTGAAGGCCGACACGCCAAACGGGCCGGCCTGGCATCGTTATGACGGCGACGGCTACGGCGAGCACGCCGACGGGCGCGCCTTTGACGGCACCGGGATTGGCCGCGCCTGGCCGTTGCTGAGCGGCGAGCGCGGCCATTACGAGCTGGTTGCCGGCAAAGACCCGACCCCCTATCTGCAGGCAATGGCCGCCATGAGCGGCGGCGCCGGCATGATCCCCGAGCAGGTCTGGGACGGCGACGACTTGCCCGCGAGCGGCCTGGTGGCCGGGCGGCCGACGGGATCGGCGATGCCCCTGGCCTGGGCCCACGCCGAGTTTATCAAGCTGGTGGCCTCGCGACCGCTGGGCACGCCGTTCGACCGGCCGCGGGCGGTGTCGCTGCGCTATGGCGGGCGTGCCCCTCGCCCGGACCATTGCGTGTGGCTCCAGCAGGCGCCGATCGACCGGCTGCGCCGCGGCAACCGACTGCTGGTGGTAGTGCATCAAGCCGCCCTGGTTCATTGGGGAGTGGACGGCTGGCACCGTATTCGCGAAAATCCCACACACGACAGCGGGCTGGGCCTGCACGTGGCCGAACTCGATACTCGAGACCTGTATCCCGGGCAACAAGTCAACTTCACGCTCAGATACCGGCGCCCGGACCGATGGGCCGGCCGAGACTATGTGCTGACCGTGGGCAACTAATCGCCCCGCAAGCCGCCGGACGTCCCAAGTGCCCGTTCTGCCAATACCTTTGCCCACGGCTATGCTTGGAAACGGCTTCGGGGCCCGGCACGCGGTGGAACAGCGTTTCGCGAAAGGAATTGAATGAAAAAGGTCCTGATCCCGATCGGACTTCTAGTTGTGGCGGTGATCGCTGCCGGTGCCTGGTGGTGGAAGAGCCAAGAACATGAAGCGGATCATCAGCAGCTGACCCTGTACGGCAACGTGGACATCCGCCAGGTCAATCTGGCGTTCAACGGCAGCGAGCGCATCGCCACCATGACCGCCCAGGAAGGCCAGCGGGTCAAAGAGGGGGCCCTCTTGGCAACCCTGGACACGCAGCGCCTGCAGCAGAGTGTGGCGCAGGCCCAGGGGCAGGTGGCGGCGCAGCGCGAGGTGGTGGCCGCGCTGGTTGCGGGCACCCGCCCGGAGGAAATCCGCAAGGCCCGCGCCGACGTAGCCGCGGCGCAGGCGGACGCGGCCAATGCCCGACGCACCGCCCGCCGGCTGAACGACCTGGCGGCGCGCAAACTGGCCTCCCAGGAGCAGGCGGACAACGCCCGGGCCGCCGCCGACGCCGCCCGGGCCCGGCTCAAAGCCGTCAAAGAAGCCCTGAACCTGGCCTTGGCGGGCCCACGCAAGGAGGACATCGCCGCCGCCAGAGAAACGCTGAAAGCCTACCGGGCGCAGCTTGCCCTGGCCCAAAGGGCGCTTGCCGACGCCCGCCTCTACGCGCCGGCCGACGGCGTCATTCAGGACCGCATCCTGGAACCCGGCGACATGGCCTCGCCGCAGACACCGGTCTATACCCTGGCGCTGACCAACCCGATGTGGGTGCGGGCCTACGTCGCCGAGCCGGATCTCGGCAGGATCCATCCCGGCATGAAGGCCACCGTCACCACCGACAGCTATCCGGATCAGCACTACAAGGCCTGGATCGGCTACATTTCACCGACCTCCGAGTTCACGCCCAAGTCGGTGGAGACCACGCGCGTGCGCACCGATCTGGTCTATCAGGTCCGCGTCTACGTATGCAACAGCCGTGATCAACTGCGCCTCGGCATGCCGGCCACCGTGCACATCGCGCTCGACCAGCCCGACACGGGCGGCAACACGAGCGGTGCCTCCCCCTGCGGGCCGGCACAATGACCGATGCGGCCGGACCCGCAGGCGCAGACGACTTGCCCGGTGACACGTCCGACGAGCGCGTTCTGCAGGTTCGCCGGGTAAGCAAGCGGTTCACGGCCGGCAAGCGGCAAGTCCACGCCCTGCGCGACGTCACCCTGGACGCCCGCGCCGGCCTCATCACCGGACTGCTGGGACCGGACGGGGCCGGCAAGACCACGCTGATGCGCCTCAGCGCCGGGCTGCTGGAACCCGATGCCGGGGAGATCCGCGTGCTCGGGCTGGACGCGGCCAAGCAATCCCTGGCCGTGCAGGCGACCATCGGCTACATGCCCCAGCGCTTCGGTCTGTATGAGGATCTGACGGTGCAGGAAAACCTGGACCTGTACGCCGACCTGCAGGACGTCGCCGAGGACCAGCGTCCGCAGCGCTATCGCGAGCT
Organism: Gammaproteobacteria bacterium; assembly: GCA_037385045.1. Classification (GTDB taxonomy): domain Bacteria; phylum Pseudomonadota; class Gammaproteobacteria; order JASBUN01; family JASBUN01; genus JARRNJ01. The sequence goes on along the minus strand of JARRNJ010000103.1, from coordinate 6,288 downwards.
GATGCACATGACCGGCCTGGCACCATTTACCGGACGGCTGGCCGGGCGGCTGTCAGGTGGCATGAAACAGAAGCTCGGCCTGGCCTGCACCCTGGTGCGGCCGCCGCGCCTGCTGTTGCTGGACGAACCGACTGTCGGCGTGGACCCGGTCTCGCGGCGCGAGCTGTGGCAGATCATCGACCGCCTGGTGCGCAAGGAACGGATGAGCGTGCTGGGCAGCTGTTCGGCCACGGCGCTCCCGGGACCTTCACCGCGCGCATGGGCGGGCGCGTATTCCTGGTATCCAGCGCCTCCCTGCGCAAGCGGCCGTTGCAGGAGCGGCTGACGGCCCGCAACGGCATCGTCGACGCCGTGATCCAGGGCGAGCGGGTCCGCATAGTCACCGCCGACGCCGCGCAACCTGCCATCGACGATCCCGCCGACGCCGAAGTGGCGGCCACCGAGCCGCGCTTCGAAGACACCTTCGTCGCGCTGCTCAAGGGCGAGCGGCCATCGGCCGGGGCAGTGCCACCGAACCACCGGGCCGCAACCGGCGCAGTGCCGGCGCGCGCACAGCCGGGGCCGGTCATCCGGGTGCAGCATCTGCAGCGGCGCTTCGGCGATTTCTACGCCGTCAAGGACGTCAGTTTCGAGGTCGACGCCGGCGAGGTGTTCGGGCTGCTGGGCGCCAACGGCGCCGGCAAATCGACCACGTTCCGCATGCTGTGCGGCCTGCTGCCGGCCAGCGGCGGCGAGCTCAGCGTCGCCGGGCTCGACCTGCGCCACGCCCGCGCCACGGCGCGGGCGCGCATCGGCTACATGTCGCAGAAATTCTCCCTCTACGGCAACCTGACCGTCGGCGAAAATCTGCAGTTCTTCGCCAGCGCCTATGGCCTCACCGGAAGCCGGTGCAGCGAACGCGTGCGCTGGGCGCAGGCGCAGTTCGCCCTGGAGCCGGTCACCGACACCACCAGCGCCGATCTTCCGTTGGGCTACAAGCAACGCCTGGCGTTGGCCTGCGCGCTGATGCACGAGCCCGATATCCTGTTCCTGGACGAACCGACTTCGGGCGTTGATCCCCTGGCCCGGCGCGAGTTCTGGCGGCGCATCAACGCGCTCGCCGAGGACGGCGTCACGGTCCTGGTAACCACCCACTTCATGGAAGAAGCCGAATATTGCGACCGGCTTGCGATCATGGATGCCGGGGAGATTCTCGCGCTTGGCACGCCGGAGGCGATCAAGGCCGGCTGCCATGACGGGCAGCACCCGCAACCGTCGCTGGAGGACGCGTTCATCCAGCTGCTGCAGCAGAATCAGCCCGCGAGGGCGGCATCGTGAACACGGGCACCAAGAGTCCCAAACCGCGCTCGCACCGGCGGCTGCGGGGCCTGATACGCAAGGAGTTCCTGCAGATTCTGCGCGATCCCAGCAGTATCGCCATCGCCTTCCTGATGCCGCTGGTGCTGCTGCTGTTGTTCGGCTACGGCGTGTCCCTCGACGCCAAGCATGTACCGGTCGGGCTGGTGGTCGACAGCCCCACCGCCGACACCGCCAGCTTCACCGCCGCGTTTCGCCACTCCCGGTATTTCGTGCCCATTAGCATGGCCAATATGCACCAGGCCAAGGCGGCGCTGGCAAAAGGCGAGGTGCGCGGCGTGCTGCGCCTGCGCGCCGACTTCGGGCGGCTGCTGCGCACGCCCGATGGCGCACCCATACAACTGATCGTCAACGGCGTCGACGCCAATACCGCGCGCATCATAGAAGGCTACGTCCAGGGCGTATGGGTCAACTGGCTGCAGCAGCGCGCCCAGGCCCAGGGCCGCGACCTGGACATTCCGGTCCAGGTACAGCAGCGGGTATGGTTCAACAGCGAGGTGCGCAGCCGCAACTACCTGGTGCCGGGGCTGATCGCGGTCATCATGACGCTCATCGGCGCCCTGCTCACCGCCATGGTGGTGGCGCGCGAGTGGGAGCGCGGCACCATGGAGGCGCTGATGGTCACCCCGGTGTCCATGCGCGAAGTGTTGACCGGCAAGCTGGTACCCTATTTCGTGCTCGGCATGGGCGGCATGGTCCTGTCCCTGCTGATGGCGCTGTGGCTGTTCGATGTGCCATTGCGCGGCTCGCTGCTGGTGCTGTTCGCCGCCTCGGCCCTGTTCCTGCTGGCGGCGCTGGGTATGGGACTGCTCATCTCCATCACCGCCAAGAACCAGTTCGTCGCCGGGCAGGCGGCGATCATCGTGACCTTTCTTCCGGCATTTATCCTTTCGGGCTTCATTTTCGACATCGGCAGCATGCCCGGCATTGTGCAGGTGATCACGCACCTGATCGCCGCGCGCTATTTCGTTTCCATCCTGCAGACGCTGTTTCTGGCCGGCAACGTCTGGTCGGTGCTGCTGCCCAACGCACTGGCGCTGCTGATCATGGCGGTGTTGTTCCTCGGCCTCAGCCGCCGCCGGGCGCGGAAGCGACTGGAATGAACGTCCTCAGCGCACGGGCCGCCTGCACACACTTTCCGGGCAGCCGTCCGCCGGCTGCGCCGGCTCCGTTGCCGCGGCCCCGGAGCAGCGCTGCCACCCGCGCGGAGGACCGGCCATGCTGAAGCGGATCCTGGCGCTGATGAAAAAGGAGTTTCTGACCCTGCTCAAGGACAAGAAAAGCCGCTTCATCGTCATCGGACCGCCCATCATCCAGTTGCTGGTGTTCGGCTACGCGGCGACGTTTGACCTCACCAACGTGCCCTACGCCGTGTACAACGAAGACCCCGGCGGCGCCGCGCGCGAGCTGTTGGCCCGGTTCGACGGGTCGCGCAACTTCCGTCGCGTCGCCAACCTCCGGCGCGAGTCCCAGATCGCCTCCACAATCGACGCCCGCAAGGCGCTGATGGTGATCCATATCGGACCGCGCTTCAGCCGGGATTTGTTGAGCGGCCGCCCGGCCGACCTCCAGGTCATCGTCGACGGCCGCAACTCCAACACCGCGCTCATTGCCCTGAATTACGTCCGCTCCATCGTCACCGCGTTCAACGAAAACTGGTCGCGCATCCACGGCCGCCGCGCACCGCCCGCCCGTCTGCAGATGCGTTCCTGGTTCAATCCCAATCTCGAGAGCCGCTGGTTCATCGTCCCCGGCATCGTCGGACTGCTGACCCTGGTGGTAACCATGATCGTGACCGCGCTGTCGGTGGCGCGGGAGCGGGAACAGGGCACCTTCGATCAGCTGCTGGTAACGCCCCTGCGCCCGGTGGAAATCCTCGTCGGCAAGGCGCTTCCCGGCTTCGTTATCGGCCTCATCGAGGCCAGTTTCATCATCGTGATTACCGTGTACTGGTTCGAGATTCCGTTGCGCGGCAACCTGCTGACCCTATACACCGGCATCGTGCTGTTCCTCCTGTCCGCCGTCGGGGTCGGCCTGATGATCTCCTCGCTGGCCGTCACCCAGCAGCAGGGCATGCTGGGGGCATTCCTGTTCCTGGTACCGGCGATCATCTTATCGGGCTTCGCCACGCCCATTTCCAACATGCCCACAGCGGTGCAGTACATCACCCTGGTCAACCCCATGCGTTATTTCATGCATATCCTGCGCGGCGTGTTCCTCGAGGGGGTGTCGTTCCAGGTACTGGTGCCGCAATTCTGGCCCATGGCGGTGATCGGCCTGATCACCCTGGCGGCCGCCGCCGGCCTGTTCCGGCACCGGATGTACTGAGGCGGGTGCGGCTGCAGTACACCGCCCGGCTGGTGGCGGGCAACGCGGCGCCGAGCGCTCGCCGCGTGCGCCTGGATAACCGCGTCGATGCTCTCTATTCTTCCCCTAGCCCGCGGGTGACAGGCGACCCTGGCACGGATTCTGCTCAACCAACGGGCCGGTCCCCGGCAACGGGGTGGAAGCAGTGCGTCAAGGATATCACCCAGTGTCTGAGCAAGAGTCCACGGAAAAACTCTCTGTCGAAGAAGCCCTGAACCAGGTTTCGAGCCGTCGGGAAGGCTTGAGTACCAGCGAGGCCCGGGAGCGGCTGCAGCAATACGGCTACAACCGCCTGGAAGAAAAGCAGACGAGCTTACTGTGGAAATTCCTCGGCTATTTCTGGGGCCCGATCCCATGGATGATCGAAGTCGCGGCAATCCTCTCGGCGGTGGTCCAGCACTGGGCCGACCTGACCATCATCATGGTGCTGCTGGTGTTCAACGCCGGCGTGGAGTTCTATCAGGAATACCAGGCCGGAAACGCCATTGAACAACTGAAACGCCACCTGGCGCTCAAGGCCCGGGTGCTGCGTGACGGCAAATGGAGCCGCCAGGAAGCGGCTGAACTGGTGCCCGGCGATATCGTGCGCCTGCGCCTCGGCGACGTGATTCCGGCCGACATCCGTCTCATCGACGGCGATTACCTCAGTGTCGATCAAAGCGCCCTGACCGGTGAGTCCCTGCCGGTGGAACGCCAGACCGGCGAAATCGTCTATTCCGGTTCAGTGGCCAAACAGGGCGAGATGGTGGGCGTGGTGCACGCCACCGGCATGCACACCTACTTCGGCCGCACCGCCCAGTTGGTCAGCTCGGCCAAGACGGTGTCCCACTTCCAGAAGGCCGTGCTGACCATCGGCGATTACTTGATTTACATTACGCTGGGGCTCGTCGGCGTGCTGATCCTGGTGCAGTTGCACCGCAATCAGCCGCTGCTGGAAGTGGCGCAGTTCGCGCTGATCCTGACCGTTGCGGCGATACCGGTCGCGATGCCGGCGGTGTTGTCGGTGACCATGGCCATCGGCGCGGTCGTGCTGTCGAAGATGCAGGCGATCGTCTCGCGACTCGAATCCATCGAGGAAATGGCCGGCATCGACATTCTGTGTTCCGACAAGACCGGAACCCTGACCCAGAACCGCCTCACGCTCGGCGACCCCTATACGGCACAAGGCATCGAGGCCGAAGAGTTGGTCCTGGCCGCGGCGCTGGCGTCCAAGGAGGAGGATGCCGACGCCATCGACCTGGCGATTATCGAGGCCCTGCCCGACCGCGACCGTCTGCAGACGTTCACGCAGCAGCAGTTCGTCCCCTTTGATCCAGTGAGCAAGCGCACCGAGGCCACCATCAGCGATGCGAAACAACAGACCTTTCGTGTCACCAAGGGTGCGCCGCAGGTCATCCTCGACATGTGCCATCAGGACCAGCAATCGGGCGCGGACATTTCGGGTAAGGTGGACGAATACGCGGCCAAGGGCTACCGCACGCTGGGCGTGGCGCGCAGCGACAACGACGACCAGTGGACGTTCATGGGCCTGTTGCCACTCTACGACCCGCCCCGGGAGGACGCCCAGGAAACCATCGACGACGCCGCGCGGCACGGCGTTCACGTGAAAATGGTCACCGGAGACAACATCTCCATCGCCCGTGAAATATCCAGCCAGTTGGGCCTTGGCCGCAACATTGTCGCCGCCGACAAGTTGCTGAAATCGGCGGACGGCGGCGATCAGGGCAGCGGCGACCAGATCGAAAAGGCGGACGGCTTTGCCCAGGTGTTTCCGGAACACAAGTACAACATCGTCAAGACACTGCAGAACCGCGGCCACTTGGTGGGCATGACCGGCGACGGCGTCAACGACGCGCCGGCGCTGAAGCAGGCCGACGTGGGAGTGGCCGTATCGGGCGCCACCGACGCGGCCCGCGCCGCAGCCGACCTGGTGTTGACCGCGCCGGGGCTGTCGGTAATCGTCAAGGCCGTAGAGGAAGCGCGCCGCATTTTCGAGCGCATGAACTCCTACGCGATCTACCGCATTACCGAAACCATCCGCATCATGATCTTCCTGGTGCTGGCGATGCTGGTCTACGATTTCTATCCCATCACGGCGATCATGATCATCCTGCTGGCGTTGCTCAACGACCTGCCGATCATGACCATTGCCTACGACAACACCTGGCTGGACCCCAACCCGGTGAAATGGCAGATGCGCCGGGTGCTGACCGTGGCTTCAGTACTCGGCGGTGTGGGCGTCATCGAAACCTTCGCCTTGCTGGTGATTGCCCATTCGTGGTTTGGTATCAGCGGACCCCAGCTGCAGTCGGTGGTTTTCCTGAAACTGGTGGTCGCCGGGCACCTGACTCTGTTCGTGGCCCGTAGCCGCCGGCCATTCTATGCCCGCCCCTACCCGTCGCCGCTGCTGTTGGGTGCGATCATCGGCACCCAGACCATTGCCGCGATGATCGTCGGGTTCGGCTGGTTCGTGACGGCGATTCCATGGACGTACATCGGCTATATCTGGCTCTATTGCCTGGTATGGATCCTGATCGAGGATACGGCCAAGCTGCTGGTGTACCG
>JARRNJ010000102.1:0-7775 GCA_037385045.1 Gammaproteobacteria bacterium | reverse complement strand
ACGCTGGTGCGGGCGCTGGTCAAGCTGTACCAGGAAAACGCCAGCACCCTGACTCCGGACCCGGTGTATTCGCGCTTTTATGATTCCCACCCACCGGCGCCGATACGGGTCAACCATCTTCTGGCCGGCACCGCCGGCGGCACCGCGGCCTGAACGCCTGGTCGCGCAACGGGCAGCGCGCATGATTGCCGCCGCCAGGCGCTTGTTCAGCGGCGCCAACACGCGCTGGTACAGGCGCTAACTGTAACTTCTCAAGAGGTTGTTCACTGGGCGATTTCTCGGACACAGGCGAGTGTGAGCGGTCCCCGGAGTCCGTGTTTGGCATGAAGCAGACGGCCCGATCGGCGCAATCGGGTTGCCGTGCGGCGCGCCCAACGCACCCGGCCGCCGGCGATTCGCCCCTGAGGTAGTGCAGATCGGGTCGCGGCCGCAGGGGGCCGCGACGCCAGTCGTGTTGTTGCCCGGTGGATGCGCTGCGCTTATCCACCCTACCTTTTTCAGACCTGAGGATTACCGTAGGGTGGATAAGCGCAGCGCATCCACCGCTTGCACTATCCTTCTGTGAACAACCACCTGGTGGGCTTACACAGCTAGCCGGCCGCTGCCACATCAAGGAGGCCACGACCGGAAAAATCCGACCAACCCCTGGCCCGGGACCGGGCCCGGCATCTGCTCAGCCAGGTGCACGGCGACTGGAGTCTGGCGCAGGAGGGCGATAGGATTCAACGGACGTTCGAATTCCGGAATTTTTATGAAACCATTGGCTTCGTCAACGCCCTGGCCTGGATCGTCAACACCGAGGACCACCACCCGGATCTGGAGGTCAGCTACAAGCGGTGCGTGGTCCGATTCAGCACCCATGCCGTCGGCGGGCTGTCTGAGAACGATTTCATCTGTGCAGCCAAAACCGACGCCCTGGTGGCCTGAGGCGCACCGTCCCGCAGTCCACGCTTCGGTCGGCCCATGGCGCCCAAGCGTCGGCTGACCAAGCGGCAGAAGGCCCGCATCCGCTCCATTCAACACAAGCGCGCCAAACGGGCGATCGCGCACTCCCACGCCGCCGAATCCGTCCCCGAGCAGCGGCTCGGGCCGGAACAGCCTGGGTTGGTCATTTCCCACCACGGTGCCACCGTGATGGTCGAGGGTGCCGCCGGCGCATTGTGGCGCTGCTCGGTGCGCCGCAACCTGGGCAGCCTGGTGTGCGGTGACCGCGTCGCCTGGCAGCCGGCCGATGAACGGGAAGGCGTGGTGGTGGCGCTGCTGCCGCGCCACTCGTTGCTGTTGCGCCCGCAACCCGGGGGCCGCGGCAAGCCGGTGGCGGCCAATATCGAACAAATCGTGGTCGTCGCCGCCGTGGAGCCGGAGCTGAGCGAGCACCTGATCGACCGCTATCTCGTTACCGCCGAAACCACCGGTATCGCGCCGGTCATCGTCGTCAACAAAGTGGAGCTGCTGGATGCCGGCGGGCGCCGTGACCTGGAGCGGCGCCTGGCCACCTATCGCCAGCTCGGGTATCCGGTGCTGCTGGTCAGCGTCAAAGCCGATCATGGCCTGGATCCGCTCCTGGCCCAATTGCAGGGCCACACCAGCATCCTGGTCGGTCAGTCGGGGGTCGGCAAATCGTCCCTGGTCAAGGCGCTGCTGCCGGAGCGCGAGATTCGCGTGGCGGCGCTAAGCGAAGCGCGGCACGGCCGCCATACCACCACCACCACGGTGCTCTATCACCTCCCCTGCGGCGGCGACCTGATCGATTCGCCGGGCGTGCGCGACTTCGGCGTATGGCACATCGCCACCGACGACGTGGCCCACGGATTCGTCGAATTCCGCCCGCTGCTCGGCCACTGCAAATTCTCCGATTGCAGCCACCGCCACGAACCCGGATGCGCGCTGCGCCAAGCGGCCGAGGCCGGCCGCATCGATCCGCAGCGCCTGCAAAGCTACCTGAACATGATGGAGGAAATCCGGCTCAACCCGCGCCCGTGACGGGTGCCGCGGCCGCCCTCAGCCGGGAGGCCAGTGCATCGGCCGCCCGCCGAGGACGTGCAGGTGCAAATGATAGACGCTCTGCCCGGATTCGGGGTTGCAGTTCATCACCGTACGATAGCCGCGCTCGGCGAGCCCTTCCTGTTCGGCGATGGTCTTGGCCGCCAGGTACATGCGCCCCACCAGCTCCCGGTGCTCTTCGTCCAGGTCGTTGATGGTGGCGATGTGCTCCCGGGGAACGACAAGAACGTGCATCGGCGCCTGGGGATTGATATCCCGGAACGCGAGCACATGCTCATCCCGGTACACCACGTCGGGATCGATTTCCCCCCGAACCATTTTGCAGAACAGGCAGTCGGCCATTGACACCTCCGTCAGGTCGGCGAATGCGAACGGTGTCGACCGGAACCGTCAGCGACACAGCCCCGGCCAACATCAGGGAGCCAATATTGTAACGCCGACGACAACGCCGGCGGCACCGCAGGTTTATGCGAAATAATCGACGCGGTTCGTACGGCCCGACACCGCCCGGCCGGAAGCGGAGGCCTGGGCCTGGTAGGCACTGATGGCGCGGCGGCGAAGATAGCCGTCATTGCTCGCGCGGGTCTGGAAGCCGGGATGATCTTCGCGGCGCTGTCCCGTGGCGATGGTGGCGCCGTCCGACCACGGGCCCTGCCCCTGGGCGCGCTGACGCTGCAGCAGCTCGCCTTGCAGCACCGGCTCGGGTGCCGCCGGTTCCCAGGGCGCAACCGTGCGCTGCGCGCGTGCCGCCGGCGGCTGGCTGCGCGCCAACACGGGATAGCTGTTGGCCGGACTGATCATGGTCGGGGGGCGATGGCCTCGTTTGGGTGCTGCGCTCGTACAGGGGGCCGCGACCGGGCCAGGGTCGTTTTATGAGAATAGCATAGATGGTGGCTGTTTCCTTGACCTGCGGAGGCTGCGTCAAGGCCGAAGACCGGACGCAACACCGGCCTAGAGATCCCGCCGGTCGGCAAATGCATGGGACAGGGTACCGCCGTCGATATACTCCAGTTCCCCGCCCAGCGGGACACCGTGGGCAAGGCGGGTGGCGCGGATGCCGCGGCTGCGCGCCGCTTCGCTGATGTAGTGGGCCGTGGCCTCGCCCTCGACCGTGGGGTTGGTGGCCAGAATGACCTCACGCACGTCACCGCCGTCCAGGCGCTCCAACAGAAGATCCATGCCCAATTCCCGGGGGCCGACGCCATCCAGCGGCGAAAGGTGGCCCATCAGCACAAAATACAGGCCCCGATAGCCGGTCGCCTTCTCGATCACCAGCACGTCCGCCGGCGTTTCCACCACGCACAGCAGCGAGCGGTCGCGGCTGCCGCTGGCGCACAGGGCGCAGTACTCGTCCTCGGACAGCGTACGGCAGGAACGGCAATGGCCGATGCCCTCGGCCGCGGCCCGGAGGCTGTCGGCCAGCACCAGCGCGCCTTCCCGGTTGCGCTCCAGCAGATGGAACGCCATGCGCTGGGCCGACTTGGGCCCGACGCCGGGCAGACAGCGCAGCGACTCGATCAGGTGATCAATGAGCGGCGAAAAGGTCATCTCAGAACGGCAGCTTCATTCCCGGCGGCAGCGGCAGCCCGGCGGTCACCGAAGCCATGCGTTCCTGGGCCACCTTCTCCACCTTGTGTACGGCATCATTCACCGCGGCGGCGATCAGATCCTCCAGCATGTCGCGGTCCTCCTGCAGCAGGCTGTCGTCCAGCGCCACCCGCTTGACCTCGTGACGGCCGTTCATGACCACGCTCACCAGGCCGCCGCCGGCCTCCCCGCTGACCTCCATGCCGGCCAGCTCTTCCTGCGCCTTCTGCATGTCCTCCTGCATCTTTTGCGCCTGCTTCATCAAATTGCCGATGCCACCTTTCATAGCGCTATCCTCATCAAGTTGCTGCAAAGAATCACAAGCCGAAGCCTGGCGTTCAATCCAGAGGTTGGATCAGGTCCGGGCGCAGTTCGGCGTTGAACACGTCGCGGATGTCCTGCACCACCGAGTCGTCCTCGATGCTGCGCACCGCGGCCTGATGGCGCTCCTCGTTCTGGCGCGCCCGTTTCATCGCCGGCGTTTCCCCCGGCGGCTCGCCAATGCGAATGTCGACCCGGGCCGCGGCACCGAACTGCTGCTGCAGCGCCTGCTCCAGACGCTGGCGGACGCTGGTTCCCGCCAGCTGCTCGTAGGCCGGCGCCAACACCAGCGCGAAACGTTCGCCGTCGCGTTTTTCCAGGGCGCAGTTTACCGCCAGCTCCCGCGCCGCCGCCTTCAAACCCAACGCCGATACGATCCCGTCCCAGTCTTCGGCCGGCGCCGGCGGTTGCTCCGCTACACCGACAGGCCCGGGGTTGGACGCACCAGCCGCCGTATCCGCCGCCCCCGCCCCCGCCCCCGAGGAGGCCGTCGCACGGTTCCCGGCGCCCGCCGGGGGAACCGCAACAGGCGCCACCGGCCGGAACGCCAGCATGCGTAGCAGGACCATTTCCAGGCCGCTGCGCGGATCGGGGGCCAGCGGCAGATCCCGCTGGCCCACCAGCCCGATCTGGTAGTACAGCTGCACGTCCTCCGGCGTAAGGCGCCCGGCCAGTTCCAGCACCGCGTCCCGGTCACCAAGGCTGTCATCCAGGGCCTCAGGCACCACCTGGGCCAGCGCCACCCGGTGCAACAGGGACAGCAGTTCGGCCAGCACGCCCTCGAAATCCGGCGCCCGCTCGGCCAGATCGTCCACCAGTTCCAGCACGCGCTGGCCGTCGCCGTCGGCAAGCGCCCGCAGAAGGTCCTGCACATGACCCTGCTCGATGGTGCCGAGCATCGCCTGCACCTCCGCCACGCTGACCCGTCCGGCGCCGTGCGCAATGGCCTGGTCGAGGAGACTGAGGGCGTCACGCATGCTGCCGTCGGCGGCCCGGGCGATCGCCTGCAGCGCCGCGACATCGGCTTCGATCTGTTCGCGCCGCATCACCTCCGCCAGATAGTCGGCAATCGGCTTCACCGGCAGGCGCTTCAGGTTGAACTGCAGACATCGGGACAGGATCGTCACCGGCAGCTTTTGCGGATCCGTAGTGGCGAGCAGGAATTTCACGTGGGGCGGCGGCTCCTCCAACGTCTTCAGCAGGGCGTTGAAGCTGTGGTCCGACAACATGTGCACTTCGTCGATCAGGTAGACCTTGTAGCGCCCCCGGGTGGGCGCATACTGGACGTTTTCCAGCAGATCGCGGGTGTCCTCCACCTTGGTCCGGGAAGCGGCATCCACCTCGATCAGGTCGACGAAACGCCCCTCGTCGATTTCCCGGCAGGCGGCGCACTCGCCGCACGGCGTCGAGCTCACGCCCTGCTCGCAATTCAGGGATTTGGCCAGGATGCGGGCGATGGTGGTCTTGCCCACGCCGCGGGTGCCGGTGAACAGGAACGCATGATGCAGCCGGTCGTTGTCCAGCGCATTGATCAGGGCACGCAGGACGTGCTCCTGCCCCACCATTTCAGCAAAGTTGCGGGGCCGCCACTTGCGCGCCAACACCTGATAAGTCATTGGATTATCAAACTCTCTGTGGGCCGGGAGAGGTCATGGGCCGCTACACCGGAAATCATATCGGAAAAGGCCACGCAGCGAAATCGCGGCCGAGGCCGACGTCCGGCCGGGCCATGCCCGTCACTGAATTGGCGCCTGCGACCATCGACCTGCGCCGGCACCAATGGCCGCAACGCGGGCATCCGCGAATTGGAGGCGGTCCGTACCAGCCGCACCCCGGCACCCGAGTCCACTGTTACCGTTGCTCCCTTCCGGGCCTGGCGGGGTTCACAGTCTGTCGTTGCGAGGGGACCGGCACGAACCACCATTGACCGATCTGTAGAGGATGGCGGAAAGGGAGGGACTTGAACCGCCCGCCACCTGACGTCGGGTACCATACCAGGGAACCTCGAACAACTCAAGAGGATGATTTTCTGGCACTTATTCCACTCGATGGCCGTTGCTGCACAGGCGCCGGTTATGTCAAACATCCGCCAACGGGCCATGGCCGAAGCGCGGCCGGGTAGCGACCGGTGGGCGCTGCCTCGACGAACTCGGCGTGGCCCGGAAAACGATGTTCCGCCACCGCGGTGCACCAGCAGTTACGCTCGCCGCAGTCGGTCCGTCACTGTGGCGGCACGGAAGTTCATCTCCGGCCCGCACTCCAACGGCAAACGCCGCACCATTGTCTGCCGCCGGTCGCCTGGGCCCGAGCGAAACGCCTGCCGGCGATGCCCGGCCGAGCCGTTGGCCGGGACCGGCCGGATAAGCTCATGGACAATGCCGGCGGGTTCTGTTTCCTCGCCGCCAAGTCCTTTATAGTCGATTCCATGACGGAACATCTCGAACTCTGGGGGGCTCATTTCTCTGAGCTGTCGGCGGACAACGATCCGGCGCTGCTGCGTCTCCAGCGTGAGCTCAAACTGGTCGAACTGCCGGGGGGCCAGACCGTGTTTCACGTCGGCGCGGGCTGCCACAACTACCTGCTGGTGGCCAGCGGCACGGTGCGGGTCCAGATGGTGGGCGAAGGCGGCAGGGAGGCCACCCTGTACCGCGTCCAGCCGGGCCAGTCCTGCATCCTCACTACGTCGTGCATTCTGGCCCATGAACATTATCCGGCGGAAGCGGTCACCGAAACACCGGTTCAGGCCTTCGTGGTATCCCGCGCCGCCTTCGAAAAAGCCTTGAACGATTCACCGGCATTTCGTCGCTTCGTATTCGCCAATCTCGGTCAGCGCCTGGCTGAAGTCATCCAACGCATCGACGAAGTCACCTTTCAATCCATCGATCGGCGGCTGGCTGCGTACCTGTTGGCTCACTGCGACCCGGCGGGCGCGCTGCGCGCGACCCATCAGGACATCGCCGTGGAACTCGGCAGCGCCCGGGAGGTGATATCCCGCCATCTCAAACGCATGGAAAGCCGGGGACTGCTCCAACTCCAACGCTCCGCCGTACAGGTCGTTGACCGTCCCGGGTTGCATCGTCTGACCCAGGATACTGTGTGACTTTGTCACTGAAGCCGCCTGCCTCCCAACGCACACTTGGAGTCACCAATGTTGATGCTTTTACGGAGGCGTATCTCATGAACAAGAACGAAGGCGGTTTGGACCGCGCCCTGCGCGTTATCGTCGGTGCCGTTCTCATCGGCTTGACCGTTTACGGCACCATCGGCGTCTGGGGTTGGATCGGCGTCGTGCCGCTTGCCACCGGCCTGATGGGCTGGTGCCCGGCCTATACCCTGCTGGGCGTCAAGACCTGCAAGGCCAGTTAGGCGCGAAGCCCAGCGGCCGAAACTGAGGTGTCGTAGCCAGCACTTTGAGGTCGGATTTCGGCAGCACCAGGTTCGTATCTCGCCGGGCCGCTCCGGTGTTCACCCCGGCGGCGCCGGCTGATGGAGCCTGCAACTTATATCGAAGCGTCCAATCAGACACCTGATCTTTCCCGGCGGAGCCCGTTCAAGCTCCTCCGGGAAAAATGGCGGAGAGGGAGGGATTACTCGGCCCCATGGGCCTCGCCCCTCCGGGGCCGCCGTCGCTTGAGCTCCGGCGTTCTTCGTCGACCCCAGCTGATTGAATACCGAAGGTTCGAACCCCTCCCAGGTTTCGGTCAATAAATCACTTGGGGGCCAAGAATGCCCCCAATTTATTTATGGCGGAGAGGGAGGGATTCGAACCATCGGTACGGGGTTACCGTACACACACTTTCCAGGCGTGCTCCTTCAACCACTCGGACACCTCTCCGGAATAACAACGTGTACTGCAGCCTGAC
>JARRNJ010000101.1:0-7320 GCA_037385045.1 Gammaproteobacteria bacterium | reverse complement strand
TAGCCGACCGCATCCTTGACCAGCGCCGTAATCTGGGCCAACTCCTGCTTGGTCAGCGGCTTGCGCGTCACCTGGCCGTTGGCGCCGACGCTCTGGCGGTCGTCGACCAGCACCGCCACGGACAGCTTGCGAATACTGCCAGCCGGGGTGCGGGTATGGCTGATGGTCTTGTCGAGTTCGAAATTGCGTACCACGCGCTTGCTGCTGCTGCCCTGATCGGCAGTGTTGGTGCCCTGCCCGCGCGGATTTCCGTTGCCGTTGCCGCCCTGACCGGTCCCGGCCTGGCCGCCGGCCGCGGCATTGGCGGTCGCGCCGGCCGGCGACGTGGTACCGCCCGGCGGCGGCTCATTGGTGAGCGACCCTGGAACACCGGCGCCGAAACCGTTGTTCGCGTTGTGCGTTTCGTCCAACTGCTCGCTGCGCAGCGCCGACCGATTCGGATCGTAGCTCTCGCGGGTCTGCTCCGTAGAGGTGAAATCGAGGTCCGCCACCACTTGGGCGCGCACCCGCCCGGGGCCGACGATGGGCGAAATCAGATTTTCGATCCGCTTGGCAAAAGTATCCTCCAGCCGACGCGTGTAATCGAACTGGCTGGCACTGAGGCCCATGGCCTTGTCGCTGCCCGGGTCGGTCAGCAGGGTGCCGTTCTGATCGATGACCGTCACCTGCTCGGGGTTGAGGTCGGGCACGCTGGATGCCACCAGATGCACGATCGCGGCCACCTGCCCCGGCTCGATCTGGCGGCCGGGGTAGAGGTCCAGGACCACGGACGCGGACGGCTTGTCCTGTTTGCGAATAAACACCGAGCGTTTCGGTATCGCCAGGTGCACGCGGGCGCTCTGGACCGTGTTGATGGTACTGATGGAACGGCCCAGCTCGATTTCCAGGGCGTGCTGGTAGCGGGCCTGCTCGATGAACTGGCTGGTGCCCAGTGCCTGCTCCTTCTGCAGCAGCTCGAATCCGACCCCGCTGCCCTTGGGCAGCCCGTCACTGGCCAGCTTCATGCGCGCTTCGTGCACCTTGCCGGCGGGCACCATGACCGCACCGTTGCTGTCATCCACCTTGTACGGAATGTTGGCCTGCTGCAGGGCCTGCATGACGGCCGCCGAGTCCTTGGACGACAGGCTGCCGTACAGGAGGGAATAGTTGGGCTTCTGCGACCAGAGCACCACCGCCACGCCAATGGCGACGCTGGCGGCGAGCCCCACCATCAGGCCGAGCTGCCGCAGTGCCGGCAGCCGGGCAAAACCGTTCGCTGTTTCCGCCTTGATCAATGCCATGGGTCAGGTTGCCTTATGGTTTGGATATCGCACTGCCGCTGCCTGGCGCGCGGCTCACACCTGCATCTGCATGATCTCGTGGTACGCGTCGACCAGCTTGTTGCGTACCTGGGTCATGGCCTGGAACGAAACGTTGGCCTTCTGCAGCGCCACCATGACCTGGGTCAGGTCCACGTTGGGATCGCCGGCTTCGAAAGCGTCGGTCAGTTTGCCGGCGTGCTGCTGGGTTTCGTTCACGGCGTCGATGGACCGTTTCAGCAGTGCGCCGAAGTCCACCTTGTCGGCGGCGCCGGAACCGGAATTTACCGCAGTGCCGCCTTCGGCCCGTGCTGCCATCACGCGCATCTGCGCCAGAAGCTGTGAAATGTCGATGTCGCTCATGGATCCTGCTCTCCGCGTCAAATCGGGACGCTACGGCTTACGCACCGGCTGCCCCGCCAACACCACTGAACTATGCACTAATTGCGCCATCCCACCCGCGCCCGGTCAGGCCGGCACCTCGATGCCGGCATCGCGCAACCGCGCCAACTTGTAGCGCAGTGTGCGCGGGCTGATGCCCAGGCGCTCGGCCGCCGCCTTACGGCTGCCCTTGGCGGCATGCAGGGCTTCCAGGATCAGTGCCTGCTCGCGGCTCTTGAGATCCCTGTTCAACTCCGGCCGCTGCTCCTCCTGCCGGTCGGCCGGCCGGGCCTCGTCAACCGATTGCGGCGCCACGTGCTCGAACACCACGTCCTGCGGCAGGATGGCGTCCCCGGTCTTGAGAATCAGCGCCCGCTGGATCACATTGTCCAGTTCCCGAACGTTGCCCGGCCAGGGGTGATGCAGCAGCCGCTGCACGGCGGCGTCGGAGAGCTGCGGCACGCTGCCCAGGTCCCGGCAGCGGCGGTCGATCATACGTTGGGCCAGCGGCAGGATATCGAGACGGCGGCGCGCCAACGGCGCCAGGTGCAGGGGAAACACGCTCAACCGGTAGAACAGGTCCTCGCGGAACCTTCCCCCCGCCACCTCCTGATGCAGGCTGCGATTGGATGTGGCGATGACGCGCACATCCAGCGGGATGACCTTGCGCCCGCCGAGGCGCTCCACCTCCCGCTCCTGCAGCACCCGCAACAGCTTGGCCTGCAGACTGAGGTCCATCTCCGAGATTTCGTCCAGCAGCAGGGTGCCGCCGTTGGCCTGTTCGAATTTGCCCGGGTTGGACTGGTAGGCGCCGGTGAAAGCACCCTTCTCATAGCCGAACAGCACTGCTTCGAGCATGTTCTCCGGAATGGCCGCACAGTTGATGGCCACGAACGGCCGCTCGGCGCGCGGCGAGTTGTCATGAATGTAACGGGCAAACACCTCTTTGCCGGTGCCGCTCTGGCCGGTAATCAATACCGTTGCGTCAGTGGCAGCGACCCGCGACGCCAGGGCCACCAGGGCCCGGGTCTGCTCATCCTCGGCCACCAGGTCCGGACCGGCGTTGACCGGCGTTTCGGCCACCAGCCGGCTGACCATGTCGACCAACACTCCGGCTTCAAACGGTTTCACCAGATAATCAACGGCGCCGTCGCGCATCGCCTCAACGGCCTTCTGGATGGTCCCGTAGGCAGTCATCAGCACCACCGGAAGGTCCGGGTGCTGCGCCTTGATGCGTTTTAGAAGACTGTGGCCGTCCATCGGCCGCATCTGTACGTCGCTGACCACCATACGAACGTCCTCCCTGCCCAGGAGATCGATGGCGGCACGACCGTCGGTGGCCGGTATCACCGGATAGCCGGCCAGCTCCAACGTGTCGCACAGTGCTTCGCGAAGCGAAAGATCGTCTTCAACTACCAATACAGCGCCTTGGCTCATCGGCACATCTCCTCATGCACAGTTCTGTACCCGGGTGGTCGCCGGGAGCCGGCCCGCGTCGGCCGACGTGGCATCGCTCCCGCTCGGCAGCACACCATGCCGGTCGGCGGTGGGAATTCTCAGGGTAAACACGCTGCCCGACGACGAGCTGGACTGGAGCCAGACGTCCCCTTCATGGGCCAGCACAATGGCACGCACCACGGCGAGTCCCAGCCCGGTGCCGTTGGGGCGCGTGGTAAAAAACGGCGTGAACAACCGCTCGCGGATGTCGGCCGGTATACCCGGTCCGTTGTCCGACAAGCGCAGCAATACATCGCGCTCTCCGGTATAGCTGGCGTCCAGCTGCAGCCGCAGCCCCTCGCTGCGGGCATCCATGGCGTTGCCGGCAAGATTCAGCAGAGCACTGAGCAGCGCTTCGGGGTTGCCGCGCAGGCGGGCACCCGGTGCGGAGTTGACAAACGACAACTGGCCTGCGGCGGCCTGGAGTTGCGGCTCCAGGGTCTGGCGCAGATCGTGCACCAGCAATTCGAGGTCGACGTCCTCCATGTCGAACGAGCCGTCGCGGGCGAACTGCAGCATGTCGTTGACCATTCGCTCCAGATGCCGCAGCCGACCGATGGCCTTGCCGGCAAAGCGCTCGCGCTCGTGGTCGGCGAGGCCGTCCGCACCCAGATGCGAGACGTACAACAGCGCCGTGGCCAATGGCGTGCGGATCTGATGGGCGAGCCCCGCCGCCATCTCACCCATGGCGGACAGGCGCCGATGGCGATTGAGCATAGCCTGCAGGGCGTGCTGCTCGGTGACGTCCATGAGTAGAATGATGCGGCCGGGCTCCGGGTCCAGCGTGCGGGTGGAGATGCTGAGCTTGCGCCCGTCGCGCAGGCTCACCTCCCCGCCATCCTCGGAGTAAGGCTGCAGCGCCCGGGCGACCACGTCGCGCCAGGCAACGCCCAACAGCGGCTCGCCCAGAAGTTCGGCCGCCGCGGGATTGCAGTCGCTGATAACACCGGCACCGTCGACTACCACAATGCCGCCGGGCAGCAGGTCCAGCAAACGCTCCAGCCGGTGCGCCAGACGCTCTTTTTCAGCCAACTGCCGCAGGCGCTCGCTGCGGGCGGCGGCCAGCTCCTCGTTCAGTCGCGCGACCCGGTTCTCCAGCACCCGGTACGACGCCTCGAGCTGCGAGGACATTTGCGTGAACAGCTGGAAGGCGTCTTCCAGCTGGCGGGCACGGACGTCGGCATGTTGCTCCATTTCCGGTTCCTGCTGCGTGTTCTTGTTTCCGTGCCGGGTTTGTGGACACCCGGCGACTCTGGCAGCAAAGAAGGCAAGAACCGTGCCCGGCGGTTGCCGGCTATTGGAATCAGTAGGTTAGAGATGAACGTCGAATGCGACGTCAATTAGTCGACGCGTCAAGACCGCGATGCAGGCCGTACTTGCGCAATTTTTCGACGAGGGTCGTGCGGCGCATGTCGAGCAGCTTGGCCGCGTGAGCGACCACGCCGTCGGCCTCCTGCAGCGCCTGGCGAATGAGGCTGATCTCCAGGTTGCTCAGGTGCTCCTTGAGATTGATCCCGTCCCGGGGCAAACGGGCATCCAGTGGGTCGGGCGACAGCTGGAGCGGCGCTGACGACTCGGCCACATCGGCGTAAATGGCCGAAGCGCTGGAATCGTCGGGTCGGAATTTTTCCGGCAGGTCCTTGATATCGACCACGCCGAACGGAAACAGGATGGCAAGGCGTTCGATCAGGTTGGCCAGCTCGCGCACATTGCCGGGCCACTTGTATTGGCACAGGGCCATGGTGGCGGCCGGCGTCAGGCGCACGGAACCGCGCTTCTCATGCTCGATGCGCGCAATCAACTCATTGATCAGCAAAGGAATATCTTCGACACGCTCGCGCAGGGGCGGCATGTCGATGGGAAACACGTTTAAGCGGTAGTAAAGGTCCTCGCGGAATTTGCCCTCGGCAATCAGGTCCTCGAGGTTGCGGTGGGTGGCGGCGACGATCCGCACATCGGTGGTGATGCTCTTGTTGCTGCCGACCCGCTCGAAGGTCCGCTCCTGCAACACCCGCAGCAGCTTGACCTGCATGGACAGCGGCATATCGCCGATTTCGTCCAGGAACAGGGTGCCGCCCTCGGCCATCTCGAAGCGACCCTGACGGGCGCTGATGGCGCCGGTGAACGCGCCCTTTTCGTGGCCGAACAGCTCGCTTTCGAGCAGATCCGGGGGAATCGCGCCACAGTTGATGGGTACGAACGGCTCGTTGCGGCGGTTGGAATAGTAATGGATGTTGCGGGCCACCACCTCCTTGCCGGTTCCCGACTCGCCCAGCACCAGTACGGTGGCGTCGGAGCCGGCCACCTGCTCGATCAGCCGGCGGATCTGCTTGGTCTTGCGGCTGGTACCCACGAGGCTGCGGAACAACTCCACCGGGCGACGCTGCCCGCCGTCCTGGCGACTGGCGCGGTAGACCTGGGCCTTGTGCAGGGCGTTGCTGAGGTTGGAGTACCGAAACGGGACATCCACATGCCCGAGCACCGGCCGCCCGACGTCGGGTTGGGGCGGGTCCTGGTCCTGCGGCTTCAGCACGATCAGCGGCGTGTGCGGATCGTACTTCTCCAGCTCCCTGGCCACCCGGGCCAGATCGCAATTGCCCAGCAGAACCGCCTGCAGCACATCGGCGTCGTGGACGCGCTCACGCCAGCTTTGATCGTCGTTCGCCACCACCGGGCTGCAGTCGATAAATTCGAGCACTGTGCGCAGCTCGCGGCTGCGTTCCACATCTGCATCGATGACCAGCACTTTTCCTTCGCTATGGGGGTCTACCGCAGCGACTTCATCGGTCATGTGGATTCGCCCATCGTCCGCTTTCGGAACCAGCGCCGGACCGCTTCGCACTCAACCGCCGTCGGCATCCCGCCCGGAGCCCGTGTCGGGCGCCGGCCGGCTGCAGCGGGCTGCGTCGACGCCATTACGGCGTTGCACGATGCAAAACCATCCAGCTTGTCTTTACTTATGCGGGTAGTTAAGCACTCATGGCGGGCGATGTCAAAAACTCGTCATCACCTGGCCCGACGGCGCGCGAATGCAGCGCGCGTCGGGACGGAGCGGCGCGATCGGGCGCCGCGCCAGGGTAACGGAGGGTCGGATCAAGCCGGGCCGCGGGTGGGCCGGCTGTGGGCAATGGAGCGCCGGTGGTGCCGGAAAATGAGCTTGTCCAGCAGATCCTGCACCGACTCACTGAGGCCTTCGAAGCGCACCGTGACGCATTCCCCCGCGTCGGTCGGCGTCCGTTCGACCACCCGCCCGGGTAGTTCCAGCGCACGCGGCAGGTTGTCATGCAGGTGGAGGAACACGCGCACGTGACTGCCATCGGGCGGGGCGTCCCCGGTGCTCTCCCACTGGACGCCGTTGCCATTGAGCCGGATCTCGCGGCGCTCGGGCATCGGCACTTGACGGCGCACCAGTTGGCTCACCAGCTCCAGCACCAGATTGAGCTTGAAGTCGAGCCTAGCCAGCTCGTGGCCCTGGGGGCCGTAGGGCTCATCGATGGGTTCGGCCCAATGATCTTCCAGCGCCGCCACCAGGCGCAGCACTTGCTCGCTGGCCGCATTCCAGCGCGCCAGTTCCTCGGCCGCCGGCGGTGCGGACAGCTGTTCCCAGGTGAGCGGATGGCGGTCGGCGTAGACGATGCCCTCGCCCAATGGGTCCGACGGTGATTCTGTGTTCACTGGCGCTGGACCTCCATCGATCCCGATGCCGGCTGTGGCGGCGTGGGGTCAACCCGAACACGGTACCGCTCCCGCAAACGGAACCTGTCCCGGCATAGGTTGCACAACGGACTCCGTCTGCGCGGACGCTTCAGCCGCTGCACAGATTGTAGGCGCGAATCGCGCGCCGTCCCACCTCGAAACCCTGCAGTTCCGAGGTGAGCGCGCGCATGCCCTGCTTCCCCAGGTCCATAGTGCCCCGGTCCGCCGCCAGGACAGCCCGTATCCCCGTTTCAATCCAGGCGGCCTCATCCACCCGCGGGGGTGTGGCAAAAAACCGTTCGATCTGGCGCTGACGGTGTGCCTGCAGTCCGATGACCTGGTTCCACTGCTGCTGGCGCGCCAGCTCGAGCATCTGCTGCGAACATTGCACGATCGCCTGCCAAGCGCGTTGCCTGGCGGCCCCGGCCTCGGCAGGGCCGACGTCGTC
>JARRNJ010000100.1:0-7410 GCA_037385045.1 Gammaproteobacteria bacterium | reverse complement strand
CAAATCTCCAACCTGGCAAATCGTTTGTTGCAGGTTGAATTTCTTTCATCCATTACCAGCAGGCCATTGTCGCCGGCAACCAGCGTTCTCACAATGTCTATAAACGCTTGTGCTTTCATTTGGAATCTCCCCACTTCCAGTTGCGGATTTCCGGCAGGTCCTGGCCGTGCTTTTTGATGTACTGCTTGTGCTCGATCAGTTTGTCCTTGAGCTGCTGTTTCAGGTAGATGCCCTTTTCGCCGGTCTGCGGCAGGCGGTCGATGGTGTCCATCACAAGATGGAAGCGGTCCAGATCGTTCAGCACTGTCATGTCGAAGGGTGTGGTGATGGTGCCTTCTTCCTTGTAGCCGCGGACGTGGATGTTGTGGTGGTTGGTGCGGCGGTAGGTCAGCCGGTGGATCAACCACGGGTATGCATGGAAGGCGAAGATGACCGGCTTGTCCCTGGTGAAAAGCTCATCGAAATCCGTGTCGGAGAGCCCATGCGGGTGCTCGGATTGCGGCTGCAGCTTCATGAGGTCGACGACGTTGACCACCCGGATTTTCAGGTCGGGCAGATGCTCGCGCAGAATGGAGACAGCGGCGAGGGTCTCCAGTGTGGGCACATCCCCGCAGCAGGCCATGACCACATCGGGCGCAGCGCTCTGGTCGTTGCTGGCCCACTGCCAGATGCCGATGCCCTCGGTGCAGTGCTTGACGGCGGCGTCCATGGTCAGCCACTGAGGCGCCGGATGTTTGCCCGCGACCACGACATTGACGTAATGGCGGCTGCGCAGGCAGTGATCCATCACCGAAAGCAGGCAGTTGGCATCCGGCGGAAGGTAAACCCGCACGATCTCGGCCTTCTTGTTCACGACGTGGTCGATGAAGCCGGGGTCCTGGTGCGTGAAGCCGTTGTGATCCTGGCGCCAGACATGGGAGGCCAGCAGGTAGTTCAGCGAGGCGATCTTCCGCCGCCACGGCAGCTTCGACGTGACCTTCAGCCACTTGGCGTGCTGGTTGAACATCGAATCGACAATGTGGATAAACGCCTCGTAACAGTTGAACAGCCCATGCCGCCCGGTGAGCAGGTAACCCTCGAGCCATCCCTCGCATTGGTGCTCGCTGAGCATTTCCATCACGCGCCCGGTCGGCGCGAGAAATTCGTCGTTCGGCACGGTCGCGGCATCCCATTGGCGCCGGGTCACTTCAAAGAGGGCCTCCAGGCCGTTGGAGAGCGTCTCGTCAGGACCAAAGACCCTGAAATTCCGCTGTTCACTATTCAGCTTCGCCACATCGCGCAGGAAAGGCCCGAGCACATGGGTGTCGCCGATGCCGCGAACGCCCGGCGTAGGCACGGCTTCGCCGTAGTCGCGGAAATCCGGCATCCGAAGATCGCGGAGCAGCATGCCGCCGTTGGCGTGGGGATTCGCGCCCATGCGTCGTTCGCCCCTGGGCGCAAGTTCTGCCAGTTCCGGTTTCAGGCGGCCCTGCGCATCGAAGAGTTCCTCCGGCCGGTAGCTCCTGAGCCAGTCTTCCAGCAGCTTGAGGTGTTCGGGATGGGTGGCCGGGTCGGAGAGCGGCACCTGGTGAGCCCGGAAGGTGCCTTCAACCTGTAGACCATCGACACTCTTCGGCCCCGTCCATCCCTTGGGTGAATTGAGGACGATCATCGGCCATCGCGGACGCGTGAAGTTGCCGTTGGCGCGGGCGTCCTGCTGGATTTTTTTGATCTGCTCCACAGCCGTGTCGAGCGTAGCGGCCATGGCCTCATGCATCGGTCCGGGCTCGTGACCTTCCACAAAGTAGGGTGTCCACCCGTACCCGCGGAGCAACTGGTCCAATTCCTCGCGGGTGATGCGGGCCAGGACGGTCGGGTTGGAAATCTTGTAGCCGTTTAAGTGCAGGATCGGCAGCACCGCGCCGTCGGTGGCCGGATTGAGAAACTTGTTGGAATGCCATGCTGTTGCCAGCGGTCCGGTTTCCGCCTCGCCGTCGCCGACGACGCAGGCGACGATCAGGTCGGGATTGTCGAACACCGCCCCGAAGGAATGGCTGAGGGAATAGCCCAGTTCTCCGCCCTCGTGCAGCGAACCGGGCGTCTCCGGCGACGCGTGGCTGGGAATGCCTCCGGGAAACGAAAACTGAATAAAGAGCTTCCGCAGTCCGGCCTCATCCTGGCTGATGTCGGGATAGATTTCGCTGTAAGTGCCTTCGAGATACGTGTTGCCGACGACGGCCGGGCCGCCGTGTCCGGGGCCGGAGACGTAAATCATGTTAAGGTCGTATTTTTTGATGGCCCGGTTCAAATGCACGTAAATGAAGTTCTGTCCGGGGGTCGTGCCCCAGTGTCCCAGCAGCATGTGCTTTATATCTGCGAGTGTCAGCGGCCGCTTCAGCAGCGGATTGTCGTAGAGATAAATCTGGCCCACCGACAGATAGTTGGCGGCACGCCAGTAGGCATCCATCTTGTGGAGCAGTTCCGGGGAAAGCGTTTTTGTCTTCATGGTTCAATTCTCCTTTCATCAGTCAAGGCCGAGAACGCGGCAAACCGTCTTGGCGATCATCCATTCCTCGTCCGTGGGAATGACGCGGACCGCAACCCGGCCGGCCACCGCGGAAATAAGCCCCTCATTCGCCGCGTTTCGCTTTTCTTCGAGTTCGATTCCAAAAAATCCCAGCCCATCGCAAATCCGGGAACGGACCGTGGGTGCTTTTTCTCCGATGCCACCGGCGAACACCAGCGTGTCCAGTCCGCCCAAGGCCGCAGCGAATGCGCCGATCCATTTCTTGACCTGGTAGCAAAACAGCGCAACCGCCTCAGCCGCCCGCACGTCCTGCGTTTCACGGTCGAGCAAATCACGCATGTCGGAACTGGTCTCTGACACGCCGAGCAGTCCGGACTGAAAATTGACCATCTCATTGAATCGTTTTGCATCGAAGCCCTCGGTGCGCGCCAGATACCAAAGCAGTCCCGGATCGAGATCGCCCGAGCGGGTGCTCATCGGCACCCCGGCTGCCGGCGTGAAACCCATGCTGGTGTCCACGGGTTTGCCGTCACGAACCGCCGCCAGGCTCGCGCCATTGCCGAGGTGGGCGAGAATAACCCGGCCTTGTGCCGCTTCCGATCCGGCCAGGCGGGCCAGTTCTTCCATTAGAAACGCATACGACAATCCGTGAAATCCGTACCGCCGAATCCCCTGCGCTTCGTAGCGGCGCGGGATCGGCAGCAACCGGGACACGCGCGGCAGGTCATGGTGAAAAGCCGTGTCGAAACACGCTACTTGGGGCAGATCGGGAAATCGGCGATGAAACGCCTCGGTCAACAGGATTTCCTCCGGCAGGTGCTCAGGATCGAACGGACTGAGCCGATGCAGCTCCTCAACCATTTCCTTGGTGATTAACTGCGGGTCACTGTATTTCGGCCCGCCATGCACCACGCGATGCCCCACTGCGGTCAATGCATCACGTTTGCTGCGTTCCTCGATCCAATCCATCAGAGCGCCCACCGCCTTTATGTGATCCGGTGCCGTTACTGACCGCGAAACGTTGTCCGCCGGGTTCAAGCCTTTCACCCGCAAGGTGGCCTCAGGCAGTCCAATCCGCTCAATCCCGCCCTCCAGAATCCGTCTGAGGGGGTCATCGGCCTCGAACAGCGCGAATTTGATGCTCGACGAACCGCCATTGATCGTCAGGATGCGTGGATTAGCCGGTTTCATGGATGAGCCTTCGTCATTGTCCATTTCATCATCGTCTTTTCCTCCGTCGATCGGATTATCGCTGCCAGAGGATTTGTGCGTCTTCCAGTGGGATCGCAACGCCGCTGAAGTGTGGTATCACTCGTGCCGTATAGTCCGCAGATGGGCGGGCTGAAGACACAGCTGCGCTGTAAATGTAGATGCCGGACTCGCCGGCCGGTTGGCGAACACGCATCATCTCCTGCCGCACGGGAGAACTGCCCATGACGCCGTCGGCGTAAAGCTCCACCCGCACCGCTTTGGGATCGAGGTCATTGAGATAGACCTGAACTTCGTACACGTGCTGATTGCCTTTGGCCTGAACATTCACTTCGCCGAAGCGCAGCGTGGCCCAATGCTGCTCCAGTGCTTGGCGCCATTCAACCATCTGCCTGCCCAATGCGCCTTTATCGGCGGCGCGCTCACGGTAGGCCGAGGCGGCCGGGAGGTAGTGTTGTTCGGTGTATTCGCGCACCGTGCGGTTGGCGGAAAAGCGCGGTGTCAGCCGCGCCATGCTTTCCCGCATCCGCTTGACCCATGCGGTGGGAATGCCGCTCTCGTCCCGGGTATAAAACTCCGGGATCACCTCCCGCTCGAGCAGGTCATAGAGCGCCTCGGCTTCGACCGCGTCCCAAGCCGGATCGTCGCCATGCTCCAGGCCGTCCCCCAACGCCCATCCCACTTCAGGCGTGTAGGCTTCCGCCCACCAGCCGTCCAATTCCGAGAGATTGATGCCGCCATTGACGAGCACCTTCATGCCGCTCGTTCCGCTCGCCTCCCAGGGTCGCCGAGGCGTGTTGATCCAGACGTCCACCCCCTGCACCAGGTGCTCCGTTAACAACATGTCGTAGTCGCTCAGAAAGACGATGTGGGGTCGTGTTTCCGGCCGCCGGATGAAATGCGTCCATTCCTGAATCAGGGCCAGGCCCGCCTGATCTGCCGGATGGGCCTTGCCGGCAAGGATGAGTTGCACCGGGCGCTCGGGATTAGTTAGAAGGCGAAGCAGTCGCTCCGGGTCGTGCAGCAGCAGGTTCGGCCTCTTGTAAGTCGCGAAGCGGCGCGCAAAGCCCAGGGTCAACGCGTTGGGATTAAACAGATGCTTCGCTTCGTCAATCGCATCGGACGACGCGCCGGAGGCGGTCAGTTGCATGGACAATCGCTCGCGGGCATATTCAACAAGCGACTTGCTTGCGGCGATTCGAAATTGCCAGAGCCTGGCGTCGGAGATGCGGCGAATGTCCTGGTCCAGGGTTTCCGTCGTCCCGAGCCATCGGTGTTTTCCGCAGGCGTCCGTCCAGAGATCGTCCGCTGCCGCCGAATCCCAGGTCGGCATGTGGACGCCGTTGGTCACATGCCCGACCGGGATTTCGTCCTGCGGCCAGTGCGGAAAAAGAGGCTCAAAAAGGTGCCGGCTCACATTCCCGTGCAAACGACTCACGCCATTGACCGCCCCGCTTCCGCGGATTGCCAGATAGGCCATGTTGAAACTCTCCGACGAGTCGTTCGGGTTCTTGCGGCCCAGTGCCAGCAAATCGTGGGGTGTTATGCCGAGCTTCTGCTCGGCATAGCCACCGAGGTATTGTTCGATGAGGGCCGGAGCGAAACGGTCAAACCCGGCGGCCACTGCCGTGTGGGTGGTGAAGAGATTCCCGGCTCGAGTGACAGCCAGCGCGACTTCGAAGGGCTGCCCGGTCTCTTCCATGAAACTGCAGGCCCGTTCCAATACGGCAAAGGCCGCATGCCCTTCATTCAGATGGCAGACTTCCGGCTGGATGCCAAGCGCACCCAGCAGTCGCCATCCGCCGATCCCAAGGAGCAGTTCCTGTTTGAGACGCAGCTCCGGTCCGCCGCCATACAGCTCGCTGGTAATCCCTCGATGAGCGGGGAAGTTCGCTGCGTCATTGCTGTCCAGCAGGTAAAGCTTCGCCCGGCCGACCTGGACCTGCCAGGCGCGCAGCCAGACCGAGTAACCGGGTAGTGCAATCTCCAACCGCAACCACTCGCCGTTTGCTTCACGCAAAGGCGTGATCGGCAACTGTCCGGGATCGTTATACGGGAAAAGGGCCTGCTGTGCTCCGTCCTTGTCAATCATCTGGCGAAAATAGCCTTGCTGGTATAGCAGTCCCACGCCGATTACCGGCACACCCAGGTCGCTGGCGGCTTTAAGCTGATCGCCGGCGACATTGCCAAGCCCGCCCGAGTAGATGGGCAAAGCTTCGCTCAACATAAATTCCATGCTGAAATAAGCGGCGCAGTTCAGGGAACCCTGCGAATGATTCTCCTGAAACCAAGCGGGTGCCTCAACCGCTTGCCGCATGGTCTGCACCAAGCCGTCAACATTTTTGCGAAAAACAGGATCTGCCAACACGCGCTCGATCCGGTCGCGCGAGACCGTCTGAAGGACAACCCAGGGGTTATGCGTGATTTCCCATAGTTCGAGATCAAGCTGCCGCCACACCTTGTCGGTAGCATGATCCCACGACCAGCGCATATCCAGGGCCAGTTCGGCAAGGGAATCGAACCCCTCGATTTCCGTGGGCAGAAGGTTGTATATCGGGTGGCTGACACGTGTTTGTTTGCTCATGATTTCTCCTTCAGTTTTGGCTCGGACGGAATCCCCGGCTACTTCGGGGAAGCATAGAGACGCAAGAATTCCTCACAGCCGTGAATGATGATAACAAGGAAAAACGAAACACCGGGGCGTTCAAATGCCGGAATATCAGCCTGATGCCGCCTCCGTCATGATTTTAACAATGGTGTCCTCCACCTCCTTTGCCACCGCTTCCAGTTGTGGTACGTCGAACATCGCCAGAAGAGTGGTTGGCTTCAATGTCGCCAGAACGGTTTTATCGCTCTCCTCATAAATGGAGATCCGGCATGGCAGCGCGGTGGAGAGGCTCATGTTTTCATCGAGCACCTTCTTCGCTTGTTGCGGCTGGCAGACCTCGAAAATCAGACATTCGCGGGCGAACTCCACCCCCTTCTTCGCCATGGTCTCCTTAAGGTTATGAACCTGCATGACGCCAAAGTGATTGGCCTGGACGGCGGCCTGCAAGGCAGCCGCAGTCTCACTCACGGATTTGTCAGTAGATAATTTTATCAGCATATTTCCCTCTTATGGTTTACAACGTTATGGATGTTTTTCATATTTTACATTTTCTCAGGCAATGAAGCTGCCATACCGGATCTGGACTCGGACAACATTTTTCTGAGCTCCTCTCCCTGTACACTTTCGTTTTTCGAAAGGAGATGGGCCAAATCATCAAGGACGGTTCGTCGCTCCGAGAGGATTTTACGCACGCGTTGATGCGCTTCTTCGATAAAGCGTGTGACCTCTTCGTCAATTTGAGCGGATTTGGCTTCACTGTAGTTTTTACCGGAAGAAAAATTGTCCGGGAGAAACATCGGCTGGCGCGGACGTTCATAGCTCACCAGTCCCAGGGAATCGCTCATGCCGTATTCCGCGACCATCGACCGCGCAATATCTGTAGCCCGCTGTAAGTCGTTTTGGGCCCCGGTTGAGATTTCTTTGAAAACCAGTTCCTCCGCTACCCTGCCGCCTAAAAGAACGGCCAACCGGTCCAGCAGCTCCGAGCGGGTCATTAAATAGCGGTCCTCGGTGGGTTGCTGCTGGGTATATCCGAGAGCCGCAATTCCCCGGGGAATAATGGAGATCTTGTGCACCGGATCGGCAT
>JARRNJ010000099.1:0-8740 GCA_037385045.1 Gammaproteobacteria bacterium | reverse complement strand
CGGCATTTGCTGCTGGTGGAAAAAGGCGTGGTGATCGATGCCTTTCACCGCGGACACCTCAGTCAGGCTGTCCAGGAGAAGTTGCTTGCGGATATCGATGCGCAGTTACTGCGTCTCGAATCGGGAGAAACGGACGAGTCTAACGAGCAAGAACCGTCTCTAGATCGTACCGATGCGAATAACCCGACGCAATCTTCTGGCGCAAAATAAATCTGCTGACTCCGATAACGTCGGCACGATATTTGAGGAGAGAAAGCCATGAAAGTGAGTCCTTTTGCAGGAAAGCAGGCTGAACTATCGATGCTGGTGAACGTACCCAGACTCGTCACGGCCTATTATACCGAGGTGCCTGACCCTTCAGTGCCGGAGCAACGGGTTTCCTTCGGCACCTCGGGGCATCGCGGTTCGGCCTTCGATAAGTCCTTTAACGAATGGCATGTCCTCGCCATCAGCCAGGCCATTTGCCTGTATCGCAGGCAGCAAAAGATCGATGGACCCCTGTTTCTCGGTATGGATACGCATGCGCTTTCCGTGCCGGCTCTCGCCAGCGCGCTGGAGGTGCTTGCGGCCAACGGGGTGCAAGTCATGCTCGCTCAGGGGGATGAATATACCCCGACCCCTGTTGTTTCCCACGCGATTCTCACATACAACCACGGGCGCAAGACAGGACTCGCCGACGGCATTGTGATCACGCCTTCGCATAATCCGCCCCATGACGGCGGTTTCAAGTACAACCCCCCCAACGGCGGGCCGGTGGAAGGCATCGTCACCGATTGGATCGAAGCGAAGGCAAACGGGTTTCTCGAGAATGGTCTGCAGGGCGTGAAAAGGATTCCTCTCGAGAAAGCGCTTCGCGCCTCCACGACGCACCGGCATGACTATCTTCAGGCCTACGTTGGCGACCTCGGCCATGTGCTTGACATGAACGCCATTCGCGACGCGAAGATAAGCCTCGGGGTGGATCCGCTCGGTGGCGCTGGGGTCCACTATTGGGAGCCGATTGCCGAGCGCTACGGGTTGAAGCTCACAGTTGTCAACGAGGCCGTTGATCCGACCTTTCGTTTCATGACGGTGGATTGGGATGGTCAGATACGAATGGATCCTTCCTCGGTCTATGCGATGCAGCGATTGATAGGGATGAAGGACCGCTTTGACCTTTCCTGCGCCTGCGACACGGACCACGACCGGCACGGAATTGTCACCCGGAGCGCAGGACTGCTGCCGCCCAACCACTACCTTGCGGTCGCTATTTTCTATCTCATCCAAAACCGGCCGAAATGGCGCAAGGATGCGGCGGTGGGAAAGACCGTGGTAAACAGCCAGATGATTGATCGCGTCACCGCGAAGCTGGGGCGGAAGCTCTACGAGGTGCCGGTCGGCTTTAAGTGGTTTGTCGAAGGTCTGTTGGACGGCTCGCTTGGCTTCGGCGGGGAAGAGAGTGCGGGCGTGTCGTTTGTCCGTCGGGATGGCAGCGTCTGGACGACGGACAAAGACGGGATCGTCCCGGCTCTGCTCGCAGCGGAGATCACGGCCCGGATGGGCCGCGATCCCGGCGAAATCTACGGCGAACTCACGCGCGAGTTCGGTGAGCCGGTTTACGATCGAGTTGAGGCCCCGGCCACCCCGGAGCAAAAGACAACACTGAAGAGACTCTCGGCGCAGCAGGTCCGGCACACCGATCTGGTCGGCGAAAAGATCCGGACGATCCTGACCAAGGCACCGGGCAACGGTGCGCCCATCGGCGGGTTGAAAGTGGTGGCGGAGAGCGGATGGTTCGCGGCGCGTCCATCAGGGACCGAGGATATCTACAAGATCTATGCGGAGAGCTTCCGTGGAGAGGATCATCTGGGCCGCATCCTGGAGGAAGCGCAGACAATCGTCAACGATGCTCTGGCGGCGTCCGTGCAGCATTCGGGGATTCCGGCCAAGGCAAATTTGAAGGAGAAATCATGAGCAAACAAACACGTGTCATCAACCCGATATACAGCCTTCTCCCTATGGAAGTCGAGGGATTCGACTCCCTGGCCGAGTTGGCCTTGGATATGCGCTGGTCATGGAATCATGGCGCCGACGAAGTGTGGCGGGAGCTTGATCCCGCACTCTGGGATTTGACTCATAGCCCCTGGGGGGTTCTACAGACTGTCTCTCGGGACCGAATGCAGCGGGTGTTAGTCGATCCCGGCTTCCGGAAAAAGGTCGATGACCTCCTACAAGCCAAGCGGCAAGCAACGGAGGCACCGGCGTGGTTTCAGCAAACCTACCCGCAATCTCCCCTGACCTGTGTTGCGTATTTCAGCATGGAATTCATGTTGAGCGAAGCTCTTCCGATTTATTCGGGAGGACTCGGCAATGTGGCCGGCGATCAGCTCAAAGCGGCAAGCGATCTGGGTGTACCCGTCGTCGGCGTGGGGCTGCTCTACCAGCAAGGCTATTTTCGCCAAGTGATCGACAAGGACGGTGCGCAACAGGCCCTGTTCCCGTATAACGACCCTGGACAGTTGCCGATTACGCCCTTGCGCCACCCGAACGGGGAGTGGTTACGGTTGGAGATCGCCTTACCCGGTTACTCGGTCTGGCTGCGCGCATGGCAGGTCCAGGTCGGCAGAGTGAAGCTATACCTATTGGACAGCAATGACGCGGCGAACTACCCCGTTCATCGAGGGATTACCAGCGAGTTGTATGGCGGCGGACCGGAGTTGCGTCTAAAGCAGGAACTTCTCCTCGGGATTGGCGGGTGGCGGCTGCTTGGTACGCTTGGCATTCAGCCGGAAGTCTGTCATTTGAATGAAGGCCATGCGGCCTTCGCCGTGTTGGAACGCGCTCGAAGCTTTATGGAAGAGAACGGGCAGCCCTTTGAGATCGCACTGACCGTCACCCGAGCGGGTAACCTCTTTACGACTCACACGGCAGTGGCTGCCGGCTTTGACCGTTTCGCTCCTGTCCTCATCGAGCAATACCTCGGCGGGTATGCCGAAAAGAAGCTCGGCATTCCACTACACGATTTGCTGGCCCTGGGCCGACGAAACCCGAACGACTCGTCGGAAAGTTTCAACATGGCCTATCTGGCGATCCGCGGGAGCGGGGCAGTCAATGGCGTGAGTCGCTTGCACAGAAAGGTGAGCCGGAACCTTTTTGCACCCCTCTTTCCGCACTGGCCGGTCGAAGAAGTGCCCGTCAGCCACGTCACCAACGGAGTCCATATGCCAAGCTGGGACTCGGCGGCAGCCGACGATCTTTGGACGGAGGCCTGTGGAAAGGATCGCTGGCTGGGAACAATGGAAACCCTGGAGCAGGACATTCGCCGCATCTCCGACGCCAGGCTCTGGCAATTTCGCGCCGCCGCCGGCAAGTCCCTTGTGGAATACGCTCGCGAGCGATTGTCCATGCAACTGACCGCCTCCGGCGCCTCGCCCGAGGCGGTTGACGGGGCCAAGCATCTGTTTGATCCCAAGGCGTTGACAATAGGCTTTGCGCGTCGTTTCGCGCCTTACAAAAGACCGAACCTGCTTCTTCACGATCCCGATCGACTGCTTCGCCTGTTGACCGATCGCGAGCGCCCGGTGCAACTCATCCTTGCGGGTAAGGCCCATCCGGCGGACCAGGCGGGGCAGGCCTTGATTCGAGAATGGACCCATTTCATTCGACGGCCCGAGGTGCGCCCTCATGTGATCTTCCTCAGTGACTACGACATGCTCTTGACCGAGCGTCTGGTGCAGGGAGTAGATGTCTGGATCAATACGCCACGGCGGCCCTGGGAGGCTAGTGGTACGAGCGGCATGAAGGTGCTCGTCAATGGAGGCATCAACCTGTCGGAATTGGACGGTTGGTGGGCGGAAGCTTATACGCCTGAAGTGGGGTGGGCGCTGGGGGACGGCCGGGAGCATGGCGATGATCCGGCCTGGGACGCGGCCGAAGCCGAGGCGCTCTACGGCCTGCTCGAGTGCGAGGTGATCCCGGAGTTTTATACCCGCAACGAGAAAGGTATCCCCACTGCCTGGATAGCGCGTATGCGCGAAAGCATGGCACAGTTGACCCCGCGCTTTTCCGCCAACCGCACGGTGCGCGAATACACAGAGCAACATTACCTCCCGGCTGCGTCAGCCTACCGGGAGCGTGCTGCCGATAAAGGCGCAGTGGGCGTCCAGTTGGTGAATTGGCAGGGTGCGATGGAACAGAACTGGTCAAATCTGCGTTTCGGCGAAATGAAGGTGGCAACTGACGGGGACAAACACGTATTTGAGATTCAGGTTTATCTCAGTAGCCTTGACGCAAATAGTGTAAGGGTAGAACTATACGCCGACGGACTGAACGGCGGAGAGCCTGTCCGGCAAGAGATGAAGTGTATTCGTCAACTGGCCGACGCGTCGGGCGGCAACGTTTACAGCACGGCTGTGTCTGCGGCCCGCCCACCAGCGGACTATACGGCGCGAGTGACACCGGCCTGCGACGGCGTTGCGATCCCGCCGGAAGACGCACGGATCCTGTGGCAGCGATGATGTGATCGACGGAAGAAAAGACTCTGGGATTTCTTGGAATCGAACTCGAAGAAAAGCGAAACGCGGCGAACGCGGGAGAGATTTCAGTGGAGGACAGCCGCGTTGCAATCCGCGTCATTCGCACAAACGAAAAATGCATGATCGCCAAGACGGTTTGCCGCGTTCTCGGCCTTGGCTGAAAAAAGGAGAATTGAATCATGAAGACAAAAACACTTTCCCCGGACCTGCTCCACAAAATGAATGCATACTGGCGCGCCGCCAACTATCTGTCGGTCGGCCAGATTTATCTTTACGACAATCCGCTGCTGAAGCGGCCGCTGACGCTCGCGGATGTCAAGCACATGCTGCTGGGGCACTGGGGCACAACCCCCGGGCAGAACTTCATTTACGTGCATTTGAACCGGGTGATCAAAAAATGCGACCTTAACATGATTTACGTATCCGGCCCCGGGCACGGCGGCCCGGCCGTCGTGGGCAACACTTATCTCGAGGGCACTTACAGCGAGATCTATCCCGACATCAGCCAGGACGAGGCCGGGCTGCGCAAGCTCTTTATTCAGTTTTCGTTTCCGGGAGGAATTCCCAGCCACGCATCGCCGGAGTGCCCGGGCTCGATCCACGAGGGCGGCGAGCTGGGCTATTCGCTCAGCCATTCGTTCGGGGCGGTGTTCGACAATCCCAATCTCGTCGTCGCCTGCGTCGTCGGCGACGGCGAGGCAGAGACCGGACCGCTGGCCACCGCATGGCATTCCAACAAGTTTCTCGATCCGGCCGCCGACGGTGCGGTGCTGCCGATCCTGCACCTCAATGGTTACAAGATAAGCAACCCGACCGTGCTTGCCCGAATCGAGCATGAGGAATTGGAGCAATTTCTGCGAGGCTGTGGCTGGACGCCTTCCTTTGTGGAAGGCGATGACCCGGAAAAGATGCATCAACTCATGGCCGCGACGCTCGACACGGCGGTGGAGCAAATCAAAAAAATCCAGCAGGACGCCCGCGTCCACGGCAATCTCACGAGGCCGCGCTGGCCGATGATCGTGCTCAATTCACCCAAGGGCTGGACGGGGCCGAAGATGGTCGATGGTTTGCAGGTTGAAGGCACCTTCCGGGCGCACCAGGTGCCTCTCTCCGACCCGGCCACCCATCCCGAACACCTCAAGCTGTTGGAAGACTGGCTGAGGAGCTACCGGCCGGAGGAACTCTTCGATGCGCAGGGCCGCCTGAAACCTGAACTGGCCGAACTCGCGCCCAAAGGCGAACAACGCATGGGCGCGAATCCGCATGCCAACGGCGGCATGCTGCTGCGCGATCTGCGGATGCCGGATTTCCGCGACTACGCCGAAGCCGTGCCTACACCGGGCATTGGCGGCATCGGCGACACGCATGTGCTCGGATGTTTTCTGCGCGATGTGGCGAAGCTGAACAGTGAGCAGCGCAATTTCAGGGTCTTTGGTCCTGACGAGACACTCTCCAACGGCCTGGAGGCCCTCTTTGAAGTGACCCAACGCCAATGGGACGCCAGGACCGTGCCGAACGACGAATTTCTCGCGCCCGCCGGGCGCGTAATGGAAATGCTCAGCGAGCATCAATGCGAGGGTTGGCTCGAGGGCTACCTGCTCACCGGGCGACATGGGCTCTTCAATTGCTACGAGGCTTTCATTCACATCGTCGATTCGATGTTCAACCAGCACGCTAAGTGGCTGAAGGTCACGTCACATTTACCATGGCGACCGAAGATCGCCTCGTTGAACTATCTGCTGGCCTCGCATGTCTGGCGCCAGGATCACAATGGCTTCACGCACCAGGACCCCGGTTTCATCGACCACGTTATGAACAAGAAGGCCGAGGTCGTGCGGGTTTACCTTCCGCCGGATGCAAACTGCCTGCTGTCGGTGATCGACCACTGCCTGCGCAGCCGCCATTACGTCAACGTCGTAATCGCGGGCAAACACCCGGCGCCTCAATGGCTGACGATGGACGCCGCCGTCAAGCACTGCGCCGAGGGCATCGGCATCTGGCAGTGGGCCAGCAACCATCAAAGCGTTGCGCCCGACGTGGTCATGGCCTGCTGTGGGGATGTGCCCACGCTGGAGACCCTCGCCGCCGTCTCGATTATGCGCGAGCATCTGCCCGACCTGAAAATCCGGGTGGTCAACGTCGTCGACCTTATGAAGCTGCAGCCGCAAACCGAGCATCCGCACGGGCTGAGCGACACGGATTTCGATGAGCTCTTCACCAAGGACAAGCCGGTCATCTTCGCTTTCCATGCCTACCCGTGGTTGATCCATCGGCTGACCTACCGCCGCACCAACCACGACAACATCCACGTCCGCGGCTACAAGGAAGAGGGCACCATTACCACGCCCTTCGACATGACGGTGCTCAACGATCTGGACCGCTTCCATCTCGTGATGGACGCCATCGACCGCCTGCCGCAGACCGGCGACCAGGGCATCTACCTGAAGCAGCAGCTCAAGGACAAACTGATCGACCACAGGCAGTACATCGACAAGCACGGCCAGGACCTGCCGGAAATCCGGAACTGGAAGTGGGGCAACCTCAAATGATAACAAGTATTTCGCAAATCACGAAACCAGCGTCATAGCAAATACAGGAGAATACCCGTTATGGAATCCAATACCGACCAGCTCAAGGCCTTCGAATCGAAGCCGGGAGCGAAGCCCAATGCGAAGGACGATCTAGAATCTCTTGCCATGCCGGAGCTGCAGGCCAGATTGGGGTCGTCTCCGGACGGGCTGAGTCAAGCCGAGGCGCACTGAAATTCCTCACCTATTTTTGGGGCCCCATCCCGTGGATGATCGAAGCGGCCGTGATTCTTTCGGCGGTAGCCCGGCATTGGCCGGACTTTGCCATCATCCTCCTTCTGCTTCTGGCCAACGCCGTGGTCGGGTTCTGGGAAGAGCACCAGGCGGGCAACGCAATCGCCGCGCTGAAGGCCACGCTGGCGATCAAGGCCCGCGTGCGACGAGATGGGAAGTGGACCACCCCGGAGGCGCGTGAGCTTGTGCCGGGCGACGTCATCCGTGTGCGCCTGGGCGACATCGTGCCGGCGGATGCGCGCTTGCTGGAGGGTGAGCCGATAGAAGTGGATCAGTCCGCCCTGACAGGAGAGTCGTTGCCCGTTACGCGCAAATCCGGGGAGGAGGTGTTTTCGGGGTCGATCATCCGCCAGGGCGAAATCGACGCAATGGTGTATGGTACCGGTGCGAACACCTACTTCGGCAAGACGGCGCAACTGGTGCAGGAGGCGCACACCGTCAGCCATTTCCAGCGTGCCGTGCTGAAGATCGGCAATTACCTGATCATCCTCGCGGCCGCCTGCTGGCCAAAAAAGAGGCGATTGTGACCCGCTTGGCGGCCATCGAGGAATTGGCGGGCGTGGACGTGCTGTGTTCGGACAAGACCGGCACCCTGACCCAGAACAAGCTGACGCTGGGCAATCCTTTCAGCATGAACAATGTTTCCGCCGAGCAAGTCATCCTCAACGCCGCGCTCGCGTCGCGCGCAGACAATAAGGACCCCATCGATCTGGCCGTGCTGGGCGGCCTGAAGAACGATCAGGCCTTGAAAGACTACATGGTGGTTCACTTCCAGCCGTTTGACCCGGTGCAAAAGCGCACAGAGGCCAGCGTCAAGGGTACGGACGGAAAGGAGTTCAAGGTGGCCAAGGGTGCGCCGCAGGTGATTTTGGCGTTGTCGGCCAATGCCGCACAGGTCAAGCCCGCCGTCGAGAAGGCCGTCAACGAATTTGCGGCGCGCGGCTTCCGCTCGTTGGGTGTGGCTCGGGCGGACACGCAAGGCCCGTGGCAGTTTCTGGGCGTGTTGCCGCTTTTCGACCCGCCCCGGGAAGAAGCCAAAGCGACCATCGCGACCGCCCGACAGATGGGGGTAAACGTCAAGATGGTTACGGGCGATCAAGTGGCCATCGCCCGGGAAACCGCCGGGAAATTGGGGCTGGGCACAAATATCCTCGATGCCGACGGCTTTGGCGACACGAAGCATCACGAGACGGCGCAGTTGGCCGAGTCCATCGAGAAAGCCGACGGTTTCGCCCAGGTATTTCCTGAACACAAATTTCATATTGTGGATGTGCTGCAGCAACGTGGCCACATCGTCGGCATGACGGGCGACGGGGTGAACGACGCGCCTGCGCTGAAGAAGGCCGACTGTGGCATCGCCGTTTCGGGCGCGACGGACGCGGCGCGCGCGGCGGCGTCCATCGT
>JARRNJ010000098.1:0-7979 GCA_037385045.1 Gammaproteobacteria bacterium | reverse complement strand
GACCTGGTCTATGACGTCGGCCGCCACGTCGACAGCTCCGTGCACCTGTTCGAGGAATGGGGCCTGCCGGTCTGGAAGCAGCCGGGCGACGAAGGCAAGAAGCTGACCGAAGGCGGCAAGCCGGTGCGTTCCGGTAAGTGGCAGATCATGATCAACGGCGAGTCCTACAAGTGGATCGTCGCCGAGGCCGCCAAGAAGGCCCTGGGCACCGAAAACGTCCAGGAGCGCGTCTTCATCGTCAAGCTGGTCAACGACAAGAACGATCCCGAGCGGGTCGCCGGTGCCGTTGGCTTCTCGGTGCGTGAAGACAAGGTCTTCGTCTACAAGTTCAAGTGCTGCCTCCTGGTCTGCGGCGGTGCCGTCAACGTATTCCGTCCCCGCTCCGTCGGTGAGGGCACGGGCCGCGCCTGGTACCCGGTGTGGAACGCCGGCTCCACCTATGCCATGGCCCTGGAAGCCGGCGCCGAAGGCACCATGCTCGAGAACCGCTTCGTTCCCGCCCGCTTCAAGGACGGTTACGGTCCGGTCGGCGCCTGGTTCCTGCTGTTCAAGGCCAAGGCCATGAACGCCTACGGCGAGGACTACCAGACCAAGAACGCCGATCTGCTCAAGGAGCACAACTACGGCAACCATGCCCACGGTCACGTGATGGGCACCTGCCTGCGCAACCACCTCATGATGGAGGAGATGCGCAACGGCAACGGCCCCATCATCATGGACACCCCGACCGCGTTGAAGAACCTGTCGGAAACCATGACGCCGAAGGAGATCAAGCACCTCGAAGCCGAGGCGTGGGAAGACTTCCTGGACATGACCATCGGTCAGTGCGGCGTGTGGGCCGGTGAGAACATCGAGCCCGACAAGGAAGTGTCCGAGCTGATGCCGACCGAACCCTACCTGCTGGGTTCGCACGCCGGCTGCGCCGGCCTGTGGGTCTCCGGCCCGACCGACCTTCCGGGCGTTCCGGACGATTGGAGCTGGGGCTACCGCGGCATGACCACGGTCAAGGGCCTGTTCACCGCCGGCGACGGCGTGGGCGCCTCGGGCCACAAGTTCTCCTCCGGCGCTTTCACCGAAGGCCGCTTCGCAGCCAAGTCCATGATCAAGTTCGCCCAGGACAACAAGGACTGGAAGCCGGAGCTCGAGGACTCGGTCGAAGAACTGGTGGAAGAGATCTACAAGCCGGTGCGCAACTTCATCGAGCACAAGGACTACACCACCGCCATCGACGTGAACCCGCACTACATCACGCCGAAGATGCTGCAGTTCCGCTTGCAGAAGATCATGGACGAATACGTGGCCGGTGTTTCCACCATGTACCAGACCAACGGCAAGATGCTGGAGATCGCCGAGCGCAAGCTGGAGATGCTGAAGGAAGACTCCCTGAAGATGCGCGCCAAGGACCTGCACGAGCTGCTGCGCGCGTGGGAGAACTACCACCGCATCATGGCCGCCGAGGCGCACATGAAGCACATCCAGTTCCGTGAGGAGACGCGTTATCCGGGTTACTACTACCGGGCCGACTTCCGCGACCTGGACGACGACAACTGGCGTGTGTTCGTCAACTCCAAGTACGACCGCAAGTCCAAGCAGTGGACGCTGCGCAAGGTGCCTTACGTCCAGATGATCAAGGACTAAGGTTCCGCCAGCAAGGGAGTCCGCTCCCATCGAAGGGCCGGGTGCCGGCAGGCGCCCGGCCCTTCTTCATTTGGTCCCTGCCGCCCAACCGGCTGCGATTTCGGCATCGGCCGGCCGTTCCTGGTAAAATAACCGGCCCACGTGTCCCTGAGCGCGCTCAGGAAGGTGAGATCCCATGAGCAACGAGAAGTCATTCGAGGACGAAGCCCTCGCCAACGATCCGGCTTTCGGCCGCTTTGACCTGCCGCTGGAAAGCCCGGTGCGCCCGCAGCAGCTTACCGAGGACAGCACGATCCAGTTCAATTGCCGCAAGGGCATAGCGTGCTTCAACGAATGCTGCATGAACATCGACTTCACGTTGACGCCCTATGACATCCTGCGGCTGTCACGGCGCCTGGGTCTGACCACGACCCAGTTTCTCACCCTGTTCACGACCCAATACGACCTCGATGCCCACGGCATGCCGGGGTTGAAAATGAAGCCGATCGAAGGCGGCGCCGCCTGCCAGTTCGTCACCGAGGAAGGCTGCAGCGTGTACGAAGACCGGCCCACCGCCTGCCGCTACTACGCGCTCGGCACCATGGGCATGCGGCGCAAGGGCGAGGGGTACATGGAGGACGTGTACTTCATCGTCAAGGAGCCGCACTGCAAGGGCCATGACGAGCCGCGCACCCTGACCGTACGCGAGTACCGCCAGGAGCAGAAGGTCGAGCACTACGATGAAATGAACCGCGACTGGCTGGATATCATTGTCAAAAAACGCTCTGCGGGTCCCACGGTCGGCAAGCCGAGCGAACGCAGTTTTCAGCTGTTTTATCTCGCCAGCTACGACCTGGACGGCTTCCGCGCCTTTACCCAGAGCGACAGCTTCAACGTCATGTTCGACCTCACCGCCGACGAGCGCCGGGCCCTGGATGAAGACGACGAGGCGCTGTTGGCGTTCGCCATGCGGTTTCTGAAGCAGGTGTTGTTCGGGGAGATGACTATTCCGCTCAAAGAAGGTGCGGCCCGCCGTCGCTACGAGGAGCGCAAGGACGTTATCGCCCGCAAGCACCAGGAACAGGTGGAGCACTACCGGCTGCGCGACCCCACCGAAGGCGACGACGACTCGCCGGCCGCCGCCGACTGACCTGCCGCGGAATCAGTGGCCGGCCGGCTGGGCCGGCTGTGCGGGCGCGGCGCTCTGCTGCCGGGCCTGCTCGGCGCGGATCATGGCCCGCAGCTCGTCCAGGTGGGCCTGGACCCGCCGTACACCCAGCTGCGCCCCCTCGCTCATCAGCACCGGCAGTTTGGACACGGCCTTTTGACCGGTGGGTGTCTCGTAGAACGCCACGATATCGTCCAGTTCCTTTTCGCTGAAGTTGCGCACGTACAAGGCGACCAGGTCGCCCTTGATGCTCTTGAATCCCATATACTTGCGCAGGAAATCCAGCATGACCTGTTTATACGGCTGCAGCTGCGGTTGCGACTGAACCTGGACGGCGAGCATGCGCTGCATCGCCATATCGAGGGTCTGCTGCATATGGGTGACCTGGAGCAGCTTCTCCGCGGCCGCCCGGTGACTGGCTTGCGATGCCGCGCTGATGACCGGCACGCCCAACAGACACACGATCAAAACTAGTACCTTACAACGCATTCCGGCGCTCTCCATTTAGCCCAGTGCTATCTAACGACCAGTGCTCATGAACCTTTAACCCCAAGTATGCCGCGTAAATTGCTGCCCGGCCACCCGGTTGGAGACCGGCTATTTCAGAGCCGGAGTGGAAGCCGGTATACTGGCCCCGCAGAATTCCTCCTCTCTCAAGCTATCAATCACTTAGCGGAGCTTCGACAATCCAATGAGCCGGGAGCGAGTCGACATCGTGTTAGTCGGTGCGGGCATCATGAGCGCGACCTTGGGTATTCTCCTGAAGCGGCTGATGCCCGGCGCCAGCCTGTGCATTGTCGAGTCTCTGGACAAGGTCGCCGCCGAAAGCTCGGACGCCTGGAACAACGCCGGCACCGGCCATTCCGCGTTCTGCGAACTCAATTACACGCCTATGGTCGACGGCGAAGTGGACATCCGCAAGGCGCTCGACATCGCCCAGCGCTTCGAGGTGTCCAAGCAGCTGTGGGCCTTCCTGAAGGAACAGGAATGCATTCCCGACGAGGTGCCGTTCATTCACCCCATTCCCCACATGAGCCTGGTCTGGGGCGAGGAGAACGTCGACTTCCTGCGCAAGCGGTTCGAGGCCATGCAGCAGGCCCCGATTTTCCAGGATATGCGCCTTTCCACGGACCGCAGTGAGATCACCGAATGGGCTCCTCTGATGATGGAGGGCCGCGACAACGACACGCCGCTGGCCGCCACCAAGATGGACGCGGGCACCGACGTGAACTTCGGGGCACTTACCCGCAGCATGGTCGACTACCTCGAGCGGAGCGCCAACGTGGCGGTGTACCTCGGCCAAAGCGTGGTCGGGTTCGCGCGCCAGGACGACGGCCGCTGGCGGGTCGAGGTCGAAGAGCGGGGCACCAGGGAGCGAAAGGAAATGGACGCCGCGCGGGTGTTCATCGGCGCAGGCGGCGGCTC
Source organism: Gammaproteobacteria bacterium (assembly GCA_037385045.1). Classification (GTDB taxonomy): domain Bacteria; phylum Pseudomonadota; class Gammaproteobacteria; order JASBUN01; family JASBUN01; genus JARRNJ01. The sequence goes on along the minus strand of JARRNJ010000098.1, from coordinate 3,769 downwards.
CTTCAGCCTGCTGCACAAGACCGGCATTCCCGAGGCGCAAGGCTACGGGGGCTTTCCCGTCAGCGGCCAGTTCCTCCAGTGCACCAACGATGAAGTGATCCGGCGGCACAAGGCCAAAGTCTACGGCAAAGCCGCGGTCGGATCGCCACCCATGTCGGTCCCCCATCTCGACACCCGTATCATCGACGGCGAACGCACCCTGTTCTTCGGCCCCTATGCCGGCTTTTCCACCAAGTTCCTGAAAAGCGGATCCTATATGGACCTGCCCCTGTCCATCGAAATGCACAATGTCTGGCCCCTGCTCGCCGCCGGCTTCCACCATGCGGACCTGGCCAAGTACCTGATCAAGCAGGTAGTGCAATCCCAGGAACACCGGTTTGCCGAACTGCTGCGCTATTATCCCGGGGCCGACCAGACCGACTGGAAACTGGCGGTTGCCGGCCAACGGGTGCAGGTCATCAAGAAGGACAAGCAAGACGGCGGCAGGCTGAAATTCGGCACCGAGATCGTCTGCTCGACCGACGGCACGATCACCGCGCTGCTGGGTGCGTCGCCCGGCGCATCCACTTCGGTTTCCATCATGCTGGAGGTCGTGGAACGCATGTTCCCCGAAGAGCTCGCGAGCCGCCAATGGCAGCAGAGCATCCGTGAAATGATCCCGACTTACGGCGAGTCGCTGATCGATGACGGCGATCTGTGTCGCGCGACCCGTGAGCGCACGGGCGAGATTCTTGGGTTGTGACCGGCGGATCGGTGGTTTCAATATCCTTTGATGCGCCGAGGTGTCGGCCTCCATCGCAATGTGCCTGACGCCGGGCGTATCGCTTGGCCCACCGCCCAAAGCATGCAGGTTGGGCAGACGACGGACGCCCAACGATATGCTGGATACTGATGGCAGTAAACAGCCGCAGAGTCATGTCGGGTTCCCTCAACGCAACCTGCGGGAAATTGATCTGTCCCTTTCTTCGCCTTTTTGACGATGGTCTCTGAAACCAATAGGATAAATTGATCGCTATTCAGTGGAGCGATAGCAAAGGACACAAGCCCATAGACAACAGGTAGATTATTCGATGTTCGATCCTTCTTTGCCCAACGGGGTGATGTTCAATGCCTACCCCGACAGCATCGGTGCGAAGCTGAGCGATACCGTTGCGCTACTGCAGCGTCCCGAGCTGCACAACGTCTTCTCACTCTTCTACATCCTCCCCACCTTCTTCCAGAGCGATCTGGACCGCGGCTTCTCCATAAACCGCTATGAGCTCAATGACGACTTGGTGTCCGAAGCGGACCTCGAGGCGTTGAAGCGGTTGAATATCGTCCTCAAGTTCGATCTGGTGCTGAATCACCTCTCGGTGCGCTCCCCACAATTTCTGGACATGCTGGAAAAAGGGGATCGATCACGCTACCGCGACTTTTTCATAGATTGGAACAAGTTTTGGGAAGGCGAGGGTGAGATGAGCGACGAGGGCTACATCATCCCGAAGGAGGCCCATCTCGATCGACTTTTCATGCGCAAACCGGGACTTCCCATCCTGTTTGTCCGCTTTCCGGACGGCTCGGAACGGCCGTACTGGAATACGTTCTACCAGAGGATCACCTACCGTGAGTTGGAGCCCGATGACCTCAAACATCTGCGTATCCTCTCATCCGAAGGTGTGCAAAATATCATCAATAAGGTCAACGCCAAGATTGACGCAGGTGCTGACTTTCACAATGTCGATCTCGGGCCCCACCAGGATTACCTGAAACAGGTGGTCCACATCGTCGAGTCGAAGCGGCGCTACCTGGGCCAGATGGACCTTAATGCCGAATCCGAAGTGGTGTGGGAATTTTATGAACAGACCCTCAAACGCCTGGCCGAGTTTGGCGCCAAGCTGATACGTCTCGACGCCTTCGCCTATCTGCACAAAAGGCCGGGGCTAAGCAACTTTTTCAACGTCCCCGGCACCTGGGAATACCTCGATCGCCTCCATGCCCTCGCCAAGTCGAACCGGCTGACCCTGTTGCCCGAGATTCACGCGCAATACGGCAAGCACCTTCACTCCGCCGTCGCCGAAGCGGGCTACCCCATTTACGACTTTTTCCTCCCCGGCCTGCTGCTGGATGCGTTGGACCGGGGGCGAAATACCTACCTTTTGCGCTGGATCGATGAGATCCAGACGCAAGGCATTCGCACGGTCAACATGCTCGGCTGCCACGATGGCATTCCCGTGCTCGATCTGGACGGCTTTGAAACGGAGGAGGGTTATCAGCCGGGGCTCCTGGAAACGGCCGAGATCGAAGCCACTATCCAACGCGTGCGCGAGCGCGGCGGTCGGGTGAAGAACCTGTTCGGTGCAGACGGAAAGAAAATCGCCTATTACCAGGTCAACGCCACCTACTTCAGTGCATTGGGCGAGGATGAACAGAAGCTGCGCCTGGCCCGCGCCATCCAGCTCTTCATGCCCGGTATTCCCCAGGTCTGGTATCTGGATCTCTTCGCCGGCAAGAACGACTACGCCGCGGCCGACATGGGCGGCACGGCCAGCCACAAGGAGATCAATCGCACCACCCTGACCAACGAAATGGTGGCCGCGGGATTGAAAGCGCCCGTAGTGCTCGACCAACTGGAGATGATGCGGCTTCGAAACACCGCGGCGGCATTCGACGGCACTCTGCAGATCGCCGATACCCCGCCGAACGAACTGCAGATGACTTGGTCAAACGAAGGAGACACTGCCACCTTGCATGCCGATCTCGAAAGCCATGGGTTCACCATCAGCCACAAACCCGCAGGGCGGGAGGCACGACGCTACAGCTACCCGAAGTCCTGAACGATGAAGGTCTGCTGAATTGTGGGGACAGTATACCTATTTCAATCCCCTGCGGGCTCGCGGCCGCGCCGCCTCGGCGCCAGTGATTTCCCGGTGAGCACCCAACCTTCACGAAAGTTCACCCGCCGCGTGTGGTAACGATGCGCTTCACCCAGAGCGGCGCGAAGGCCGCCCTGTTTGCCCGGGACCATCACCAGGTGGACATAATCGGGCATAAGACAACAGGCCTACACCTCGGTGCCACGCTCCCCGGCATGAGCAGCGAGCAGTTCGATGTAGCACTGGTAGTCGTTTTCGTGGAAAGGCGTCCTATGCCGGCGACCGCCACGCGAAGCGACATGATGCTTCAATCCGGGGATTACAACACGAGCCATTCTTGCCGCCGTTACGCAATTACGTATACTGTCCCCGGAATTCTGGGATCACCCGCGCGGCCGGCAGCGAGAAGTCCACCTCGATGCCCAGCCCTTCGGGATCACCCGCGCGGCCGGCAGCGAGAAGTCCACCTCGATGCCCAGCCCTTCGCGATTGAAGTCGTCGATCACATTGAACAGCCGGATCGCCCGTCCGTCCTCCAGGCGGTCGTGCATGAAGTCCATGGACCAGACTTGGTTGATGGTCTCCGGCACCGCCAGCGGCTCGGGCCTCTCTCGGACCAAGCGACGCTTGGGTTTGATACGCAGGTTCAACTCCAACTCCCGATAGATGCGGTAGACGCGCTTGTGGTTCCAGCCGAAACCTTTGACGTTGCGTAGGAACAGAAAGCACAGCCCAAAGCCCCAGTTGCGCTGGTTGTGGGCCAGCCGGATCAGCCAATCAGCGATCTCGGCATTCCCGTCCGACAGCTTGGGTTGATAGCGGTAGCACGTCTCGCTGATCCGAAATGCCGCGCAGGCCAGGCGGATACTCACCCCCGGCTGCTCCACCGCCGCTTTGGCCATCTCCCGTCGGGCAGA
>JARRNJ010000097.1:0-14201 GCA_037385045.1 Gammaproteobacteria bacterium | reverse complement strand
GTGGATAAGCGCAGCGCATCCACCGCCCAACAACACGACCGGGGTCGCTGCCCACCCGCAACCTCGACCCGGTCGGCAGTGCGGTTTGCCTTTGACCGCTGCCACGCGGGACCGAAACGCGAAACTGACGAGACTGACGTGGTTGACGATCCTTGCGACGCGCTCAAAGGTGATGAAATGATCCGGCGCGACGGGCTGGCGCCGGATCGAACGGTGCTGGCCCGCGTCCGCGCCTCCATTGCCTTGATCGCGCTCGGGATCGCGTTGGCGGAGCGCATCGGCCACCGGGGCAGCGGACTGCCGGGCTTTTCCTCATCGGCTTCGGCATCCTGGTGTTTCCATCGGACGCGCGGAATTCCTGCGCAACGTCGTGCGTTTCAGACGGTTGCCGGCCAAGGAAAAGGAACATGACCGTGAAGTGCGCGAGCAATCCGGCGCCACCCGCAAGCCGGCCGCCATTCACGCACGCCGCGGCACCGCCTGAACCGCCGCCGACCCGGCCCGCCCGGTTTCAACCTTCCCGCGAACGCCTGCCCAGTCCCTGCGGGTCGGATAGCACACGGCCGACCGCCGACAGCGCCGACTGGTAGCGTGGGTGCAACTCGTCCGGCGAGGTGACGGTCATGTCCAGGTCCCGTATCAGGCCGTCACGGATGCTGTACACCCAGCCATGAATGCTCAGCGGCTGGCCCCGCGCCCAGGCATCCTGCACGATGGTGGTTTGTGCGACATTGAGCGCCTGCTCGATGACGTTGAGCTCGCACATGCGATCCAGGCGCTCCGATGCATCGGCGATGCTGTCGAGCCAGTGACTGTGCTTCTGATGCACGTCCTGGACGTGGCGCAGCCAGTTGTCGATCAATCCCAGCTTGCTGTCATTGACCGCGGCATTGATGCCGCCGCAGCCGTAATGACCGCTGACGATAATGTGCTTGACCTGCAGCACATCGACCGCGAACTGCAGCACGGACAGGCAGTTCAGGTCGGTGTGAATCACCAGGTTGGCGACGTTGCGGTGCACGAACAACTCCCCGGGCGGCAGCCCCACGATCTGGTTCGCCGGCACCCGGCTGTCGGCGCAGCCGATCCACAGATACTCCGGCGCCTGCTGCCGGGACAGCCGGGTGAAGAAATGCGGGTCGTGTTCGGTCATTGCCGAAGCCCAGGCCCGGTTGTTGTCGAACAACTTTTTCAATACGCGCATAGTCGCAACTTAACAGTGGATAAGGATGAGCGGAACCAACCCCCGGCGCTCAGGCCCGCGGGGGCTGCGGCGCGCTGCGCCTGCCGTCGGTGCTCGGGGCCCAGAGATCGTGGGTCATGTGCAGCGCGTCTTCACGGCCGCGATAATAGCCGTGCAGCCGTTCGACGCAGCGATATCCCAACCGTTCGTAAAATGCTCTGGCGCCGGCGTTGGAAGCACGTGCCTCCAGATGCACGATGCCGATGCCGGCCGTCAGGGCCGATGCCTCCAGCCACCGCACCAGCCGGCTGCCCAGCCCGGCCCGGCGCCGGTCCGGGCGCACCGCGAGCAGGGTCAAATGGGCCTCTTCCATGGCGAAATACATGATGGCGAACCCGGCCATGCGATCCGGCGCTCCGGCCGCCACCACCACCGTGTCGCGGTCGCGGATATTGCGTGCCACCCGCATCGGCGTCCAGGACCAGCCCAGACCGGATTCGATCAGGTCCCGTGACAGCGCCGCGATGGCGGGCGCATCCGCCGGCGTGGCAAGTCTGAACGTGGGCTCATGCATGGCAGCCACGAGTATTGGCCATTGACTGCCGGCGCGCAAGCCGAGCGGACCGCCGTACACCCTACCAGTGAATCACTTCCTTGCGGATGTGGCGGACATGCAGCTTGTTCAGGGTGCGGATCACCGGGCCGATCAGCATCTGGGCACTGCCCAGCACGAACAGCCAGGTACCCGTATGGGTCATATCCGGATAGAAAAAGAAGATGCTACCCACCAGAAAATAGAGGCTGATCAGCAGGTCGTTGGCGATATGCAGCCACTCGTAGATCTCGTGCACTTTGCGCTCGCCCGCCCAGGCTGCGGCGTCTTCTCCAGTCACGCGTCCTCCCATCGGTCGTAAATGTCCCGCTACGGCGCCGCCATCACGCCTGCCGACGTTTGAGCAAGTGATTGACGATGAACGCCGCCACCGTTTCCCCGTGTTGATTGACCGCACTGTAACGCAGCCGGGCGATGCCGCGGTCGGGTTTTGAGCGTGAAGGCCTGACCTCGACCACCTCCACCTCGCTGTGCAGGGTATCGCCAGGGCGCACCGGCGCCAGCCAGCGCAGTTCATCGATTCCCGGAGAACCCATGCTGGAGTCGGCCAGCATGCCGGTCTGGATAAACAGCCGGAAGCACAAAGCGATGGTCTGAAAGCCGCTGGCAATCAAGCCGCCGTACACGGATTGCGCCGCTGCCGGGGCGTCGAGATGAAACGGTTGCGGATCGTAACGCAGCGCGAAATCGATGATCTCGGCGTCGGTCAGCGTCACCGCGGCCGTGGTGAATTGGTCCCCGGGCTTGAAATCATCCAGGAAGGCGCTGCGCGACGGCATCGACGCCATGCTCACACCGCCTCCAGGTTTTCGAACCCCGGCTGCACGGTAGACGCTATAAACTCGATAACGTCGAAACGGGCGATGCCGGCCCGGTGAAACGGGTCCTGCTCCAGCACCTTCCACAGCGCTTCGCGGGAATCGCTACGCGCCAGAATGACGCCTCCGTCCCGAGGCACCTTGCGTCCGGAGGCGACGAACACGCCCCGCTCGAATTGGGTCTTGAGAAAGCGCATGTGGGCTTCCAGATGCGCGTCGACCTCGGTCAGCGGCTTTATGTAAGTGAGATTGACGACAAACACGGCTATGCCTTTCAAACAGGGTGGCGGCATGGTCCCACTGCGAGCTTACCGCTCTATTCGATCCGGCCTTCGCCGCCCAAGCCAGAAGCCACTGCTGCAAAGCGTTCGAACCGACACCCGCGGCCGCACCGAGGCGTCGCGGTCAATGCACCACAGGCTAGCGTGCCTGCTCGTCGATCTGGCGACGCTGTCGCTGTGCCGAGTCCTGCAACGTCTGCTCGACGCCCTTGGCTTTGTCCAGCGCATGCATCTGGTCCTTGAATACGGTTTGATCGACCGGCGGCGGCTGGCTCGCCTGGTCATCGCCGGCCGAGCACCCGCAGACGGCAAGAGCTATCGGCAACCACAGACTCTTACTGATCCGGATTCTCATGGACCCTCCTCGCGCCGGCGGGCATGCGGGAACGCCGGTCAGTCCGTATCATCCAACAGTCTATTCAGATCCGCAAAGGGTTTGTAGGTGCTGTCTGGCCGCTGCGTGGACGGCGAAGCGGGCTGTTGAAACAGTGCGTCAAGACGGCGCGAATGTTCATTGTCGTGGCAGTAGATGCACAGCAGCTCCCAATTGCTGCCGTCTTCGGGATTGTTGTCGTGATCGTGGTCCTTGTGATGGACGGTCAGCTCGGCGACATTGGCAGGCGTAAACTCCCGGCCGCATTTGGCGCAAACCCACGGAAAAAGTTTGAGGGCACGCGCGCGGTAGGATTTTTCTCGTTGTTCACGCCGGCGCCGCGCCTCGGCCACAGTCCGGTCGAGTCGTGCGGTATCGGGGCCGGTCTTTCTCGACGACATCGCCGCCTCCTGGTTACCGGACCTACTGCGGCCGGCAGGCCGCAAGCGCGCTCAGAAACGTCCTCGCCGCTGCGGGCGCTCGGCACGGGGTCTGGCCTGATTCACCTTCATTCGCCGGCCCTTCAGGTCCTGGTCGTTGAGGGCCTTGATTGCCGCGTCCGCCTGCGCATTGTCCGGCATCTCCACAAAACCGAAACCTTTGGACTGGCCGGAGAACTTGTCGGTGATCAGGGAAACCCGTGCGACTTGACCGAAGGCGGCGAACGCGTCCCGCAGCTCGTCTTCCGTGACGCCATAGGCCAGATTGCCAACGTAGATGTTCATGGGCGATTCTCTCGTAACGTGTGCGTTGCTCGGGATCGAGCCGACCGGATAATCCAACGCCCAGATTATCCGGCGGCCACCGGCCAGTCGTTGGCCGATTGTCGGGAAACCGTATCGCCGGCAGACTCGGCTGCCATCGCGCAGTGGCACGGCAAGAACGCGGATCGCACCCGAAACGGGCGCAGAAGTGAACAGCCGTATGTCATTTTGCCAATCTGCGACCGTGGAAGCGGATGGTCTGGCCGGGTTTCATCACCAAGGTTCTGAGGCCTTCGCTTTTGACGTCCCGCACGAACTCGCCCGGATCCTGGGTCAGCACCGGAAACGTCTTGTAATGATGAGGAATCACCAGCGGCGCGCCCACCGCTTTGGCCGCGCGCGCCGCCATCGGCGGCTCCATGCCGAAATGGCCGCCAATGTTGATCAGCGCCACGTCCGGGTGATACTGCTCGCCGATCAGCTTCATGTCACTGAAATAGGCCGTATCGCCGCTGTCGTAAATGGTCGGGCCGTGCTTGATCCTGACCACGAACCCGGCCGGGTTGCCGCCATACACTATTGCCGGCTGCCCGGGGCCGGCGTGGGGATTGATCAGCCCGCTGGAATGGATGGCCGGCGTCATGGCCACGGTCACTTCGCCGTTGGCGATCTTGATCTCGCCGCCAATATTCATGAGCGTGTCGTAACCCATCTGGTCCTTGGGGTAACCGAGCAGCCTGGCCATGTTGGTGCCCAACTCATAGTTGGTCACCAGGCGCGCGCCGGTCTTCTTGCCCAGCGCCACGGCGTCGGCCACGTGGTCGAAATGCCCGTGTGTGATCAGAATGTAGTCCACCTTGTCGATCCCGGCCAGTGCGTCCTTGCCCTTGCCCGCCGCAGGATTCATGGGGTTATTGAACCAGGGGTCGATGACCAGCACGTGACCGGCCGGCGTGATGATGCGGAAGGTGGCATGGCCGTACCAGGTCAACCGGGTGGTCGTGGGCGCGGCGGCGGCGGCCGCCGTCAGCAGACAGAGGATCAGGGTCAGCAATTTGCGCATGGGTTTCGGCTCTAGTTGTTGGTTGGAGGTGCCGGCGCCGGCAATGAACGGAGCGTTCAGTTCGGCTCGTGGAAGGATGATAGCGCCGGTTGCCGCAGTCGGTAAGGGGTTGGCCGGCGGGCCGGATCAGGGGCGTACGCGCTTGCCGTAGATGGCGTGTCCGCATTCCTCGCCGCCGAAATCCACCGCCTTCGGCATGAGTCCCCAGCGGGTGAAGCCGAACTTTTCCAGCAGGCGGATGCTCGGCGTGTTGATTTCCACCAGCAACGCGAACAACGTCTTGATATCCAGCCGCTCGCACTGGTCGATGGCGAACTGCACCAACGCCGTGCCCACGCCCTGGCGGCGGCTGTCCTCCGCGATGTAATAGCTGATTTCGGCGGTGTGGCGCAGCGCCATGCGCCCCGGACGGTAGGCGCTCAGACTGCACCAGCCCAACATTTGGCCGCCGCGCTCCGCCACCCAGATCGGGTAGCGCTCCGGAGTGTGCTCGGCAAACCAACGGTACCGGTCCGCCACCCGCACAGGCGTCAAATCCGCGGTGGCGCCCTTGAGCGCCACCGCCTGGTTGTAGATGTCGATCATCGCCGGCAGGTCCGCTTCGGCGGCCCGGCGAATGTGCGGCGCTGCGACCCGAGGCGCGCCGGCGGCTTTCCCGTTGCCGTGGGTCGGCTTCGGCATACGCTCAATGGCCTCCGTGGCGCGCGAGATCCAGGAACGGTTTGATGACGAAATAAAGCACCAGGAAAATGAAGGCCAGATAGATGATAAAACGCAGCGGAGCTTCCCGCACCGAATCCAGCAGGGTGCGCTGGCGGCCTTCGCGCTTCAGCCGCCGGTATTCGTCCCGGGCCCGGGTCGCGCGCTGCGCCTGGTAGGTTTCAATCAACGCCTTGGCGTCCGTCAGCTGGCGGTCGTCGCGCACCCATAGGGCCGGCGACGATACCCCCCAATTACCCGCCGGCGTCTCGTAGAAGTCGATGCCGTGCGCGGCAAGCAAGTCGCGTACGTCGTCGGCTTCGTCCTCGGGCACACCTCGAAGGTTGAACAGCTGGATCGGCATGGTGTTCCTGGAGGGCGTGGGAACCGGACCCGCAGGCGTTCAATCGGCCGCCGGCGCAGCGGCGCTGCGCGTGTGGGCCACGACCCCGGCAAGCACAACGCCCACGAAGGTCAGCAGCAATTCGAACAACGGCAGGGCGACGAACAGGAAGCCGGCCTGGGAATCGGGCCGCATCACCAGGTGCTCGTAGTACAGGGAACCCACCACGATCATCCAGTTCACCAGCGCCACCGAAGCCAGTGCCCAGCTGGCCCATCGTGAACTGCGCAGCCAAAGAGTAACCGCCGCTCCAATCAGGAACGGCAGCGCGACCCACGCTGCCACGCCCGCCTCGCGCAGCGAACCGCTGTGGTCAAGGCTCCATAGATAACCCAGGGGCGCGGCGGCACTGGCAAGGCCCACCAAATGCATCAGCATCGAGGCATGAAAGGCGGAGCGGTTTTTCATGTTCGTATCATTCCTGAGACGAATGCCATTCCAAGCAAATAGCGGGGACCATGGTACCCGAATTCACCCGGCGCCCCTACCCGCGAAGCGGGGCGTGCTTGCATTTCCACATCGGGAGCAGGTATGTTAGGCGCCGCCGCCCGGCTCCAGGCGGGCGTTTCAGGCCGGAAACTCTCCACTCCATGCACCTCGATTACCAACTGCTGCTGATCGCACCGCTGGTGGTGTTTTGTGCCTACGTGATGTACGGCGTGTCCGGCTTCGGCTCGGGCCTGGTGAACGTATCGATCCTCGCCAACTTTCTGCCCCTGACCGTAGTGGTGCCGCTCAGCCTGCTGCTGGACTTCACCGCCTCAATGCTCGTCGGCACCCGCTTCCAGTCGGGCGTGCAGTGGCGGGAACTGGCGCTCCTGGCCCCGTTCGGCCTGCTCGGTACCATCACCGGCGTGGTGCTGCTCATCAATCTGCCCCGCGCCTATACCCTGACCGCGCTGGGCGTGTTCCTGGTGTCTTACGGCCTCTACAGCCTGACGCGCCCCCACAAGTTGTCACTGATCAGCCGGCGGTGGGCGCCGCCGACGGCACTGCTCGGCGGTGCCATCGGCGGATTGTTCGGTACCGGCGGACCGGTGTTCGCCGTCTACCTGTCGCGACGACTGCAGGACAAGGTGCAGCTCAAGGCGACCCTGGCCAGCATGTTCACGTTTCAGACCGCTTCGCGCATCGTCGCCTACATCATCTCCGGCCTGCTGCTGCAGAAGGCCGTATTGCTGGGTGCTTTGGCCTTGTCGCCGCTGATGTGGTTCGGCCTCAAGCTGGGCAACCGGCTGCATGCCACCCTGCCGCGACACCGGGTGTTGCAGACCATGGCACTGGTGCTGGTGGCCACCGGGGCCACCTTGATTGCCCGCTCGCAGGGCTGACTGCCCCGAATCAGCGCGGCCGGCGCCCGTGTCGCCGCAGCTTTCGCTGCGCCTCGAATGGCCCCACTCGGGCGTCCGAAACGTAGGGCGGATAAGCGCAGCGCATCCACCCTGCCGGGGCGGGCCGCAGGCGGGCTCGGCTGGTGGTTTCGGTCAGGGCTTGGAGACGAACGGGTTGTTCTTGATGTAGAGCCGCAGCCACGTAGGGTGGATAAGCGCAGCGCATCCACCGTGCCGGGGCGGGCCGCAGGCGGGCTCGGCTGGTGGTTTCGGTCAGGGCTTGGAGACGAACGGGTTGTTCTTGATGTAGAACCGCAGCAGGCGCCGGGCCCAGTGCCCGGCATAGTCGACGCCGATGCGGGGTCGCTTCACGACGGTGAAGCGCTGCGGCTCGGCGCCGCCGGCGATATAGAACGTATCGCTCAGCAGGTCATGGCCGTTGAGTTCGCGGTCGATTTCCATGGCCTTGCACAACAGGCCCGGACCCTGGGTGCGGGCGTCAATGTTGCGCACCGGCTCCAATGCGCGCAGCAACACCGCCGCGGCGTGGCCGCTGCGTTCGGTGACCACGTTCATGCAGTGGTGCATGCCGTAAATGAGATAGACGTAGGCATGACCCGGCGGCCCGAACATGACCCGGGTGCGGTTGGTCAGCCCGCGCGCCGAATGGGCGGCGCGGTCGTGGGGACCGAGGTAGGCTTCCACCTCCACGATGCGCCCGACGCGCTCCACGCCCCGGGAGCGATGCACCAGGTACTTGCCCAGCAAGTCCCTGGCTACGGCCACCGTGTCGCGGTCATAGAACGCTCGCGGCAACTTGTGCAAACTGCTCGGCACGTGGTCGGCCTTTCCCCGTTGGGCGGACTGCGGGCGGGCCCGGACCCTGCGCCCGCCGCAACATCCGCTTCTAGCAATCAGCGTGCCCCTTCAGGGCGATGGAAAGGTCCCGCATTGCCATGAACTCCCCCAGCGACACACCGGCGGCGTCCCAGTCCATGGCGTCCGGGTAAGGACTGGCGCCACGCGCCCGCTTTTCAGCCTCGGCGCACCAGCGCGCGATCCAGACCTCGTAGCCGGCGCGCACTTCCCCGGCCAGTCCGGTGAGGCAGCGCTCGGCAACCTGCAAAAACGCCTCCCGCGACAGCGCCGCATGCACCCGCGCCACGCCGGTGACGTCACCCGCCCCCAGGGCGCCGCCGAGGGCTTCGGCCTGCTGGCGAAGCAGGCGCTGACGCTGCTCGTCGATGTCCGCGTGCAGAGCGCGGCGGATCTCTGCGTATGCGTCCAGCGGCTGATCGGCGGTTTCGGTAAAGCTGCCCACCAACGTCTCCAGGGCGGTCAACGCCGCCAAAGCCTGGGCCGGGGAATGGGCGCCGGCCGCCACGCGGCGAAACAGCGCCGCCGCTTCCGCGGCGCTGATGCTGAGGCGGATTCTCGAGCCGTACATGGCACTCCCTGGGCGTGGCCGATCACATGAACAGTCTATCCGCGCCCCCCAGGTGCCGCCAGGGGCAACGCCGGCTGCTGGCCGAGGCGGAGCTATGCTTCGCCGCTGATATACCGTCCGAGCTGCTCGATGGTGAAACGCTGGTCCTCGATGATCGCCTTGACCAGATCACCGATGGAGATGATGCCCACCACCTCGCCGCCGCTGACCACCGGCAAATGCCGGACACGCCTTTCGGTCATGATGGCCATGCACTCCTCGGTGTCCTGGTCCGGGTGGGTGACAATCAGATGGTCGGCCATTACTTCGCGCACCGGCGTATCCCTGGAGGCCTGGCCGCGCAGAATGACCTTGCGGGCATAGTCGCGCTCGGAAACCACCCCCACCGGCCGCTCCGACTCGGTAACCAGCAGGGCGCCGATGTCGTGCTCCGCCATCAACTGGATGGCGTCGTATACCGACGCGTCGGCATCCACCGACCGTACCGCGTAACCCTTCGTATCGAGGATCTGTTTTACCGTCTTCATAGCCGCACTCCCCTGGTGGCGGGGCCGAACGGCACCAACCGCCGCCGACGCGAAGCGCGGCGGCCGTCCGGCCCGCTGTGAACGGGAAACGGGGCGGCGCCCCGAATGGTCCAACAGCGTACCTGTGGTAACCATAATCTGCCGCGGGCCATTGCGCGAGCCGCGAACCGCGGGAACCCACACGTTCGCAGGGGAAATGCATGCGGTCCGCGTCACCGCGCGGCGACCGGCCGGGCGACGAAAATGATCGATGCCGGCTTGCCGGTGTCCGGGTCGAGCGGCTCGAGGATTTCCACCAGCGCGAATCCGGCGTCGGCGAACAGCCCGGACCAGCCGCCGAGAGTGCGGAAATACCAGGGCGGCGGATCCGCGAACCCGCCGCCGCAACCGTCCCAGGAACCTTTGCGCCAGCCGTCGCGGTACGGGCGGTCGCCGCAGGCGACCACGGGATGCAGCGTCTGCACCACCAGGCTTCCGTTGGGCTCGAGCCGGTCGGGGGCCGCCCGAAACAGTGCCTGCACCGATTCGTCGCCCAGCAGCGAGAAGTTGCCCACCAGCGTGCCGAAGCGCCCGGCCAGCCGGCCGGCCGCCAGGTCTTCGTAAGACAAACAATGGAATTCGCCGCCGCCCTGGCGCGCCTGTTCGATGAGGCCCGGCACGGCGTCGATGCCGGTGGTGCGAATCCCCCGCGCCGCCAGAGCCCGGCACAGCCAGCCCTCACCACAGCCCGCGTCCAGCACGGTGCGCGGCCGGCAACTGAGTACCGCATCGACGATGGCGCGGTCGGTGACGCGAATGCGGCTCGGAATCCGCGCGCCGCGCACCGCAGCGCCCCACGCCTCGGCGTTGCGGTACCAGGAGTCAATGAGCGTGGAATCGGTAAAGTGATCCATGTTGGCGGCTGTGCAGCGGCTCCCGAACCAAGGCAGCGCGGCGGTGAGCACACGTGCGCAGGCGAATCACGCCCGCCTGCTCATCCGGCCCCGCCCGCTTCCACCAGCACTTCCACCTGCTGGACCATGTTGTTGCCCATGCCCTGATGGTTCCAGTACGGCTCCACGGGCTGTACGTTGCCGCCGCTGTCGGTGGCGCGCACGCACAGCCGGTGACGGCCCGGGCGCGCCTCCCAGCGATGATGCCAACCGCGCCACGCGTGCTGCGAAACCGGCGGCTCCAGCTCGGCGTCGCTCCAGGAGGCACCGCCGTCGCTGCTCACCTCGACCCGCGCCACGGGGGCCCGCCCGGCCCAGGCGCGGCCGGTCAGCATGACCGGGCCCGGCGCCAACAGCCGCCCGCGGGTGACGAAGTCGGGCACGCCGGGGGGCACCATCAACGAACGCACCCGCATCAGCGTCACCGGCTCGCCCGGGTCGTCGGGAGCGTTGCTGTAGCGGTAAGTCCCGGTCATCTGATAACCCTGAAACGGCTCGGCGGCGGCCTCGATCCGCTGCAGCCATTTGACGCTGGCCATGCCGTACCAGCCGGGAACGATGAGCCGCAACGGATAACCGTGCTGCGGCTCCAGCGGCCGGCCGTTCATGGCGTAGGCCAGCAACACCTCATCGCGCCGCGCTTCGTCCACCGTCAGGCTGCGCTGGAAATACTGCACCTGCCCGCCCTGGACACCCTGGTCGAGGCCGGTGAAAACAATTTCCCGGGCCGAAGCGGCGACACCCGCCTCATCGAGCAGCGCCCGCAACGGCGTGCCGGTCCACTCGGCCGTGCCCACCGCTTCCAGGAACCAGGGCTGGCTCACCGGCCGCGGGTCGATCAAGGCGCGGCCGTTGCCGGCGCATTCCAGCGTCACCGCCACTGTCACCGCCGGGCGTTGCATGAAGTCGTCGAGGTCCAGGGTCAATGCGCGGCTCACCAGCCCGCCGACAGCCAACCGCCACTGCCCGGCCTCGGCGTACGGCACGTCGAAGTGGGTGAGCATGTAGTGCATGCCCGTCGGCGTCACCGGATAACGAAGCGCCTCCAGGGGCATGCCGCGGTTGCGGTTGGCGAGCCGAACCTCTTCGCCGAAAAAGTGCTCCGCCGGGGCGCGGCCGTTCTCGTCGCCCGGCTTGGGAAAGCGCACTGTGGAGCGCGACTCGGACATGAAGCGACTCCTGTTGGTTGTTGTTGTCCGCGTCAGTGTCCTGCCTGGCGCAGCCCGGGGTCAAGA
The DNA here is from genome assembly GCA_037385045.1 of Gammaproteobacteria bacterium. GTDB lineage: Bacteria > Pseudomonadota > Gammaproteobacteria > JASBUN01 > JASBUN01 > JARRNJ01. The sequence goes on along the minus strand of JARRNJ010000097.1, from coordinate 2,592 downwards.
CTGTCCGCCGCACGGTCGACCACCCGCAGCATGGACGGGTTGCGGGCGGCCGCACCGCAACTCTCGGGGTCGGCGTCTATGCTTGCCCGCAAGAGCCTCGGCATCCGGCACCGGCCCGGTGCCGGAGACGGAAACAATCTGGTTTGACATTGTACGCATTCAAAATCGGCTTATTGGCGCTGTGGGCGGGCTGGTACAGCCTGGTCGTGATCACCAATGCGGCGGACGCGCTGAAAGCCCTGGCGATTCTGCCCGCCGACTGGCCGCTGGCATCGCAAAACTTTCGGCGCATACGGGAAGCGACCGCGGTCTACAACGCACCGCCGTGGCTGGATGCCGTGCTGTTTGCCGGCGTCATCATCTGGCAGTCGGCCGGCGCCGTGCTGTTCTGGCTGGCGCTCGCCCATTCGGTCGCCGGTCACGGCGTTGATTTCCCGCACACCAACCTGGCCTTTACGGTGGCGCTCGCCCTGTGGGGCGCGTTCATCCTGGCCGAGGAAATCTTTAAACAGTACCGGGCCGAAAGCAGCCATCTGTTGCTGTTTCTTGCGCAGCTGCTGAGCCTGCTGGCATTGCACTTGCTGCCGGGCTGAACCGCCGCTCAACGGCGCGCCGAATGCCGCAGCCGCTCGAGCTGGCGGTCGTGCAGCCGGCTGAACACCAGCAGCGCCAGCACGGCGCCGCACAGGGCCAGGAACATGTCCCACTGCGTGTCCCACACGTCGCCCTGGAGGGCAAGGAAGGACTCGGCGCTGCCGCCCATGATCAGCGCCGTCCACCACTCGATGAATTCGTACGTGACGCTGATCGACATCACCACGCAGACGACCAGGAACGGCAGCCAGCGCGAGCCGGCCAACGGCGAGCGGCGCACCAGGATCTCGCGGCTGATCATGGCCGGCACCAAGCCCTGCATCAGATGACCGAAGCGGTCGTAGTTGTTGCGCGCCAGGTGCAGCCAGTCCCGCACCCAGTCGCCGATCGGCACCTCGGCATAGGTGTAATGGCCGCCCACCATGACCACCAGTGCGTGCAGAAAGATCAGCCGGTAAAGCAACGGCGTAAGCGGAAAGCGCCGATAAGTGGCAATCAGCAGCGGTGCGCCGATCAACACCGGCGCCACTTCCAGCCACCAGGTCAAGCGGTCCTTGGGCCCGATCCCCGACCACAGCAACACGGCCGCGGCGATCGCCAGCAGCAAAAGATGCTCACGATGGTGCGGTTGCGGTGCAGCGCCCGAAGAGGAATACATGGCTTTACGATAACCCAGGCCGCGGAAGAAAAAACTGAAAGATACATGCACTGCAGGCGTTCGCGAATGCGCCTGGCCACCCTTCGGCGCGCCGATCGGGGTCAGTCGGCCAACGCCACCCTGGCTACAGCGCTTCGCTTGTCGATTTCCAGCTCCACCTCGCAGTACTCGCTTTCCTCCCCGACCGGAGTGGGATCGTCGGCGCAGCTGCAGCCGATCATCATCGCGGCATAGAAGATTCCCACCCGTGCGCGAATACAGTACTCTTCTTCGCGGGCACGGATCACCATTGCGTCGAGTTTGTCGGCGAGAGCGTAACTGCCGCTGGTCAGCCCCTGCTGCAACGGCAGTTGCTCGGCGCCCAGGGCCCGCAATTCCTGTTTGAGTGCGTCGTCGAAGCGGGGCGTGCCCCAGGCCCGCAGCGCTTCGGTGAGTCGGATCATGGTCTGTTCCCTCATCCTCGCGGGTTCGGCATCCATTCAGCGACAACAAGAGTGCAGAAACGCTTTGATGGCGTCCCGCGTCTGCGGGTATTGTGCAACCTTGTGGCCGGCGTTGGAAATAACGACGGACTTCGATCCGCCCACCGTGCGCTCGATCGTGCAGCTCAAACCGGGCCGGTAATCGTCACGGGCCCCGACAACGGCCAGCACCGGCGTGCCCGGCGGCGCCGCCGGCTTGCCGCCCACCAGGGTACAGGCACTGCCGATGATGATATGGGCGGCAAAACCCAGCTTGTTCCAGTGGTCCACGGTGTTGCCCCCTTCACTGAAACCCATGAGCACAATACGCTTTTGGTCAATCCACGGCAGCGTTCGGATTTGCTGGTAGGCGTAGGCGAGCTCCTGCAGCCGCAGCGAAACCCGGTACGGCAGCGGGCCTTCCTCGCCGCACGCCCAGCGCCCGGGACGTTGAAAGCTGTCGGGCATGAATACCGCGTACCCCTGTGACAGCAGCAGTGCGCGGTACAGCCGGGCCTGCTGTTTGATTCCAGTGCAGCCATGGAGATAGAGGACCACCGGCACTTTTGCTCCCGGCTTCAAAGCCCGCGCGGCTGCCGTGGTCCAGGGCAGACCACCGGGGGTGGCCCCAAATGTCTCCTCATGCCCGCTGCGGGTATATTCGGCGGGAATCGCGTACTGCCCATACAGCCAGGTCGCCATCACCGGAGTGACACCCCCGGGAAGCCTGACGTTGGGCTGGCAACCGGCGGCCAGCATGGCGAGCGCCAACCATAGCGCTGCGTTGAGGCCGGTCTTCATTGGCTTTGTCCGCAGTGGCACCGACAAACAGTCATCGTGTCTTCCCCCTTGAGCCGCCGAGCGTTCAGTCGCGGCAAC
>JARRNJ010000096.1:0-9272 GCA_037385045.1 Gammaproteobacteria bacterium | reverse complement strand
CGAGGACGAGTAGCGAACGTTCGTGGCGCGATGGGGCGGTTGCGCTGCGCGTTTCATGCTGAGCGTGCGTAGGTCTCTTCGCTTTCGCCGCCGAAGACCTCGATCAGCCGGCTGATGAATCGGGCAAGCTCCAGTGTCATCATGACGAACTCGGCGTCAAAGCGCTCGACCTCGTCCTCCGTCGGTGCGGCGCCGAACTCTTCCTGGACCACGTCTTCGAAGCGCAGCCGCCTGACGGTCAGGTCGTCGGCGAGCACGCACGACAAGCGCGCGTCCCAGTTCACCGCCAGCTTCACGGCCTGGCGCCCCGACTCCAGCAAGGCCTGTACGTCATCGGCGCCGAGATCCTGTTTGCGGCAGCGGATCACCCCGCCGTCTTCGGCGGTGTCCCGCAGTTCGCATTCGTCGCCGACGGAGAAATCGGCCGGCAATCCCTGTCCCTGCAGCCAGCGGGTCATCACCGCGGCCGGGGCCGACTGTACCTGCGGCGGCTGCAGCGCCAGCGTGCCCAGGCTTTCGCGCAGCAACTGCACCAGCTCATCGGCTTTCCGGGGGTTGGCGCTGTCGATCACCAGCCAGCCGCCCTTCGGGTCGATGTAGGCGTAGGTCAGCGTGGAGCGGCTCAGCGCCCGCGGCAGCAGGCTTTGCACCATTTCGTCGCGCAGGTCGCTGCGCTCGCGCCGGCGCACCGGGCGCCCCTGCTGTTCCTCGATGGCGGCGGCTTTTTCCTCCACCGCATCACGGATCACGGCGGCGGGCAGGATCTTCTCCTCGCGGCGGGCGCATACCAACAGATAGCCACCGGCCGCGTGCACCAGTTGTACGCCGCGCCGCCCCAGCGGCGGCGCCCAGCCGTAGCTGAAGTGCTCGAGGCTTGTGCAGGCACGGAACGCCCGGTCCAGCAGGTGCTGGTGCAGCTGCTCCGGGGAGAGGTCGAACGGCGCGGTGAGGCGGTAGAGTCGCAGGTTCTTGAACAGCATTGTACGGTCGGACCGGTGGCAAAAGCCGCCATTATGTCGAATGCCGCCCGTGGCCGCCAGGGCCGCCGCCCGCGGGGCGGCTTGCCACAGATTTCGCGGGGTTGTGGCGCCGCGCGGGCCCCATTGTGTTCACCCGCGGAGTTGGCCACACTGATAGCACTGTTCGCTTACTCTGGTAGGAGGCTCCAATGAGCTATGTACGCAAGCTCGCCATCGGCACGGCCGCGGTGATGCTGGTGGCGGGGGCCACAGCGGCCGCGGCCGCCGACGTGGCCAAAGGCAAGGCATTGGTACAAAAGCATTGTACCGCCTGCCATGGCACCGAGGTCTACAGCCGGCCCAATCACCGCATGCAGTCGCTGGAGATGCTGCGCCACCAGCTTGGACGCTGTCAGCAGGCGGCGGGCGTGAAGCTGACCAGGCAGGAAGCCGCGGACATAGTGGCTTATCTCAATCAGACGTTTTACAAGTTCAAGAAGTAGCGGAATCCGCACGGGGTCGCGGTGAATGATGATTTCCTACACATCGGCGACGGCGCGGTGATTGATCAGCGCGAGTTGCAGTGGCAGTTTGTGCGCGCCTCGGGCCCCGGCGGCCAGAACGTCAACAAGGTGGCGACAGCGGTGCAGCTGCGCTTCGACGCCGCCCGTGCGCCGGGCCTGGCGCCAGCGGTCCGCGAGCGGCTGCGGCGGCTGGCAGGGCGGCGCATGACCGGCGAGGGCGTGATCGTGATCGATGCGCGCCGCTTCCGGACTCAGGAGCGCAACCGCGACGATGCACTCGAGCGCCTCGTGGCCCTGGTGCGGGCGGCGTGCACGGTGCCCAAGCCGCGGCGCAAAACCAAACCGACCCTGGCCGCCAAGCGGCGGCGGCTGGAACAGAAACGCCAGCAGGCAGAACGCAAGCGCCGACGCGCACGCGTGCAAAGCGACGACTAGCGCGCCTATCTCAGCGGGATCGACCGAACAGGCAAACGATGGGCGGCTGCGGGGCCGGGCGTGAGGGGGAATTACATGGTGTAGCCGAACGAATCGTCCTTGGCATATTCGGGCAGCGGGACGCCGCCGATACGGCTGCCCTGGACGATGGGGCCTTTGGGGAACAGGCGGTACAGGTGTTTGCGCCCGCCCTGGTCCTGGAAACGCTCATTGAGCAACTCGCTCAGCTCGCGGCCGCTTTGGGCTTTGCCGTGCTCGATGTAGTAATCGCGGAGAAAATGCACGACCGCCCAATGGGCATCGGTCATGTCGATGCCGTCCTCGGCGGCCAGCGCCTTGCCTTTGTCCTCGTTCCAGTCGGCCAGGTCGTTGATCCGATCCAGTTGGTCCGGATCCGCCTCCGGGTTCTGCATCAACTTGTTGATGTCCGTCATCTGCGCCCTTCCTCGGTACCAAATTCACTTCAGGACGACGCCCCAACAGCGTTGGCGCGTCCACTGGACTCAGTATAGGCCACATGGCCCTCGTCACAACGCGGCCGGTCCGGTCATGCGTCGCGCATCTCCTGCGCCGTGCCACCACTGACGCTGCCGTCGGCGTAGCGGGCGTAGCGCTCAACGTAGAAATCGTCGGGATTGCGGATCTGCTCCACCGACGCCCTGGCCTGCATCGCCATGATCCACTGCCGCAGGCGGGCGCATTCCTCGGGCAGCCGGTAGCTGCGGTAGTGGTCGAGCACCGGAAAGCGCTCGAAAAACGGATAGAAGGCCAGATCGACAAGCGTCAAACGCCCGCCGAGCCAATAGTCACCATCGCTGGCGCCGATGCCGTCCCCTTCCATGTAACGCAGCGCCTCGCTCAGTCGTTGCGCCAATTCCTGCTGGCGCCCCGCGTCCTGCTCCAGCAGCAGTTTGTAGAACCAGGGCAGGAACTGGGTATTGGCGTAGTCGATCCAGATGCGCGCCAGCGCCCGCTGCCCCGGATCGCGGGGCAGCAGCGGCGGCTCGGGATACACTTCTTCCAGGTATTCATTGATGACCGTCGACTCCCACACCGAATCCCCGCCGCGTTGCAGCAGCGGAACCTTGCCGTACGGTGAGATGCTCCGGTACCAGTCGGGAATATTGTCCAGATCCACGTCCACCGTCTCATACTCCAGGCCCTTTTCCAGCAGCGCCAGGCGCACGCGCTGGACAAAGGGACAGACGCGCGCACTGTAGAGACGCATGGCGTGCGGGTTGGCGAGCGGTGCGGGATTGCTCATGCATGGTCCTCCAGCAGGTCGTGAGTTGGAACGGATGCAGGGGCATTATAGCGACTGCCGCCGCTTCGCTTCGAGCGACCCAATCCCTGATAAACGAAGGGTTGTGAGCTGCGGTTGTACCTTGCGTGGCTGCAGCGGAATCTGAACAACCAGCAGCTGGGCACTGCGGCCATACGGCCTCGAAAGCGCAGTCGGCTTAACAATTGGATCGCCGCCACCGGCGCGAGTTCCCGGCCGAGGGCCGCCCGTTGCCGTCACCGCCCTGCTACACTGGGAAGCCGGATCCGGGGCGGGCGCGCGGAGGCATCTATGGCATTGTGGCAATGGGTTCGGGACGTGCACGTGCTGAGCGCGGCGACCAGTATCACACTGTTCGTGATCCGCGGCATCTGGATGATGCGCGATTCCGCCCGCCTGCGCCGGCGCTGGGTGCGGATTGTGCCCCACGTGGTCGATACGCTATTGCTGGCCAGCGCCATCGTGCTCGCCGTGCTGACGGCGCAGTATCCTCTGCAGCAGCCGTGGCTGACGGCGAAGATCATCGGGCTGCTGGTCTATATCGCACTGGGCATGGTGGCGCTGCGCCGGGGACGCACCAAACCGGTACGGGTTACGGCCTGGGCCGCGGCGGTGGCGGTATTCGTCTACATCGTATTGGTCGCCGTTACCCGCAATCCTCTGCCGCTGGTGGCCGGGGCCGCGGCGTGAAAACGCGTGCGCCTGCCCCGGCGCGCCAGGACAACTATCCCCGCGCCGCCGTCCTGACGTTGGCGTCGGCGCTGCTGTTTGCGGCCGCCGGCGCCATGGTCAAGCACGTGTCGGCCGAACTGCCCAACACCATGGTGGTGTTTTTCCGCAACCTTTTCGGCATGTTGTTGTTGATGCCCTGGCTGATGAAGCGCGGTCTGGGCGCGCTGCGCACGGAGCATCTGCGCCTGCACCTGCTGCGCGGAGCGCTGGGCCTGGGCGCCATGTACTGTTACTTCTTCGCCATCGCCCACCTTACTCTTGCCGACGCCGTGCTGCTCAATTACGCCGCGCCGTTGTATGTCCCCTTCATGGCGGCGTTGTGGTTGCGCGAGCCGGTGCCGGCGACCCTGCGCTGGGCCGTCCCCATCGGTTTCCTGGGCGTGGCGCTGATTCTGAAACCGAGCCAGGGGCTGTTGCAGCTCTCGGCGCTGGTCGGTTGCGCCGCCGGGGTGTGTACCGCGCTGTCGTTCGTGACCCTGCGCCAGCTGTCGGCCACCGAACCTGCTGCGCGCACGGTATTCTACTTCGCCACCCTGGCCACGTTGGTGTCGGGCATTCCGCTGCTCTGGTCCTGGCAGACGCCGGATCCTTCCCTGTGGCTGGGGCTGCTGCTGACCGGTTTCTTTGCCAGCAGCGGCCAGCTGCTGCTCACCCGCGGTTACTACTATGCGCCGGCATCGCGGGTCGGTCCGCTGACCTACATGGTGGTGGTGTTCGCCGCCGGCCTGGGCTGGGGCTTCTGGGACGAGATCCCGGACCACTGGTCGTTGTTCGGCGCCCTGCTGGTATGCGCGGCCGGCGTATTGGCCATGCGCGAGCGCCGGCCGGCGCGGCCGTGAGCGGCGGTCCTGCGGGCGCGGCAAGCGGCTGGTAAACTGCCGTGCCATGTTGAGCCTGAATTCCGTAACCCTGCGCCGGGGCACGCGCTTGCTGTTCAGCAATGCCTCGGCCGCTGTTCATCCGGGCCAGAAGGTTGGCGTGACCGGCGCCAACGGCTGCGGCAAATCGAGTCTGTTGGCGTTGATCCGCGGCACGCTGCAGGCGGATGCCGGCGGAGTTGGCGTGCCCGCCGGCTGGGTGATGGCGCACGTGGCGCAGGAGATTCCCGCCGTCGAGCGGCCGGCCATCGACTATGTCATGGACGGCGACCGCGAGTTGCGGGCGGTGGAGCGGGCACTGCAGGACGCGCGGGCCGCCGGCGAGGGCCGCCTGGAGGCCGAGTGCCACGCCCGGCTCGAGGCCATCGACGGGTACAGCGCCCGCTCGCGGGCGGCGCGACTGATGCACGGGCTGGGCTTCGTCGCAGCCGAACTGGAACGGCCGGTGGCGACCTTTTCCGGCGGTTGGCGCATGCGCCTGAACCTGGCCCAGGCGCTGATGTGCCGTTCCGACCTGCTGCTGCTCGACGAGCCCACCAACCACCTGGATCTCGATGCCGTGATCTGGCTTCAGGACTGGCTGCGGAGCTATTCCGGCACGCTGCTGCTGATTTCCCACGACCGCGACTTTCTCGACCTGGTGGTCGATCACGTGCTGCATATCGAGCGCCAGTCGCTGCAGTTGTACACGGGCAACTACAGCCAGTTCGAACAGCTGCGGGCGGAAGCGCTGGGGCATCAGCAGCAGGCCTACGAGCGCCAGCAGCGCGAGATCGCGCACATGCGCCGGTTCGTCGACCGGTTTCGCGCCAAGGCGACCAAAGCCCGCCAGGCCCAGAGCCGGCTCAAGGCGCTGGAGCGCATGGAGCGGATTGCCGCGGCGCACGTGGACAGCGCGTTCGCGTTCGGTTTCGCGGCGCCCGACGCGCTGCCGCATCCGCTGCTGGAACTGGAGGCGGCCGCGGCGGGCTACGGCGACCGCTCGGTGCTGAGCGGCATCGATCTGACCCTGGCGCCGGGCGACCGCGTCGGCCTGTTGGGCCACAACGGCGCCGGCAAGTCCACCCTGATCAAGCTGCTGGCGGGTGAGTTGGCGCCGCGCAGCGGGCGCCGACGGGAAGCCAAGACGTTGCGGATCGGCTACTTCGCCCAGCACCAACTCGAACAGTTGCGTGGCGACGACAGCCCCCTGAGCCATTTGCGGCGCCTCGACGCCGCGGCCACCGAACAGAGCCAGCGGGACTTTCTCGGCGGCTTCGGGTTCGCCGGTGACATGGCGCTGGCGCCGGTGGCGCCGCTGTCCGGCGGCGAGAAGGCGCGGCTGGTGTTGGCGAGTCTGGTCTATCGCCGGCCCAACCTGCTGTTGCTGGACGAACCCACCAATCACCTGGACCTGGATATGCGCCGGGCGCTGATCATGGCGCTGCAGGATTACGCGGGAGCGCTGGTGGTGATCTCCCACGACCGGTTCCTGCTGCGCAGCGTGGCCGACCGGCTGCTGCTGGTGGCCGACGGCAGGGTGAGTCCCTTTGAAGGCGACCTGGAGGACTATCGCCGCTGGCTCCTGGAGTCGCGCCGCCGCGACGGGGCGGGCCCGTCCGATTCTCCTGCGACCGAGACGCGCAAAGACCGCCGCCGGCGCGACGCCGAGCAGCGTCAACGGCTGCAGCCGCTGCGCCGCGAGGTTCAATCCCTGGAACGGGATCTGGAACGGCTGCACCGGCAGCAGGCGGACCTGCAGCAGCGCCTGGCCGATACCGGCCTCTACGTCGATGAGCGCAAGGCGCAACTGAAACAGTTGCTGTTGGACAAGGCTGAAATCGACCAGCGCCTGGCGCAGGTGGAGGAGCGTTGGCTCGAGTTGAGCGAGGCCCTGGAGACGGCGCAGCAAACCGGATCCCGCGCCTGAGGTGCGGTCAGCCGCCGGACGCGGCGCGGGCGCGGCGGCGCGGCAGCGCGTCGTAAGCGACGATCACGAACAGGAACACGAAAAAGTAGATGATGGCGGTGCCGATCAGGCTGTCCGGGCTGCCGGTCACGCCGCGGGCATAGGGCCCGCCCCAACCCTCGGCCGTGGTCCAGATCCCGAGGCTGAACAGCGCGCCCAGCGGCGCGAACAGCGCCAGCCAGCGGCCGGTGATCAGGCTCACGGCAATGAGGGTCTCCAGGATCGCCGTCAGCAGTGCCGCCAGGTGCGGACCCACGGCCCGGATCAGGTGCACGAACAGCCCGATATAGGCGACGATCCAGGCCGGCTGGTGCTGCTGGCCGGCGGCGAGAAAGTCGAGGAAGTGATTGAAGAAGTATGGATGCCATTTCCAAAAGGCGTCGAACGCCCACAACAGGCCGAACAGCACCCGTGCCAGCGCCACCGGGTCCGGCCCGGAAGCCGCGGGCGAGGCGGGCGGGTGAGGGTCCTCGGCACCCCCGAGGCGCAGCCGGCGCCAGGGGCGGGTGGCGAGCAGGAACGCGAACGCCACCGCGTAGATGATGCCGGTGCCGGGGTCGGTGGTGCCGGCGCCGTAGGGCGCGCCGAAGGCCTCCAGTGTGGACCACAGGAACAGGCTGTAGCCCCACTGCGCCGTGGCCAGGACGTAATCGTGCAGCCAGGGTGCCTGTCCCGCCGCGGCCTGCACCCAGGCCGCCATGAAATGGCCGGTGATGGCGCTTTGCAGCTGAAACCAGGCGTTGATCAGCCACAGCAGGCCGAACGCGATGCGCAGTACCGCAAACGCCTGGCGCTGGCTGTCGGTGGGAACGAAGCGTCGCAGGTGCAGCAATGGCGCCGTTGGGCGCCCGTGTTCGATGCCGGCCGTGCCGGCGCCCGGCATCGCGTGCGCGTGTCGCCCGGCGCTCATGAGCCCGCCGACGGTTGTGCTTCGTCGAGGAGATCCTTCACCGCCACGGCGATGTTGTGATCCGGCCGGAACGCCTGTACGCGGGTGCCGACCCGGGCCAGGTGCAGGGCCTCCTCCAGGCGCGCGTAGCGTTGCGGCGCATCGTTGACGTCGTTCAGCGCGCCGTCGCCCTGGCCCTTGCAGGGATAGCCGGCGGCGGCGTCGAACAGCGGATCACCGGTGCCCACCAGGCAGTTGATCACGTGATGCAGGTGCAGGTGCACCTGCCTGGTGGCGGTGACGCTGGCGGCCAGGCCGGCGTGCTTGGCCGCGGTGGCGATTTCCTCACCGGGGTGATGTTGGGCCAGCGCCACCGCCGGTGTTCCCAGCAACAATGCGCCGGCCGCAAGCACGGCGGTCAGCGTAACACGCAGTCGTTGTGCAGCGTTCATAACGTCCTCCGGGTTGGTGCCGCGGCGGGCGCGGTGCAGCGTCCGCCTGCGGGGCTATCTGGGCGCGCCGCCGATATGGACCGGTTGTCCCTGGGCCAGGGAGCCCAGGTAGGCGATCAGGTCCACCAGCGTACGGCTGCCGTAGGCGGGCGGCTTGCCGCCGAGGGCGCCGGCGACGCAGCCCCGCACCTGTTGTTCCAAAGTGACGACCTTGTGCAGGCGCGGCTTGTAGCGCGGAAAGATCGCCGCCGCTTTGACCAGGCTGGGAATGGCGGCGCCGTTGGGCAGGTGACCCTGGGTCTTGCCCAGGCCGCTGTGGCAGCTGTTGCAGGTGAGCCCGCGTCCGCCGAAGGTGTCGTGAGCGAAGATCTCGCGGCCGTGGGCGACCGCCTGCTGCAGCGGTGCGGCGTAGGCGCCGGAAGGCGCGGCGAGCAGCAGGGCGGCGGCGCCGATCGAAGCGAGCATCCATTCGGACCAGGTGCGGCTGTGCATTGTGAAGTTCTCCTTTGTCGGCGGCTCGCGCCGCGGGGTGGGGAAATTGCCGGGTCAATAAGGCGCGTCCATGTCGCCGTCGGGGTCGAAACCGTACCAGTAGCCGTCGTCGCCCATGGACCAGAAGTGCCGTTCGGCCCGCGCCTCGCGCCGTCTCACCGCCCGCAGGTAGGTGCGCTGCATGTAGTTGATGACGGCGTCGGCGACGCCTTGATCGTGAAGCCGCGCCAGCTGGCCGGCGTCGAGCCGATAGACGGTGCCCGCCGCGCGCATGCGCCGGATAATCTCCTTGGCGGCGACGTCCTTGTGGCTGAGGCGAATGACTTCGGAAACGGTGACCGGAGCCGGCCGCGGGCGCGCCTCGAACTCGGCGCAACCGGCGGTCAGGGTCAGCAGCGCGAGCAGCAGCAGCCAGCGCGAAGCGGCCACCCAGCTCGCTACCGGTATCTGCTTCCGCGGTTGGACGGCGGTTGCCTGCATTGCGTACGTTCCCCGCTGAAATCGGCTTGGCGGTCGCATTGCATGGTCCGTGCCACTGGCGAGGTGCGACGGTTTGCTACGGTAGTCCGCCCTTTTGCGGGCCATGGGCGCGGCAAACCGCGTGCGAAAACACCCTGCAGCGGGCGCACGACGGTGGCTTTGAACCGCTGCAGTCTGTGAGGTTAAGAGGCCCTAGTAAGA
>JARRNJ010000095.1:7721-8538 GCA_037385045.1 Gammaproteobacteria bacterium | reverse complement strand
GAGATCGAAGTGTTCGAGGCCGCCTACCGCAACCAGCTGCCGGTGCTGCTCAAGGGGCCCACCGGCTGCGGCAAGACCCGCTTCATGGAATACATGGCGTGGCGCCTGAAGCGGCCGCTGATCACCGTTTCCTGCCATGACGACCTGACCGCTTCGGACCTGGTGGGCCGGTTCCTGGTGCGCGGCGGGGAAACGGTGTGGGTGGACGGCCCCCTGACCCGCGCCGTGCGCGCCGGCGGCATCTGTTACCTGGATGAAATCGTCGAAGCGCGCAAAGACACCATGGTGGTCATTCACCCCCTGGCCGACGACCGGCGGGTGCTGCCGGTGGAAAAGCTCGGCGAGCTGGTGGAAGCGGGCGCCGACTTCTGCCTCGCCATTTCCTACAATCCCGGCTACCAGAGCGTGCTCAAGGACCTGAAACAGAGCACCCGGCAGCGGTTCGTGGCCCTGGAGTTCGATTATCCCAACGCCGCGCTGGAGCGGCGTATCGTGCAGCGCGAGTCAGGGATCGACGAAGCGATGGCCGAGAAATTGGTGAAGTTCGCCCAGATGACCCGCAACCTCAAGGGCAGCGGCCTGGACGAAGGGGCCAGCACCCGCCTGCTGGTGCACGCCGGCAAGCTCATCGCTTCGGGCATCGAGCCGGTCACCGCCTGCCGCGGCGCCATCGCCGAGGCGCTGACCGACGACGGGGAGATGCTGGTGGCGGTGAACGAGCTGAGTGCGTCGGTGTTCTAGATGTGTAACCCCGCCCGGTTGTTCATACAATGGTCGTAAGAACGGTGGATGCGCTGCGCTTATCCACCCTACGATA
>JARRNJ010000095.1:0-7653 GCA_037385045.1 Gammaproteobacteria bacterium | reverse complement strand
ACCCTACGATACTCCCCGGGCCTGAGAAATGTAGGGTGGATAAGCGCAGCGCATCCACCGCGCCACAACACGACCGGCGTCGCTGCCCGCCTGCGGCCCCGACCCGGCCGGCAGCGCCTCAGGGGCCGGTCGCCGGCGGCGGGTGCGTTTGGCGCGCCGCACCGCGACTCGATTGCGCCCAAGGCCATCTGTTTCATGCCAAACGCCGACCCCCGGCACCGCGTACCCTTGCCTGCGTCCGTTGCATCGCCCGGTGAACAACCTCCTGAGAAGTTGCCTCCAGACCGGCATTCAGTCGGTGCAATGATGGCGCCAGATGTCCTGTACGGTATCGGCCAGCGCCAGGGGATCGAAGGGCTTCTGGATCACGTCGACGGCGCCCATGGCCCGGTAGCTGTCGCGGTCCCGAGCGCAGGCGCGAGCGGTCATAAACACCGCCGGGGTGTGGGCCAGGGTCTCCTGGAGCCGCAGCGCCTGCAGGGTGGCGGGGCCATCCATCCCGGGCAGCATGAAGTCGAGCAGGATCAGGTCGGGGTGGAAGCCGGCGCCGCATTGCACCGCCTGCTCGCCCGAGCCGCAGGCCTTGACTGCGAATCCACCCACGGTTTCCAGGGACAGCCGGACGATCTGCCGGATGTCCGGCTCGTCTTCGACCAGCAAGATCCGGCGCAGCGCCATCGGCAGACTCCAGGGGGACGGGCAGCGTTTACTGTAGCCGCTGCCGGCGCCCCTGCCTACGCCCCAGCGGCGCCATGGAGAGATAGTGACAGAAGTTTGCATTGCCACACCGCTGGATGACTACGAGCTGCTCGACTTCGGGGGCGGGCGCAAGCTCGAGCGCCTGGGTCCCTACCGGGTCGAGCGCCCGGAGCCCCGCGCCCGCGGGCCGCGCAGTCTGCCGACCTGGGATCCGGACTGGAGCTACAGCGCCGTGGCGGCGGCGTCGCGCTGGAGCCCGACACGCGCGGGGCTGCCGCGGGCGTGGCAGATCCGCGTTGACGGATTACGGCTGCACATCCGCCTCGGCGACGACGGCGGCGTCGGCTTCGACCCGGCCCAGGTGGCCTGCTGGCGCTGGATCCGCCGGCGGCTCGAGGGCTGCTATCACCTGGATACCATCCATGTGGCCAACCTGTTCGCCGGCAGCGGCGGCGCCAGCGCTGCGGCGCGCGCCAGCGGCGCGCTGGTCGACCACGTGGAAGCCGATGAAGCGGTCCTGGCCCGGGCCCGGGGCAATGCCGATGAAGGCCAGGTCGCGTGGGTCCACGAAGACGTGCACGCGTTCGTGGACCAGGCCCTGCGCGGCGCCCGCGCCTACGACCTGGTGCTGGTGCGCCCGCCGGACCGGGTGCGCGGGCCCCACGGCCGCGCCTGGGACATCAGCTGCGACCTGAACGCGCTGCTGTTCAAGCTGCCGCGGCTGGCCGGCAGCGCCTGCCGCGGGCTGTGGCTGGCACCGCGGGAGACCGAACGGGGCAAGGAATGGACCGGTGAGACCCTGCGCCGGCTGTTGCGCGACTCCTTCCCGGGGCAGACGGTGGACGGGATCGAAATCGGCATCGCCACCGCCGACGGGCGCGTGCTGCCGGCCGGCGCCGCCGCCTGCTGGGCCGACGACGAGGCGGGGCTGGTGGAAACCAGCGCCCAGGCGCCGCTCAACGCCGAGGCCATGGAAGAGCGGCTCGACGTGTATCTGGATCCGGTGCTGTCCTCGCGGCGCACCGCGGCGGCGCCGGCGCGGGCGCTGGCCGGGTTCGGTCGCGAACAGCAGGAGTTCGTGCTGCGCTGGGTCGAGGCGGCGTCGCGCAGCAACGCGGAGATGGCCTACCAGTTCGCCGCCCATGCGCCCCGGGCCCTGGAGCAAATGGATCCGGCGCAGGTGGAGCAATGGCTGCTGGAGGCCATGGATGTCTTCGATACCGCCGGGCTGCATCCTGCGGTCGCCGCGCTGCAGGACGTGGACGGGTTCGCCGAGGCGCTGCGGGCGCGGCACACCTCGGTGCTGCTGGACGAAGTGGCGGCGACCCTGGAGGTGTTCGTGCACGGGCTCGCCGGGCGCAAGCTGAAGCTCGAGCGCGGTGCGGCAGCGGTGACCGACACCGAGACCCTGTTCCTGCCCGAGGCCCTGGGCCGCTTCCCCGAGCGGCGCGACAACTTTGAGCTGTACAAGGCCATGACCGCCCAGCTCTGGGCCCAGGCCTGGTTCGGCACTTACCGCGTCGACCTGGAGCGGCGTTTGGATGCGTTTCCCGATCCGGCGCACGCCGGGCGCCAGTTCCAGGTGCTGGAGCGCGTCCGTCTCGACGCCTGCATCGAGCGGGAATTGCCGGGGTTGTGGCGGCAGATGACGCGGCTGTGCGAAGCGCTCGGTGAAGCTTGCATACCGCCGGGCTGGGAGGCGGCCGCGGAGGCGCTGCACGCACCGGCGGCGACGGTGGAAACCACCCTCGAGCAACTGCCCCGGGTCTACGGCCGCCCGCCGGCCGATGCAGTGTGCTACCAATGGCAGCTGGACCTCGCGCGGGTGCGGCAGGTGCGGGCGGCGCGCGCTGAACGCGAGAAGCGCCAGTTCCAGGTGATGCTGGTGCGCATGGCGGAAGAAGCCCGGGCCCGCGCCGACGCCCCGCCGCCTGCGCCGCCGGACGTCGGGCTGTTGCGGGAGCCGGATGAGACGCAGCCGGACCCCGCGGCGCTGCAGTTCACGGTCGACGGCCGGCCGACGCCGCCGCCGGTCGAGGCGCGCGGCTTGATCTCCTCCATTATCCAGGACTTCGGCGACATACCGCCCGAGTACCTGGTGGCCGCCGGCGACGGCGGCTACAAACCCGATCCGCGGGAACCGCGGGACCCGAGCCAGGACGTGTGGAAGGGCACCTACCATGAGGAAGGGGCGTTTCTCTACAACGAATGGGACTACCGGCGCCAGCACTACCGCAAAAACTGGTGCGTGCTGCGCGAGTCCGACGTGCCGGCGCGCGACCCGGAGTTCGTGCAGCGGGCCCTGCGCCGCTACAGCGGCCTGGTGAAGAACGTCCGGCGCACCTTCGAGGTATTGCGTGGCGAGGAGAAGCTGCTCAAGCGCCAGACCTACGGCGACGACGTGGACATCGACGCCATTGTCGAAGCCTACGGCGACGTCAGGAGCGGCATGGAAATGACCGACCGCCTCCTGACCCGCAAGCAGAAGCTGGAGCGCAACATCGCCGTCATGTTCATGGTCGACATGAGCGGTTCCACCAAGGGCTGGATCAACGACGCCGAGCGCGAGGCGCTGGTGCTGCTGTGCGAGGCGCTGGAGTCCCTGGGCGACCGCTACGCCATCTACGGCTTCTCCGGCATGACGCGCAAGCGCTGCGAGTTGTACCGGGTGAAACGCTTCGACGAACCCTACGGCGATGAGGTCATGCGTCGTATCAGCGGCATCGGGCCCCAGGACTACACCCGCATGGGCGTCACCATCCGCCACCTGAGCCGGCTGCTGAACCAAGTCGAGGCGCGCACCCGGCTGCTGATCACCTTGTCCGACGGCAAGCCGGACGACTTCGACGGTTACCGCGGCGAATACGGCATCGAAGACACCCGCATGGCCCTGATCGAAGCCAAGCGCGACGGCATCCACCCGTTCTGCATCACCATCGACACCGAAGCCCGCGACTATCTGCCGCACATGTACGGCGCGGTCAACTACACCGTCATCGACGAAGTCCGCAAACTGCCCCTGCGGGTGTCGGACATCTACCGCAAGCTGACGACCTGACCGGCAACCGGTCACTCAGGTTCGTGGGGTAAACGGGCGGGTGTTCTAGTGGGGTTCGGCTGGAAACGCAAAGGACGCAGAGCCGCAAAGGACGCAGAGGAATGATTAGTAATTCGGGACCAGCCGCACGCGCGATATCCGCAGTCCTTACCGAGAACGTTCGCCCGTCGACCAGGAGCACGAAGTTCTACGGATGGCGCGACCACCAGCGAGGGCGCCAGTCCCCATCAAGCAATCGCTTTTCTCCGCGTCCTTCGCGCCTCTGCGTTCTTTGCGTTATCTGCCGGCCCCCGACGATTTCGACATGTCGGTGTCGAAGGGCGACCTCACCGCAGGATCAGGAACAAAGCCGTATCGCCGCGGCGGATGTTGATGAGCAGGGTGTCCTGCGCCGCTGCCATGGCTTGTTTGAATTGCTGCAGGTCGCGCACCCGGTTGCGGTTCACCGACACGATCACGTCGTTATCCCGCAGGCCGGCCTGCCACGCGGGGCTGCCGGGCTGCGCTTTGAGCACCACCACGCCTTCGATGTGGCCGTACAGCGGCGAATCCTCCGGGATATTGCCGAGGGTGACGCCCTGCAGGCGGCGGTCGACGGAGCCGGCATCCAGTTTGGTCACTTTCGGTTGGGCGATGACCGCGGTGACGCTCAGGGTGCGGCCGTTGCGCAGCACGTCCAGGCGGACCCGGTCGCCGACGCTCAGCAGGCCGATGCGGGTGCGCAGCGCGCTGGCGTTGGGCACCGATGCGCCATTGGCCCCGACGATCACGTCACCGGCCTCGAGCCCGGCCTTGGCGGCGGGGGAGTCCGGCGTCACGCGGGTGATCACGGCGCCTTTGGTCTGCCGGATGCCGAACGCCTGGGCCAGCGCCGGGGTCAGGTTCTGGGCATGCACACCCAGCAGGCCGCGGCGCACGCGGCCATGCTTGATCAACTGCTCCATGACCTGGCGGGCCATATTGATGGGAATGGCGAAGCCGATGCCGATGTTGCCGCCGCTGCGCGACAGGATGGCGGTGTTGATGCCCACCAGCTGGCCGCGCAGGTTGACCAGCGCGCCGCCGGAGTTGCCCGGGTTGATGGACGCGTCGGTCTGGATGAAATCCTCGTAGCCTTCGATGCCCAGGCCGGAGCGGCCGAGGGCCGAGACGATGCCGGAGGTCACCGTCTGTCCGAGTCCGAACGGGTTGCCGATGGCGACCACGAAGTCACCGACACGCAAGTGGGCCGAGTCGGCCATGGGCACCGCGGTGAGGTGCTCGGCGGGTATCTGGACCACGGCGACGTCCGACTGCGGATCGGTGCCGATCAGTTTGGCGCTGAAGCGGCGTCCGTCCTGCAGCAGCACGGTGATTTTGTCGGCGCGGGCGATGACGTGGTTGTTGGTCAGCACGTAGCCCTTTTGGGCGTTGACGATGACGCCGGAGCCGAGGCTGTGGATCTGCTCGGTGCGCGGCTGGTCGGGCAGATTGAAAAACCGCCGCAGCAGGGGGTCATCGAAGAACGGGTCGTGGACCTGCACCTTGCCCTCGGTGGAAATGTTCACCACCCCGGGGATGACTTTCTGCAGCATCGGCGCCAGGGACGGCAGCGGCTTGCCGTTGACCTCCGGCGGCAGGCCGGCCAGGGCCGGGCCGGCGGCGGTGAAGGTGATCAGGAAGGTGCAGGCCAGCAGGCCGAGGAGTCTTTTCATTGTTTATCCTGTCTTGACGTCGATGCGGCGCCGGGAAGCGCCGGCGAGTTTCGGCAGGCGCAACTGCAGCACGCCGCGGCGGTAGCGCGCCTGGGCCTTGCTGTCGTCCACCGCCGCCGGCAGCGGCACGGCGCGTTCGAAAGCCCCGTAGGCGCATTCCATCACGTGGTAGGTGCCGCGCTGCTGCGAGCGCTCGATGCGCTTCTCGCCGCGCACCACCAGCACGTCGTCATGGACGAAGATTTCGAAGTCGTCCGGTTCCATGCCCGGAACTTCGAGCTTGACCACCACCTCCCGGTCGTCGTCGCGCACCTCCGCCGCCAGCAGGCCCCAGCGGGCGGCCTGGTCCGCCGCCCGTTCCGAAGCCGTTTCCAGGCTGTCGGCGCTGCGCACCGGGTGAAAGCGCGTCAGTGCGTCCGCGGCCCTCTGGCGCAGCTGCTGCCAGCCTTCCGCGAGATGGTCCCAGGCCCGCCCGAGGCCGGCCTGAAGTTGTTGCAGGGTGCTCATGTGTTCTTCCCTTTCCCAACGAGCCCGTTGGTTCTCGAACTGCGCGGCAGCCGTGAACCGCTGCACCCGCGGGCATTGCCGCCCGCGGGTCGCGTCCGCCTTATTCCTCGACGGAGATCTTGCGCGGCTGCAGTCTCTCGTGCTTGGGGATCACCACTTCCAGCACGCCGTTCTTGCACTTGGCCGAAATCTTCTCGGCGTCGGCGGTGTCCGGCAGGCTGAAGCGGCGCAGGAACGATCCGCGCACCCGTTCGACGCGCTTGTAGCCTTCGCGCTCTTCCTTGGTCTCGGCTTCCCTCTGGCCGCTGATGCTGAGGATGCCCTGTTCCATGTGCACGTCGATGTCCTTGGGATCGACGCCGGGGATGTCGGCGCAAATCACGAACTGCTGGTCTTCCTCCTTGATGTCCACCGCCGGCACCCAGTCGCTGGCGACCACGTTGCCGTGCTCGTCGGTGCTGCGCGGGGGACGCTGTTCGAACATGCGGTTCAGCTCGTTGCTCAATTGATTGAACACGCTCCAGGGTTCATATCGGGTCACTGCCATGTCAGTCTCCTTCGTTCGGAATACGGTCGGGATCATCGTTACTCCCGTAGATGGAGGCGCGGGTGGCGTTTTCAAGGCGCCGGCGGCAGACCGCGAAGCGGCGCGGCGAATGATGGTGAAGGCCCCTGGGGCGAGACACAATATGTAGTGTCGGACGGGTCTGATCCCGGCCGCCATAGTATGTTTATGAAAACTAAATGGAAATCTTTGTAGACATCTAACTTACTGTTTTTTGGCAGAAAAATACTTAGAATTTTGTCGTCCGGAATGCTTGACAGGTTCGGGGGCAGTGCCTACTCTAGATCGTTATTACACAATATCTTGTGTACCCGATTTGATCGCTTCCCGCGGGCGCAGATGCGGCGTCCGGAACAAAACGCATCAGCCGGTCTTGGAGCCAAAAAATCAATACAGGGGAATAGTCGCACGATGAAATCCGCGCATTTGAAAGCCGTCTCCGGAAGTGTCACCGAAATCCCGCTGCAGCCCGCCTCCCAGGACATCTGGGACAAAAAATACCGATTGAAGAGCAAGGACGGCGTCGCCATCGATGCCGACATCGATCAGACCTATCAGCGGGTGGCGCGGGCCCTGGCCGAAGTGGAGCAGGGCGGTGAAGCGCGCGAGCATTGGTATGAGCAGTTTCTTTGGGCGCTGCGGCACGGGGCCATTCCC
This sequence comes from Gammaproteobacteria bacterium, assembly GCA_037385045.1. Taxonomy (GTDB): domain Bacteria; phylum Pseudomonadota; class Gammaproteobacteria; order JASBUN01; family JASBUN01; genus JARRNJ01. Next base: position 473 of record JARRNJ010000095.1, on the reverse strand, counting down.
GCCGGGCGCATTACCTCCAATGCCGGTGCCTGGGAGCACAAGCCGGCCACCTCCACCATCAACTGCACGGTCTCCGGCACCATCGAGGACTCCATGGACAACATCCTGGAGAAAGTGCACGAGGCCGGGCTGACCCTGAAAGCCGGTTGCGGCATCGGCTACGAGTTCTCGACCCTGCGCCCGCGCGGCGGCTACGTTTCGGGCGCCGGCGCTTACACCTCCGGGCCGCTGTCGTTCATGGACATCTACGACAAGATGTGTTTCACCGTTTCCTCGGCCGGCGGCCGGCGCGGGGCGCAGATGGCGACGTTCGACGTCGGCCATCCCGACGTGATGGAGTTCATCCGCGCCAAGCGCGAAGACGGCCGCCTGCGCCAGTTCAACCTGAGCCTGCTGATCACCCAGGAGTTCATGGAGGCGGTCGAGGGCGACGCCGACTGGAAGCTGGCGTTTCCGCTCAAGGAGAAGGAAGT
>JARRNJ010000094.1:0-9519 GCA_037385045.1 Gammaproteobacteria bacterium | reverse complement strand
TGGGGCCCGGCCGAAAAAGCGGTGCGCGGCGGCCGTTACTGGCGCAGGCTCGGTGCGTTGACCTTGAGACCGTTGCTCATGTAGGTGTGGAAATATTCCAGTGCCGTGTACTCGATCGACTGCGGTTTGGCCGGCGCGGCCCGCACCTGTTTGTTGCAGCCGCCGTAGCGCCGGTGCAGGGTGCCGAGCCCGGCGGTTGGCCCCGATCCGCCCGCCGCCCATTTCTTGCGCCACACCGGGAAGTGGCTGACCTGGCCCAGGGCCGGACTGAGCAGGTCCGAACGAATGTGGTTGCCCGAGTTGTAGACGTGGCAATCGGCGCAGGAGAAATTGAGCTGCCCGCGTTTGGAGTAGAAGTGGCGCTTGCCGCGCTCGTACATGGCCTGGGCGCGCGGGTCGTTCGGCACCTTGATGGCAATGGTCTTGCCACGCGACGTGAATCCCATGTAGGCGGAGATGGCGGCCAGTTTGCCCTTGCCCCAGGGCAGCGGCTTCTCGCTGTTCTGAGTCCGGCATTGGTTGATGGCTGCTTCCAGGGTGACCACTTTGCCGCGCCGGGCGTCAAAATAGGGGTAGTTCTGCCGGATTCCCAGGCCCTCGTCGGGAAAACAGCTGGCATAGGTCTTGCCATTGGCGAACGGCGTGTTGAACAGTTGTTTGCCCAATGCCACCGCATCCTCGTAGGGAGGCGAGAACGATTCGAACTCCGCCCAGGCGGCGCGACGCTCGGCGTCGAGCGCATAGACCCCGTTGATGTAGTCGCTGAAGGCGACGCTGGGGAAGCGTTGTTTGAAATACTGACGGAATGTGTGCAGGTCCTCTTCCGGTGACGAAAAACCCGCCAGCGGCGCCAACGCCGCGACGGCCGACGTCAACAGAATCATCAACCTCTTCATGGTTATCCCCTCCAGGATGGTTTTCGTTGGCCGGGGCCGCAGCCGCCGGCCTTTATCATGAGGCGGGTCCAGTGAGCCTGATCCCAGTAACGGGGCGGTGCCTGACGGAGCCCACGTGTCCTGGCCGGCGCCGCATCGCCCAAAAACTACCTCTATGGGTAGGTTTTCCCGCTTCAAAAGGAAGCATGACCCAGGCGGGTGTGGGCCGCAATCAAAAAATTTGCTGAGGGTGATTAATCACGCTGATTGTTTGCCCACCGGGGCCATTGCCGATTTTGGCAGGTGGTGCCGGTGGGTGGGGTTTGCCCGTCCGGCGCCCGCCTGTGTACCCTAAACTGTCTCAATCTCAAGCCGCCCAGGGGCGCGGCGCCGGCGGCCGGATGCCGGATTGGAGGGGCGCTTGAACGCGGACGAGGATCAGACCAGGAAGTTCGAGCAGGCGCGGCGCAAGTCGCAACAAAACCTCGGCGGCCGTCTGGAGGCGCTACGCGCCGGCCGCATGCCGCAGGCCCTTGAGCCGTTCGCCAAGGCCTACCTGGGCCTGTTTCTGGAGATCGATGAGGCGCTCAGTCCCGAGCAGCGGGTGCGGCAGGTGGCCGGCGCCGCGGTCGCCGAGGCGGTGCTCGAGGGTCTGGTGGCGGTTGCGGAGGCCGGCGCCGCGCCGGCGCCCGAGCAGATCGGCCGGGACCTGGCGCGCAACGCGCTGCAGCCATACGGCTACGTGCTGCTGGCGGGGCTCGCCCGCCGCACACAAATTTCCGCTGAGGCTGCGCTGCTGGATCTGCCCGGGGCCACGCTGCGCGCCGGGTTGTGCTACCGATATGCCAACACCCCCAACCAGCCGGCCGGCTGGGCCCGTTACCTGGTTGCACAGCGACCGCAAATGGCGGCCGAGACGTTTCTGGCGTTCTGGCGCCCCTTGCTGGCCGTCACCGACGACAATCTGCCGGGCCTGTATCACATGCTGCACCAACCCGAATGGACGCCGCTCGTGCGGCGGGTGCTGCTGCCGCTGCTGGCCGCCTGGCCAGGGTGCAAGGCGCCGCTGTTGCGCGACCTGCTGCACGCCGCGCTGCGCCTCGTCGACTCGGAGGCGCTGCTGGAGCGGGCGCGTGCGGTGCTTGCCGCAGATGGCGAGCTGGAGGTCAAGAAGCGCATTTACTGGCTGTGCACTGCCTACCTGCTGTCGCCGGCGGATTTCGCCCAGGCGCTGGCCGACTATGCCGGGCGCCGGCGGGAAAAGACCCTGCCGTTGCTGGATTTCGTGGTGCAGGTGCTGGACGACGCCGACCCCGGGTTTCGGTTCGAGCCACGCTGGTTGGCGCACCTGCTGCGCATCATCGCCCCCACCTTTCGCCGCAACGAGCCGCTCACCGGCGGCCTGGATGCCACGTCCGGCCGGGTGTTGTGGCTGTTCGAACGCCTGGGTCAGGATGCGAGTCCCGAGGCGGTCGCGGCCGTGAACGAGCTGCGCAAGATCCGGGTGATGCGCATTTACCGCGACGTGCTGTCGCAGATGGCGGAGGCCCAACGCCGCGCCGCGGGCGCCTGATTCCCCGGCGCCGGCGCATGCTTGCACCGACGCGGCACTGGGCTACATTGAACTTTAAGCTTAGGCCGTGAAATCCGGCGATGGGGTGCAGGCTCAGGCCCGGTCGCCGGCGTTGCGGGGGCACTACAACAACAATAAACATTGGCGCGCGGCAACGTGCCGAGGGCGTTCACAGGAGGGGAAATCATGGTGCGGAATGCGCAAGAACCGTCGGCGGCCGACCGGTCTGCGGAAACGATGGCGTTCGTGGCGCCCTGCCGTACCCTGGACCGGCGGGCGCCGTTGCGCTGGCTGCGGCTGGGCTGGAACGACCTGCAGCGCGCACCCGGCCCGAGCCTGTCCTACGGGACGGTGATGGCCGCGGTGAGCTGGGCCGTCAGCCTGCTGGCATGGAAGCTCGGCACTCTGGCCATGCTCCTGGCGTTGGCGTCGGGCTTCATCCTTCTCGGCCCCATTCTCGCCATCGGCCTGTATTCGGTCAGCGCCCAGTTGGCCATGGGACGGCGCCCCTATCTCGGCTACTGCCTGGTGGAGGGCAAGCGCCATCTGGGCAACGAAATGATTTTCGGCTTCATGCTCCTGATCGTGTTTCTGGTTTGGGCGCGCGCAGCGTCGATGGTGCACGTGTTCTTTCCCATGGAGGCCCATCCGCCGTGGCGCGACCTGGTCACCTTCCTGACCATCGGCAGTGCCGTGGGCGCCGTATTCTGCGCCATCGTCTTCAGCGCCAGCGCCTTCTCCCTGCCCATGATCATGGAGCGCCGGGTGGATACGGTGACCGCCGTGGTGACCAGCGTCAACGCGGTGCTGCGCAACAAGGGCGTGATGCTGCTGTGGGCCGCCTTGATCGGGGCCGCCGTTGCAGTCGGCTTCGCGACCTTGTTCGTGGGGCTGGTGGTATTGCTGCCGGTGCTGGGACACGCCACCTGGCACGCCTACCGGGAAACCATCGACGCCGCCGCCTGGCCGGTCAACGAAGGGCAGAGCCCCGCCGCCTGAACGCGGGCCACGGTTCCGCGGCCCCGATCGGCATGCCGTTTCGGGCATCTCATCGTGAACCTCGAGCGGCTGGATGGGGCGGGCACATGGCTCCTCCGCCACCTGCTTGACCCCGCCAAATAAAGATGTAAGATCTCTACACCTTTCATGCACTCACCCGGCGGGGCGGTAAGCTTATGAAAATTCAGGTATCGATGCGGGTCAGCGGCGAGCCGCTCAAGCGCGCGCCGGTGAGCGTGGTGCTCGACCACAACGGGGACAGGCTCGACACCCGAACCGACCGGAACGGGTTGGCATTGGTGGACATCGAGCCGGTCAGCGGCAAGGTGCTGGTTGACGGGGTGGCCCGATACCATGGCCGCCTGGAGGGGCACATCCGCATCGCCCTTTGGTCGCCGACCGAAAGCGGACTGGCCGAGGATGGCGCCCCCGGCGGCGCGGGCGGCGGCAGCACCGCCTACCCCGGCATGCAGACCCGCAGCCTTGAGGTCAACGGGCGCTCGATTGCAACCGACAGCGAAGGCTATCTGGTCAACCTCGACGACTGGTCCGAGGCGTTCGCCCGGGCACAGGCGGTTGCCGAGGGCCTGGACCTGACCAGCGAGCACTGGCAGGTGGTGCGCTTTCTACGTGAATACTACGAAGCCCACGGCGTACAGGCTTCGGTGCGCGACATCATCAAACACTTCGCGGGAATTTGGGGCCGTGAAAAGGGCAACAATCGTTACCTGCACGACCTGTTTCCCCGCGGCGGCCCGCAAAAGCAGGGCAACCGTCTGGCCGGCCTGCTGCGGACCAAGGGTGAACACTGAGCCGCCGGACGGGTCAGTGGCCGCCGAGGGTATAGAGGCCGTCGCGGTCGATGGCGTCCAGGGTCAGCAGGTACTCCAGGCTGGCGCCCGTGCGCAGCAGGCCGATGCCCTTGTTGTAGGGCAGGGTGCCGGCCTTCTCGATCACGTTCTGTCCGTCCATTGACAGGGCGAAGTCCACGAAGCCCTTCAGTTCCGGGCGCTGGGTGTAGTCCGGCGGCGCCACCAGGAACAGGATCCGATAGAGCAGGTACTTGCCCGCCTTGAGGTTGGCCATGGTGGGATCGATGCCGTTGAGGCCCAGGATGCGTACCTGGCGGTGACGGCTGCTGCTGATGCCGCTGACGGCCAGCGCGTAGGGATCCTTTTCCACTGCCTTCTCGATCTTGCCCGAGGACGCCAGTATCGTCGCATGGGAGGTGAAGTTCTGGTCGGCATTATTGAACAGCTGCTGGCGCAGCGTCAGGCCGACGCCCGAGATCTTGCCCTTGCGCAGGTACAGGTTGATGGGATGGTCAAGGTTGGCGCCCAGCTGTTTCCAGTCGGTGATCTTGCCGGTCAATACATCGCGCAGCTGCTGCAGGCTGATGGACTTGACGGCGTGGTTGTCCTTGTGGACGATGACCACCAGGGCGTCCCAGCCCATGGGTATGATTTTGACGTGGCGCTCGGCCGGATCGACGGAGACATTGCCCTCGCCCACGTGATGTACCAGCGGCAGGCGGCAACTGCCGCCCAGGTCGCTCTTGCCGCTGGAGACGTCACGCAACCCCTTGGTGGCACCGCCACCTTCCAGGTGAATCACGACGCCGGTGCGTTTTTTGTACGCCGCCGCAAGATCTTCCATGAAACCGCGTTTGGAGATGCCGCAGCCAACCCAGGTGATGTCCTTCTGGGCCGCCAGGGCCGGAGCGGTCATAATGGTCAGCAACGCCGCCAGGGCGAGCAGAACTCGGGAGTAAGTGTGCATGGGATCATCCCTCCACCTTGGGGTCTGCCGCAGCGGGTGAACAATGCCCGCCCCCGCCGGCGGCAGCCTGTGTTTTGTCATTCTCCATTTCAATCTGTAACGACAACCCCGAAGCGGACTTTAGCCCGCCGCAGGGGGGCAAAGCTGTGACCGATTTCCGTATAATGGCCTTTCGCACGCCGCGGCGGCTCGCGCGGCTTGACCGTCATCGGTACCCAGCGACTGAATTTATGGCCGGCGACTTCAAAAAATATCACGGCAAAACCCCGCACCGCGGCGACGACCATTCCGCTCCCTACCCGGTGAGCCGCCTGGCGCCGGCTGTCGAGCTGGTGGATCTGGCCAAGCAGATCGGCGACGCTGATCGTATGGTCGGAACCCGCGTCAGCGCCAAGCTGCAAGTGATCGCTGACCAGATCAAAGCCCTGCAGGCCGAGGCGCGCACGGTGCTGGAGGACGCGCGCAACGACCAGGAACTGCACCGCGCCGACTGCAATTTCCAGCGCAAGCCCGGATCCACCTATCATCTCTACCGGCGTGACGACGGCAGCCAGTATTTCTCCATGCTTTCACCCCAGGACTGGCGCGGGGCGCCGCCCCACCGGTTCGTGGGCACCTATCGCCTGGAGAACGACATGTCCTGGACCCCGGCCGACAAGCTCGATGCGCCCGACGACAGCCGGGATGTGCTACGGCGCCTGCTGGGCGACAGCGGCCTGAGTTAGGCCCGGCGGCGGGCCCGCACCCCGCGTGCGCGGCGGCTGCAAAGATGGCAGACTGGGTGTGTCGGTCTGGGGCCATTTCCGCATTCCCGCGGGATCGAGGGCATTGATGGACAGAGCAGGTGTACGGCGCCAGGTGCCTTTGATGCCTTGCTGCGCGGCACCGGTGCGTTACCGCCCGTGGGTGACGCTGCTGTGTGCGGCGTTGCTGACGTCCATGATGGCCTATCTGTTCGTACTCTCCCGCGGCGACGATCTGGCGTCGCTGCGCTTTCCCGGTGAGTCGGCGGGCCGCATGCTCGACCGGCACCTGGATTTCTACGAAGGCTACGCATCGGTGCCGGCGTGGCAGCGCGGCTTTTTCGCGCTGCTGTTCGGCAGCCGCGCGCAGGTGCAGGCCACCGCCGTGCGCGCCTACCGCGAAGTGCTGCGCTATTTCCACGATCACCCCGCCGAAGCGACGCCCTGGGCGGAGTTCAACACCCGCGCCCGGCTGCTGGTGCTGCTGGCTGAAACCGGCCGCCACCGGGCCCTGGAGCGCGAGCTCTCCGGTCTCGGCCGTACCCTTGACGAAGAGATGGTCCGCGATGCCGTGCGGTACGCTTACACCGACGACCCGGTCAACGCCACCCTGCCGGAAGTCTTCTACGGTGCCCGGCTGCTGCCCCTGGGTTGGGCCGGCGACCGGCTTGATCTGCGCCTGGCACAAAAGCTCCACCGCGATCGCCAGGCGCAGGTGATCGAACAACGCCTGCGCCAGCGCGGCGCACGCTGGCGCGACCGGGTGATGATGCTGGCGGCGGCGGTGGCGCTGCTGGTGGGCGGCGGCCTGTGGGCCTGGACGCGGCGGCGCGGTCTGCAACGCCCGGCGGCCTGGCGCGGCGCGGCCCTGGATCAACCCTGGAGTCTGGGCGAGGGCTTCGCCGTGGTGGTGCGCGTCGGCCTGCTGGGCGTCGCCATTTCCGCCGCCCTGCACCTGCTGGCGGGGCCGTTCTTCAGGCCCGGGGTGCTGGCATTGTGGAGCACGCTGTTCGCTTCGCTGCCCATGGTGTGGCTGATTCACCGCAACCTGCTCAAGCCGCGGGGGCTGAGTTTTGCATCGGCATTCGGGCTTACCTTGAACGGTGTCAGCCTCGGCCGCCTGGGGCGCATTGCGCTGGCCATGCTGGCGGCGGAATGGTGCGGGACCCTGCTCATCGCCTGGCTGGGCTGGAAGTTCGGGCTCAACGCCCACTGGTCCGAGGGGCTCTACGAGCAGGAGATCTTCGGCTCCTGGCAGACCGCCGCCCTGAGCGGGATCAATCTGGTGCTGTGGGCGCCGCTGTTCGAGGAGGTGGGCTTTCGCGGCTTGATCTACACCAGCCTGCGTTCACGCCTGTCGCCGCGCACGGCCATTATTGCCAGCGCCCTGCTCTTCAGCGCTCTGCATCTCTATTCCTGGCTGGGGTTCTTGTCGGTGCTGTGGAGCGGCGTGGTGCTCGCCTACGCCTACGAACGGTTCCGCAGCCTGCTGCCCGGCATGATCGTGCACGGCGTCGGCAATCTGCTGGCACTCAATACGGTGCTGTTGTTCTATCGTTGAGCGTTCCGTCCTCTCACTCGGCAGACTCGCGCAACGCGTCCAGCGCGCCTTCCATGTGCAGTTCCGTCAGCTCGGTGAAGCCGCCGATCCAGCGGCCGTCGATGGCAATCTGCGGCACATTGCGGGCGCGTTGGGTCAGTGCCAGCATCTCGCGCAGCCCGGCGCGGTCCAGGTCCACGCGCACTTCATCGTAGGCGATGCCCCATTTGGCGAGCAGGGACTTGGCGCCAGCGCGCAGGGGGGGATACTCCAGTAATGTTGGTCGAACATTGGGACAGTGACCGCGACGGTGAGCTGAGCGAGGCGGCATTGCGCCGCAAGCTCTCCGAACGCGGCTGTACGGTGTCGCGCTATGTTTATCCGCCCGGCACGCGGTTTCCCGACCATAGTCACGACGTCGACAAGCTGGACGCCGTCGTCTCCGGGCGCTTCCGTTTGACCATCGCCGGCGCCTCGGTGGTGTTGGAGGCGGGCGACTGCGCGGCCGTGCCGCGCGGCGTCGTGCACAGCGCCGAGGTGCTGGGGTCCGCGCCGGTGGTCAGCCTCGACGGCGTGAAACGCTGAGCGTCCCCATTACCACGGTGCGCCGCCGCGCGCCGCATCCCGTAAGCGGTGTTATGGAAATTCTGCTGGAGCCGCAACCCGGCTGGCATTACGTCGCCGCTGCGCGGCTCCCACACCAGCCGCCGCTCGGCCGGCGGCGTAGCGTCGAGGATATAGGCGACATCGGCCACGTGCTGGCGCCGGATCGGGGATTCCACCAGCTCGTGCCGGCGCTGGGCCTGGGTCCGCACCATGTGCTCGCCCAGCTGGTGTTTGTCCAGCGGTTCGCGCACTTAGTCGACGTTGTGCCGGAGTATGGCCTGGGACTTTTGCGCTTCCATAGGGGGTCCGCTTCACGCAAGGCGTGTGGCGGCAGGTGGCCCCAAGGATATTGTGTGGCGTCGGCAGGCGCCAGCCCGCGCGCTGCTGCTGGCGGTGCCGCAAGCGAAGACCGGCGGGGTGTTACAGCGGCCGCAACTCGACCATTTCGCCCCGTGCGATGTCGAGTTTGCCGAGCAGATCGTAGAGCGCCGCCTGCAGCGCCTCTTCCACGGTCGGGTGGTAAAAGGGCATGCGCAGCAGGTCGAGCACTGTCAGCCGCTGCTCGATGCACCAGGCGAGCAGGTGCCCCAGGTGTTCGCCCTTGGAGGCGATGAGGGCCGCGCCGAGCAGCCGGCCGTCGGTGCGGTCGGCGTACAGACGCAGGGTGCCCTTGTTCTTGCCCATGATCAGCGCCCGGCCCACCGGGCCCAGGCGCATTTCGCCCACCGCCACCCGTTCGCTGTCCAGCTGATCCCAGGTGGCGCCGGCGGTGACGATGTTCGGCTCGCAGAAGGTGATCGCCAGGGGCGTCTTGCGCCTGAAGGCGGTGACTCGTTCGGCGACCGCGTTGTAGCCGGCGATACGGCCCTCGTCGCCCGCTTCATGCAGAATCGGCCGGTCGGCGGTGACGTCGCCGGCGATGAACACCGGGAGGTCGCCGATCTGCATGGTGTGCGGGTCGTGCTCGGGTATGCCGCGGGCATCGAGCTTCACGCCCAGCGCTTCCAGGCCGAGGCGCTCCAGATTGGGCGTGCGGCCCATGCTCGCCAGCACCTTGTCGACGACGACGTCATTGTCGCCGCTGCGCACCAGCAGGCGCCCGTCGGCTTGCGGCTCGATTTCCGCGCCGTGGCCGAGCCACATGGGAAATTCCTGCCCCAGCGTCTCCACCGCCACCTGGTTGGCTACCGGATCGGTGAGCCCGGCGATGCGCTCGCGCTGGTCGATGCCGGTGACGGCGACGCCCATGCGGTGCAGAGCCTGGCCCATTTCCAGGCCGATGACGCCGAGTCCCACTACCGCCATCGATTGCGGCAGCTGTTCCTGCTCGAACAGATCGTCGGTGGTCAGCACGCGGTCGCGGAAGGCCTTCCAAGCGTCGGGCACGATGGGCCGCGAGCCCGT
>JARRNJ010000093.1:0-8010 GCA_037385045.1 Gammaproteobacteria bacterium | reverse complement strand
CCGCCGAGACGCTCGCTGGTCTCCAGCTCCAGGCTCCCGCCGTAGGCACGCAGGATATCCTGCACCACCGCCAGGCCGATCCCCTGGCCGCTGACCGCTTCATCGGCGCGCACGCCGCGTTGCAGCACCGCCGTTCGCTGCGCGGCGGGCACACCCGGGCCGTCGTCCTCCACTTTCACTACCAATCCGGCAGCCGTGTCACGGGACGCACTGACGTACACGCGGCCGCGGGCCCATTTATAGGCGTTGTCCAGCACGTTGCCCAGCGCCTCCATCAGATCGCCCTGGTCGCCGGCGAAGCCCACGGCGTCATCGATGACAATTTCACATTGGATACCACGGTCGGCGTACACCTTGTCGAGGCTGACGGTCAGTCGCTGCACCGTGGGCCGCAGCGCCACCGGTTTGGCCAGGGTGGTGCGCCCCGAGGTGGCGGCACGCTGCAGCTGATAGTCGACGATCTGGCGCATGCGTTCCACCTGCTCGGCCACCGCGGCACGCAGCGCCGCGGGCGGCGTCGACTCTTCCAGTGCACCGCGCACCACCGCCAGCGGCGTCTTCAGGCTGTGGGCGAGGTCACCCAGGGTGTTGCGATAACGGTCGCGCTGGGAGCGCTCCGAGGCGATGAAGGCGTTGAGGCTCTGCGTCAGGCCCTGCAGTTCCCGCGGATAGCGGTCGTCGAGGCGCGCGCGTTCGCCGCGCTTGATCTCATCCAGGTCAGTGGCCACCCTGCGCAGCGGCCCCAGGCCCCAGCGCAGGATGCTGCCCTGCACCGCCAACAGCACCAGCGCCACGCCCGCCAGCCAGCCCCACAGGCTGCGGCGAAAGCGGCTCACCTGGTCGAGGAAGCTGTCCAGATTCTCGGTGACCTGGAATACGTAGCGGGCCGGCTTGGCGTGTCCCGCCTCCCACACCACGGTGAAACTGACGCCATAGTATGGCTGACCACCGGCGCCCTGCAGACGTTGGAAATCGGCGACGCCCGGCGCCGCCGGCCGCGCGAACGGCACCTGCAGCCCGAGCATGGAGCCCGACTCCCACACCTCTTGCCCCTGGGCGTCGACGATGCGGGCGTAGAGGCCGGAATTGGGAGTGGAAAACCGGGCCTCGGGAAGCGCCCGGGGCAGGCGCAGGACCCCGTCCTCCTGCATTTCCGCCGCGGCCAGCAGTGCGTATACGTGCCCCTGCAGCCGGTCACGCTCGGCGGTCTGGGCGCTGGCGCGAAACGCCCGGTCGAGGACGAAACCGGTCAGCCCCAGAAACACCACCAGCACGACGCTGGCGGCGAGCAGCAGGCGGCGGTTGAGCGACATCATGAAGCGTCGCGGGCGAACGCGAAGCGGTAGCCGCGACCGCGCAGGGTCTCAATGGGCTGGTAGGTGCCGCCGGGATCGAGCTTGCGGCGCAGGCGCCCGACGAACACCTCGATGACGTTGCTGTCGCGATCGAAATCCTGCTCGTAGATGTGCTCGGTCAGCACGCTCTTGGACACCACTTCACCGGCATGCAGCATCAGGTATTCGAGCACCTTGTACTCGTAGGCGGTCAGCTCCACCGGCTCGCCGTCGACCCGGACTTCCTGGGTGTTCATGTCCAGCGCCACCGGTCCGCATTCGAGGCGCGACTGGGTCCAGCCGCCGCTGCGCCGCAGCAGGGCGCGCAGCCGCGCGAGCAGTTCCTCGGCCTGGAACGGCTTGACCATGTAATCGTCGGCGCCGGCCTCCAGGCCTTCGACCTTTTCCTGCCAGCGCCCGCGGGCGGTAAGGATCAACACCGGGAAGTCGCGCCCGGCCTGGCGCCAGCGGCGGATCACCTCGATTCCCGACAGCCCCGGCAGGCCCAGGTCCACCACCGCCACGTCGTAGGGATACTCGCTGCCCTGGTACAGTCCTTCGTCGCCGTCGCCGACGGCATCGACCGCAAAACCGGTCTCCTGCAGGCGGGTGCGCAGCTGTTCGCGCAAGGCCTGTTCGTCCTCGATCACCAGTATGCGCATGGTCGCTCCTCAGCCGGCGGCCGCGGCCCGGTCACTCCAGGCGGCCGGTTTGCGCATCCACATAGACGATTCGCACCACGCCATTGGCCATCAGCAGCTTGATGCGGTACATCACCCGTCCGTCGCGGCGCACCTGCTGGGCGGCCAGCACACGGCCGTGCAGCTGCCGGCTGGCCTTGGCCGCGGCCTGGTTCAGGGACAGGCCGCGCCCGTGCTCGGCGGCATGGGCCCGCGCCAGCAGCTGCCGCGGATGGGCGAAGTCGCCGCCAAAACGGGCCGCCTGGACCGGTGCGGCCGCAACCAGGGCCAGCAGCACCGGCAACAGGCAAATTCCGTTTTTCAGCATCGATTTCATCGGTTGGTACGTCGCCCGGGCGACACTCGGCAAAAACGAACACGCAGTGTGCGCCCAGTTTGACGGATTTTGCCTGCCCACGCCATCCCGGCTGCGCTCAGTCGTCCAGGGGCGCCACGTCCACCTGCACACGAATGCGGGGGCCCGGCTGGTGGTCGGTGCGGGTCACGTAGTCGTGGCCGTGGTAACGGTAGGTCACCTGGTAGCCGTCGACCCGGCGCTCTTCGGTGAAGTCGGAAACGCGCCGGCATACTTGGCGCGTTTCCACGTAGGCTCGGCCGACGTCGCGGCGCTGGTGGCGCACGTCGTTGCCGATGGCGGCACCGAGCAGCGCACCGGCGACGGTGGCCGCGGTTCTGCCGTCACCTTTGCCCATGGTGTTGCCGAGCGCGCCGCCGATGATGCCGCCCAGCACCACCGGCGTCGGGGAGTCATAGCGGCGCGGTTGGTGCAGGACATCCTGCTCCCAGCATTCGCGGCGCGGATGCTCGACCCGCACGACGCGGTAGATGGGCTGCACATCCACCACGCGGGCGGTGTCCACAAAGCCCTGGTCGGGGCCGTCCGCATAGCCGTCATAGGCAACGGCCGGACCCGCGGCCAGTACACCCGCCATCACGGCGGCCAATGTCAGTGTACGGGTGTTCATGTCGTTCTCCTTTCGTTCGGCGGACTTGATTCCGGGTTTCGGGGCTTGTTCTTCAGCGTGGATACGAGCCTACGGCAGCGTGCCTGAATCGGCCCTGAACGGCACTTGAACGAACGCTGAACGCCGGCAGACGCCGCCGCGGCCCCCCGCGGTTGACTTGAGGGGCGCAGGGCAGGCTAAATAACGCAACGGGTTCCTTCGGGTGGTCCCGCCAAGAACAACAAGGCACCGGAGGGAGGGATGCAAAGCGAAACATCACATGGCAACGAACGGCGCACCCGGTCACAGCACCTGATTCGCGACCTGGTGGACCTGCGCAAGGAAATGCTGGCGCTGTACAGCCAGCTGGCCGCGCGCAAACCGTTCGTGGACGACGACGACCTGCCTGAACTGCTGCAGGATTTCTGCGAGACGCTGATCGACTATACGGCGAACGCCCATTTCCGCCTGTACCGGCACCTGGAGGAGCGCCAGGAACGGCGCCGGGCGGTGCTCGCCCTGGCCGAGCAGATCTATCCCCGCATCGCCCAGACCACGCAGTACATTGTCGATTTCAACGACCGCTACGAGGGCGACGTACCGCAGACGCCGCCGAAACAGCTGGAAAATGACCTTTCCGGCCTGGGCGAGGAATTGGCCGAGCGCATCGAACTGGAGGACCAGCTCATCGAAGCGCTTTGCGCCCCAAGGGCGCGCGGCCACAGCGCCCCGCAACCGCACCCCTGAGGATCCAGCCCGCAACGGCGGACGCCGGAGCGCCCGCCTCTGCCGCAGTTGCCGTCACGCCGCCTGATGCTCGGACGGCGCTTGCTCGTCTTCCGGCGCACCCTGCCACAGCATCTCGTAGCCGATCTCGTAGGTCTCGGTGCAATACTGCGCCAGAGCGTCAAACTTCTCCTTGAACACGTGGTCGGCGTGGGACCGCTCGTGCTGGTCGAATGACTGCCAGTAGGTGACGATGGCAATGTGGTCGTCGGTGTGGCCGCCTTCGCCGACCGAGCCCTCGTCGGAGACGAAGCCGGCGTATTTGAATACCTGGCCGCCGATGAAGCCGCCCTTATCGTCGCCGTAGGTGTTCTTGACCACGTTGCACATCTCGCCCAGGGCCAGTTCCACGTCTTCCCCGGACACGCCCTCTTTGAGCTTCACCACGTTGAACAGCATGACGGAACCGAACGGAATTGACAGCGGTTGAAACATGGGAAGACCTCCTGAATTCGTTGTGCCCCCCGCTGGGGCCTGTCACTGTATAAGTGACCTCTAATTTAGTAATTCAGAGTAATTTAGTCAACCATTATTCGTAAAAATTTTATACGCCCATTAGCTTGGTATGGGTGCTGGGGTGTGGATTATAAGTTATTGATTATCTTGTTTGTCTTGCAGCCAAAGGCGGGGGCCGTGGTCGACTCCACCCTTGCACGGTGGATGCGCTGCGCTTATCCACCCTACCTTTTCCGGACGTGGGGGTTGTCGTGGAGTGGATAAACGCAGCGCATCCACCGTTGGCCCGCAACAGCGCGGGGCCGGAAACAAGATCGGCAGGGGAAGCGTGGGTCGGGGACGTGGCCCGCAGATGCCGGCGCGGATCAGCTGTCGCTGTCTTTGGGCTTGGTACGGGTGAGCCCGGATGCGTCCAACGGGATCACCACATCGTCCTGCTTGCGGGGCTCGTCCACGAAGCGCGGCCGCATGTCCATGGAGCGGCCGGCCGCAGCGGCCAGCTCCTGTTCCCGCTTCGAGATCAACAAAAGGCACTCGCGCAGCTCGCGGATGGTGTCATCCTTGAGCGGATGAATCATGCCCGGAGGCGTGGCGGTATCCTTGATCACGCGGGTGAGCGCCTGCTTCACCGCCCGAATGATGACCTCTTCTTTCGACCGCTCGTCTTCGCTCATGGTGCCTCCGCCCGCTTGGGTGTCCGGGTTGCCGCGCCGGCTCCCGCCGGGGCGGGAAAACGGGTTAGGATGGTACTACACCGGCGTTCAGCGAATCCAGGCCGGCACCGGGCACCAAACCCGGCTGATCCGTGCGGTTATCAATCACGGCTGTTGACCTGACGGGGCTGCGCCCCGGGCGCATTCGTGCCCCGGGCGCAGTTGTACACCGGTGGGTAAGCCGTATAATTTCGTCCCAACCACGGACCACGCACGGCCGCCGGTCCACGCCACCAGGGAGTCGTTCAGCCATGCCTTATTTCGTCTACAAGGTATTCACCAACCGCACGTTCGAGCCGGTGGACTCGTTCCCCAAGTACCGGGAGGCGAAGCAGCTGACGCGCAAGCTGCGCACCGAGATTCCCGAGGGCGACGAAGGCTACACCTACCGCATGATCTTCGCCGGCAGCAACGCCGAAGCCGAACGCCTGTTGTCGCAAAAACGCGAACCCAGGCCCATGGGCGAGGACGTCTGAAACCCCTGCCCGACCCATTTCGGCTCGCCTTGGCCGGCAGGACACGTTGCACGCCCCCGCCGCAATGCGCCGCGTTATTTCGTGGCGTCGGCCGGCAACGCAGAGAGCGCAGAGCCGCAGAGGACGCGGAGCGAATCCATAGACTGATTGGGCCTCGCGCGCCACTACCACCCGCTGCCGCCCTTCGAGGTCTTTGCCGTATTCCTCGGTCCGGCGGCTCGGCACCTGTAGCCCGGATGAAGTGCAACGCAATCCGGGGGGCGGATCGGTCACCCCGGATTCCGCGTCGCTTCATCCGGGCTACGTGGACTGCGCGTGCGCGAGCGCGGTGAGCAACACCTGTAGCCCGGATGAAGTGCAACGCAATCCGGGGACGGATCGGTCACCCCGGGTTCCGCGTCGCTTCATCCGGGCTACGTGGACTGCGTCCATGAACGGTCACGTTCAGGGCGCCGGCGGCGTCAGTTACCGAAGAAATAGAACTGTACACGGTACCTGGATTGGTAGTAGTGCCGCGGCGGCGCGTAGTACACGTCGCGATACCGGCGGTGCTCGCGCCACCAGCGCCGCTCGTGATGCCGGTGCGCGCGCCAGGCGCGGCGCTCGGCGCGGTGTTCCCACCTCGGCGCCCGGCGCCACTCCCGGTTCGCGGCGCGGTGGTCGACGTGATGGACCTGACTACGCGCACCGTGGTGACGCTCCTGCGCCTGTGCCGGTGCGGTGAGCAGCACACCGCCGCTGAGCAGCAGGCCGGCCGCTATACTGATCAGTGTCTTTTGCGTCTTCATTATGTACCTCCGATGTCGGTTTCCAGGGGCCATTGGCGACCCATGTGCAACAGGCTACCGGTGCCGGACTGAATGCAAACTGAATGGTCTTTTCCGGCGGCCGGCAAAGCGTGATGCCGCTCCCCTTGCCGCTCCGCGGTCCCGTCGCGGATAATCAGGTCACTGTCGACCCGGCCAATGCGCGATGGACGAAGAGGAATTCAAAGAGGTCTACCACTCGGTCAACGCCCTGCGCTGTGTGTTCGAAAAGGCCGTGCTGACCCGCCGTTTCGCCTGCGAAAAGCTGGTGCGCATCAACATCGCCGAACGGGAAGCGGCGGGCTGTACCGATCCAGCCGCCCAACGGCAGTGCAGTGAGGTGCTGGAACAACTGCGCGGTGCAGCAGCGTTCGCCCTGAAGCTCACCCACGTGTCGGGACCGCTGCCCCATGCCCGGGAGATCAAGGTGCAGTGCGGCGGGCTGTTGGGCCTGCAGGAAACCGTCAGCGCCGCAACCACGGGCGACGGCGTACCCAACATATTCGCGTTGATCATCGCGGCAAGGAACGAGTACGGCGGCCTGAACCGGCTGCCGCTGCAGCAGATCGTACAATCGGTCACGCGATATCAGGGAAGGCGCAAGAGACGATGAGAACAATGACAACCGGGAACAGGTTGTCAGCGTCGACGGCGGTGAGGCACGGGAGTAACTCGCTCGTTTCAATGGATAACGCAGAGGACGCGGAGCGGATCCAATATGAATCGGTCCTTGCGCGCCGGATGGTTACGTGTCGGACATCGAGGTCGTTGCGGCGGTCAAAAAAGGCCGTCGGCCGCTTGGCCGCCTCACCGCCGCCAAAATCAATTCTGGCCCCTTCGCGGATTATCACTCTGCGTACTCTGCGTCTCCGCGGCCTCTGCGATTGCAAACCCGCTATCCGTCCTCGGAGTACGTTCAACGCCGCCAACGGCAACGCGCCGCATCCGGTCATCGAGTCAAGCCTGCCCACCACAGCCGCAGCCGCAGCCCCAGGCCGGTGGTATAGCCGACCTCGACAAAGCGGATCACCCCGTTGCCGTCAACCACGAAGCTGGTCGGCACGCCCCGCACACCATAGCGGCGCGCCAGTACGCCGTTCTGGTCCAACAACACAGGGATATGCAGCTTGTGTTTGTGCAGATAGTTCTTCACGGACACCGCACCGCCCGACTGCATGGCAATGGTGACGACCTGGTGGTCGCGTGCCAGGGCCGCAATGCTCGATTGCTCAAGGCGACAGATGCCGCACCAGCTGGCCCAGAAGTGCACCAGCAGCGGGCGCCCGCGAAACTGTTGCAGTGAAACGGGCTCACCGTCGAGCAGCCTGCCGGCAAACGGCGGCGCCGGGCCCGTCACCGCATTACGGGTCACGTACAGGTGCACCGCAAACAGCACGGCAATAAACAGCAGTGCCTGCCAGGTGAACCGAAACCAGCGCTTGGACCGCACAGTGGCCATGAATGGTCGGCGAAACGAGTCAAGACGCTCCCAGGACGGAGCCGCCCCATTGTAGCGCGGACAACCGGCGCGGCAGCGATTACTATACTGTGAATGCAGGCACCGGCTGTGACTTCTCAGAAATTTGAGCGGTCCCGGAAATCGGCGTTTGGCATGCAGCAGACGGCCCGATGGGCGCAATTGAGTTGCGGTGCGCCGCGCCAAGCGCAAGCGGGAACCGGCGATTTGACTTTGCGGCGCTGCCGGTCGGGTCGAGGCCGCCGGCGGACGGCGACGCCGGTGGCGGTGTCCGGTGGATGCGCTGCGCTTATCCACCCTACGATGATCCTCCGGTC
>JARRNJ010000092.1:0-13022 GCA_037385045.1 Gammaproteobacteria bacterium | reverse complement strand
TCCAATTCACATGTTTTGTAATTTAATGAATGCTGTTTTTACACCAAAATGTCATTTTTTGCCACGGAACAATACTGTGCTGTCAAGGGAATCGAGTTCTGCCCAAAGAACCCAAAATGGTGCGCGGCGTACAAACAAAACCCAAATTTTTTTGTTTTAAAATCAGATAACCGCAGCCGTGATGAAGGGGTCCTGGTGGCGGTCTCCCGCGGACTCTATCAGCTCGCTGAGATGGAAATGCCGGCTGAAGTGAGCCTTGCCGAGGTAGGCAAAAGGGTGCCGAACGGGGTAATATGTCTCGTATCTTCACTCTCCTTCCATCAACTCACAACCCAAACCCCTCATTATGTCTGGCTGGCCGTTGAACGAAAGGCAAGAAAACCGAAGATCGAGTATCCGCCGGTGCGTGTTTTCCATTTCAGCGGTATGGCCTTCAGCAACGGGATTGTGACGCACCGAATTTCAAATCAGACAGTTCAAATCTATGACGCCCCCAAGACCGTCATTGACTGTTTTCGGTGGCGCAAAGCGGTGGGTCTGGATGTTACCCTGGAAGCCGCGAAGGAATACCTTAAGCGCCCTGATGCAAGCCCGTCTGTCTTGATGAAGTATGCCAGGCTCTGCGGGGTAGAAAAGCTTGTGACGCCATATCTGGAGGCCATGACCGCATGACCAGGGCCGATGTCAGAGACATGGCTGCATCAGTCAGAGGCCGGTTGTTGAACCTGGCGCGTCAAACAGGGAAACCCTACGACCAGGTGCTTGTTCAATATGCCCTGGAACGCTTCCTTTTCCGGCTTTCGAAGTCACCTTTCAGAGGCGACCTCTTACTCAAAGGAGGCCTGCTACTCAGGGGCAGAGGTCTGCCTCAAGCAAGGCCAACGAGAGATATTGATTTTCTTGGTCTTATGTCAAATGATGTCGATACTGTGTCCCGGACCATCCGAGCGATTGGTGAAACCGATTTTCAGGATGGAATGATCTATGACTTTTCACAAATGACGAATGAAATCCTCACACCCCTGTCTGATTACCTCGGCGTGAGACTGAAGTTCTCTGGTCTGCTGGGAAAGGCTCGGGTTCCGATGCAGATCGACGTAGGATTTGGGGATAAGGTTGTTCCTGAGCCAAAGGAGATGGCCTTTCCCACCCTTCTGGACACAGAGCCGCCAATCATCTTTGGCTACACGCCCGAAACGGTTATTGCGGAGAAATTCGAGGCAGCCTTGGACCTTGCTGACTTAAACAGCCGGATGAAGGATTTCTACGACATCTGGTTTTTGTGCCAAACATGCACATTTCAGGGGCGGATATTGCAGGAGGCGGTCATTGCCACCTGCAAAAGGCGAAGGACAGAGATACGATCCGAGGCGGAGATATTTTCAGATAGGTTTTCAAATCGGACTGAAAAGAAGAGGCAGTGGTCCGCCTTCCTTGAAAAGGGTCCAATAATCGGTGTTCCAGACGATCTTTCGCTGGTCATGAATGCAATCCGGGAGTTCTTGCGTCCTATAACGCAAGCATTTGAAGCAAATCAGCCTTTTGAATCCAAGTGGTCCCCTGGTGGACCTTGGAAAAAGGATTAAGTCTGTTTCATGCATAGCTCGGCAATAACGGAGTGGCTGAAGGAGCAGTTCTCCCGACGCTTTCAACAAAAAGAATGCGAATACCTCGCCACACTCGTCTGGCTTGAGCCGAATCGCTATTTTGTGAAGAGGGGCATGCTGACATCAGGACTGCTGAGAGGTATCAGCATGTGAGGCTAGCGGACAAAGAAGCGGTGATGAGGAAGTAAATGGTGTTTACAAGGCGTATGCCTTTTTTCGTGAACATAAACAACGAGTTATGCTGGCTGGGGGACGAGGATTCGAACCCTGTCCCCGATTTTTTTATAATAGAACTTTCAATATATTGCAAGCCCTTTTTTTGGTAGTGTATACATGGTGCTTACATCTCATCCCGCCTCAAAGGCGAGGCTTTCACGGTTAGCCTTCCTTTTTGTAATTTCCATGAGCACTTCAGGCCCGGCGATGGGAACCAGGCCGGCTTCCTGACACAAGGCGGCATAGCGAGCTAACGCATGCGCATTGGCCATGATAAAACCCCGACTGGGGATGCCATCGGTGATTGTAATCACCGCGCGGTTCGCATCGGTTCATTTATGGGGTTCATCTTTCCGGATCTCCCGCTCCGCCTCAAACCAGTCTCGACCTGCTTGGCCCTCCTGGCGGCCTCGCTGCTCGTAGAGTTCATAGGCGCGCTTGGCGATTTGCGGTGTCACATCGACAGGTATTTTGGCCAATAAGGGCGCGGCAGTTGGGTCGAACACCCGATACGCGAGCAGTTTCACGCGGTCACTCACGAGGAACCAAGCTAGCGCATAGCCCCAGACGAACAGCGCCCAACTCCAGCCGAGTGGTGTCATAAACAGCCCATAAACCGCAATCAGAATCGCCGTGATTTGTGCGCAAAGCACAACCCCCAATAAAATCCGCGCGGGGCGTATGGACCAGAACGGGCCGCGCGTGCGCGTCAGGAAAATTGTCATTTGTCCGGCCACGGACAGCATAAGGTACATCAGCGTCTGGAGATGTGGCCGGTCGAGGTGATAGACACGGTCGCCAAGGTAAAACAGGCCAAACGCAGCCACGGGTCCCATGATGCCCAGCACCGTGGCGATCCCCAGCACCAGACGCATGTTCCATGCCTCGGGCTGATCCTTGTAATGAACGTTGTCATAGGCAATGGACAGGATGGCGCCGTCGTTCAGCAACGCCAGCATCACGATCATCACCGCCGTCAATGGATAAAAGTTGAAGATCAGGATGGCCAGCGTCATGAACAACAACACGCGCAGCGTCTCGGCAATGCGGTAGATCGCATAGCTGTTCATCCGCTGGAAGATCTTCCGGCTCTCTTTGATCGCGTCGATGATCACCGACAGGCCGGGTGTCATCAAAACGATGGACGCTGCCGCGCGCGCCGCGTCCGTCGCGCCCGAAACGGCGATGCCGCAGTCGGCCTTCTTCAGCGCAGGGGCGTCATTCACCCCGTCGCCCGTCATGCCCACGATGTGGCCGCGTTGCTGCAGGACGTCTACAATGTGGAACTTGTGTTCGGGGAAGACCTGGGCGAAGCCGTCTGCTTTCTCAATGGTCTCCACCAACTGCGCCGTCTCGTGATGCTCCGTGTCGCCGAAACCGCTGGCATCCAGGATATTTGCGCCCAGCCCCAATTTCCCGGCGGTTTCCCGGGCGATTGCCACTTGATCACCCGTAACCATCTTGACGTTGACTCCCATCTGACGGGCGGTCGCGATGGTCGCTTTGGCTTGTTCCCGGGGCGGGTCGAAAAGCGGCAACACGCCCATAAACTGCCATGGGCCTTGCGCGTCCGCCCGTGCCACACCCAACGAGCGGAAGCCGCGCGCCGCAAATTCGTTGACGGCCTTCTCGACGGCGGGCTTCACCTGCCCTGCATTGGCCGACAACTCCAGGATCACCTGGGGTGCGCCCTTGGCCACCTTGAATTCCTTTCCGTCCGTGCCCTTAACGGCGGCTTGTCCGCGCGCGACGCCAGCGCGGCGTTGAGAATGACTTGCTCGGCGGGGATATCGTTCACGCTGAACGGATCCCCCAGCGTCAGCTTGTTCTGGGTCAGGGTGCCGGTCTTGTCCGAGCACAGCACGTCCACGCCCGCCAATTCCTCGATGGCTGCCAACCGGGTCACAATCGCCTCTTTTTTGGCCAGCAGGCGCGCGCCGACCGCCATGGTCACGGACAGCACCGTGGGCATCGCCACAGGAATCGCGGCCACGGTCAGCACCAACGCGAACTGAAGCGTGGTGAGCATCTGGTCGCCGCGGAAGAGCGCGACGGTAATAATCAGCGCCACCATAGCCACCGCAAGGATGATGAGGTAATCGCCGATCTTCAGGACGGCCCGCTGGAAATGGCTGACGGTGTGCGCCTCCTGCACCAGTTGCGCGGTCTTGCCGAAGTAGGTGTTCGCACCGGTGGCGTACACCATCGCGCCGATTTCGCCCTGGCGGATGATCGACCCCGAAAACACCGCCTCGCCGGGCTTGCGCGTGGCAGGCAGCGACTCTCCTGTGAGCGCGGACTGATCCACTTCTATGGGGTCACCCTCCAGCAAGCGCGCATCCGCCGGCACGATGTCGCCCAGACGCACGCGTATGACGTCGCCCGGCACCAGTTCACGCGCCTCCGGAGTGGTCCACTTCCCATCGCGTCGGACGCGGGCCTTGATCGCCAGCTTGGCCTTCAGCGCGGCGATGGCGTTGCCCGCCTGATGCTCTTCCCAGAAACCAACTACCCCGTTGGCAACAAGCAAGAGGAGGATGATGAAAAAATCCGGCCAATGCCGGGCCACCGCCGAAAGGATCACGGCCGCTTCGATCATCCACGGGATGGGGCCCCAAAAATAGGTGAGGAATTTCAGAAACGGATTGGTTTTCTTTTCTTCAATCTCGTTAGGCCCATATTGGGCCAGCCGTTTTTCCGCCTCGGTTTGACTGAGGCCGTCCGGCGACGCCCCCAGTTTTGCCTGCAGTTCCGGCATGGGAAGGGATTTCAGATCGTCCTTCATATTGGGCTTCGATCGCGGCTTCGATTCGGGAGCCCTGGGTTGATCGGTATTGGGTTGCATAATGTGTATTCTCCTGTCTTTGCTATGCCGCAGGTTTTGTGAGTTGCGGGATACTTGTTGTCATTTCGGGTTGCTCCACTTCCAGTTCCGGATTTCCGGCATGTCTTGGCCATTCCGGGTGATATACTGCTTGTGCTCGACAAGCTTGTCCTTGAGCTGTTGCTTCAGGTAGATGCCCTTGTCGCCGGTCTGCGGCAGGCGGTCGATGGCGTCCATCACGAGGTGGAAGCGGTCCAGATCGTTCAGCACAGTCATGTCGAAGGGCGTGGTGATGGTTCCCTCCTCCTTGTAGCCGCGGACGTGGATGTTGTCGTGGTTGGTGCGGCGGTAGGTCAGCCGGTGGATCAGCCACGGGTAGGCATGGTAGGCGAAGATGACGGGTTTGTCCTTGGTGAAGAGCTCGTTGAAATCCATGTCGGAGAGCCCGTGCGGGTGCTCGGTTTGCGGCTGCAGCTTCATGAGGTCGACGACGTTGACCACCCGGATTTTCAGGTCGGGCAGATGCTCGCGCATAATGGAGACGGCGGCGAGTGTTTCCAGCGTGGGCACGTCGCCACAGCAGGCCATGACCACATCGGGCGCAACGCTTTGATCGTTGCTGGCCCACTGCCAGATGCCGATGCCCTCGGTGCAGTGCTTGACGGCGGCGTCCATCGTCAGCCACTGCGGCGCCGGGTGTTTGCCCGCGATCACGACGTTGACGTAATGGCGGCTGCGCAGGCAGTGGTCCATCACCGACAGCAGGCAGTTTGCATCCGGCGGAAGGTAGACCCGCACGACCTCGGCCTTCTTGTTCACCACATGGTCGATGAAACCGGGGTCCTGGTGGGTGAAGCCGTTGTGATCCTGGCGCCAGACGTGCGAGGCCAGCAGGTAGTTCAACGAGGCGATCTTCCGCCGCCACGGCAGGTGCGACGTGACCTTCAGCCACTTGGCGTGCTGGTTGAACATGGAATCAATGATGTGGATGAACGCTTCGTAGCAGTTGAAGAGTCCATGCCGTCCGGTGAGCAGGTAGCCCTCCAGCCACCCCTCGCATTGGTGCTCGCTGAGCATTTCCATCACGCGTCCGGTGGGCGCGAGAAATTCGTCATTCGGCACGGTCCTGGCGTCCCATTGGCGCCGGGTCACTTCAAAGAGGGCCTCCAGGCCGTTGGAGAGCGTCTCGTCAGGGCCGAAGACCCGGAAATTCCGCTGCTCGCTGTTCAGCTTCGCCACATCGCGCAGGAAACGCCCGAGCACATGCGTGTCGCCGATGCCTTTCACCCCAGGCGAGGGCACGTCGACCGCGTAGTCGCGGAAATCCGGCATCCGAAGGTCGCGGAGCAGCATTCCGCCGTTGGCGTGTGGATTCGCGCCCATGCGTCGTTCACTTCTGGGCGCAAGTTCGGCCAGTTCCGGCTTCAGGCGCCCCTGCTCATCGAAGAGTTCCTCCGGCCGGTAGCTCCTCAGCCAGTCTTCCAACAGTTTGAGGTGTTCAGGGTGGGTGGCCGGGTCGGAGAGCGGCACCTGGTGTGCGCGGAAAGTGCCTTCAACCTGCAGGCCATCGACGACTTTCGGTCCCGTCCAGCCCTTGGGTGACCTCAGGACGATCATCGGCCAGCGCGGTCGGGAGGTGTTCTTCTTGTTCCGTGCATTCTCTTGGATTTGCCGGATGCCCTCGATGGCCTTCTCCAAAGTACCAGCCATGAGTTGATGCATCTCTTCCGGCTCATCACCTTCCACAAAGTGAGGCGTCCAGCCGCAGCCTCGCAGAAATTGCTCCAATTCCTCATGCTCGATGCGGGCCAGCACGGTCGGATTGCTGATCTTGTAGCCGTTGAGGTGCAGGATCGGCAGCACGGCTCCGTCGGTGGCCGGATTAAGAAACTTGTTGGAATGCCACGCCGTGGCCAGCGGTCCGGTTTCCGCCTCGCCGTCGCCCACGACGCAGGCGGCGATCAGGTCGGGATTGTCGAACACCGCCCCGAACGAATGGCTGAGCGAATAGCCCAGCTCGCCGCCCTCGTGGATCGAGCCCGGGCACTCCGGCGACGCGTGGCTGGGAATGCCTCCGGGAAACGAAAACTGAACAAAGAGCTTCCGAAGCCCGGCCTCATCCTGGCTGATGTCGGGATAGATCTCGCTGTAAGTGCCCTCGAGGTAGGTGTTGCCCACGACGGCCGGACCGCCATGCCCGGGGCCGGAGACGTAAATCATGTCGAGGTCGTATTTCTTGATGACCCGGTTCAAGTGCGTGTAAATGAAGTTCTGCCCCGGGGTCGTGCCCCAGTGTCCCAGCAGCATGTGCTTCACATCCACAAGCGTCAGCGGCCGCTTCAGCAGTGGGTTGTCGTAGAGATAAATCTGGCCGACCGAGAGATAGTTGGCGGCGCGCCAGTAGGCGTCGATTTTGGAAAGCAGTTCGGTTGGCAATGGTTTATCCGTTGCATTCTTCATGTTCATGTTCATGATCGCTCTCCTTTTCAGATTAATTTGCCCCCACATAGGTTTCGGACTACAAGTACGGCGTCAGCAATCGCGCAATGCCGTCGCGCAGGCGAGCCGGCAGTGGGCGGCCATCAACCTCCTCCATCGTCACAGGATGGGCGCTGTTCCGTTTCGTCTCGACCCACTGATCAAGCCTCTGGGCGAGTTCGGCGTCGTAACATTCCAAGTTGAACTCGAAGTTAAGGCGCAAGCTTCGCGGATCCCAGTTGGCCGATCCCAGCAGCGCCCAGCAGCCATCCACCAGCATGAGTTTTGAGTGATCGAATGGAGGCGGGGTTAGCCAAATATGGCATCCATGCCGGAGCACTTGCGACTACATCGCCCGGGAGGTCCACAAGACGAACGGCAGGTTGATCCGTGAGGGCAAAATGATATCAACCTGCACTCCCCGCATTGATGCGAGATTCAGTGCGGATACCATGGCAGGGTCGGGTAGAAAATAGAGCGTCACGATCCGGACTGAATAGCGGGCAATCGAGAGGGCCTCCAGCAGCGTCCAAAGAAGCTTCTCGAAATTCTCATCCGGGCGATCGGTCACGCCTCGCGCCAACACCTGCCCCGCGCTTTCGGTTTTGGGAAACCACGAATCACCACGTAATGCTTCGCCGGTCGTGAAAAGCCAATCATCGGTGAACACTTCCGGCGGACATTCGGGTTGTGCGGCTTGTGCCCGGTCGCCAGCACAGAGAGAAGAAACCCAAGCCCGATGGCAGCGATGTGCCACACGTCGCGCACCAGATTACCAAAGGTCTCTGTCATCGCGGTCTGTCCCTGAGCTTAGTCATCTTCGGGATCTCCTTATTTTATGGCATCGAAGGACTTCTTCAACTGTGCCTCGACTGCCTCCGCGACTATTTGAAGTTCCGAATTTTCAATCGTCTGCATGGCAACCGTCGGCCGTATAACGGATAGTACCGTCTGGCTACCCTTTTCATAAACAATAACGTTGCAGGGAAGCATGAGTCCGATGTTTTCCTCGGCAAGAATCGCTTTGTATGCATTCGCAGGATTGCAGGCACCCAGAATAATGTATTTGTTCATATCAAGGCCCAGCTTTTCCTTCATTTTTTCCTTGACATCGATTTCTGTCAGTATCCCGAATCCTTCATTTTTCAGCGCCTCTCTCACCTGCTCAATGACTGTCCCATAAGGGATATCCATCTCTTTAGTGAAGCCGTAATTGATCATGACTGTCCTCCTCCTGTAAAATGTTTCCCTTGTCTTTTATCCCGGAGGCAGACTGAATTTCTGCCTCAAAGACCCCTCCCGCGTCTTTTATCTTGCCCAGCTTCAGGTTGGGGTTTCCCGTAGACTTCAAAAAGTTGAGAAATGTTAAACGTAAAACCTCCTCCATCCCCACTGGGTAAAAACGGTGTAGAACTCCTTTCATTGGGCTCTTTGAGAAGGTTCATCGACCCGGTATCCTTGGCGATTGTAATGTCGATGCACTCATTTTCTTACCGGCCATGCCAAGTCCGAGTGCACGGCACACCGAGCGCGCGATCATCAGTTCTTCGTCCGTGCGAATGACGCGAACCGTGGCCCGGCTGGCGTCCGTGGAAATCACCCCCGCAGACTCCGCATTGCGCGACTCATTCAGTTCAATGCCGAGGAAGCTCATCTCCTCACATATGCGCGCGCGGACGAGTGGCGCATTTTCGCCGATGCCCCCTGCGAAGACGAGCGTGTCCAATCCACCGAGCGCAGCGGCGAAGGAGCCGATCCACTTTTTCACCTGATAACAAAACAGCGCCACGGCTTCCGCCGCCCGCAGGTCTCCGGCTTCCTGCGCGAGCAAGTCGCGCAGATCGGAGCTGATCTCGGAAACACCCAGCAGCCCCGATTCGTGGTTGACCATCTGGTCAAATTGCGACGCATTCATCTGCTCGCTTCGCGCCATAAAGGAAACCAGTCCCGGGTCCAAATCACCGGAGCGGGTGCTCATCATCAAACCCGCTGCGGGCGTGAAGCCCATGCTGGTGTCGATACTCCTGCCGTCGCGCACGGCGGCCAGGCTCGCGCCGTTGCCGAGATGCGCGAGGATCACGCGGCCAACCGTTGCCGCCGGGTCGCCGAGGCGCGCGAGTTCTTCCATCAGAAAGGCATAGGACAAACCGTGGAAACCATAGCGTTGAACTCCCTTCGCCTCGTAACGACGCGGGATGGGAAGCAGCCTGGCAACACGCGGCATGGTGCGGTGAAACGCCGTGTCAAAACAGGCCACCTGGGGCAGCTTCGGATGACGCTGGCGGAACGCTTCGATCAGTTCAATCTCGCGGGGCAGATGATCCGGGTCGTACGTTATGATGCGATGCAGTTCATCCAATAAGTCCTGGGTGATAATCTCGGGCTCGTTGTGTTTCATGCCGTGGACGACGCGGTGTCCCAGAGCCACGAGCGAACTGAACCCGTCCTGTTCCACGAGCCAGTCAATCAGGAGGTTTGCCGCTGATTTGTGATCGTCGACAGCCAGACTGCGGCTGTCCTGCTGATTCGAGGCCGGGTCATGGAATGTCAAATTCGTCCCGCTCACGCCGATGCGGTCGACCTTTCCACTAAGTCCCCGCTCCAGCGGTTCGCCAACCTGGAACAGCGCGAACTTGATGCTTGATGAGCCGCCGTTGATCGTCAGGATGCGTGGGTTATCCGGTTTCATGCATGATTCCTTCGTCGTCCGCTATCCAGAAACACACAAGTGATTGCAGTCGCTTTCTTTATCATCTTTTCTTCCGTCGATCGGATCATCGCTGCCACAGGATATGAGTGGCTTCCAAGGGGACCGCAGCACCGTTGTGCTGCGGGATGACTCGCACCGTATAGTCCGTCGCTGGACGCATAGAAGGTACCTCTGCGCTGTAGGTGGTGACGTCTGCGCCGGCCGGTTGGCGGACGCACTTCATCTCCTGCCGCACGGGCTCTCCGCCGTTCACACCGTCGGCGTAGAGTTCTACTTGCACCGTATTCGGGTCAAGACCGCTGAGATAAACCTGGACCTCGAATACGTGATTCCCCCTGTCAGTCGCTACCTTCATCTCGCCGAACCGCAGATTTGACCAGTTCTGTTCCAGAGAACGCTGCCGATTCACCAACTCCACGCCCATTGCGCCATTATCGGCAGCCCTCTCACGGTAGGCTGCAGCCGCGGGGAGATAATGCTGCTCGGTATATTCGCGCACCGTTCGGTTGGCGGAGAAGGGCGGTGTCAACCGCGCCATGCTTTCCCGCATCCGAGCGATCCAAGCGGTGGGGATGCCGTTCTCGTCGCGGGCATAAAACTCGGGGATCACCTCGCGTTCAAGCAGGCCGTAGAGCGCCTCGGCTTCAGCGGCGTCCCAGGCCGGGTCGTCGCCATGTTCCCGGCCGTCCCCCAGTGCCCACCCCAATTCAGGCGTATAGGCTTCCACCCACCATCCGTCCAATTCCGACAGATTGATGCCTCCATTGACGAGCACCTTCATGCCGCTCGTTCCGCACGCCTCCCAGGGTCGCCGTGGCGTGTTGATCCAGACATCCACCCCCTGCACTAGGTGCTCGGTCAAGAGCATGTCGTAGTCACCGAGGAAGATCACATGGGGACGCGCCTCGGGCCGTCGAATGAAATGGGTCCATTCCTGAATGAGGGCCTGCCCGGCCTGGTCCGCCGGGTGGGCCTTACCCGCAAGGATGAGTTGCACCGGTCGCTCGCGATCGGTCAACAGGCGAAGCAGCCGCTCGGGGTCGTGCAGCAGCAGGTTGGGTCTCTTGTAGGTCGCGAAGCGCCGCGCAAAGCCCAGGGTCAACGTCTTGGGGTCAAACAGGTGCTTCGCCTCGTCAACCGCCTCGGGCGACGCGCCGGAGGCGGCCAGTTGTCTGGACAATCGCTCTCGAGCGTATTCCACAAGAGACTTGCCGGCGGCGGTGCGAAATTGCCAGAGTCTGGCGTCGGAGATGCGGCGAACGTCCCGCTCCAGGGTTTCCGTTGTCCCGAGCCAGCGATCCTTTCCACAAGCCTCCGTCCAGAGATCGTCGGCTGCCGCCGAGTCCCAGCTGGGCATGTGGACTCCGTTGGTCACGTTGCCGACGGGGACTTCTTCCACCGGCCAACGCGGAAAGAGGGGTGCAAAAAGGTTCCGGCTCACCTTTCCGTGCAGGCGGCTGACGCCGTTCACCGCCCCGCTCCCGCGGATCGCCAGATAGGCCATGTTGAAAGTTTCCGACGAGTCGTTCGGGTCCCGCCGGCCCAGGGCCAGCAAATCGTGGAGTGCAATACCGAGCTGCTTTTCGGCATACCCGCCGAGATACTGCTCCATGAGGGCCGGGGCGAAACGGTCAAAGCCGGCGGCCACCGCCGTGTGGGTGGTGAAGAGGTTCCCCGCCCGCGTGACGGCCAGTGCGACTTCAAAGGGCTGCTCTGTCGCCGCCATGAAACTTCGGGCACGCTCCAGCACGGCGAAGGCCGCATGCCCTTCGTTCAGGTGACAGACTTCCGGCTGGATGCCGAGCGCAGCGAGCAGCCGCCATCCGCCGATCCCGAGAAGCAGTTCCTGCTTGAGACGCAGCTCCGGCCCGCCGCCCCGCCGCCGTACAGCTCGCTGGTAATCCCTCGATGAACGGGGAAGTTCGCCGCGTCGTTGCTGTCCAAAAGGAAAAGCTTTACCCTGCCGACCTGGACCTGCCAGGCGCGAAGCCAGACGGAGTAGCCCGGCAATGCGATCTCCAGCCGCAACCACTCCCCGTTCGGTTTACGCAAGGGCGTAATCGGCAGCTGTCCGGGGTCGTTATACGGGAAGAGGGCTTGTTGCGCACCGTCCTTGTCGATCACCTGGCGAAAATAGCCCTGCTGGTAGAGCAACCCAACCCCGACCACGGGCGCGCCCAGATCGCTTGCCGCCTTGAGCTGATCGCCGGCCACATTGCCAAGTCCTCCCGAATAGATCGGGAGAGCTTCGCTCAACATGAATTCCATGCTGAAATACGCAACACAGGTCAGGGGAGATTGCGGGTAGGTTTGCTGAAACCATGCCGGTGCCTCCCTCGCTTGCCGCTTGGCTTGCAGGAGGTCACCGACCTTTTTTCGGAAGCCGGGATCGACTAACACCCGTTCCATCCGGTCCCGCGAGACAGTCTGTAGAACGCCCCAGGGGTTATGAGTCAAATACCAGAGCGCGGGATCAAGCTCTCGCCACACTTCGTCGGCGGCATGATTCCAGGACCAGCGCATGTCCAGGGCCAACTCGGCCAGGGAGTCGAATCCCTCGACTTCCATGGGGAGAAGGCTGTATATCGGATTGATCGCACGTGTTTGTTTGCTCATGTTTTCTCCTTCAAATTTGGATTGTTTGCAAGCCCTGCCCGCTGTGGCGCAGCAGCCAAAGCATCATTGACGATTGTCTGCGCTTCCTCCAAGATGCGCCGCAAATGATCCTCTCCCCGGAAGCTCTCCGCATAGATCTTGTAGATGTTCTCGGTCCCTGATGGACGCGCCGCGAACCATCCGCTCTCCGTCACCACTTTCAACCCGCCGATGGGGGCGTCGTTGCCCGGCGCCTTGGTGAGGATGGTCTGGATCTTTTCGCCGGCGAGACCGGTGAGCCGAACCTCCAGTGGCGAGAGTCTCTCCAGCATTGCCTTTTGCTCCGGGGTGGCAGGCGCCTCAACTCGGTCGTAAACCGGCTCACCGAACTCGCGGGTGAGTTCGTGGTAGATTTCGCCGGGATCTCGGCCCATCCGGGCTGTGATCTCCGCTGCGAGCAAAGCCGGGACGATCCCGTCTTTGTCCGTCGTCCAGACGCTGCCATCCAGACGCACGAAAGATGCGCCCGCACTCTCTTCCCCACCAAAACCAAGCGAGCCCTCGAGCAGACCTTCCACGAACCACTTGAAAC
>JARRNJ010000091.1:0-8544 GCA_037385045.1 Gammaproteobacteria bacterium | reverse complement strand
ACCTGGCGGCCGAGGCGCATGTCAAAGGTGCTGTTGCGGTTCAGCACGTCCAGGTACATGGCGGCCACGCGCGTTCCGGTGCCGGAGCCGAAAAAGCTCGGTTGATGCAGGAAATCGTAAGTGTAGCCGCCGCTGAAGCGGGCGCGGACGTCGTAATTGCGGCTGCGGCGCCGCGCCGAGACGTCGATCCCCGTCGACAGCGCCGACTGGCTGGTGGTCGAGCCCTGGGCGTCGGTCACGTTCACCGCCCGCTGATAAAACTGCGAGAAGCTGCCGTAGACCTGCCACTGCGGTGCGGCCTCGGGGCGGCGGCCGGCGCGCAGCTTCTGTCGCGGAGCGGCATGAACCGCGATCAGTCCGTCCAGGCGCTGGCGCACCCGCTTCGCCGACTCGCCCCGCGGATAGGTCTGCAGGTAACGCTGATAGACGGCTACCGCCTGCGCGATCTGGCCGTTGCGCTCGCGGGCCAGGCCGAGGTATTCCAGCGCCTGCTGATGATAGGGCTCGTCCGGGTAGCGCAGCACCTTCGTATACAGCCGGATGGCACGCGCATAGTTCTTGCGCTGCACCGACTCGCGCGCCTGTCGCATCAGGTCGCGCAGTTGCTCCCGCGACATGGGCCGATAGGGTACGGCGGGGGCGGCTTCGGCGGGCGGGCGCTTGGCGGCGGGCGCCGCCGACACTGCCTGGCGCACCTCGGCGTCCGAAACCTTGGTCACCCACGCCTCGGGATAATGCGCGTGGAGCTGTTTCAACAGCTTCAGGGCGTCGGCTTTGGTGGCAAAGAACCCCAGGCGCAGGCGGTACCAGCGGCGGTGATTGACCTGCGTCGTGGTGACGTACAGGTGATACTTGGCGAACACCGGGAGCCGGGGCACGGCGTTGAGGTCCAACGGCTGGACGGTGGATTCCAGGTTGACGACAAAACGTCCCCGGGGTATGGCTGGCGCGACCGCCGCGGTCGGGGGAGCCGGGGCGGGGGCCGGGGCCGGTGCCGGGGGTTGTTGCGGCGCGGCCGGCGGTGCGGCCAGCACCACGATGAGGCTGTTGTAGTTCGATGACGATCGGACCTGCTCGACCTTCACCGAACGTTGGAAATGCAGGGTCAGTTCCTGGGTGCCGGCGTTGGTACCGTCGTAACGCACATCCTGGAGCGGCACCTTGCGGCTGGGGTTCCAGCCCAGGGTTTCCTGGGTGGAAACGTCCTGGAGGTCGATGGGCGTCGTGGTTACGGCGCGCAATTGCACCTGCAGCGTCTCACCGTCGGGCGACAGCTCGGAGGTCAGGTACTGCATGGCAAAGGTGAAGTTGATTTGCAGCTCGACCCGCCCGCTGTAAGGCGTTACGTCGATGCTGTCGAGCACGCGGTTCTGGGCCCGGCCCGCCGTCGGGGCGAGCAGGATCACCAGAGCCAGAAGTGCGGCGAGGAAGTTGAAATTGCGGTTAAAGATCATGGCGTTTACTACTCGTGTCCGGTTGAGGGTCCTGGCGACAAACGGGACGATCATGGTGTGTATACCGCCGCGGCCGTGGTGACGGCCGTGCTCAGCCGGCGCAGGGCGCCGGGGCGGTTACAACCGTTCGGATCGGGTCCGCGGTCGACGGACGTGGTCCTGTATGCGCGGAGCTAGGTATGAACGGCGCTGCGCCGGGTGTGTGTCCCTCGTCATTGGTGTGAATCGATTCGCAGTGAGTACGCGGTTTCGTGCCCGCCCCGGTTCCGCGGAACCGGGGCGGGCGTTGCCGCGCCGCGGCGGCAACGATCGGCCATCGCATCGCTGTCCCGGGTGACGTGGATCACCGATCCCAGCTCCGCGTGTTGTGGCAGTTGCCGCAGTCGGCGGTGGTGCGGGGATGATCTCGGGGTTTACCGCGGGCGATAACGCCGTTGTGGCACGACGAGCAGGTGCCCAGCACGTCGCTGTGATCCACGCGCGTGGCCGGATTCCAGGTGGTGGTGCTGTGGCAGTCGCCGCAGTTGTTGTTGGTCTGAATGTGATTGGCCGGTTTGCCCGTGGCGGTGGTGCCGTTGTGGCAAGTGGCGCAGCTGCCGGTGACGCCACTGTGATTGAAAGTCGCCGGCGTCCAGGCAATCGTAGTATGGCACTCGTCGCACTGGGCGCTGGTGGGAATATGGGTTGCGGGTTTGCCGGTGGCGGTGGTGCCGTTGTGGCAGGTCGTGCAGGTACCCGGTGCCACGCTACTGTGATCGAATACGGCGCCGGACCAGGTGGTGGTGGAGTGACAATCGTCGCAGGTGTTGCCGCTGGCAATGTGATTTGCCGGCTTGCCGGTGGCGACGGTGCCATTGTGGCACGAGGCGCAGGTGCCGAGCACGTCGGTGTGGTCGACCCGCGTCGCCGGATTCCAGGCGGTGGTGCTGTGGCAGTCGCCGCAGTTGTTGTTGGTCTGGATGTGGGTCGCCGACTTGCCGGTGGCGGTGGTGCCGTTATGGCAGGTGGCGCAGCTGCCGGTGACGCCGCTGTGATCGAAATGGGCGCCGGTCCAACTGGTGGTGGAGTGGCAATCCCCGCAGTCGGCCGTGGTAGCGATGTGCGTTGCCGACTTGCCGGTGGCGATGGTGCCGTTGTGGCAGCTGGTGCAGGTGCCGAGCACGTCGGTATGGTCGACCCGGGTGGCCGGGTTCCAGGCGGTGGTGCTGTGGCAGTCCGCGCAGTTGTTGTTGGTCTGGATATGGGTCGCCGACTTGCCGGTGGCGGTGGTGCCGTTATGGCAGGTGGCGCAGCTGCCGGTGACGCCGCTGTGGTCAAACCGGGCGCCGGTCCAACTGGTGGTGGAGTGGCAATCCCCGCAGTCGGCCGTGGTGGCGATGTGCGTTGCTGACTTGCCGGTGGCGATGGTGCCGTTGTGGCAGCTGGTGCAGGTGCCCAGCACGTCGGTGTGGTCGACCCGCGTCGCCGGATTCCAGGCCGTGGTCGAGTGGCAGTCCGCGCAGCTGTTGTTGGTGCGGATGTGAGTGGCGGACTTGCCGGTGGCCGTGGTGCCGTTGTGGCAGGTGGCGCAGCTGCCGGTGACGCCGCTGTGGTCAAACCGGGCGCTGGTCCAACTGGTGGTGGAATGGCAGTCGCCGCAGTCGGCCGTAGTGGCGACGTGGTTGGCCGGCTTGCCCGTCGCGGTGCTGCCGTTGTGGCAGCTGGTGCAGGTGCCGAGCACGTCGGTATGGTCGACCCGGGTGGCCGGGTTCCAGGCGCTGGTCGAATGGCAGTCGGCGCAGCTGTTGTTGGTGCGGATGTGACTGGCGGACTTGCCGGTGGCGGTGCTGCCGTTATGGCAGGTGGCGCAGCTGCCGGTGACGCCGCTGTGGTCGAAGCGTGCCCCGGTCCAGGCGGTGGTCGTATGACAGTCGCCGCAGTCGGCGCTGGTGGGGACGTGGTTGGCCGGCTTGCCGGTGGCGGTGGTGCCGTTGTGGCAGCGGGTGCAGCTGCCGGTGACGCCGCTGTGGTCGAAGCGTACGCCGCCCCACGAACGTGTGTTGTGGCAGTCGCCGCAGTCGGCGTTGGTGGCGATGTGGCTGGCCGGTTTGCCGGTGGCGGTCCGCCCGTTGTGGCAGCTGGTGCAACTGCCGGTGACGCCGCTGTGGTCGAAGCGCGCGCCGGACCACGCCGTGGTGGTGTGGCAGCTGCCGCATTGACTGCTGGTGGCAATGTGATTGGGCGTCTTGCCGGTGGCGACGGTGCCGTTATGGCAGGTGGCGCAGGCCCCGATCACCGCCTCGTGGTCGACCCGCTGGACGTGCTTCCAATCCCGGGTGGTGTGGCAGCTGTCGCAGCTGTCCAGGCTGGGGATATGGGTGGCCGGCTTGGGCGTGGCGCTGACCCGGGTGCCCGGGGCGTGGCAGGCGGAGCAGCGGGTGGGTGTGCCCTTGAATACGCCGCCCGCATGGCAGGTCTCGCAGCTCACGTTGCGATGGCCGCCGGTGAGCGGGAAGCCGGTGCTCATGTGGTCGAATTTGCCGGCGCTGGGGGTTGCCGCCGAAGTGCTTGGAGCCAGGCCGGCGGCCACCAGAAAAACCAGGAAAAACAGAATCCTGGGTATCAGCTCTGGGTTGCGGCGGATGCTGTGCATAATCGGGCCGAGGTCCTGGATGGCGGCTTTTTGTATGTTCTCGACGACCTTCGCCGGGAGCCGGGCTTCTGCATACGTGGGATATTTTACCACATATATACACCAACGCTATGGCATATGCACGTCGGAGAACGAGCTGGTTTCGTGACAGCGGCCACAATTTGTCCCGAAACCGCCGCGGTGGGTGTCATCCGCCTGGTGGCAGGCGTAGCAGCTGTCGGACAGATGCACGGGTTTCTGTCCGCCGGCCGGGCGCGTGTGGCACGCCTCGCACTGCAGGCCCCGGTGGGAGCCCTTGAGGGGATAGTCGGTCTGGGTGTCGTGGTCGAAGTGCCACAGATTCCAGCCGCTGGGGTTGTGGCATTGCTCGCAGTTGCTGCCCAGGCGTTTGTGGTGGGCGTCCTTGCCCGCGTGGCAGGAGGCGCAGTCGGTGGGCGTGTTCTTGTAGGTGGCGTTGGCGTGACATTCCTCGCAGGGAACCACGGCATGCTGGCCGACCAACGGGAACCGGGTCAGCCCGTGGTCGAACAGGACCCGGCCGTTCCAGCTCGACTCGTTGTGGCACTGGGCGCAGTCGGTGCCCTGTTGTCCCCGGTGGACGTCGTCGGCGCGGTGGCAGGCGACACACTTGACGCTCAGCGAGCGGCTCAGGGGGCCCTGGTGGCAGGCATCGCAGTCGGCCTTGCGGTGGGCGCCGCGCAACGGAAAGTCGGTGTCCTTGTCGTGGTTGAAGGAAACCCTGCTCCATCCGGTGTCCTCGTGGCAGGTTTCGCACTTCTTGCCGTAGCGCCCGTTGTGCCGGTCGTCGTAGCGGTGGCAGCTGTAACAGGTGCTGGCGATCTTGTGTTTGAACGGATCCTTGGCATGGCATTGACTGCACGGCACGTCCTTGTGGGCGCCGTGCAGGGGAAAATCCGTGTCCTTGTCGTGATTGAACTTCGATTTTTTCCAGCCCGACGGGCTGTGGCACGAATCGCATTTGCGCCCGTACCGGCCGGCGTGCACGTCCTGCACCGCGTGGCAGGAATAGCAGGTGGTGGGCGTCTTCTTGTAGCGCTGATTGATGTGACAGCCGTTGCAGGCGACCTTTTTGTGCCGGCCCACGAGCGGGTAGTCGGTTTTGCTGTGGTCGAAGTGCGGCCGGTTCCAGGCGCGGGCATCGTGGCAGCTGCCGCAGTCGTCGCCGAGGCGCCCTTTGTGGCGGTCATCCTTGCGATGACAGCTGACGCAGCGTGATGGCGCGTCGCGGAACGGCTTGTCGCTCTTGTGACAGCTGGTGCAGGCGACCCCGCGGTGGGCGCCCTTGAGCATGAAATCCGTCTTGCGGTGGTCGAACGTCTCCCGGTCCAACTGCACGATGTCGGCGTTGCGTCCTTTGTGGTCGGTGTGGCAGCTCTTGCATTCCGTGGTGCGGATGTTCTCGATCCGGCCGTGGTAGCCCTTCCCGCCACGGATGTCGCCGGCGACTTTCTTGTGGCAGGCCAGGCACAGGGTGCTTTGCCGTTTCTTGCTGAATTTGGCGTGGCAGCGCGAGCACTGGGTTTCGTATTTGGCATGGCCCTGGATCAGGGGGCCGGGCATCACCAGGGTTTCCACGTCCGCCGCCCGCGTGCCCAGCGGCAGACTCAGCAGGGCGAGCAGGCCGAGCCAGGCGCAATATCGAATCCGGTACAACCGCGGCATGGCTCAGTACATGTGCACGGCGATCACGTGCACGATCGCCGAGATGACCATCATGATGAACAGCGGTACGTGCAGCACGTGCCACAGGGAGAACAGCCGTTCATAGAAGCTCAGCTCGGACACCTTGCGCACGGTGGCCAAGTGCAGTCCCACGTGCCGGCAGACCTGGCGGCACACCGCGCGGCGTTGGCGCCGCCGCCAGCCGCGCGCGCGGCCCTCGGCGGCGGACAGGCGGTGCACCAGCCGGCGCAGCGCCAGGTAGGTGAAGCGGGTGCGGATGCCCAGGGTCAGGTGGCGCAGCGCACCGGCGAGCACGCCGGCCGGCGGCGTCTGCACCATCCGCTCGTAGGCGTCCAGGCGCGCAACCAGCGCCGGTGCGAACGGCAGCTCGGTGGAAAACACCTCCTTGATGCGGTCGGCGTCGAGCCGCAGGCTTTCCAGCGTGGCTTTCTTGCCGTACAGGCCGACGTGGATGCGCGTGTAGATGAAGCGGCCGACGAGACCGCTGCCGGCCACCACCAGCATGCACAGCAGGGCCACGCGGCTGTTGAGGGACCCGAGGTGAAAGTTGGAGTGGTACAGAATCAGCGTCGGACCGAGCACGCCGAGGGTCATGTGGGTCTGGAACCAGTAGCGGATCGGCAGCATGCGGCGCATGAAGCGGGCGCGTTTGCGCAGCGAATAGAAGAACATCGACAGCATCATCGAGCCGCCGACGATCCCCAGGATATAGCCGGCGCCGGACTCGGCGGTGAGGAGCTGATCGTTGCGGTTGTGCCAGCCGTCGTAGAGCGCGGCGATGATCAGCAGGTAGAACAGCACGTTGAGCCAGCGGCCGATGGCCGACGGACCGGTGCGCGGCGCCGCGCCGTCGCGCCGCCGCAGCGTCTTGACCTTGCCGACTGTGTTTGCGGACGAAGTTGCCTGGTCCATGGTTCTGTACCTGTTGGCGGCGTGTGACCGCCGCGTCATGACACCGGTTTGCTGATGGTCAGCTGGATGCCCTTGCCGCTGCCGACCTGCACCTGCCGGGAAGCGCTGGTCAGGTCTCCGGGCTGCGCCACGGCGTTGCCGGTGCGCGATACCCGGGCGGTAACCCGCACCCGGGAAAATTGCGACAGCTTCATCGACGGCAGCATGGCCATGGCATCGGTCAGCCGGAACTGCAGGGGCAGGTCCTTGACCCGTTTGCGCAGCACCGCCAACGGCATCGGCGGGCCCTTGACCGCCCGTGCATAGATGAACACGGTGTCATCGGGCGACACCGTCGCGGCAAGTTTCGGATCGATGCGTACGGTGCCGGTGACGGCGGCCGCGGCGGGCGCCGCGGGCTCGCCGGCCGCGCTGCGCGCTTCACGGATGTTGCTGTCCAGGACCCGGGCGTCGTGGGAACCGGGGGGCAGCACGCCGCGCAGCCGTTGCCAGTACTGCAGCGCCTGCTTCGGCCGGTGTTGCTCCATGGCCGCGGTGCCGGCCAGCCACAGGGCTTTGGGTTCGTTGGGATCCAGGGCCAGGGCCTTGGCGATGAGCTTCTCCGGGCGGCCGGTGAGCCGTTTGTCCCCGGCCGCGGCCAGGGTGTCGGCATAGTCCGCCCAGGCCCGCGCGTCGGCCGGTTTGAGCTCCGTCAGCCGGGCGTAGGCGGCGCTGGCGTCGGCATAGCGGCCGATCCGCTGGTAGATGTGTGCCAGCCGCGTCCAGGCGCCGGCATCGTCGGGATGGCCGGCCAGGCGTTGCTTCAGCGCGGCCGCGGTCGCGTCCAGGTTGGGGGCGGTTTTGGCCGGGGCGGGTGCGTGGGCGGCGCTGCCCGCCAGGCGCTGCATGCGGGCCATGCGGTCGCGCAACCCGGCGCCCGCCGCGCCGGCCTGCAGCGCCCGGCCATAGGCCCGCGCCGCGTCGCCGTAGCGCTTCAGGTATTCGTAGGAGCGTCCCAGCAGGGTCCAGCCGGCGGCGTCGTCAGGATGGGATTGCAGGCGTTGGGCCAGGCGCGCGGCCATGTCGGCCACCGAGTCGATCTTGCCGCCGCCGGCCGCCGCCGGCGCGGACGGCGTGGTGGCGCCCATCAGGCCGCCGCCGTCGCCGTGCACGTCCAGGCCCAGGTGCGGGCTGGCCCAGTCGGCGCGGAAACCGGGGGTGGGGGGGTTGAGCTGCAGGTACAACATCACCGCCCCGGCCGGGATGGTAAAGGCCAGCAACGGCACCGCCCACCAGGCCACCCGGCCCAGGACGGGGCGGGTTGCCGCGGCGCCGTCGGGCGCCGGCGCCTGTGAACGGCGGGCCCGACGCCGGCGGAAATACACCACACCCACGATGAGCACCAGCGCCGCAACGGCGCCGGACGTGATCCAGATTGGGTTCATCGGTCGACTCTCCGCACAGGCGCAGGCCCCATGCCCGCGCGTCCCGGCCATCCCGCGCCACGACCGTGGGGCGGGTTTCCGCGCATGGTGCCCGCTGCCGCGGCCCGGAATCTGTGATCAATCCCACAGAATGCACCCAAGTATGCGGGAAAATTTTCCACGAATGCTATTATAGGCGCAAGTCCGGTGGGGCGGGGCCGCGTCGCGCCGCCGGGGTCACCGGCCGCGCGGGGCGCTTGGTGCGCCTCCGGGCGCTTTTCCAGCCGCTGTCGAGCAAAGGATTGGGATCAGGGGGCCTCTTTTGACACTGACCATTTACCTGGCACCCATGCTGTTGATCTGGGGTGTCTACCTGCATCTCCGGGGGCGCCGTCACCGCCGCGCGGTGGCCGCCCGCGACGCCGCGCTCAGCGCCGGG
>JARRNJ010000090.1:0-8870 GCA_037385045.1 Gammaproteobacteria bacterium | reverse complement strand
GGTGTGGTCGGTGTTCATGTCGATGCCGAAGCGCATGCGCAGCACCTTGGCTTCCCGCGGCGTCAGGCCGGCCAGCACGTAGTGGGTGGCTTCGCGCAGGCCTTCCATGGTGGCCATGTCCACCGGCGACAGCACCGCGGTGTCCTCGATGAAGTCGCCGAGGTGCGAATCCTCGTCGTCGCCGATCGGTGTTTCCATGGAGATCGGCTCCTTGGCGATTTTCAGCACCTTGCGCACCTTGTCCTCGGGCATCTCCATGCGCTCGGCCAGCTCCTCCGGTGACGGCTCGCGGCCCATCTCCTGGAGCATCTGCCGCGACACGCGGTTGAGCTTGTTGATGGTCTCGATCATGTGCACCGGGATGCGGATGGTCCGGGCCTGGTCCGCGATGGAGCGGGTGATGGCCTGGCGTATCCACCAGGTGGCGTAGGTCGAGAACTTGTAGCCGCGGCGGTATTCGAACTTGTCCACCGCCTTCATCAGGCCGATGTTGCCCTCCTGGATCAGGTCCAGGAACTGCAGGCCGCGGTTGGTGTACTTCTTGGCGATGGAGATCACCAGCCGCAGGTTGGCCTCGACCATTTCCTTCTTCGCCCGGCGCGCCTTGGCTTCGCCGATGGACATGCGGCGATTGATGTCCTTGATCTCGCTGATGGCCAGACCGCTCTCTTCCTGGATGCCGATCAGGCGCTTCTGCGCCTTGAGGATCTCATCGCCGTGCTCGGCGAGCACCGGCGAATAGTTGCGCCCGGCCTTGATCTGCTTCTGCAGCCAGTTGAGATCGGTCTCGTTGTCCGGGAAGGAGGTGATGAAATCCTTGCGCGGCATGTGCGCCTTCTGCACGCAAATGCCCATGATCACCCGTTCGTGGGTGCGAATGCGCTCGACCATGCCGCGCAGGTTGTCCACCAGGGCGTCCACCACGCGCGGGGTCAGCTTCAGCTCCATGAACCGCTCGCTGATCAGGTCCAGAGTCTTGCGGGTGCGCTTGTCGTCGCGGCCGTGTTTGGCCACTTCGTTCTGCACCTTGTTGTAGAGCTTGCGCAGTTCGGCGAAGCGGGCCGCGGCTTCCTGCGGATCGGGTCCGGTGTCGACAACTTCGCTGCTGGAACTGTCATCGTCGTCGTCATCGTCGTCGTCATCGCTGTCCGCGGAGTCGTCGCGCAGGTCGGTCGCCGGCGGCGCGGCGTCGGCCTGGGGAATGTCGTCGTCGGCGGCGTTGAGGTCGTTGAAGCCGGTGATGATGTCCGACAGCCGCGTCTCGCCGGCTTCGATGCCGTCGTACTCGCGCAGCAGATGGGCGACGGACTCGGGGTAGCTCGACAGCGCCGAGAGCACCTGGCGCAGGCCGTCCTCGATGCGCTTGGCGATCTCGATTTCGCCCTCGCGGGTGAGCAGTTCCACGGAGCCCATCTCGCGCATGTACATGCGCACTGGGTCGGTGGTGCGACCGATCTCGGTTTCCACCGAGGCCAGGGCTGCGGCCGCCTCTTCGGCGGCGTCGTCGTCGGCGGTGACGCCCTCGTCGCTCAGCAGCAGGCTTTCCACGTCCGGCGCCGACTCGTGCACCGTGATGCCCATGTCGTTGATCATGCCGATAATCTCTTCGATCTGCTCGGGATCGATGATTTCATTGGGCAAATGATCATTCACCTCGGCATAGGTCAGGTAGCCCTGTTCCTTGCCGCGTGCGATTAGCTGCCGTAACTGCGATTGCTGCTGTTCCTGGTTCATGATCACTGGTCACTCACAATCAACGCCTGCGGAGCAGGCGAAAAATAAACCAACAGTTTACTACAACGAGTCACCCGTTGCCAGGTGGCCGGGCCCCTTCGGGGTGTCGGCGCTTCGATGTAAGTATCTGTTTCCACTCGTTTTTTTCCTCGTCGTTGAGCCCCTCCCGGGCCAGTTTCTGCTGCAGGAATTCCCACCGCTGGTCCAGGTGTTTGCTGCGCAGGTGACGGATGGTGTCGATGAATTCCTGCTCGAGGGCCGCGTCGGAGCCGGGCTGGTCGATTTGCGCCAATTTGAGCAGATGCCCTCCTTCGGGGGTGTCGCGCCAGCGTTCCAACAGCGCTCCAGTACTAAGATGCGGTTCGCTCTGCAGCATTTCAACCAGGCGTGTCAACAAGTCGGCACCAGGAAGTTCCAGATTTTTCAGGGTTTCCGTGTCCTCAACTCGCTGGGCCAGACGTGGCTGGTGCAGCAACAGGGCGATCGCCTTGCGCACGGGGCTGCGCCCCTTGGGCCTGGTTACGCCCCGTGGTTGCGGGCCACGGTCCGCGGTGGTGGGGGCGCCGGGCATCAGCCCGGCCAGACGTCCGGCGTCCAGTCGTATGACCTTGGCCAGCCGCTCCAGCATCAGCTGCCGGAACACGCCGTTTGGCAGCTTCGCCAGCAGCGGGCGGGCCAGCTCGGCGAGCCGCGCCCGTCCGTCTTCAGTGGCTGTATCGGCCCTTCGCCCCAAAGCTTCAAAGAAAAATTCCGAAAGTGGGACCGCGTCCCCAATACGACGCTCGAAGCCTTCTTTCCCTTCCCGGCGCACCAGACTGTCCGGATCCTCGCCCTCGGGCAGAAACAAAAACAGCGCTTGGCGGCCGTCGCGCAGCACCGGCAGGGCGTTTTCCAGGGCGCGCCAGGCCGCCTCGCGTCCGGCCCGGTCGCCGTCGAAGCAGAAAGTCACTTCCGGCACCAGGCGGTACAGGACCTCCAGGTGCTCGGCGGTGGTGGCAGTGCCCAGGGTGGCGACGGCGCAGCGGATGTCATGCTGGGCCAGGGCGACCACATCCATATAGCCTTCCACCACCAGCAGGCGCTCCAGCTTGCGCAGCGCTTTACGGGCCTCGAACAGGCCGTAGAGTTCGCGGCCCTTGTGGAAGATGGGCGTTTCCGGCGAATTCAGGTACTTGGGCCCGTCGCCGTCGAGGATGCGGCCGCCGAAGGCGATCACGCGCCCGCGCCGGTCGCGGATTGGGAACATGATCCGGTCGCGGAAGCGGTCGTAGGCGCCGCCACCGGTCTTTTCGGCGATCAGCCCGGCCCGCGCCAGCAGCCCGCGCGAGGCGGCATCGGCGCCCAGCACCGAGGCCAGATTGTCCCAGCCCGGGGGCGCGTAGCCGATGCCGAATTCCGCGGCCACCTGGCCGCTCAGGCCGCGGCCTTTCAGGTAGTCGATGGCGCGGCCGGCGGCGGTATGTTCGCGCAGCTGGCGCCGGTAGAAGGCCGCCGCCTGTTCCATGATTCCGTACAGGTCTTCGAGGCCGCGGTTGTCGCCTGCCGCGGACCCGGTTTCCCGCGGCACTTCCAGGCCCGCCGTGGCCGCTAGTTCCTGCACCGCCTCGACAAAGCCGAGGTGTTCGTATTCCATGAGAAAACCAAGGGCGGTGCCATGGGCGCCGCAGCCGAAGCAGTGGTAGAACTGCTTAGTCGGGCTGACGGTGAACGACGGCGTCTTTTCGTCGTGAAACGGGCAGCAGGCGGTATACTCGCGCCCGGCCTTTTTCAGCTGCACGCGGTTGCCCACCACGTCGACGATGTCGATGCGGTTCATCAGCTCATCGATAAATGCCTGGGGGATTCGGCCGGCCATCAGCTGTCGGACTCAGGGGTTGGGAAGCCTGCGACGCGGAACGCGCTGTAATTACTGGGAAACAGACGTTCCACTGCTGCGTTAAGCATAGCTGGTTCGGGCCGCTTTACACTATGAAAACGGTAGGGTTTCGGCCGCGCGGACGCGGCCGCGCACCGCGGCTTCAGGCGCCGAGGCGCGCCTTGATGCGGGCGCTTACCGCGCCCATGTCGGCGCGTCCCTGGAGCTTGGGCTTGAGTACGCCCATGACCTTGCCCATGTCCTTCATGGAGCTGGCGCCGGTGTCGGTCAGAGCCTGCTCGATCAGGGCGTCGATCTCGCTGTTACTGAGCGCTTCGGGCAGGTAACCCTGCAGCACCTGGATTTCGAAGGTTTCCTGCTCGGCCAGGTCGTCGCGCCCGGCTTTTTCGTATTGGGTGACGGATTCGCGCCGTTGCTTGACCATCTTGTCCAGCACCGCCAGCACCTGCTCGTCGCTGAGTCCGTCGATGCGCTCGTCCACTTCGCGCTGCTTGATCGCGGCCATGATCAGGCGGATCACGCCCAGCCGGCGCTTGTCGCCGGCGCGCATGGCCGTCTTCATGTCTTCAGTGATGCGTTGCTTGAGGGGCATTGCGGAACGCCGGAGGGGCCGGCG
This sequence comes from Gammaproteobacteria bacterium, assembly GCA_037385045.1. Classification (GTDB taxonomy): domain Bacteria; phylum Pseudomonadota; class Gammaproteobacteria; order JASBUN01; family JASBUN01; genus JARRNJ01. The sequence goes on along the minus strand of JARRNJ010000090.1, from coordinate 4,644 downwards.
CGGGCGGAGACACCTTAGTAAAGGCGCTCCCGGCGGGCGGCTTCACGCTGCATTTTCTTCATGTGCCGTTTGACGGCGGCAGCGGCCTTGCGCTTACGCTCGGCGGTGGGCTTTTCGTAGAATTCGCGGCGGCGGATCTCCGACAGAATGCCGGCCTTTTCACAGGCGCGCTTGAAGCGGCGCATGGCGACGTCGAAAGGCTCGTTGTCTCGAACACGTACGCTTGGCATATGGTCTGTTACCCTGTATACAGTTGTGACTTCGCCCTGCAAGGCGGTTGTTGGTAAAAGGCTGGCCATTCTATACCCGCGATGGGCAAAAAGCAAAGCGGCGGCGGAGTCTTGGCAGAGGTTGGCGGTGTGCGGATTCTGGGAATCGAAACCTCCTGTGACGAGACCGGGGTGGCTGTCTACGAGCACCCGGGCGGCCTGCGCGCGCACGCGCTCTACAGCCAGGTGGCGATCCATGCCGAGTTCGGCGGCGTGGTGCCCGAGCTGGCTTCCCGCGATCATATCCGCAAGACCCTGCCCCTGATCCGAGAACTGCTGGCCGACACCGGGCTGGCGCCGCGGAATCTCGACGGCGTCGCCTACACCGCCGGCCCGGGGTTGGTGGGCGCCCTTCTGGTGGGGGCTTCGGTGGGCCGCGCCCTGGCCTGGGCTCTGGGTGTTCCGGCGGTGGGAGTGCACCACATGGAGGGGCACCTGCTGGCGCCGATGCTCGAGCCCGACCCGCCCGCATTTCCGTTCCTGGCGCTGCTGGTGTCCGGCGGCCATACGCTGCTGGTGGACGTGCGCGGAGTGGGCCGCTACCGGGTGCTGGGCGAGAGCCTCGACGATGCGGTCGGCGAGGCCTTCGACAAGACCGCCAAGCTGCTCGGGCTGCCCTATCCCGGCGGGCCGGCGCTGGCGCGCCTGGCCGAGCAGGGCGATCCCGGGCGCTACCGGTTTCCCCGGCCCATGACCGACCGTCCGGGGCTGGATTTCAGCTTCAGCGGGCTCAAGACCTACGCTATCAATACGCTCCATGACGCGCCGGACCGCGACGCGGTACGCGCCGACGTGGCCGCTGCCTTCCAGGAGGCGGTGGTGGAGACGTTGGCGATCAAGTGCCGGCGCGCCCTGCGGCAAACCGGCCTCGGGCGCCTGGTGGTGTCGGGCGGGGTGGGCGCCAACCGCCGCCTGCGCGAGCGCCTGGTCGACCTGGCCCGGGACGAAGGCGGGCAGGTCTACTATCCGCGCCTGGAATTCTGCACCGACAACGGCGCCATGATCGCCCACGTGGGCGCGCTGCGGCTGGCCGCGGGAGAACGGGAGCCGCCCGCGGCCACGGTTACGCCACGCTGGCGGCTGGACAGCCTCGTGCCACCCGGCCACGTGGCTTCCTAGCCGACGCGGGATTTGTCCTCGGTGCCGGCCAGCAGCTTGCGGATGTTGCTGCGGTGGCGCCAGATGAGCAGCACGCTGATGGCCGCCACCGCGGCCACGAACGATCCCTGCGGATGCAGCAGCCAGGCATAGACCGGCGCCAACGCGAAGGCGACCAGCGCCGACAGCGACGAGATGCGCGTCAGCGCGAACACGGCCAGCCAGGTGGCGACGGTCGCCACGCCCACCTGCCAGGCCGCGGCCACCAGTACACCGAGTGCGGTGGCCACGCCCTTGCCGCCGCGAAAACCGAAAAACACCGGGTAGAGGTGACCGAGGAACGCCGCCAGGCCGACGCCGGCCACCACGGCGATGGGCGCCTGCCCCAAATGGGCGACCAGCACCGGAATCACGCCTTTGAGCATGTCGCCCAGCAAAGTGATGACCGCCGCTTTCCGGCCGCCTACCCGGAGCATGTTGGTGGCGCCGGGGTTGCCCGAGCCCTGGGTGCGCGGGTCCGGCAGGCCCATCAGCCTGGCGACGACGACGGCGCTGGAGATCGAGCCGAGCAGGTACCCGAATACGGCGAGCAGGGCGTTGGCGGTGGTCAATTCCACGATGGCGGTATTGGATACGTTGGCGCTCCGCAGGTCAAGCACGGCACCGCCGCTGATTTTCAATTCTCGGGGGATGGTCTTATCATGCGCGGGGCGGAGCGCTTAGGCGTCGGACCGATACCAACCAGCGGTAACCGATACTCATGGATATTGTCTTCTTACGTGACCTCAGGATCGATACCGTCATCGGCATCTACGACTGGGAGCGCAGCATCAAACAAACCGTGGTCCTGGACCTGGAGATGGGCGCCGATATCGCCCGCGCTGCGGCCACCGACCACATCGACGATACCCTCAATTACAAGGCCGTGGCCAAGCGGCTGATGGAATTCGTCGGCGCCAGTGAATTCCAGCTGGTGGAAACCCTCGCCGAGCGGGTGGCGCAGATCGTGCTCGAGGAGTTCCAGGTGCCCTGGGTGCGGGTCACCCTGAACAAGCAGGGCGCGGTACGCGGCGCGCGGGACGTGGGGGTGATCATCGAGCGCGGCAGCAAGGGTTGAGGCGTTGATGGCCAGGGTCTATGTCAGCGTCGGCAGCAACGTTGACCGCGCGCGCAACATCCGCTCCTGCCTGCAAACCTTGCGCAACCAGTTCGGGGCCCTGACCATATCCACCATCTACGAAAGCGCGGCGGTCGGTTTCGACGGCGATCCGTTCTACAATCTTGCGGTCGGCTTCGACACCGACCAGGACATCCATGCCGTGGCCCGCGCGTTGCGGGAAATCGAATACCGGCACGGCCGTGAACGCGGCGCCGTGCGCTTCGCCCCACGCACCCTGGACCTGGACCTGCTGCTTTACGACGATCTGGTGCTGCACCAGGACCGTTTGCAGATTCCCCGTTACGAGATTACCCGCTACGCGTTCGTGCTCAGACCCCTGGCGGAAATCGCCGGCGACCGCGTCCATCCCATGGAAGGCAAGACCTTCGCCCGGCTGTGGACGGAGTTCGATGCCAGCGACCAGCCGTTGTGGCCGGTGCAGCTGGATGCTTGAGCGGACCCGGAATTCAAAACCCAGCGCAGAGACGCGGAGGCGCAGAGAACGCGGAGGTTTTTGATTGAGAATCGGGACGTCGCTGCACGTGTCGGCGCCGCAGTCCTTCACGACCGCTCGAGCCTATCGACCTCAGTCAATTGCTTTGCGCCCTCTGCGCCTCGGCGTCTCTGCGCTGGGTTTACTCCCAATCAAGGATACAGCGAACGGCCGCCGTCGACGGTCAGTACCTGGCCGCTCATGTACGTGGCGTCACGCAGCAGGAACAGCACTGCGGCGGCAATGTCGGCCGGTGAGCCGCGCCGCTTCAGAAACGTGCGCTCGATGATCTGCTCCTTAGCGGCGGCGTCCATGTCGGTTTCCGGCCACAGAATCGCCCCCGGTGCCACGGCGTTCACCCGCACCTCCGGGCCGAGCTCGCCGGCCAGCGCTTTGGTCATCATCACCAGTCCGGCCTTGGCCATGCTGTAGACCGGATGGGCGCGCAGCGGACGGTCGGCGTGGATGTCGACGATGTTGATGATATTGCCCTGCCGGGCCCGAAGAAACCCGGCGGCTGCCTGGGCGAGAAAAAACGGCGCCTTGAGGTTGGTGCCGATCAGGTCATCCCACTGGGCATCGGTGACGCTGCCGACGGGTGTTGGATAAAAGGTCGAGGCGTTGTTGATCAGCGCATCCAGGTGCCCCCACGTGGCCGCTGCTTCCTCCGCCAGCGCCGCGAGCCGGGTGGTGTCGTGCAGGTCGCCTTGCACCAGGTGCACGGTCTGCGGACGCTGCTCGTTGAGCTCGCGCTGCAGCTGCTCGGCGCCGGAGCGGCTGGCGCGGTAGTGGATGATGACCCGGGCGCCGTGGCGATGCAGGGTGCGTGCCAGCTCCGCGCCGATACGATGGGCGGCGCCGGTGACGAGCACCGTCTTGTCGACAAGCGAGTGGGTCGGATCGGTCATGGTTCGGGTGCCGGTGGTGAAGCGACGATACAAACCGCAACACGTACTCTACCGGAAATGCTTTAGACTGTCAGACTTGCATCCATCGGTCAGGATCCACGAAAGCGACATCATGAGCGACCGCGATCACCGGCGCGGCCCCGGCCCGGACAGTGCGAGCGCCGCCTTGCACCGCCTGCCGGCGCCGGAGCCCGAAGCCGCCGCCCATAGCGAGCGCCTGCAGGAAGCCATGCGTGCGGAAATGGCACAGTGCGGCGGGGCACTGCCGTTTTCCCGGTTCATGGAGCTGGCCCTGTATGCGCCGGGTCTGGGCTACTATGCTGCCGGTGCGCGCAAGTTCGGCGCCGCGGGCGATTTCGTGACCGCCCCCGAGCTGTCGCCCCTGTTCGGCCGCTGTATCGCCCGCCAATGCCGCGAGGTGCTGGCGCGCACCGGCGGCGACGTGCTGGAATTCGGCGCCGGCAGCGGCGCAATGGCCGCCGATGTGCTCGCCGAGCTGGAGCGTTTGCAGGCGCTGCCCGACCGCTATTGCATCCTCGAGCCCAGCCCCGACCTGCGCCAGCGCCAGCAGCAGCGAGTCGCCGAGCGGGTGCCCCATCTGCAACCGCGGGTGCAGTGGCTGGAGCGGCTGCCCGAGCCCGGCTTCCGCGGCGTGGTGCTCGCCAACGAGGTGCTCGACGCCATGCCGGTGGAGCGCTTCCGCATCGGCGACCACGG
>JARRNJ010000089.1:0-8892 GCA_037385045.1 Gammaproteobacteria bacterium | reverse complement strand
CAATGGGCGAAGACGCCGATGCGAAGCGTTTGCGCGGGATGCGGCCGGCGAGATAGGCCTCGCGGCCGGCTTCGATGGCCTTTTTCATCGCCGAGGCCATGAGCACCGGATCCCGGGCGCCGGCGATAGCAGTGTTCATGAGCACGCCATCGCAGCCCAGTTCCATGGCCACCGCGGCGTCGGAGGCCGTGCCCACGCCGGCGTCAACCAGGATCGGCACCTGGGCGTTTTCGACAATGGTCATGATGTTGTAGGGATTGCGGATCCCCAAGCCGGAGCCGATGGGCGCGGCCAGGGGCATGACCGCCACGCAGCCCATCTCTTCCAGGCGCTTGGCGATGAGCGGATCGTCGTTGGTGTAGACCATCACCTTGAAGCCGTCGGCGATCAGGGTCTCGGCCGCCGCCAGCGTCTGGATGATGTCGGGGAACAGGGTCTTCTGGTCGCCCAGCACCTCGAGCTTCACCAGGTCGTGGCCGTCGAGCAGCTCGCGGGCCAGGCGGCAGGTGCGCACCGCGTCGTCGGCGGTGTAGCAGCCGGCGGTGTTGGGCAGAATGGTGTACTTGTCCGGCGGCAGGACTTCGAGCAGGTTGGGTTCGTTGGGATCCTGGCCGATGTTGGTGCGCCGGATGGCCACGGTGACGATCTGCGCGCCGGCGGCCTCGGTCGCCAGGCGCGTTTCTTCCAGATCCTTGTACTTGCCGGTACCGGTGAGCAGGCGCGACGAGTACTCGACGCCGGCGATCACCAGGGGGTCGCCGGCGCCAGCCGGTTGGGGCTTCATGATCGTGGACATGGTGTCCTCCAGATTCAGGTCACGGGAGTCGGTATCGGGCCGCGGCGGGCGCGGCATCAGCCGCCGCCGATGGCGCGGACCACTTCGACCCGGTCGCCGGGGCTCAGGCGATGTTGCTCGAACTCGCTGCGCGGGACGATTTCCAGGTTGATCTCCACCGCCACCCGCTGGCCCGCCAGGCCAAGCGCCTCGAGCAGCTGGGCGGCGCTGAGGCTGTCGTCGACCTCCCGCGCTTCACCATTGACGATGATTTCCATAGCTGGTATTTGGGTGAGCTGCGATTTTCCGATTACAACAAAACATTCTACAACAACCAACCCGTTCGCGCTTGAGGGGGGGTAAGGGCATGGTTCCGGGCAGTGAAGACGTCATAACCGCCGAGGGAGCGGGAACCCTGGACGGATTATTTCGCGAGCGGGTCCGCCGCTCCCCGGATCATGTGGCCTATCGGAGTTTCGACCGGGTTACGGGCAAATGGGTGGATTGGAGCTGGGCCGACATGGCCCGGCAGGTTCATGTCTGGCGGGCGGCCCTGGCCACCGAGCGGCTGCACCCCGGTGACCGCGTGGCGATCTATATGCGCAACCGGCCGCAATGGATCGCCTTCGAGCAGGCGGCCCTGGCCTCCGGGCTGGTGGTGGTGCCGCTGTATGTCGACGACCGTCCCGACAACGTGGCCTATATCCTTGGCGATGCCGCGGTGAAACTGCTGCTGGTGGGCGACCTCGGGCAGTGGCACCGGCTGCGGGACGCTCTGGCAGAGGTGAGCTGCCTGCAGCGGGTGGTGGTTCTGGAGCCCGGGCATCACAGGCGTGCGGGTTCGGAAGACGATGCTCGCGTCTCGGCGGCGGATGCCTGGTTGGCCGCGGCCGCCGCAGCGCAGCCGCCCGAGCCCCGTGTTGGCGATCCGCAGGCACTGGCGACCATTGTCTACACGTCGGGTACCACCGGCCGGCCAAAAGGGGTGATGCTGAGTCATTACAATATCCTGTCCATCGCTCACGCCGCCATCGTCAGCTACGACGTCTACCTGGAAGACGTGTTCCTTTCGTTCCTGCCCCTGTCGCACACGTTCGAACGCACGGTTGGCTACTATGTGCCCATGATGGCCGGCTCCACCGTCGCCTACGCCCGTTCCATCCAGCAGCTTGCCGATGATCTGCAGACTATCCGTCCCACAGCGTTGATTGCCGTGCCGCGGGTGTTCGAACGGGTGCACGGGCGCATCCAGGAGCAATTGGCGGCCAAGGGCCGCGCCGCCCGCCAGCTGTTCCGCCTTACCGTGTCCGTGGGCTGGCGGCGCTTCCAGGTTGCCCAGGGCCGGGCACGGTGGAGGCCATCGCTGCTGTTGTGGCCCATGCTTGATCGGCTGGTGGCCCGCCCGGTGAGGGATCGCTTCGGCGGGCGCACCCGCATCATCGTCAGCGGCGGCGCGCCGCTGCCGCCGGCGGTGGCGCGTACCTTTGTTGGCCTGGGTCTCAATATCGTCCAGGGCTACGGCATGACGGAAACCAGTCCGGTGGTCAGCGGCAACCCGCTGGACGACAACATTCCGGCCAGCGTCGGCGTGCCGCTGCACGGGGTGGAGGTGCGTATTGGCGACAACGACGAGCTGCTGGTGCGCGGCTGCGGTGTGATGCTGGGTTATTGGAACAACCATGCGGCCACCGCGGCCACCATCGACGCCGACGGCTGGCTGCGCACCGGCGACCAGGCGCGCATCGAGAACGGCCACATCTTCATCACCGGGCGTCTCAAGGACATCGTGGTGTTGTCCAACGGCGAGAAAGTGCCGCCCACCGATGTGGAGGAGGCACTGAACCTCGATCCGCTGTTCGATCAGGTCATGGTCGTCGGCGAGGGCCAGGCGTATCTCGCGGCGGTTGTGGCCCTCAACGCCGACGCCTGGGTGAAACTGGCGCCGGAACTCGGCGTCGATCCGTTCAACCGCGAGGGCGTGGACGACGAGCATCTGCAGCGCAAGCTGTTGAGTCGCATCCGGGCGTTGATGCACGAGTTTCCCGGCTATGCCAAGATCCGCCGTGTGCACGCGACCCTGGAACCCTGGACGATCGACAATGGTCTGCTGACTCCGACCCTGAAAGTGCGCCGCAATGAAGTCATGAAGCGGTATGCGCGGGAGATTGAGGCGTTGTACGCGTAGGTATTGGATTCCACCGTTGTGGAATCGCGGTGGGTGAGGTGGAAATGCTCGCGCGAGAGTAAGGAGCAAAGGGAAAAGGGAAAAGAGGAAAGGATTTTTTGCTCTTTCCCCTTTTCCCTTTTATCTGTGTTCCCCGATCGACGATCGGGGAACACCCTCACTTATCGACGATATCGACCAGGGTTCCAACTTTCACGCGCCGGAACAGCTCCACCACGTCCCGATTGCGCATGCGGATGCAGCCGTGGGAGAACGGGCGGCCGATGCGGCCCTCCTCGGGCGTGCCGTGGATGTAAATGAAGCGGCTGTAGGAGTCGACGCCCTTGCCTTCGTTGACGCCCGGTTCAATACCCTTGAGCCACAGGATGCGGGTGGTGACATAGTCACCGGCAGCGGGCGCGTCGTCGGTGTGAATGGGTACGGTGCGGCCGGTGTCGCGGCGGGCCCGGAACAGCGTTCCCAGCGGCGCACCGGCACCGATCTTGTTGGCAATCCGGTGCACCCCCAGGGGGGTCTTTTCGCTGTTTTCCCGGTTGCCGACTCCATAGCGAGAAGTGGACACCGGCCAGCTGGCGATGCGCTTGCCGTGCTGGTACAGGTCCAGTCGTTGCGCCGGCACATGAACAATGATGACGTAACCGCCGGGGCTCGGGCCGAAGCGCTGTTCAAGCCGGGCGACCAACGGGTTTCCGGTCTCGGGGGCGGGTTTCGGCAAGGCAAGCTCCTGTTGCACCATGGTGTCGGCCCGCGCCGGCGCGGCGCGATACAACGGAAAAGTCAGCAGCGTCAGCAGCGCCGCGAGCGTGAGCGTTCGCATGAGAGTTGTTGCCGTGGCTGGAAGACAGAGCATAAAATACGGGACGCGCGGGTGTAGTTCAATGGTAGAACCTCAGCTTCCCAAGCTGATGACGTGGGTTCGATTCCCATCACCCGCTCCAAGTCTCCGGGCCGCCCTGCGCCTGCTGTATGGAATTGAGCGAAAACAAAACGCCGCTGCCGGCGGGGCCGACAGCGGCGTTGTTACATTTGGCGTGTTTCAGGCCGCCGGACTCTTGCGCCGGGGCAGTATGCTGGTGCGGGCGAGATGCTCGTGCAGTTCCCGCGGTGTGAGCTTGCTCAGGTCCTTGGGGATCTCGTGGGTCGCGACGCCGTTGAGGCGCGACTCCATTGCGTTGCGGAGAAAGCCGAGCATGCGCTTCTGCGCGACGAGCACCACGTCCGAGGGTCGGTGCCGGTCGGAAAGCCGGCAGCATTCCTCGGCGATCGAGCTGGCGAAACGCCGTTCATACTCGTCCTGGTGGCGGGAGCGATGATCGTCGTAGCCATGGGCGGGACCGCCTTTCGGGGCCCGGTTGCGGCCGGTCTTGTTTTCACTCCACAGTTCGTTGCTGGCAGCTTCCCGTTCGGTGTTCACCAATGCATTGTGTTCGATCAGGTTCGGCCCCGATTCCAGCTCGGGGACCTGGGCCGGCTGCAGCGTGAAAAAACGGGCGCGTGTCCCATTGCTGACAACGACGCAGTACTGGGCCATAGAACCTCCTTCTTCTTTGGTCATGGACAAGTGCCGCTGGCTTTGGCGCGCCAGCGTCGAATGTTCGCGGGCGGGTTTGGCACAGGTGCGGGTCCGGCCACACACGGGGTCAGTATTCGGTGGCAGGGCGGGAGCGGCGGCTGGGACCAAGACGGATTTCACAGTGATGGGGTGCGCCTGTGCAGGTCGGAAAACGCGGGTCCTTACACTTCAATTATGACCAGATTCGGGCGCTTCTCCAGTACCGCGCATGTGGTTTTGTGTTCGCCTGATCGTCAATAGGGTAGTTTGTCTTCCGGACGGCTAGACTTGTGACAGCGCCGGCCCTGGGCCGGGACCGCCGCCCAGGCACGAGCCTGAGCCGGTCGCATTTTCCGGCCGATGGTGACGGCCGGACCGAACCACGACTATGGGGTGCCGGATGAAAAAACTGATAAAAATCCTTGGGATCGTCATTGCCGCCGTGTTCGCGTTGCTGGTGGCGGCCGTCATCGCCATTACGGTGTTTTTCAATCCCAATGACTACAAGGGCGATATCGCCAACTACGTCAAGGAAAAGACGGGGCGCGAATTCCAGATTCAGGGGAACATTTCCCTGTCGTTCTTTCCCTGGATCGGTCTGGAGGTGGGCAAGACGGAACTGGGCAATCCGCCGGGTTTCGGCAAGCAGCCGTTCGCCCAGATCAACGAGTTGGGCCTCAAGGTCAAGCTGCTGCCCCTGTTGAGCAAACGGGTCGTCATGGACACCGTGATCCTCAAGGGGCTGAACCTGCACCTGATTCGCGCGCCGGACGGGCGCGCCAACTGGGAGAACCTTGGCGGCGCCGGCAAGCCCAAGGCCAAAGGCGGCACGCAAGGGGCGGCGCCCGCCGCCGGCGGCGGGCCCACCGTCGATATCAGCGGAGTGCAGGTGAGCGGCTCCAAAGTCGTGTGGGATGACCGTCAGAACAAGACGCAGATCTCGCTGGACAATGTCAACCTCAAGACCGGCCAGCTCGGCGCCGGGAAGCCGGTGGATTTCGACCTTTCGTTCGACGTCAAGGATAGACCCGACGCCCGTCCGCGCCGGGTGGCGCTGTCCAGCCGCCTGGCATTGGACATGGCCAAACAGACCCTGGACGTCTCCAAGCTGAAACTGCAGTTCGCCGGGGTGGAACTGCAAGGCCAGGTCCACGGCACTGACATCACGACGGCACCGCGCTTCAGCGGCATGATCAAGATTCCGGAATTCGTGCCGCGGCGGCTGATGCAGGAATTGGAAATCAATATGCCGGAGACCAACGATGCAACCGTGTTCGGCAAGGCTTCACTGGACACCCAGTTCAGCGCCTCCACCCAGTCGGCCAAGCTCAGCAACCTGGTGCTGAAGCTGGACGACACGACGGTGAAAGGCGACGTCGGCGTCAACAATTTCTCGGCTCCGGCCATCAACTACAAACTGGCCGTGAACGACATCGATGTCGACCGTTACTTGCCGCCGCCCAGCAAGCAGCCGGCGGTAGCCAAGACCAAGGCGGCAGCGACACCGGGCGCGACGGCCGCCGGCCTCCCAATCGATGCGCTGCGCAAGCTCAATCTCAACGGCACCATCACCATCGACAAGCTCAAGGCCTACAACATCCGTTCCGAGGACATCCGCATCACCACCGTGGCGCAGCATGGCAACCTGCGCATCCATCCCGCCACCGCCAAGCTCTATGGCGGCACCTACAGCGGTGACGTGCGGGTCGATGCGCGCGGCCGTGAGCCGCTGTTGTCCATCGATGAGAAGCTCAAAGGCGTGCAGGCCGGGCCGTTGCTCAAAGACGCGGCCGGCTCGGACTGGGTCACGGGCACTGCCGACCTCACGGCGCAGTTGAGTGCCAAGGGACAGGCTCCCGAACAGGTGCGGCGCACCCTCAACGGGGTCGTCACCTTCGCGTTCCTCAACGGCGAGATCAAGGGCGTCAACATTCCCCTGATGATCCGCAAGGCCAACGCGGCGCTGCGCGGCGAGCCGGCGCCGCCCGATGAACCGGAAAAGACCGATTTCGCCTCCCTCACGGGCACGGCCCAGGTCCGCAACGGACTGGTCAGCAACCGGGATCTGGACCTCAAGAGCCCGCTGATCCGCGTCACCGGCAACGGTACCGCCAACCTGGTCAACGAGAAGGTGGACTACCTGGTCAAAGCGGTGTTGGTGGCATCCCTCAAGGGCCAGGGCGGGTCGTCCCTGGACAAGCTCAAGGGGGTGCCGATTCCGATCCGCGTCAGCGGCACGTTCCAGAACCTGTCCTACCGGCCCGACCTGAAGGAAGCCTTCAAGGGGATCCAGAAGGAGAAGATCAAGGAGGAAAAGCAGAAGGTCGAGAAGAAGGTCAAGGAGAAGCTGCAGGACAAGCTCAAGAACCTGTTCGGCAAATAGCGGCGGGATGCCGGGGGGCGGGTTCCGCTATAATGCGGGCCCATGCCACGAACCAGCGCCAAACCCGGCCGGGCGCCGGCCACAGACGATTTCGCCGGCGCCCTGCTCGGATGGTACGACCGCCACGGCCGCAAGGACCTGCCGTGGCAGCATGACCGTTCCCCCTACCGGGTGTGGGTATCGGAAATCATGCTGCAGCAGACCCGGGTTGGCAGCGTGATCGAGTACTACCGGCGCTTCATGGAGCGCTTTCCCGACGTGGGAGCGCTGGCCGAGGCGCCGCTCGACGAGGTGCTGCACCTGTGGTCGGGCCTCGGCTATTATGCCCGCGCCCGCAATCTGCACCGGGCCGCGGCTATTATCCGCGACGACCACCAAGGTCGTTTTCCGGAAAGCTTCGACGACGTAGCTGCGCTGCCGGGCATCGGCCGTTCGACGGCCGGCGCCATCCTGACGTTGGCCTGCGGCCAGCGCCATGCCATTCTGGATGGCAACGTAAAGCGGGTGCTGGCGCGCTTCCACGGCATCGACGGTTGGCCCGGGCGCGGCAGCGTGGCCAGGCGCTTATGGTCGCTGGCGGAGGCGCATACGCCCAGACGGCGCGCCGATGATTACACCCAGGCGATCATGGACCTGGGCGCCACGGTGTGCGTGCGCGGCCGGGCGTTGTGCCAAGCCTGCCCGGTGGCCGATGCCTGCGCGGCCCGGAGGCAAGGGCGGGTGGGGCAACTGCCGACGCCGAAGCCGCGCAAGCAGTTGCCCGTGCGCGCCACCTGTATGCTGATCATCCGCAACGACGACGGCGCCGTACTGCTGGAGCAGCGGCCGCCCACAGGGATCTGGGGCGGACTGTGGAGCCTGCCGGAGTGCCCCCCGGACCGCGATCCGCGGCAGTGGTGCCGGGAACGCTACGGCTGCGAGGCGGAGCTGCTGGCGCGCGGCGCCTCGATGCGTCACACGTTCAGCCACTTCCATCTCGACATATCCCCGGTATCGATGCGGGCAAGGCGCGCCGCCGCCGCTGTCATGGATGACGGGCGCCAGGTCTGGTATAACAGCGCGGAATCCGAGCGGCGCGGCCTGGCGGCGCCGGTGCTGCGGCTGTTGCAGGCCGCCGAGACCGAATCCCGAGAGGAGTGACCGATGAGCCGTATGGTGCATTGCGTGAAGCTGAACAAAGAGGCCGAAGGGCTGGAGCGGCCGCCTTACCCCGGTGAGCTGGGCCAGAAGATCTTCGACAACATTTCCAAAGAGGCCTGGCAGATGTGGCTGCGCCAGCAGACCATGCTGATCAACGAGTATCGCCTTACGCCGGTTAACCCGGAGCACCGCAAGCAGCTTGAGGAACAGATGGAGAAGTTCCTGTTCGGAGAAGGCGGGCAGGCGCCGGAAGGCTACGTGCCGCCGTCGAGCTAGTTTCCGCGGCGCCTCGTATCCGGCGCCGCCACTGGGATTTCCTGTTCGTACTTCTTCAGCAATACGCCCTCGTCGCCGCAGCAGCCGGCGGAACATTTCTTGACCTGGTGCAGGGCGCCGGCGTCGCCGTCGAGATAGGCCTCCAGCGGCAGGTTTTCCTGGGCGCAGTCACAGCCCTTGTCGCCGTAAACGTAGACGTTGGTCAGGCCCGCCTCCCGCGCCCGGTCGTGGGCGGTCCATAGCAGCTCAGAGGGCGTCGGCGGCACGTGACTCAGCTTGTAGGCGGGAAAGAACTTGGTGATATGCCAGGGGCTGTCGGCGCCGAGATGGTCGCGTATCCATTCGGCGATGCGCCGCAGTTCGGCGGGATCGTCGTTCCTGCCCGGAATGACGTTGGTGCGGGTTTCCACATGGATGCCCAGCCGCGCCGCTTTTTCGATCGACCCCAACACCTGTTCGACGTTGGCCGGTTTGCAGATCTGGCGGTAGAAATCATCCCGGAGGCTCTTGATGTCGGAGCACAGCACATCCACGTGCGGCGCCATCAGCTCCAACGCTTCATCGGTGACGAAGCTGTTGGA
>JARRNJ010000088.1:0-16569 GCA_037385045.1 Gammaproteobacteria bacterium | reverse complement strand
TCGCAGTTGCGCCTGCATGTCCGTGCCAACCAGTATCGCTTCTTTCAGCGCATGATCCGCGATTTCACTTCCATCGATGGCCACCAGGATGTGTTTATAAGTGCTCATTGTCCTTGTCGTACCTCCCCGTCGTTCCGCCTGCCCGCCGCGCTGGACAGGCCGATTCACAACCATAAATTCGGTGGCGGTCGGGTTTACCTCCACCATCTCCGGACGGCCGGCGACGGATCGGGAATCCACGGAGTTGCGGGTTGTGCCGATGTAGTGTCGGTCCCCGTGGGTCGGAATCCGGGATCTGCGGCCGCTTCTTCCATTGTAGACGCAAGCTGCAGGGTAAGCCGCCGTGAATACGGGCAAGCAGAATACGCGCTGGTCCAGCGTCGGACGCAGACACTTACGCCCGCTCGTTACGGGTGTCCGCGGCTGGCACGGGGCCAGGCCGTGCCTATATTTGGTGTTACGGGCGGTGACGGTCGATGGAGCACCGCTGTCGGGATTGGCCGGATGGCCGCGTCCCGGGGGAATCCTTCATGGAACTCACACTCTGGCTACCACTGCTGAAACTGGCTCACATCGGTGGGCTGATTCTGTGGCTGGGCCCGTCCGGAGGCGCCTGGCTGCTATTGCAAAGGGCCAAACGGCGGCTCGATCCCAGTACGCCCGAATACCAGGCGCTGTACCGTGATTTTCTCCCGTTCTTCTGGGTTGAACACCTGGGGTTGCTGATGCTGCTGGGCAGCGGCGTCCTCCTCGTGATCGTCTATGGGCATCCGGCGCTGGAATGGACCTGGCTGCGGCTCAAATTGGCGCTGGTGCTGTGCGTGATCGTTCCGATCGAGGTGGTGGACATCTGGTTTGGTCACGTGCGGCTGCCGCGTTGGTTTTCGCGGCGTGAATCCACTGTGGTCCGAAAAGAGCCGTACGATGCCTACGAAGCCTATGAGCGAAAGTTCGTGCCGGTTTCGCTGCCCATTTTGCTGGTGGCGATCGTGCTCGTCCTGTGGCTGGCGGTCGCGAAACCGTTCTGAACCCGGGCCGGGACAGCAACAATGCGCGGGCGTTCGACAATCAATCATTCGCGAGACTTCGCCGGCCGGCAAACGACCCCGGAGGAGCGGGATCGACGTCTGGCAGAAATCTTCGAGCGCCTGGCGCCCCGTTACGACCGGTTGCTGGACGTCCAGACCCTGGGGCTGCACCGGCATTGGCGTCGGGTTCTGGTGCGGATGATGCGGCCGCGCCCGGGTGATCGGATACTCGATGTGGCCGGTGGCAGCGGCGAGATGGCGATCCGGCTCTCGGGTGCGGATCGGCGGGTGATTGTGCTGGACCGCAGCCTGCCGATGATCGAGGCGGGGCGATCCCGAACGCCCGCGCCAGTGGCCTGGGTGGCGGGTTTGGCGCGGACGTTGCCGTTTCGCACCGGATCCATGGACGCGGTCGTTTGCGCGTTTGGGGTTCGCAATGTGACCTACGTGGAAGCCGCGTTGAAAGAAAGTCTGCGCGTGCTGAGATCGGGCGGGTGGTTCTATTGTCTCGAGGTATCACGCCCGTGGGCTCCGCTGCGGCCGCTTTATCGCGGTTATTGTCATTACCTGGTTCCGCGCCTGGGCGCTTGGATCACGCGCGCACCGGAGGCGTATGACTACCTGGTGGAGTCGATCTTGGAGTTTCCGGACCGCGAAACGATCAAGAATGCCATGGAAACCGCCGGCTTCGTGTCCGTTCACTATCGCTGCTTGACGCTGGGCGTTGTTTGTATTCACGCGGGGCGCAAGCCGGAGCCCGGCGATTCATAATCCATGGTGTTGTGGATCGGGGGACCAGACAGCCCCAACTGCCGAAACGTTCCGGTCGTGACTTATGGCAAGCGCGAAGGCCGTCGGTTTCGGATTGACGAACGCAGATATGGCGCAGCACCCGGCGGCTATGGCAGCGTGTTTGCCAGCTCCGTAAGGGACTCCATCGTCACATGCCTCGCATCGTCTGGTCAGCGCCCCCTTTGTGTGCATTAGGTTCCCTTTCTTTGCACTGTCCCGTGGCCGACACCGGGAATCGGTGACATGCGCCGCCGGCAAATTGTCGACTATCCTCTAACCTACGACAAGGGAGTCGGGCGGGCATGAATCACGATCGGTGGCCCGAACGAAACGTTTGAGCATCAGTCGACAACTGGGCCAGCCCCAGGTATCGCCCGCAGAAAACCAGCGCATGTGTTAGCCAGGAACATAATATGAAAAATACCGACGACTATGCCGGGCGGCCGGCCCGGGAGGCGCTTGACGACTGGCAGGTTGAGGCGGCGCAGGGGTTGTCTCAAGACCAGGTCGGCGAGCGCCTGGAACGCTACGGCTATAACGAGATAGAAGAGAAGGGTGAACCGATCTGGCACCGGATCTTCCGTCGGTTTTGGGGACCGATCCCGTGGATGATCGAAGTCGCGGCGATCCTCTCCGCCATGGTGGGGGAGTGGCAGGACTTCGGCATCATCCTTCTAATGTTGTTGGTGAACGCAGGGCTGGACTTCTTCCAGGAGCATAGAGCACTCAACGCGCTGAGAGCGCTCAAGCAACGCTTGACCAATGAAGTGGCGGTGCTGCGCGGTGGGTCATTCCAGACCATTCCTTCGAGGGACCTTGTGCCTGGTGACATCGTCAAACTGCGGATCGGCAATGTCGTGCCGGCCGACGTGCAGTTGGTGTCGGGTGAGTATCTGCTGGTTGATCAGTCCGCACTTACGGGCGAATCCCTTCCGGTCAGCAAGTCAACCAACGATGTTGCATATGCGAACACAATCGTCAAACAGGGCGAGATGATGGCGTTGGTGGTGAATTCCGGGGCCAACACCAATTTTCATTCTGTTGTGGCCCTGGTGGCAAAAGCGCAGATCGAGCAGCGAAGCCATTTCCAGCGGATGGTGATTCGTATCGGCGACTTTCTCGTTGCCATCACCGTGGGGCTGGTCCTGCTCATCGTCATGGTGGGGCTGTTTCGCCATGCGCATTTCCTCGAGATCGCCCGCTTCGCCCTGGTGCTCACGGTAGCCGCGATACCGGTGGCGCTGCCGGCTGTGCTTTCAGTCACGCTGGCGGTTGGCGCACTCAATCTCGCCAGGCGCCAGGCGATCGTCTCGCGTCTGACGGCCATCGAAGAGTTGGCCGGCATGGATGTGTTCTGCTCGGACAAGACCGGGACGCTGACCAAGAACGAGATGCGCGTGGCCGAGCCTGTGGTGTTTGAGGGCTTCGACGAACGCAGCTTGTTCCTCGTGGCAGCGCTTGCGTCCCGAAAGGAGAACCTCGATCCGATCGAGTTGCCGATTTTCTCCTATTTAGAGGAGAAATTTCCGAATCTCGATTGGAATTCATACCAGCAAGTCGCTTTCAAGGCGTTCGATCCGGTCCGGAAACGCACCGAGGCCGACGTGACGAAGGATGGGGAGCACTTCACGGCGATCAAGGGAGCCGCGCAGGTGTTGCTGGAGCTGGCGCAAGTGCCCGATGACCTGGAACAAAGAATCCGTGAGAGGGTCGACGCGCTTGCCGCCAAGGGTTATCGAACCCTCGCCGTCGCGCGCGAGTCGGGTTCCGGGCCGTTGGAATTATTGGGGCTGATTCCGCTGTTCGATCCGCCGCGTGACGACTCTGTCGAAGTGATCACGGAGATGGCGGATCATGGCGTGAAGGTGAAAATGATCACCGGCGACAACATGGCAATTGCGCGCGAGACCGGCCGCACGCTGGGCCTCCGTGAACGCACCATAGATCGTGGCCAACTCGCCGGTACCGCGAGCAACGAGTTGTTGAACCTGGCTTCGGTGCTGGCGGCGGCGATCTATCAGCGTCTCCAACCGAACGTAACACGCGCCGCCGCACGTCAGTTTGCCGACGAGGTAATGAAAACCGTCGAATCGTCGTACGATACGACATTGCTCGAACAGGAATTCGTTCACACGCACGAGTCGGCAATCGTCGAAATGATCGAGTCCGTGGATATTTTTGCGGAGGTGGTACCGGAGGACAAGTATCGTATTGTGGATACGCTGCAGAAGGGCGGGCACATCGTCGGGATGACCGGCGATGGAGTCAATGATGCGCCGGCTCTGAAGAAGGCCGACTGCGGCATCGCGGTGAGCGGCGCCACCGATGCCGCACGTGCCGCCGCCGACATCATACTGACCGCTCGGGGACTGGGAGTAATCAATGAAGCCGTAAAGCAGGCGCGCATTACCTTCGAGCGGATGAAGAGCTATGCGACCTATCGCATAGCTGAAACCATCCGGATCATTCTGTTTATGACGTTCAGTATTGTCGTGTTCAACTTCTATCCGATTACCGCCTTGATGATCATTCTTCTGGCGGTGCTCAACGACATCCCGATCCTGGCCATTGCCTATGACAATACGCGGGTTGATCCGGCGCCGGTACGCTGGAAGGTGCCGCAGCTGTTGACCGTCTCCAGCGCGTTGGGCTTAAGCGGAGTCGCGGCGTCGTTTTTGCTCTACTTTTTCCTGCGCGAATTCGGCTTTGACGACGAAACGATACGAACGCTGTTGTTCCTGAAACTCATTGTGGCCGGGCATAGTACGCTTTATGTCACGCGGGTTGGAGGCTGGTTTTGGCAGCGCCCCTGGCCGTCGCCGCTCCTGTTCGGTGCGACGATGGCCACGGAAGTCGTCGGGACCCTGATTGCGGTCTATGGAGTGTTTGTCAGCCCAATCAGCTGGACCCATGCGATTTGGATCTGGGTGTACGCGCTCGGGTGGTTCGTCGTCAACGACATGATCAAAATGGGGACGACCCGGCTGCTGCGCCAGCGGGAAGCATCGTGAGCGGCGTCGAAAGGGTTGTCCAGACAACGTGCGCCTGGAACGGAACCAGCCGGTGCTTCGGAGCGCGGTGCGAACGGGCAGTTCAGACGGCAGTCATGCAGAAGGGCGAAAGGGTTCACCGCGGGCGAGCGTCGCGTTTGCGCAGAAGCGCGCGAAGTGCTTGCAACAGGTGAATTTGTGATATATATGGCACCTGATACGAAGATTCTTCCATCTCGAACCGGGGACAGGGAGACGAAGACGACGGCCTGGAGGCTCGTGGGTGAAGCGAACGGAGCAAGGAAGACGATCTTCAAGAAATACGGCGGTGAACCGAGATGATCGGGCCGATCGTGAGGTCATGCGGAGCATTTCGAATCCATGGCCAAAACGCGAGACAGAACCGGGATTCCCCCCAAGAGATATTCATCGCCGCCGCCCGGGGTGCCGCGAGGCTGTAGGGGCCCGCGCGCACGCGCCCCTTGGCGGGCGGCACGGGCGTGTCCGGTGCGGTGTGGCGCCTGCACGCTAGGGTAGGAAAGGAGTATTCGTGAGCGTTGGTATCGTGCTCGTGGTGGTTGGGGGAATCCTGGTTCTGGTCGAAATCACGTCTCTCACCTTTTATCTTATTGCCATCGCACTCGCCTGCTTTGTGGCCGGCGCCGTCTCTCTTCAGGGTGCAACTCACGCCACTACCTTCAGTGTATTGGGAATCACGACGCTACTCGGCTTGCCGCTTGCTCACTGGATAAGACTGAGGCTGCGCAACGGCGAAGCGGAGCGCGTGTCGCAGGACGACGCCGGGCGGATGGTCACTGTCGATCGGGTCGGCCCGGATGGGCTGCGAGTCCAGTACCGGGGCAGCATCTGGTCGGCCCGTCTTTCGGAAGGCGAGGCCGGTGCGCTGCAGCCCGGCGATCGCCTGCGGATCGAGCGCCGCGAGGCGAATGAGCTGATCCTGCAGCCACCGGCCGGCGGCCATCCCTCTTGAGAAGAGGTGATAAGGGGGGACTCCGCATTCCGCGGTGACATCGCAGGCCGCCGGGCTACCGTTATCAGGGACCGCCGATGCACGCCGTCGAACGTGATCTTGTACCTTGGGGGAGGTCGCAAGTGGCCCTGGCCTTTCCTAAATTCTGTCGCACGGACCACAAACAATCCAGAAGGAGAAGGGAGCCATGCCGGTCAGTCTAGTTGTCGCGATAATAATCGCAGTCATCGCCATCGGGATCGTCAGCCAGGGTCTGCGCATCGTACCCCAGCAGCATGGCTGGGTAGTGGAGAGACTCGGGCGGTTTCACTCCGTCCTCGGTCCCGGACTGAATCTCGTGATCCCGTTGGTCGATCGGGTCGCATACAAATTCGATCTGCGTGAGACGCCGGTCGACGTGCGCGAACAAGTCTGTATCACCAGAGACAACACGCAGATTTCGGTCGACGGCATCATCTACCTGCAAATCACCGACGCCAAAGCAGCGGCTTATGGGACGTCGGACCCACTCTCGTCGGTGGAACAGCTGGCGCAAACGATCCTGCGTTCCGATGTCGGCAAGCGCCAGCTTGATGACGTGTTGTCGTCACGTGCGGAACTCAATGCGGCGATCGTCGACGAACTTGACAGGGCTGCCACGAACTGGGGCATCAAGGTGCTGCGCTACGAGATTCGCGATATCACTCCGCCGGGCGAGGTAATCCGGGCGATGGAGAAGCAAATCACCGCCGAGCGCGAGAAGCGCGCCGTCATCGCCAAGTCCGAAGGCGAGAAGCAGCAGGCCATCAACGTTTCCGAAGGCGAACGCCAGCAGCAGATCAACCGCGCGGAGGGCGAGCAGAAAGCCGCTGTGTTGCGTGCCGAGGGGCAGGCCAAGGCTGTTGTGGTGGTCGCGGAGGCTACGGCGGAGGCGCTCGCGCGTATCGGCAAATCGCTTGCCGAGAAGGGTGCCGAAACGGCAATGCACATGCAGGTCGCCCAGTCCTTCGTCGAGCGGTGGGGGGAAATCGCCAAGGAATCCAACGTAATGATCGTCCCGGCCGATATGGGGGATCTGTCGAAGGTGGTCGGCACGGCCCTTCGGATCGTGGACGGTGCCGGCAAGGTTGCCAACTCGGGCGATGGCGGCGCGGCAACGCCCGGGCCCGCGCGGAGCTGAGCCGTGCGTGGGGCTTCTTGCGTCGGCCCAACCCGGAAGGCCTGTCTGCGATATCGATTGATACAGTCGCTGATTGCCCCACGCTGAAGAGAACAGAGCCGCCGGTCACCGAAAGCGGGGTTCTGGAAGATGCTGGCCTGTGGCGATTTTACTTTGCAGGTCCGCGCATGGCGCTGCACTTCGAGTCGGTCGCCTTGCTTGACGTGCGCGGTGGATGTGTTCCCGGCTGTGACTGACAGCGTGTTTGTGTACCGGTGGAAGAGATGTCGGGTACTTCGATTCGTCGGCGTTTCAACCACCGCGATGTTTCGGTCTGGGATTGCATTGCGTCCCCTGATGTCGGAGTGGACCGCTGCGAGCGTGGTATTCGGAGTTGGCGCAGCGGAGAGAACGTTAGCGACAGCGCGTACAACGGAACGCGGCTCGGACACGCTGAAATTGAATTGGGGCTGAGTGAAGCAGCCGCGCGAACGTATCGTTCGATCACGAACACAAGGCCGGGTCTGTTGCCGCCGGCCCGTCGTTGCAGAACGCCACATGCGGCAGGCCGCGGCACGGGGTCGACCAGCCTGCGCCGCGACATGGGCGGGTACGGCGTCTTGGCGGACGGTTGGCGAGGTCCTTTATTCGAAGTGAGATACGTTGACGCAGATCAAAGACGTTATTGTGCGTTCGGCGGATGATTTGCCCGTATGCCCCCCCGTACGGATCGCGCATTTTCACCCCAGCGAGCGTTGGCGTTGGCGGTTGCGATCGAAGTGCACAATGCCAGCCGCTTTTTGGAATGGTCCCATCGGCTGCTTGCCTTTGACCTCGATGTCGCGGCGTTCTTCCATGGGCTGGTCGAGGAAGAACATGCCCATGCGAAGGAGCTGGCCGAGTTGTACGCGAAGGTGTTCGGCGGCACACCGGACTTTCCCATGGACGAGTTGCCTCAGCGGCTTCAAGAGTATTCCCGGGCTGTCAGTGCGATCGCGGGCCATTTCCTGATTGTGGAGCCGCGGTCGGTTCGTGCGTTGCTGGGTATTGCGTTGCAGATTGAACGGTTCACCCGGGACTTTTACACCGACTTGGTCAGGCGGACCGAGGATCCCGCCCAGGCCGCGGTTTTTCTGCGGCTGGCCGAATATGAAGCGGAACATGAGCGGGCATTTGAGCTTCAGTTGGCGGCTCTGCCCGACGGCCCCACGAAGAGCAAGACCGCCCCGGACACGGACGACCTGAATTAGACTGCCCACGAGCCGCCCCGAATGCGCCATCGATAACTTCCCGATCGACGGGACACCCGGATGTGCCGGCGTGAACGGAACCGCGCCCTGGCCGCGTTCCCTGTGCGGGCAGACGGCATGGATTCCTGGTTTGTACAACGACCGCTCTGCGCCTGGAATCGAATCCCAAGCTATTGTTCAATAAAACATTTTAATGATGTCCTTCCCGGAAGTGCCCACAAGGGTCTGGGACAGCCAGGCCGAACCTCGGGGGGAATCCGGCGTTTGTCCGCCGCGGTGCGTGCCAGAGCGATGAATACCTTATATAATAGTTAGTTCAAAGATACCCTGTGGCAGCCCTTGGTGACGGTTGCCACGGAGTGAAAAGGGTGGCCCCTCGTAACGGCCGCCTTGAGCGTGAACATGCGGCCCTTCGTGCCGGCCGCCACTGAAGACAGAAAGGGTACAGTCATGCCGAAAGTCACTCTGCCTGACGGCAGTCAGCGCGATTTCCCCCATCCCGTCTCTGTAGCCGACGTCGCTGCCGATATCGGTGCGGGCCTGGCCAAGGCGGCCCTGGCCGGCAAGGTCGACGGGCGCCTGGTGGATACGTCCCATATCATTGACCACGACGCCCAGGTGGCAATTGTCACCGACCGGGACGAGGACGGACTGGGCGTGATCCGCCATTCCACCGCCCATCTGCTGGCTGAAGCGGTGAAACAACTTTACCCCGAGGCCCAGGTGACCATCGGGCCCGTGATCGAAAACGGGTTCTATTATGATTTCGCCTATGACAAGGGCTTCACCCCCGAGGATCTCCGCGCCATCGAGAAAAAAATGGAGGAACTGGCGAGGAAGGACGAGAAGGTCGAGCGGACGGTGATGCCGCGCGACGAGGCTATCGACTTCTTTCGTGACATGGGCGAGGAGTACAAAGCGCAGATCATCGCCGACATTCCCAAGAACGAGGAGATTTCGCTCTACCGCCAGGGGGATTTCATCGATCTGTGCCGAGGGCCCCATGTGCCGAGCACCGGCAAGCTCAAGGCGTTCAAGCTGATGAAGCTGGCCGGCGCCTACTGGCGCGGGGACTCCAACAACGAGATGCTGCAACGCATCTACGGCACCGCCTGGGCGGACAAGAAGGCGCTCAAGGCCTACCTGCATCGCCTGGAGGAAGCCGAGAAGCGCGACCACCGCAAGCTGGGGCGCCAGCTCGACCTGTTCCATACCCAGGAAGAAGCGCCGGGGATGGTGTTCTGGCACGACAACGGCTGGCTGGTGTACCAGCAGATCGAGCAGTACATCCGGCAGCTGCTGCGCGGGCACGGCTACAACGAAGTCCGTACCCCGAACCTGGCCGACCGCTCCCTGTGGGAGAAGTCGGGCCACTGGGACAAGTTCCGCGACGACATGTTCACCACCGAGTCGGAGAAGCGGACGTTCGCCATCAAGCCCATGAACTGCCCCTGCCACATCCAGATTTTCAACCAGGGGCTGAAGAGCTACCGGGATCTGCCGTTGCGCATGGCGGAATTCGGTTCCTGCCACCGCAACGAGGCGTCCGGCACCCTGCACGGCCTGATGCGGGTGCGGGGCTTCACCCAGGACGACGCCCATATTTTCTGCACCGAGGACCAGATCCAGGACGAGGTGTCCGATTTCATCGACCTGCTGTTCAAGGTGTATGCCGACTTCGGCTTCAACGACGTCATCGTCAAGCTGTCGACGCGGCCGGAGCAGCGGGTGGGTTCCGACGAGATCTGGGACAAGGCCGAGCACGCCCTGGAAAAAGCGCTGAATACCAAGGGCTTGGAGTGGGATCTGCAGCCGGGCGAGGGGGCGTTTTACGGTCCCAAGATCGAATTTTCCCTGCGTGACTGCCTCGACCGGGTGTGGCAGTGCGGCACCATCCAGGTGGATTTCTCCATGCCCGGGCGCCTGGGCGCCGAGTACGTGGCCGAGGATGGCAGCCGGCAGACGCCGGTGATGCTGCACCGGGCGATCCTGGGCTCCATGGAGCGGTTCATCGGCGTACTGATCGAGCACTACGCCGGCGCCTTCCCGCTCTGGCTGGCGCCGGTGCAGGCGGTGGTGCTCAATATCACCGACCGCCAGGCCGAGTACGTGCAAACGGTCGCCGACTTCCTGAAAAACAAGGGGTTTAGGGTCAATTCGGACTTGAGAAACGAGAAGATCGGCTTTAAAATTCGCGAGCATACGATTCAAAGGGTCCCGTACCTGCTGGTGGTGGGTGATCGGGAAGTTGAATCTGGCTCTGTGGCCGTGCGCACGCGGGGCGGCAAGGACTTGGGTTCATTCTCGCTGGAAGAAATCGGCGAGCACCTTGCCGCGGAAACCGCGAGCCGCGGCTTAACTGTTTTGGAGGACTAGAGCATCGCAACCGGAAAAACGAAAACTCGATTGAACGCGCAGATCACCGCGCCGCAGGTTCGGCTGATCGATGCCGAAGGAGAACAGGCGGGGATTGTTTCGATCGAGGAGGCGCTTCAAAGTGCCGGAGAGGCTGGACTGGACCTGGTTGAAGTGTCGCCAAACGCTGATCCGCCCGTGTGCCGGGTCATGGATTACGGCAAGTTCAAGTTCGAGCAGAGCAAGAAACTGCAGTCTGCGCGCAAGAAGCAGAAGCAGATTCAAGTCAAGGAGATCAAGTTTCGTCCAGGAACGGACGAGGGGGATTATCGGGTAAAACTTCGCAACCTGATACGTTTCCTGTCAGATGGTGATAAAGCGAAGGTAACTTTGCGCTTTCGCGGACGCGAAATGGCGCACCAGGAACTCGGCAGGCAGCTGCTGGAACGGGTGGAAAAGGACCTGGAGGAATACGGCGCGGTGGAGCAGTGGCCGCGCATGGAAGGGCGCCAGATGGTGATGGTGTTCACTCCGAAAAAGGGTTCCAAGTAAGGTCTTTGATGCCCGCGGCGGACAGGACGTCGACGCCGGCCTGGATCGATAAACCAAATGCGGAGTAGTTGTAATGCCTAAGATGAAGAGTAACCGGGGCGCAGCCAAGCGCTTCAGCCGTACCGCGTCGGGCGGCTATAAGCGCGGCCAGTCGCACCATCGTCACATCCTGACCAAGAAGAGCAGCAAGCGCAAGCGGCAGCTTTGTTCCACCGCGCAGGTGAAGGACGCCGACGTCGCCGCCGTACGTCGCATGCTGCCGTTCAACTGAGGAGTGACGAGACATGGCAAGAGTCAAACGTGGGGTTGAAGCCCGCGCCAAACACAAGAAGGTCCTGTCCAAGGCCAAGGGATACCAGGGCGCCCGCAGCCGCGTGTTCCGCGTAGCCAAACAGGCGGTCACCAAGGCCGGCCAGTATGCCTACCGGGATCGTCGGCAGAAGAAGCGCCAGTTCCGTGCGCTGTGGATCGTGCGCATCAACGCCGCCGCTCGCGAGAACGGGCTTTCCTACAGCCAGATGATCAACGGCCTGCGCAAGGCTGAGGTCGAGATCGACCGCAAGGTGCTGTCGGACCTGGCGGTTTACGACAAGGCGGCGTTTGCGGTGCTGGCGGAGCAAGCCAAGGCAAGCCTTTCCGCCTGACGGCCTGGGGATCCGGCGACGGCGGGCCTTGTATAGCCGCCGCTGCCATCACCTATCTCAAAAGGGGAAGGCATGAGTGCCTTCCCCTTTTTTTGTTGCATCGATCAGTACAACTCGAACCGTCCATGTGTGTTGGCCCACCAGTGACCTGTATATGGGCCGGAAGCGGAGAACAGCGTGCAGGATCTTTCCGATATCGTCCGAGAAGCGGAGCAGGCGGTCGCCGGCGCCACTGATCTGCCCCAGCTCGATCAGGTTCGCGTCCAGTTTCTCGGCAAGAAGGGTGTGTTGACCGAGCAGCTCAAACAGCTCGGCGGTCTGCCGCCCGAGCAGCGGCGGGATGCCGGCAAGGCGATCAACGACGCCAAACAGGCCGTGCAGGCGGTGCTCGATCAGCGCAAACAGGCGCTTGCAGCCGAGGCGCTGGATGCACGGCTGGCCGGCGAGGCCCTGGATGTGACCCTGCCGGGACGGGGCCAGCGGCCGGGCGGACTGCATCCGATCACCCGCACCCTGCAGCGGATCCAGGAGCTGTTCGAAAGCGTGGGTTTCGAAGTGGCCGAAGGGCCGGAGATCGAGGACGATTACCACAACTTCGAGGCGCTCAACATACCCGAGCACCATCCGGCGCGGGCGATGCACGACACGTTCTATTTCGGCGAGCATCGGCTGCTGCGCACCCACACTTCACCGGTTCAGATCCGGGTGATGGAGCACCGGCAGCCGCCGTTGCGGGTGATCGCGCCCGGGCGCGTGTACCGCTGCGATTCGGATCTCACGCACTCGCCCATGTTCCACCAGGTGGAAGGATTCCTGGTGGATGAGAACGTCAGCTTCGCCGACCTCAAGGGTACGCTGGACGATTTTCTCAAGGAGTTCTTCGAGCGCGACCTCGCGGTGCGCTTTCGCCCGTCATACTTCCCGTTCACCGAACCTTCGGCCGAGGCCGACGTGGAGTGCGTGCATTGTCGGGGCGCAGGCTGCCGGGTGTGCGGCCACAGCGGCTGGATCGAGATACTGGGCTGCGGCATGATCCATCCCCGGGTGTTCGAACACGTTGGCGTGGACAATGAGCGGTTCACCGGTTACGCGTTCGGCATGGGGGTGGAACGGCTGGCCATGCTGCGTTACGGCGTCAACGATCTGCGTTTGTTTTTTGAAAACGACCTGCGTTTTTTGCGGCAGTTCCGATAACAGGAGGGAAGGGAAGCGACAATAAAGATGAGAGGAATGTCTTTTCTCTTTGCGCTGCTCTCTTTGATCTCAAGCGATGAAAATTAGCGAACATTGGTTGCGGGAATGGGTTGATCCGCCGGTGTCGACCGCGGAGCTCGCCGAACAGTTGACCATGGCGGGCCTGGAGGTGGACTCGGTAACGCCGGCGGCGCCGGCGTTCGACGGGGTGGTGGTCGCGCGGGTGCGCGATGTCGCGCCGCACCCCGATGCCGACAAGCTGCGCGTCTGTCAGGTGGACGTCGGCAGCGGCGAGCCGCTCAACATCGTGTGCGGCGCCGCCAACGTGCGCCGCGGCCTGTGCGTTCCCGCGGCCGTGGTGGGCGCCCGCCTGCCGGGCGATTTCACGATCAAACGTGCCAAGCTGCGCGGCGTCGAATCACTTGGCATGTTGTGTTCGGCCAAGGAACTGGGGCTGGCGGAGGTTTCCGAAGGCCTCATGGAGCTGCCCGACGACGCGCCGGTGGGTGCCAGCCTGCGGGAGTATCTCGGGCTCGACGACCAGGTCATCGACGTGGACCTGACGCCCAACCGCGGCGATTGCCTCGGTGTGGCAGGTATCGCCCGCGAGGTGGGCGTCTTGAACCGGGCGCCGGTCAACTGGATCCGCACCGAGCCGATCCCGCAGGCGATCGACGACACGTTCCCCGTGGAAGTGGAGGTGCCGACGGATTGCCCGCGTTACCTGGGGCGCGTCATGCGCGGGGTGCATCCGGCGGCCGCCACGCCCCTGTGGATGCAGGAACGCCTGCGCCGCGGCGGCATCCGCAGCCTCGGCCCCCTGGTGGACGTGACCAACTATGTGCTGTTGGAACTGGGCCAGCCCATGCACGCGTTCGACCTGGGCCGGCTCGAGGGCGGCATCCGCGTGCGCCGGGCGGCGGACGGCGAGCAGCTCACGCTGCTGGACGGCAAAGTGGTGGAGGTGGATTCCGATACCCTGCTGATCGCCGATCATGTCAAGCCGCTGGCCATGGCCGGGATCATGGGCGGTGCCGACTCGGGCGTGGGCGAGGGGACCGTCGACCTGTTTCTGGAATGCGCCTATTTCGCCCCCACGGCCATCGCCGGCCGCGCCCGGCGCTACGGGCTGCAAACGGATTCGTCCCACCGCTTCGAACGCGGAGTGGATCCCGAACTGCAACACCGCGCCATGGAACGGGCCACACGTCTGCTCCTGGACATCGTCGGCGGCCGGGCGGGGCCGGTCATCGAGACTGCCGCGCGATCCCACCTGCCGGTCCGCGAACCGATAGTGTTACGCCGGTCCCGGCTGCGGCGGCTGCTGGGGATCGATGTGGACGCAACGGACGTGGCTGAGGTGCTCGAACGGTTGGGTATGCAGGTCAAGGCCGTGGAAGAAGGCTGGCGCGTGGTGCCGCCGTCATTTCGGTTCGACATCGCCATCGAAGCCGATCTGATCGAAGAAGTGAGCCGGATTTACGGCTACCAGCGGATCCCAAGCCGGCGGCCCGGCGGCCGGGTGGCCATGCACGTGCGCCCCGAAGCCACCTTGCCGTTGCCGCGCTTGCACCAGCTGCTGGTGGACCGGGGCTATCAGGAGGTGGTCACCTACAGTTTCGTGGATCCGGCGATGCAGGAGTCGCTGCACCCCGGGGCGGCGGTCATGCATCTTGCCAACCCCATCTCTTCTGAAATGGCGGTGATGCGGGCCAGCCTATGGACCGGGTTGCTCGGTACCCTCATCCACAACCGGAATCGCCAGCAGGAGCGTGTGCGTATATTCGAGTCAGGTCTGAAGTTTATAGTACAAGATAATGAATTAAAACAAGTTCAAGTGATCGCAGGCGCGATAGCCGGGGACGCGCTGCCGGAGGGCTGGAGCGCGGCGGGACGGGCCGCGGATTTCTATGATCTGAAGGGGGATGTAGAGGCCCTGCTCCATTTGACGGGGTGCGGAGATGACTTTATCTTTACAGCGTCGAGACATCCCGCCCTGCACCCCGGACAAAGCGCCAGCATTAAGCGCAACAACAAGGCCGTGGGTTGGGCGGGGTCTTTGCACCCAGAGGTGCAACAAAAGCTGGGGGTCAGCGGAAATATCCTGTTGTTCGAGTTGGAGCTGGAAGGGCTTCAACAGGCGGCTATTCCGCGCTTCCAGGCGTTGTCGAAGTATCCATCAATACGCCGTGACCTGGCCGTCGTGGTGGATGAGGGCGTTTCCGCACGGCAACTGCGGGATTGTGTCCGGGAGGCCGTACCGGATCTGCTCCAGGAGATGCGGATATTTGACGTGTATCGCGGAAAAGGCATAGATTCTGGGCGAAAAAGTTTGGCTTTTGGCTTGATTTTACAGGAATCTTCACGCACTCTTACAGATAGTGAAGTGGACGCCGCAATCGACCGGGTGGTGGCCAAACTCAAACAAGAACTGGGTGCAGCACTGAGAGACTGAACGATGGCACTAACCAAGGCTGACATGGCGGAGCGTTTGTTCGAAGAACTCGGGTTGAACAAGCGGGAAGCCAAAGAGCTGGTGGAAATGTTTTTCGAGGAGATCCGGCGGGCGCTGGAAAACGGACGGCAGGTGAAGCTGTCCGGATTCGGGAACTTCGACCTTCGGGACAAGAACCAGCGGCCGGGCCGTAACCCCAAGACCGGCGAGGAAATTCCGATTACCGCGCGGCGCGTGGTGACCTTCCGACCAGGACAAAAACTAAAAGCACGAGTCGAGGCCTATGCTGGAGGCGGGGAACAATAACGAACTGCCGGCGATACCCGGCAAACGCTATTTCACCATCGGTGAAGTCAGCGAGCTGTGCCAGGTCAAACCGCACGTCTTGCGTTACTGGGAACAGGAGTTTCCGCAGCTCAAGCCGGTGAAGCGGCGTGGCAATCGGCGCTATTACCAGCGCCACGACGTGATCATGATCCGTCAGATCCGCAGCCTGCTGTACGAACAGGGCTTCACCATCGGCGGCGCGCGGCAGAAACTGTCCGGTGAATCGGCCCGCGAGGACCTCACCCAAAGTCAGCAGATTGTGCGCCAAGTGCGCATGGAACTGGAAGAAATCCTACAGATCCTGAAACGCTGAGCGCGCCTTCCTATGCCCTCGGCAATACGGTAAAATGCCGCCTTCCCGCCCGCCGGACACGGCCGGCGCGGGCTACAAGTCATGCGCGGCGTGGTGCGGCCCGGTAGCGCACCCGAACGGGATAAAATTGTGCGCATGGCGAAAAACAGTTAGAAAATCATTACTCATGTAATGGGACGAAACGCTTGGTATGAGATTTTCAGGTAAGCTAATTTTTGTGTAGTAGAGAACTCGGGGCGTGGCGCAGCCTGGTAGCGCATCTGCATGGGGTGCAGAGGGTCGGAGGTTCAAATCCTCTCGCCCCGACCATTTGAGCGAAAGGTTGCCTGACGGCAACCTTTCTTGTTTGTGGGGCGCTCGGATTCCCGGCCCGGCGCCTGCGGCTTGGGCGTTCACCGGGCTGCGAATGTCCGCCGGACATTCGGTCCCGGTTCACCCTCTCGCCCCGACCATTTGAGCGAAAGGTTGCCTGACGGCAACCTTTCTTGTTTGTGGGGCGCTCGGATTCCCGGCCCGGCGCCTGCGGCTTGGGCGTTCACC
>JARRNJ010000087.1:0-9447 GCA_037385045.1 Gammaproteobacteria bacterium | reverse complement strand
CCCCGTTCGCTGCCGAAGCATCCAACCGGAGTCGCGACATGTCCAAGACTGACATCAACAAGGTGGTGCTGGCCTATTCCGGCGGCCTCGATACCTCGGTGATCCTGAAGTGGCTGGAAGACACCTACGGCTGCGAGATCGTCACCTTCACCGCCGACATCGGCCAGGGCGAAGAGGTGGAGCCGGCGCGTGCCAAGGCCCAGGCCATGGGCGTCAAGGAAATCTACATCGAGGACCTGCGCGAGGAATACGCCCGCGACTACGTGTTCCCCATGTTCCGCGCCAATACCATCTACGAGGGCGAGTACCTGCTCGGCACCTCCATCGCCCGGCCGCTGATCGCCAAGCGCCTGGTGGAGATCGCCAACGAGACCGGCGCCGACGCCGTCTCCCACGGCGCCACCGGCAAGGGCAACGATCAGGTGCGCTTCGAGCTGGGCGCCTACGCCCTGCGCCCGGACATCCGCATCATCGCCCCCTGGCGGGAATGGGACCTCAATTCCCGCGAACGGCTGATGGCGTTCGCCGAGCAGCACGACATTCCGGTGGATTTCAAGAAGGGCAAGAAGTCGCCGTACTCCATGGACGCCAACCTGCTGCACATCTCCTACGAAGGCGGCATTCTGGAGGACCCGTGGGCGGAGCCCGAGGCGGACATGTGGCGTTGGACCGTGTCGCCGGAGCAGGCCCCCGACCGGCCCACCTATATCGAGCTGACTTACCGCAAAGGCGACATCGTCGCCATCGACGGCCGCGAGATGACGCCGGCACAGGTGATGGAGACGTTGAACGAGGTCGCCGGCGCCAACGGCATCGGCCGCGCCGATATCGTCGAGAACCGCTACGTGGGCATGAAGTCCCGCGGCGCCTACGAGACCCCGGCCGGCACCATCATGCTCAAGGGCCACCGCGCTATGGAGTCCATCACCCTCGACCGGGAAGTGGCGCACCTCAAAGACGAGCTCATGCCGCGCTATGCCAGCCTGATCTACAACGGCTACTGGTGGAGCCCGGAGCGGCGCATGCTGCAGGAGATGATCGACGCCTCCCAGGAGCACGTCAACGGCGTGGTGCGCCTGAAGCTCTACAAGGGCAATGTCGTCGTCGCCGGGCGCAAGTCCGACAGCGACTCCCTGTTCGACGCCACCATCGCGACGTTCGAGGAAGACGCCGGCGCCTACAACCAGAAGGACGCCGAAGGCTTCATCAAGCTCAACGCCCTGCGCATGCGCATCGCCGCCGGCAAGCGCGCCCCCTGAGCACGAAGTCACGGACTGCGCCAGGCAACGCGAGGTGCACCATTTCAACCGCTTTTCGTAGGGTGCGTCGGCGCAGCGACGCACCGATCACGCAACCGTAATCGTTCAACCCAAAGGAGCCCACACCATGCGCATACTCCACACCATGCTCCGGGTCGGCGACCTGGACCGCTCCATCGACTTCTACACCAACGTGCTGGGCATGAAGCTGCTGCGCAGGAAGGACTATCCCGACGGGAAATTCACCCTGGCGTTTGTCGGCTACGGCGACGAATCGGACCACGCCGTGATCGAGCTCACCTACAACTGGGATACGGAAAAGTACGATCTCGGCGACGGCTACGGCCACATCGCCATCGAAGTCGACGACGTCTACAAGGCCGCCGAGGCGATCCGGGAACAGGGCGGCGAGATCATGCGCGAGCCCGGCCCCATGAACGCCGGCACCACCATCATCGCTTTCGTCAAGGATCCGGACGGCTATCCCATCGAGCTGCTCGGGGCACGACACTAGGCCGCCGCGCGCCGGAAATCGGCGCGGGTGCATGACCCATGCCGTGAGCGGCGGTCGTCCCATGCTCGCAGCGCGGAGCCACCGCCAGAGTAGCAACTGCGATCGCGGCCGGGCTCGCTGGAGCGGGTTACCTTGTCGATCCCTGGCGCCTGCGTGACGAGCCGGTCCCGGACCTGCAAGGATACGACCTGTTGGGTTTCGGGTCGCCGGTGTACGACTGCCGCCTGCCCTTCAACGTTGCCGATTACCTGAAGACCCTGCCGCGCTTCGACGGCACGCCGGCATTCTGTTTCCTGGTGCATGGCAGTCACGCGTTCGACACCGTGAATGCGCTCGGATACCGGCTTGCGCAGCGGGACACCAGCTACGTCGGCGATTTTCACTGCTCCGGCGATGCATATTTCCTGGGTCACTTGCGGGAAGGGTACCCGTTTTCGCCCGATCACCCGTCTTCACAGGAGCTCGAGCGCCACGGCATTCGACGGCGCAGTCGCCCGGCGCATGGTCGCCAAGGAGTTCCTGGACGCGAAGCAGGAGCCCAAGCCCCCGCTCGTGAATCGACTCGATCGGGGGCTCACCAGCCGATGGCTGGTGGAGCACGTCTACAGCCGATTGTTCAAAGGGGACCCCGATCGGTGTACCGCCTGCGGCCTGTGCATGGGCACCTGTCCGTGTCCGACACACAACATTGGAGAGGAAGCGCACGGGCGGCCGGTATGGGGTCGTGACTGGTTGTACTGCGAGATGAAGTGTCCTTAAGATGCGATCCAATCCGCCTTGAGGCGACCCGCCTTCAGGGCCCTGGCGCGGCCCTTCCTGCGCTATAACGTTGTCCACTGGGCCCGGGAGGCTGAGCTCGACCATGTCCGTGTGATTCACGAACACGGCCCGACCGTGCGTCGCGATCCGGGTTTGAAGCGTGGTCCGCAGCCGCAGAGCATGGCCCGGGTGTACCGGTGCCGCGTTGCTGCATCCGGGCCTCCTCGCCTGCGTGTTTCCCATGATCCCGAGTACACGTCCGCTTGGACACGGGCGCTTGAATTCCGCAATTAATGCACCATGCTTGTGGTTATCGGCGACTGCCCGTTGTCGTCGCGCCCCGACACGATTTCCTATCAGCGGATCGGTGCGCGCAAGGAGCGGAAAGGAGGGCGACCTTCGGTGAACACAGGATTGTTCAACAGCGAGCCATTCGTTGTACGTGCGCGACCGCTTGCGCGGCTTTGCCGTGCGTCGTTTCCACTCAGCAGCGCTGTCCGCCTATTCTTCGGTTCCGTGTGGTGTTGGCGCCGACGCTTGGCTGGATGCGGCCGATCCAGATAAGGGAACCGACCAATCGACGTCCGATTCGCCGACGGCTGTAACGCGTCGAGCAACCGACTCGTCGCAAATGCAGACGAGTTCGGCACCCTGGTGCTGACGCCCCTCGCGAGGTTCGGGTGGCAGGGGTACGGAGTCCGCCCGCCACCCATCGTCAGCGTGCTTCACCTGCAAACACCAACGGAAGGGAACACGACATGGCTGCGAAAAAGTCAAAGACAATCCAGAAGCTTGCAAAGCAGGTTCATGCCACTCGTCCCGACTGGGACTACTTCGTGCTGGAAACCAGCAAAGCCACCATCGACAAACTGCTGAAACCGCCCGTCTTCGGCAAGATATGCGACAAAGCGTGCACCAAAGTCATCAGCCTGCTGCCAAAGACCAGTGTTGCCGGTCATACGGGCGTCGGCTATCAGATGATTAACATTGACGGCTATCGGACCATCAACGCCTATGTGATCTCCGATCGGCTGAACAGCACCACCCAGCGCGGTTTCACCCTGGAACTGAGCTTTTCCGTCAATCCCTTCGTATACGGCGTTGGCGTGGTTGGCGAGAGCAGCTTTTTCTTCAACTTCGATTCCTATTTCGAACCCGGAACCCTGAGTCACCGCACGGCGCGATGTGAAACAAGCGACCTCACAACGGTCGGGGGCCTGCCAAGAATCGGGGGAGTCGACCTCACCCATATTCTGCGGGCGCCGGTAATGGGCCCCTATGTGCGGGCGAGCGTGTTCAACGAAGACGGTACGGCGCGCCATGTTGAAGTGTCGGCATATCTGTCAACGTAGCCAGCGCCACGATAGAAACCGAGGTACGCGGGGACGGCAGTGTTCTGAAGCGGCGTGCTCGTCGTGTTGCTTTCGACTCGATCGGCAGCGCGAGAGGCCTGTGGGAACGCAATGGTCGGAAATGCAACCGGTAGCTGTCGTCGCCGCAGGGGGCATGTCGAAGCTGCGTCGCCGGTCGCGCTGGTCGGGACGCCAACCCGGTCAATACGGCGGGCGCAGCTCAATTCATGCGTCAGGACGGTAACGACAGGAGAAGAGACATGGACCGGTGTCTACTCAAGTTTGCAGGCGGTGTTGCCATAATCCTGGTATTCGCTCTGGGGCCAAGTGCCTATGCGACAGTGATTACGTAGAGCGACGTCAGTGCAACACCGTCGAAAGGGTTGGTTCTCGTGGACGGAAAATCGGGAGAATTCCCGGCGATTGCGAAAATTACACCGAGCGACAGGAAAGGTGCCACTATTTCGGTCAACACGAACTTATCCGCCGTTAACAAGGACGATGACTTTGACCGTGACAGCAAATTGGCCGCAATAGCGCTCGACCCGGTATTGGGCGTGGCGCAAGGTATCCTTGCCGGGCTGGACCGGACGAAGACCGTGCTGGATGAAGCTGTCAATTTGTTGAATGCTTTGATAAAGAACCATCCCACGGCGGCAATTACCTCCGCGAGTTTTGATGCGGTTGTTGACTCGGACGAAGCGTTTAACCACTTGGCACTGACATTCGCGGGTCTGGTTGTTGCTCAGAAAGGAAATGTGGAGGTCAGCTCAGGACAAATTGGCGCTGAGGCCACATTCAACGGACGGGAAGTTCCAATCACGTTCCAAGTGCAGGGGACGGGCAAGAAGGGTAATCCTCTTACTGTAGATGGCGTGGCGGCGTCTCTCGCCGTGCAACTCCTTAGAGGGGTCGGGGCGGTTACGGTAGACAAAGCAACACGAGGAGTCCTGAGCATATCGCCGGTGGCGCTTATTGCCACGGAGCGCGGTACTCCTGCGGACAGCTTCAGCGCCATAGCGCTAACCAACTGGACGGCCACTGTTTCGACAATACCCGAGCCACCTACGCTGGTGCTGTGTTGCGCCGGAGCGGTATTGCTGTCGCTGCGGAGGTCAAGGGTCTCATTCGGCGGGGAGCGTAGGGAAACATGACCCGTATTGGAGATCAACCGGTGGGCGGTAATACCGCCTGGCGAAACAATCGGTTGAATTCCACAGTTTTCTGCACCATTCTTGTATTAATTGGGAAATGCCAATAGTCGTCGTGCATCGACGCCATTCTGTTTTCAGCTGATCGGCGCACGCAGGGAACGGAGAGGGCGGCGGATTCCGGTGAACGCTGGATTGTTCGATTGGGAACCCACCTTCCGGCGCGCTTTGCCAGGTGCACGGCTTCGCCGCGTGTCGTCTTCGTTCTGTCGATCTCTCCGCTTTTCTGCTGGGCGGCCCCGTACGGGGCTGCATATTGCTGATTGCGGAAAACTGGAGACGGAGGCATAAACCAATGCCAACCGCTCGACATTTGATCCCGCGTCTGCCTTTTGTCGCCGTGGAATGCTGTCCGACAACCGATTGCGGGCGACGTCGGTGCAAGCACCGGCCCCTCTCAGCCTGCACGTCATCTACCTACACGTGCGAGACAGCCAAATGAGAGCACTCGATGCGCACGGTATCTTGGTAACGGTGCTTTTGGCGTGCATATTGTCAATTTCGTTGTCCTCATGCGACCAACGGGAAGAGCGAGCCGAACCAACCCGGGAAGCCGCGGCGCCGGTATCTCCCCCAGCTGCACCGACACCCCAGGCGCCGGCATCGGCCCCCCAGCCATCGGCATCAGAACCGCAGGCAGCCACGTCGGAACCCCAGACAGCCGCATCGGCGCCCCAGGCATCGACATCAGCACCCCAGGCAGCGACATCAGCACCCCAGGCAGCGACATCAGCACCCCAGGCAGCGTCGTCAGCACCCCAGGCAGCGACATCAGCACCCCAGGCAGCGTCGTCAGCATCCCAGGCGTCGACGTCAGCATCCCACGCAGCGACATCAGCATCCCAGGCAGCCACATCAGGAGTCCAGACAGCGGCGTCCGCGCCCGAGGCTGACGCTCTGACGCTGGTGGATCGTATTCTCGCGTCGATGAGTTCTGCGAACATTGCGTTCAATTCCCCCCAAACGCTCAACCTCGATGACACCGCTGAGATCCAACTTCTTCTCAGCCTGAAAAAATCCGTGGAAGAACTGCGCCGTGAGATTACTTCACCGGGGCCAACAGAGGGTGCCGTTGTCAAAGTCGCCAACCGCATGCAGGCGAGGCTTACCGGTTCTGATTTCCAAATCACCGCCATCACTCCCGAGGAGCAAGCCATCGGGTCGAATGGCACGGTCCAGTGGAAGTGGGAAATCAAGCCTCTCTCGGTGGGCCGTCATAACTTGCACTTGACACTTACGGCGATCTTCAATGTCGACGGCGCGACGACGCGCAGATCAATACGTACCTTCGACCGCACCATAGACGTCGAGGTGACGCGGGGCCAGGTAGTGGCGGGTTTCATAAAGAACAACTGGCAGTGGTTGTGGGCCGCGATCCTGTTGCCCGTGGCGGGTTGGCTGTGGAAACGATGGGCATCCAAGAAATCCGCTGCCGGTGGGCAGACGGATACCTGACAGTATTCTTAGCCCGGTAGCCCGGATGGAGTGAAACGGAATCCGGGGATGTTGGCTGCCCCGGATTCTGCGTTGCTGCCCTCGGGCTACCTCAGTTGCGCTGTGTGTGGGGGTGAGTTTCCCCACACCGATCAGGCGCAGCTGATCCGGTTGCGCCCCATGTCCTTGGCCTGGTAGAGATATTTGTCGGCCGAGGAGATCACGGCATCCAGGTCGTGGTGGTGTCGCTGGCGTTGCGCCACCCCGAAGCTGGCGGTCACCACCGGTTCGATGTCGGTGTGCCGCAGGCGGATACCGACCATGGCGATCCGCAGCCGTTCGGCCAGGGCGCAGGCCTCGTCCAGGTCGGTTTCCGGCAGCAGCACGATGAATTCCTCGCCGCCCCAGCGCGCCGCCACGTCCTGTTCGCGGATGGTTTCGGTCAGCACCTCGGCCGTTGCCATCAGCACCTCATCGCCATAGGCATGGCCATAGGCGTCGTTGATGCGCTTGAAGCCGTCCAGATCCAGCAGCACCACCGCCAAGTCGTGGCCGTGGCGCAGGGCGACGTTCCAGATCGGCGTGGTTTTGGCATAGAACGCGCGCCGATTGTTGAGCCCGGTAAGCGAATCCTGCCACGCCAGCCGCTCGGCGCGCAGCTTTTCCGCCTGGCCGACCCGGAACTGATAGGTCAACGCGAGTGCCAGCAAAGTGGCGTCGAGCAGCACGCCGATATCGACGGCCCGGAAGGTCCAGATGTTGAAACGAATGAAGCCCCATACCGCCAGCGCCGTCACCGCGGCGCCGATCATGGCCGACATGGCCGCCAGCAGGAAATAACGCGCCGGCTTCTGGCCGGAGCGCACCGCCACGATGCCCATGGCCAGCATAATGCCGGTGAACAGGAACACGAACGTGAACGCCAGCAGCAGGGCCAGGCGCTGGCTGTCCGACAGCACGGTCAGCGCCAGCAGGGCGAAGGACACCCCCAGGTAGCCGAGCACGCCCTTGTGGATGCGCGGGAAATGGGTGCGCGTATCCAGAAAGCTCAGGGCGAAGACCAGGCCGCTTGCCGCATAGAGCATCATGAACACCGGGTTCGACCACTGTTCCCACGCCGGATGGGTGGGCCAGAGCCAGCGGAAGCCGTGGCCGGTGTAGGAGATGTTCATGAGCAAAAACATGCCCAGGTACAGGGAGTAAAGGATGTAGCGCGCGTCCCGCAGGCCCGCGTAGAGCATGACGTTGTAGGCCAGCAGGGCGAACAGGAAGCCGTACAGAAAGCCGTAGCTGTAATTTTGCTTCTGCTGTTGATTCAGCGCCTGGCGCAACGGCATCAGGTACATGGGCACGACCATGGGATCGGGTGTCTGCACCCGCACGAACACGTCGCTGACGCCGGGGTCGAAGTCATGATCGAAGGCGAAGTCACGGCTGTCGACGGGGCGCTGGTCGTAGGGCTGGGTGTCGCCGACTTGATAAGCCGCCACGGTGTCGCCGCCGTGGCGGAAATAGACGTCGACATGATCGAGCCAGGCGGTTGCGATGGACAGCCGCCGGCGCAGCGGCACCGCGACGGTGTTGCGGACGCTGAAGTGAATCCACACCGGTTTCGGCCCGATGCCGAACGTGAGCACCTGGTGCCTGCCGGCGGAATACTTCCCGCTGCGGTAGGCCGCAATGGCCTGTTCCAGCGTCAGCCTGCCATGGGTTTCCTGCAGATAGGCCGCATGCCGCCCGATGGGCGTCTGCGGCGGGTCGCCGGCGGCGATGGGCGTGT
Organism: Gammaproteobacteria bacterium; assembly: GCA_037385045.1. GTDB lineage: Bacteria > Pseudomonadota > Gammaproteobacteria > JASBUN01 > JASBUN01 > JARRNJ01. Next base: position 1,138 of record JARRNJ010000087.1, on the reverse strand, counting down.
CGAAGGCGGCGGCTGCCAGCCCTGGCAGCAGGGCGAGCAGCAGCGTCAGGGAAGCCAACAAACCGACCGACATCCGCCGGGCGCCAGCTGCCCGGCGGGCGCACAATGCCGCGCGCGCCGCCAAGCGGGCACGCACACCTTTATTCCATTCAATGGGTTTGGATGACAGCACGTTGCCCACCGGTATCGGCGTCGATACTGCAGGGTTTCTCCACTGGATATCCCGCCGGCCCCCGCGCCGCTGCGGAACGTCCCATTCGACACGTTAACGGCCGCCGGAGCTTCGACTTTATCGCGCCTGTTTCCTGTCGGGTGGGTGCGAGCGCGGTCCTTGCAAACCGGCAAGTGGTTGATTTCGAGACGTCATTGCGACATTCTTGACTGTATAGCCAGACGCGGCGGGAAGGCGGCCTGTTCATCGGCCGCATTTGTTGGGGACGACTTTTGCCATGGAACAGGATGCGGCGTTCGATCTGTTGAACTCGGGCCGGCCCCATCGCGAGGCCGCGGCAGCGCACGCGCAACGCGTCGCACAGCGGATTCATGAGGCGGGGTTCCGCTATCCGCTAGCCAAAGCTCCTTTTGAGATTCCTTTTCGGCTCCCCTATTGGACATCAAGTCGTTGAATTCAGGGAGCCCATGCTTCTTATAACGCCGAAATGTCCAGTTGGCAATTGGACATTTCGGGTGTCGAATTGTAGTTAGATCCTGATATACGACACCACCAAGGACCAACAAATTCATGGATGTGCGTGGCGTCACAGAAGTCCTACAAAGAGAGCCGCCTGGTGCCGCTACCGAGCGGCGGAAAAATATGATAGGAAAAGCGAAGCATCTGCGAGCTCCCCATAACCGAGTTCATGCGGACTCGCAGATGCTTCGCTTTAGCCGATTATATTGCCCCACCTTCGCGGATTTCGGGGCCGGCCTGTCAACTCCTGGGGCTCGTCTGTTCCCGGTCATCGGGTCACCCTCCAGAACGGTGCGGTGCAAGGATCTAACTAGTCGTCCGAGAAGACGCGATAGTTCCTACGGTTTAGTGGACACCCTGAACTAACCATTCAGAGGTGTTTGAAATGCCGAAACCAGGACCAAGAACGACCTATAAGTACAGCGATGAATTCAAGGCGACCGCAGT
>JARRNJ010000086.1:0-16981 GCA_037385045.1 Gammaproteobacteria bacterium | reverse complement strand
TTGCCGCCTTCGGTCAGCTTCTTGCCTTCGTCGCCCGGCTGCTTCCAGACCGGCAGGCCCCATTCCTCGAACAGGTGCACGGAGCTGTCGACGTGGCGGCCGACGTCATAGACCAGGTCTTCGCGGATGATGCCCATGAGGTCGGTGCGGACCATGCGCACGTAATCGGACGGATCGTTCTCGCCCATGTAGGTGTTGATGGCGGAAAGCCCCTGAGCCACGGCACCGGAACGGTCCATGGCGGCCTTGTCCACCAGCTTGATCTTCAGGTCGGAACCTTCGGCCCAGCGCATGATCTCCACACCCGCGCCACAGGCCGCCATGCCACCGCCGATGATGAGGATATCAACCTCCTCCTCGACGACTTCCGGGTTGCCAAATTCGTATTCGGCCATTGTATTAACCTCTCACTTCGTATTTTGTAGATCTAGAATCGTGATTTCCCAGCCTGGCTTCAGCCGCCGACGAACTGGCTCTTGTCGCAGGCATGCAGATCGTCGTTAAACAGGAAGTCCGGAGCTTCCAGCTTCGACTTATCCGGGTTGGCATGGCCGCACGTCGGGTCCGCGGAACCTTCCGGCGTGGTGCGAATCGGGAACTTGAAGCGCTTCATGTTGCCGTTGCGGAACTTGATGGTCCACATGATGGAGTCGGTACCACGCAGCGGCTGCACGGAGGCGCCCAGCGGCACGATGTCGGCATAGTGTCGGCACTCGATGGCCTGCTGCGGGCAGATCTTGACGCAGGAGTAGCATTCCCAGCACTGCTCGGGCTCCTGGTTGTAGGCCTTCATGGCATGGCCGGTGTCGGAGCCGTCCTTGTCGAGCTTCATCAGGTCATGCGGGCAAATGTACATGCATGCGGTCTTGTCTTGACCCTTGCAGCCGTCGCACTTGTCAGTACGTACAAAAGTAGGCATTTCTGTCTCCTAGCTTACCGCGGTTTTCGAAAACCCGCCGGCTCGTGCCGGCAGAACTTTTCAAGTCTCACTTGGCCGAATGGCCGGAGAGTTTGACTTCAACCTTCTCGTCATCCTTCAGTCCGCCGTAGTACGCGCGGAGAATCTCCAGCACTTCCGGGCGGCTGAAGTGGTCCGGCACCTCGGAGCCCTCGGACAGGGCCTTGCGCAGCTTGGTACCGGACAACAGCAGGCGATCTTCGGCGTCGTGGGGGCAGGTCTTCATGGAAGCCATGCCTTCGCACTTGTCGCACCAGAACGTCCAGTCGATCTTCAGCGGCTTGGTCTCGAGCGCATCCTTGGGAATCTCGTCGAAGATGTGATGCGCGTCGAACGGGCCGTAGTAGTCGCCGACGCCGGCGTGGTCGCGGCCGACGATCTGGTGGGAACAGCCGTAATTCTGCCGGAACAGCGCATGCAGCAGCGCCTCACGCGGGCCGGCGTAACGCATGTCGAGCGGGTAGCCGGCCTGGATCACCGTGTTGTCCACGAAGTAGTTCTTGCAAAGGGTGTCGATGGCGCGGGCGCGTACGTCGGCCGGGATGTCCCCGGGCTTGAGCTTGCCCAGCAGCGAGTGGATCAACACGCCGTCGCAGATTTCGATGGCGATCTTCGCCAGGTACTCGTGGGAACGGTGCATGGGGTTGCGGGTCTGGAACGCGGCGACGGTGGACCAGCCGCGGCGCTCGAATTCGGCGCGGGTCTCGGCGGGCGTCTTGAACAGCGCGCCGTACTTCTCGGCGAAGTCGCCCTGCGACAGGACCTTGATGGGCCCGGCCAGGTTCACTTCGCCCTGCTCCATGACCATCTTCACGCCCGGGTGCTCGAGATCGGTGGTCTTGTAGACCTGCATGCACTCGTGCGCCTTATCTATAGTGTACTTCTCGGTGACCTTCATGGTGGCCATGACGGCGCCCGAGTCGCCGTCGAGCAGGGCGATCTCCTGACCTTCCTTGAGGCTGTCGGCGGTGGCGCGGTCGGTGGACAGCGTCACCGGGATCGGCCAGAACAGGCCGCTGGCCATCTTGTAGCCGTCGCACACGCCCTCCCAGTCGGCGTGGGTCATGAATCCTTCCAGTGGCGTGAAACCGCCGATGCCCATCATGATGACATCGCCCGTCTCGCGTGAGCTCATCCGGACCTGGGGCAGGTTGGCGGCGCGCGCCTTTTCGGCTTCCAGGGCGGCACCTTCCAACAACAGGGGCTTAAGTTCACCTCCCCCATGAGGTTTCACTAGTCTGGACATGGGACTCCTTAAATACGTGGCTAAACCGTTAGTGATTCTGTTCTGAGGTGCGTTCCAAAGACCTGCGGAAGACGCGGTGCGGCACTACGACGCGGTGCGGCACGACAGAGATGTGTAACCTTATAAACTTATGCTCCGAAAGCAAAACAGTTTTATCTTTGTCGGGCATAAAAGCATCTTATTAATTTCTACTGCCGTACCTGGAGGCTAAGCGCCTGATTTCTGGCGTTTGAGCACCGCACGACCGACCCGCGTGCGCGCGCGTTTCCACCCCCTGTAATTGAGCGTATCAGTCGGAAATATTAGAATATGATGATTTTATCTGCGGGCTAATAATGCTGATTGGCCGGGCCTTTCGAATGCGTCTAGATTAGGCTGACCATATTAATAGGTTTTATCTCCCATGAGCAGACCGAACCCCATCCACGACCCGATCCACCAGCCCGCCGGCGGCCGCATCGAGACCCGAAACACCACCTGCTACATGTGCGCCTGCCGCTGCGGCATCCGGGTGACGCTGCGCGATGGCGAGGTGCGCTACATCCAGGGCAACCCGGACCATCCGCTGAACAAGGGCGTGATCTGCGCCAAGGGCTCGTCGGGCATCATGAAGCAGTACTCCCCCGCGCGACTGACCAAGCCCCTGATGCGCAAACCCGGCGCCGCCCGCGGCGACAATGCGTTCGTGGAGATCTCCTGGGACCAGGCCTTTTCCATGCTCGAGGAGCGCCTGGCCCACATCCGCAGCACCGACCCGAAGAAGTTCGCGCTGTTCACCGGCCGCGACCAGATGCAGGCGCTCACCGGGCTGTTCGCCAAGCAGTTCGGCACCCCCAACTATGCCGCCCACGGCGGATTCTGCTCGGTCAACATGGCCGCGGGCATGATCTACACCATCGGCGGCTCGTTCTGGGAGTTCGGCGGCCCCGATCGCCGACGAATGGGTGCCGATCAAGCCGGGCACCGACGGCGCCCTGTTCCTGGCCCTGCTGCACGAGCTCATCAAGACCGGCCTCTACGACCGGGAGTTCCTGGTGCAGTACACCAACGCCGCCGAACTGGTGAACATGAACGGGAACGACCACGAGTACGGCATGTTCGTGCGCGCGGAAGTGCCCGAGGAGGAAGGCTGTTTCGACCCCCAGAACAAGCTGTGGTGGGACCGCAACAGCGACCGCCCGGTGGTCGCCCGCCGCGACGCCGACTACGATCCCTACCTGCTGGGCGAATACACCCTCGACGACGGCACCAAGGTCAAGCCGTCGTTCCAGCTGCTGGCCGAGCGGGTGGAGCAGTACACGCCGGAATGGGCGGAGAACATCACCGGCATTCCGGCGGCCACCATCCGCCGCCTGGCCCACGAAATGGGTATTACCGCCCGCGACGGGAAGATCGAGCTGCCCATCGCCTGGACCGACGTCTGGGGCCGCGAGCACGAGACCGTCACCGGCAACCCGGTGGCGTTCCACGCCATGCGCGGCCTGGCGGCCCATTCCAACGGCTTCCACACCATCCGCGGGATGTCCATCCTCATGAGTCTGCTGGGCACTATCGACCGCCCGGGCGGCTTCCGGCACAAGGCGCCGTTCCCGCGCCCGATTCCGCCCTGCGCCAAGACGCCCACCGACCCGGCGGCGGTCAAGCCGGATACGCCGCTGGACGGCATGCCTCTGGGATGGCCGGCGGACCCCGACGACCTGTTCGTGGACGAGGACGGCAACCCGGTGCGCATCGACAAGGGCTTTTCCTGGGAGTTCCCCCTGTCGGTGCACGGCCTGATGCACAACGCCATCACCAACGCCTGGCGCGGCGACCCCTACGAGATCGACACCTTGCTGATCTTCATGGCCAACATGGCCTGGAACTCGACCATGAACACGGTCGCAGTGCGCCAGATGCTCAACGACAAGGGCGAGAACGGCGAGTACAAAATCCCGTTCCTGGTGGTCTGCGACGCCTTCCAATCGGAGATGGTCGCCTTCGCCGACCTGGTGCTGCCGGACACCACTTACCTGGAGCGCCATGACGTCATGTCCATGCTCGACCGGCCCATCTCCGAGTACGACGGGCCGGTGGACTCGGTGCGCATCCCGGTGGTGCCGCCCACCGGCGAGTGCAAACCGTTCCAGGAGGTGCTGATCGAGCTCGGCTCGCGCCTGAAGCTGCCGGCTTTCACCCGCAAGGACGGCTCGCGCAAGTTCCGCGACTATCCGGACTTCATCATCAATTTCGAGACCGAGCCCGGTTCCGGCATCGGCTTCCTGGCCGGTTGGCGCGGCAAGGGCGGCGAGAAGTTCATGAAGGGCGAACCGAATCCCAACCAGTGGCAGATGTACGAACAAAACAACTGCGTGTTCCACTACGAGCTGCCGCGGTCGTTCCAGTACATGCGCAACTGGAACCGGGGCTACCTGGAATGGGCCCAGGACCACCGCCTGACGCGTTACGCCGAACCCATCAACATTCACATCTACTCCGAAGTGCTGCAGAAGTTCCGCATGGCGGCCCAGGGCAAGAGCGACACCAAGCAGCCGCCCGACCGGCTGCGCCAGCGCATCGACGCCTATTTCGATCCGCTGCCGTTCTACTACGAGCCGCTGGAAGCGCAGCTGACCGACAAGCACAAGTATCCGCTGAACGCCGTGACCCAGCGCCCCATGGCCATGTACCACTCGTGGGATTCCCAGAACGCCTGGCTGCGCCAGATCCACGCCCACAACTACCTGTACGCCAACCCCAGAACCGCCGCGGCGGCCGGCATCGGCGACGGCGACTGGATGTGGGTGGAGTCCCAGTGGGGCAAGGTGCGCTGCATGTGCCGCTACTCCGAAGCGGTGGAACCGGGCACGGTGTGGACCTGGAACGCCATCGGCAAGGCGGCCGGCGCCTGGAACCTGACGCCGCGGGCGAACGAATCCCAAAGCGGCTTCCTCCTCAACCACGTGATTTCCGAGGAACTGCCGGCCAGCGCCGACGGCGACCACCTGTCCAATTCCGACCCCATCACGGGCCAGGCGGGCTGGTACGACGTGCGCGTGCGCATCTACAAAGCCGGCGACGACGAGCCGCACATCACGTTCCCCCAGTTCGACCCGATCGAGCCGGTGCCCGGCGAAAAGCCGCGGCCCAAGTGGTTGGCGTGGTTTGCGGGCGGGAAACGGAAATAACCCAGCGCCGAGGCGCCGAGACGCAGTGGACGCGGAGACTTTTTGGGGAAGCAACCCCAGCGCGGAGACGCCGAGCCACGGTGAACGCAAAGATTTCTATTGGATTGGACTCAGCGGTCCTTCGCGTCCTTTGCGTCCTTTGCGTCCTTTGCGTCTTCGCGCTGAAGTGATTTGCTTGAAATACGCTCCGTGGCCCTCTGCGTCTCGGCGCTGAAAAGACTTTCAGGTATGGGCATATGACACAGTTAGCATTGGTAATCGATCTGAACGTCTGCGTGGGATGCCATGCCTGCGTGACCAGCTGCAAGCAGTGGAACACTTCCGGCGCGGCGGGCTTCCTGTCTGACGACAACCCCTACGACAAGGACCCCACCGGAACGTTTTTCAACCGCGTGCAGTCGTTCGAGGTGGGCGAGTTCCCGGTCACTGAGATGGTGCACTTTCCCAAGAGCTGCCTGCACTGCGAGGATCCGCCGTGCGTGCCGGTCTGTCCCACGGGCGCCAGCTACAAACGGCCCCAGGACGGCATCGTGCTGGTGGACTACGACAAATGCATCGGTTGCAAGTACTGCTCCTGGGCCTGCCCCTACGGCGTGCGCGAGTTGGACGAGCACCTGAAGGTGATGAAAAAATGCACCCTGTGCGTCGACCGCATCTACGACACCTCGCTGCCGGAACCGGAGCGCAAACCCGCCTGCGTGCTGGCCTGCCCCACCAGCGCGCGGCTGTTCGGCGACGTGCACGACCCCGACTCGGAAGTCTCGGTGGCGATCCGCGAAAACGGCGGCTACCAGCTGATGCCCGAATGGGGCACCAAGCCGGCCAACCACTACCTGCCGAGGCGCCGCACGCGCATCAAGATCCACGACGACGAACTGGTGCGCGCGGACAACCCGCTGAAGAAGGAAGGGCGCAAGCCGCGGGTGGTGGTCGAAGAGCAGACCCTGGACGACATCACCAGCTGGTAAGAACCTCACCACCCAGCGCGGAGACGCCAAGACGCAGTGGGTGCAAAGACTTTTTGGGATAAAATCCAGCGCGGAGACGCAGCGAACGCAGAGATTTTTGTTGAACTGTACTTAGCGGCCCTTCGCCGCGCTCAGCGCCCTTTGCGCCTCTGCGCTGAAATGATTTTTTTGAAATACGCTTTGCGGCCGTCGGCGCCCTTGGCGTCTCTGCGCTAAAGAACTGAACGCACTTACGGAGTACCAACCAATGCACCCGGCATTTTCGGTCATTTTCCTCACCACGCTGATCGGCGCCGGCCAGGGGCTGTTCCTGGCCCTGTTCACCGGCCAGAGTTATGCGGCGGTGGGCCTGCTCACGGTGGACGACCCGGTCCGGTTCTACTCGGTCGGCAGCATCGTGGCGCTGCTGTTTCTCGGCGCCGGCCTGTTGGCCTCGGTTTTCCACCTGGGCCGGCCGGAACGGGCCTGGCGCGCGGCGTCGCAATGGCGGACTTCCTGGCTGTCGCGGGAAGTGATCGTGCTGCCGGCGTTCATGGGCGTTGTATTCGTCTACGGCCTGCTGCACCTGGTCGGCTGGGACCCCAACATTATCGGCGCCGCCAATCCGCTCCAGGGCCAGCTGTCGCTGTTCGTCGGCATTCTCGGCACCTTCCTCTGCTTCGGCCTGTTCGTCTGCACGGGCATGATCTACGCCTGCCTGAAGTTTCTGCAGGAATGGCACAGCCCGCTTACGGTGATCAACTACACCCTGCTGGGCGGCGCGTCGGGTTTCACCCTGGCCACGGCCTATTCATCGGTCTACGCGCCGAACCTGGTCAGGCTGTACGGCGTCTGGGCCGTGATCATCACGCTCGCGGCGCTGATCACACGCAGCGCCTCGCTGGTGCGCAATGCGCGCATCAAACGCAAGTCGAGCCTGCAGACCGCCATCGGCGTGCGCCACACCAACATTCAACAGAAGGCGCAAGGCTTGATGGGCGGGTCGTTCAATACCCGCGAGTTCTTCCACGGCGCCAGCCGGGCGCTGTTCAGGTCCGTGAAGTGGATGTTCCTGCTGCTGACCTTCCCGCTGCCCCTGGTGCTGCTGTGGGCCGGCGTCAGCGGCGCCAACACCGACCTGCTGATCGCCGCGTTCGTGGTCCAGTATGCGGGGTTGTTGGCGGAGCGCTGGTTCTTTTTCGCCCAGGCCAATCACCCGCAAAACCTCTATTACCAGACCATCTGACAGCGGCCCGGCACGCCCACCACAACAAAAAGGGAGCCGCCTCGCAGTGTAAGCCCACCAGGTTGTTCACAGTAAGGACAGTGCAATTGGTGGATGCGCTGCGCTTATCCACCCTACGATAGTCCTCGGCTCTGAAAACCGTAGGGTGGATAAGCGCAGCGCATCCACCGAGCAACAACACGACCGGCGTCGCTGCCCGCCTGCGCCATCGATCCGAACTGCACTGCCGAAGGCGCAGGTCGCCCGGGCGCGCCGGGCCGTAACCGAGTTACCCCGATAAGGACGTCCGCTTCATGCCAAACGCTGCCCCGCGGACCGTTCACACGTGCCTGTGTCCGATGAATCGCTCGGTGAACAACCTTCCGAGAAATTACACCTAGCCGCCGCTTGGGACCCACCCCAGCTGCACCACGTTGAAGCTGATGCCGTCATTGGGCTTCTTGATGTCGGCGTTGGAGTAGTGCATGAACCGGTACTCCAGGTCGAACCGATGGTCGCGCCCGAAGCAGATTCCGGCGCCGATGTGACTGCCGAATTGAAATGTGGTGGAGAACTGCAGGTTGTCGATATGGGTCGCGGACAGCAGCGCGGGACCGACGCCGCCTTCCACGTAGAATTGCGTCGCATCCCTTGAGCTGACCTGGCGTTGCAGCCGCAGCACGGGGCGAAAGTCGACCGCCTCGATATGGCTGCGCCCGGTGTCTCCGGCGTTGCCGTGCCAGTAGCCGAACCCCAATTCCCAATAACCGGTGAGATACCAGTTTCCCTGCGTAAACCAGCGTTGCTGCCAATGCTTCTGCAGCGACAGCCGCACCATGTTGACGTGGGTGCTGGCGCGGGAGTCGGTGCCCGTAGTCACCGCCACCGCGTCGACCAGCGCCGCCGATGCCAGGCCTGGCAGCATCAGTGCCGCCACCAACACAACTCCGCGCAATTGCCCCATCTTGGTGCGCTCCTTTCCACGGCCACTTCTGCCACTGGCGGCGGTGCCGCTAACCGGAAGTTTAGCTCATGGATTTGAACCACATGATGTGGCATCACGCCCGGCGACGAAATGATGGAGCCGGACCGTTATAACGGAAACGGCGTTCGGGATGGGCGACCGAGGCAGCCGCCTGCACATGAAGTGGTGAAGTCAGCCGGGGCCGGAACCGCTGCCGCCGCGGCTGAGAACATCGTCCAGGCGCCGGCGTTCGTCGTCGGTCAATGCAACCGGCGGCTTGCGGTTTTGCTTGCGCACCAACACCACCAGCGCGCCGAGGCCGACGACGATGAGCAGAAACGGCCCGAACCACAACAGGTAGGTGGTGGCCTGCAACGGCGGCCGGAACAGCACAAAATCGCCATAACGGGACACCATGTACTTGATGATCTCGTCGTTGGTCTTGCCCTTGATAATCATCCCGTGAATCTCACGCCGCAGGTCCCGCGCCAGATCGGCGTTGGAGTCCGCCAGGCTCTCGTTCTGACACACCAGGCAGCGCAGCTCCTCGCTCAACTTCTGGAACCGCTGTTCCTGCTGCGGATTGTCGAACTTGTAGACCTCAATGGCGGCATAGGCCGGAGCCGCCAGCAGCAGCAGCGTTGCCAGTAAGGCAGTCGCAAGACGTTTCATCCCCGCTCCTCCTGCAGCTTGCGGACCAGTGGCTCGACCTTGTCCTTCCACACTTTCGGCGTCAGGGGACCGATCACCTTCCAGCGGATCACGCCCTTCTTGTCGACGACAAAGGTCTCCGGGACGCCGTACACGCCCCAGTCGATACCCACGCTGCCCTTCTGGTCGAACGCGATGACGTGATAGGGATCACCCATGTTGTCGAGCCAGGTCAGGGCGGCGGCGCGGGTATCCTTGTAATTGAGGCCATAGATGGCCACGTGCTGGTTGCGGGCCAGGTCCATCAGGAACGGATGCTCGACCCGGCATTCCACGCACCAGCTTGCCCAGACGTTGAACAGCGTCACGTGGCCGCGCAGATCCGCTGTACTCAACGACCGCTGCGGATCCTTGAGGGTCGGCAGGGTGAACTGGGGCGCCGCCTTGCCGATCAGCGGCGACGGCACCAGGCGCGGATCCTTGGTCAAACCAATAGCGAAAAAAACCACCAATGTCACGAAAATGGCGAGGGGGATGAGATAACGAGCCATGCAATACACCCAGGCGATGTGCCGGAATTAGGGCGCCGTGCGCTGCCGGCGCAGAGGCGACATCATACACCATTTCCCGGCCCGGCGGGCGTGCGCCCGGCGCCTGCCGCGGCCTCGCGGGAGCATTCGGGGACCCAGGCCCGGCGCCCCCACTCCCGCCCAACGGGCGCCCGATCCCTCAATCCGCCGATTGCCCACCGGAATGGCCGCGCGGGCCGGCCTTGTGGCGGTCAAAGGCGGCGGCCACTTCACTGCGCAGCTCATCGTCATCCCAGGGCTTGGTAAGGAATTTGTAAATGTGTCCGCGGTTGACCGCTTCGGTGACGGTGGTGATGTCGGTATAGCCGCTCAATACCATGCGCACGATGCCGGGATAGATCTGCCGTACGCGCGCCAGAAACTCGGTACCGGTCATGCCCGGCATGCGCTGGTCGGAGAGCACCACGGCGACATCGTTGGTGGCCAGCAGTTCGAAGCCCTCTGCAGCGCTGCCCGCCGTCACGATGCGGTAGCCGTCCGCGCGCAGACAGCGGCTGAGGGCGCGCCGGATGTTCTGCTCGTCGTCCACCACCAGCAGCACCGGCTTGTCGTTGTGCCAGTCAAGGCGCGTTTCAATCCGCTGATGCTTCTCCAACATCGTGGTGATGGTCTCCGCGGGCATGGGCGGACTGAAGTAGTAGCCCTGCATGGCGTCGCATCCGTGCCTTTGCAAAAGCCGGAGCTGGCCCTCGGTCTCCACGCCCTCCGCCACCACTTTCATGTGCAGGCTGTGGCCCATGGCGGTTATGGCCCGGGCAATGGCCGCGTCCTCCGGATCGCTGGTGATGTCGGCGACAAAGGATTTGTCGATTTTCACCACATCGATGGGAAAGCGCTTGAGATAGTTCAAACTGGAGTAACCCGTGCCGAAGTCATCCAGCGCGATGGAAACACCCTGGTCCTTCAGCTGCCGCAGGCAGCGCAGGGCCCGGTCCGGATCGTGGGCGAGCAGGCTCTCGGTCAGTTCCAGCTCCAGGTGTGCGGGCGCCATCCCGGAGCGCTCCACCGCCGCCAGCACCCGGTCGGCGAGATCGGCGGCGGCGAACTGTCGCCAGGATATGTTCACCGCCACGGTGACCGGCTGCAGGCCGGCCTGGCGCCAGGCGGCGTTCTGGGCGCAAGCGGTGCGCAGCACCCAGTCGCTCGCCTCCACGATCAGGCCGGTCTCCTCCAACAGCGGCATGAACTCGCCCGGCGCCAGCAGCCCCCGCTCCGGATGCTGCCAGCGCATCAGCGCCTCCAGGCCGATAATGTTGCCGCTGGCCAGATCCACTTGCGGCTGGAAATACACCCGGAATTCCTCGCGCTCGATGGCATGGCGCAAATCCACCTCGGTGGTGAACCAATTGACGGCGTGGGCACTCATTTCCGGGGAGTAGAATTCGTAGCTGTTCTTGCCCTGCCGCTTGGCGCGGTTGAGGGCGATATCGGCATTGCGCAGCAGGGTCTCGGCATCGTTGCCGTCGTCCGGGTAGGAGCAGACACCGATGCTGGCGGTGACGAAGAACTCGCGGCCGCCCGCCTCCAGTGGCTCGGACACACAGGCACGGATCTTACCCACGGCGAGCACGATGTCGTCGACGCAGTGCATATCCGGCAGCGCCAGTGCAAATTCGTCGCCTTCCAGGCGGGCCACAATATCGGTCTCGCGCAGCTCGTCGCCGAGCCGTTGGGCGACAATCTTCAGTGTCTCATCGCCTGCGTCATAACCCAGGGTCTCGTTCACCAACTTGAAGCGGTCGAGCCCCAGCAGCACCAGCGCCACGCGCCCGCCGCTGCGGTGGGCGCGGTGCAGCACGCCGGTCATCTGCTCCGCCAGCGCGGTACGGTTGCCCAACCCGGTGAGGGGGTCGTGATAAACCAGGTAGCCGAGCCGCTCCTGCGTATAGACCTGCTCGGTGATGTCCCGCGCCGTGGAGATGTAGTGAGTGATCCGGCCCCGGTCGTCGGTGATGGGCGTAATCACCTGTTCGTTGGTGAATAGACTGCCTCCCTTGGTGCGGTTGATCAACACCTCGCGAAACGTGCGCCCCGATTGCACGGTAGTCCAGAGACGGCGGTACAGCGCATCGTCGTGCTTGCCGGATTTGAGCACGCTGGCCGGGCGGCCGACCACCTCGGCGCTGCCATAGCCGCTGATGGTCTCGAACGCCGGGTTTACGTACTCGATCACGCCGTCCGGATCAGTGATCATGATGGCGTCGGCCGCCTGCTGTACCGCCTGGGAAAGCTTGTGCATCTCCCGTTCGGCCGCGCGCCGTTCGGTGATGTCGGTTACCACGCCAAAGACCTGCACTGGTTGGCCGTCATCCCCCCGCACCAGCGTCATGCGGTCCTGCACCCAGCGCTCGCTGCCGTCACGATGGTGGAGCGGGTAGACCAGTTGCGCCACGTGTTGGTCGGCGGGGGCTCGCGCCACGTGCGCACGCCGTTCGCGTTCACTGACCTCGCCCAGCAGCATCGGCCGCAGCGACGGGTCACCCAGCCATTCCGCCTGGGTGTAGCCGGTCAGGGTTTCGATGGCGGGGCTCACGAATGACGCCCGCAGCTCGGGCCCCTCGGCGACGTACAACATGTCCGGAATGGTTTCCACTACGCGGCGAAATCGCTCTTCGCCGGCGCGCAGCGCCGATTCGGCCGCCTTGCGTTCGGAAATGTCGACACACACGCCGACCCACTCGCGTACATCGCCGGCGGCATTGGTCACCGGCGCGGCCCGCGCGGTGAAATCGACGTAGCGTCCGTCATGACGGCGCACACGGCACTCGGCGCTGAACAGCCCGCTGTCCTGCGCCTGCTGCCAGCACGCGTCCACCTTGGCGCGGTCATCCGGGTGCAGGGCGTCGCGCCAGCCGTGGCCGATCACTTCTTCATCGGTCTGTCCGGTATAGCGCTGCCAGCCCGGCTGCGGTTCCGCAAAGCGCCCGCACGGGTCGCAGATCCATACCATCTGGGCGGTGGCATAGACCAGCGAACGATAACGCTGCTCGCTGTCACGCAGAGCCCTGCGCGCCGCCGCCTCCTGCTTGCGCACCCGCGCCTCGCGCAGTTCCCGTTGCGCCGCCGCCGGCAGGCGCGCCAAATGGCCCTTGAGCAGATAATCGTGGGCTCCCGCACGCATCATGTCCACCGCCACTTCCTCGCCGATGGTGCCCGAGACGACGATAAACGGGATGTCGAGCTTGCTTTCGTGGAGCAGATCCAGAGCGCGCGGCGCGTTGAACGTGGGCAGCGTATGGTCGGCGATGATCAGGTCCGGAGGCCGGTCCAGGGCCGCAAGGTAATCGGGCTCCGTTTCCACCCGCTGCCAGGTGAAGTCGAACCCGGCCGACTCGAGTTCCAGCACCGCCAGCTCGGCGTCATCGGGGTTGTCCTCGACCAGGAGTATGTCCAGCCGCCGGGGCATATTCAGTGCCCCTCTCCATAGGGCGGCTCGTTGAGCAGCAGCCAGTACATGCCCAGTTGCTGCACCGCCGATACGAACTGTTCGAAATCCACCGGTTTCTGCAGATAGCTGTTGGCGCCGACGCCGTAGCTGTTGACCACGTCCTGCTCCTCACGCGAGGATGTCAGCACCACCACCGGCAGCAGCCGTGTGCTCGGGTGGGCCCGGATCCGGCGCAGCACCTCGATTCCGTCCACCTTGGGCAGTTTCAGGTCCAGCAGCACAACGCTCGGCAGGCGGTCCGCGTCGCGAGCCTCATAGGGGCCGGCGGCAAACAGGTAGTCAAGGGCCTCGGCGCCGTCGCGTACCACGGCCAAGTCGTTTACCAGGTTGCTGTCACGCAGCGCCATGAGCATCAATTCCTCGTCGTCCGGATTGTCCTCCACCAGCAGAATGGTCCGCGATCGAGTCATGTGCACCTCCCTGTCGGGTTGGTAAGCTGAAATAGAACGTCGCCCCTTCGCCTGTCGCCCCTTCCGCCCAGACCGCTCCGCCATGACGGCGGACGGCCCGTTGCACGATGGACAGGCCGATCCCGGTACCCGAGAACTCCGCGGCGCTGTGCAGCCGCTGGAACGGCGTGAACAGTTTGTCGCCGTAGGCGGCGTCGAAGCCGGCGCCGTTGTCGCGTACGAAAAAAACGTCGTCGTGGTCGTTTTGTGCGCGCCCGAATTCAATCCGTGCCGGCCGGCTGCCGGCGGTGAACTTCCAGGCGTTGCCTAACAGGTTCTGCAGCACGGCGCGCATCAGCGCCAGGTCGGCGTCCGCCGACAGACCGGGCTCGATCGACACCTGCACCTGACGCTCGGGCTGCCCACGCTGCAGCTCGTCGACCACTTCGCGAGCGATCTGGCTCAAGTCGACCGTCTGCGGGGAAAGTTCGGCCCGCGTGACGCGCGACAGGCGCAACAGGTCGTCGATCAGCTCGCCCATGCGCTGGCTGGCGGCGCGGATGCGTCCCAGGTAATTACGCGCCTGGGCATTCAGATGTTCGCTGTGGTGCTTCAACAAGGCGTTGCTGAATCCGTCCATGGCCCGCAAGGGTGCACGCAGATCGTGGGATACGGAGTAACTGAACGCCTCCAGTTCCGCGTTGACGACCGTCAGTTCGTTGACATGATGCTCAAGGCGTCCGTTGAGCTCGCGCACTTCCGTTTCCGCCTGCTTGCGTTCGGTCATGTCACGCGTAATCTTGGCGAAGCCCTTAAGTGCACCGCTCTCGTCGCGCAATGCGGTAATGAGGGCGCTGGCCCAGAATGCGCTGCGGTCCTTGCGCAACCGCCAGCCTTCCATCTCGCAGGAGCCACGCTCGGCCGCCTGCCGCAGCGCGGCTTCCGGAACACCGGAACTGCGGTCCCGGGAGCCATAGAAGATGGAGAAATGGCGCCCCAGCACTTCGTCGGCACTGTAGCCCTTGAGACGCTGGGCGCCGCTGTTCCAGCTGATGATCCTGCCGTCAGGGTCCAACATGAAGATCGCATAGTCTTCTATTCCGCCCACCAGCAGTCGGAAACGTTCTTCGCTGGCGCGCAGCGCGGTGGTCATCTCCGCGGCCGCCTCCGGTGCGCGGCGCTGGGTGGTGGCAAGGTTACGCACCACGAAGAACAGCAGAAGACTGACGATCACCCCGCCGGTCAGCACCACGGTCGGCATCTTGTGGTCAACCACTGCGTCGAGCGCGGGCAAGTCGCTGAACCGGAGGGTCCAGGGCCGTCCGCTGACGGCGACGTGCCGTACGCGGACGAAACGCCCACGAACATCGGGCGGTGGAGAATCTGGCGATATAGCCCCACTGTCATACAAAAGCGCCGGCCTCGCCGCCCGGGAACCATCGAAGATCTGAAGCCGGACGCGAGGCGCCTCCACACCGAGGATGCCCTGCATGAGATCCCGGGCGACAAACGTGGCGAATACAAAACCTCGCACGACCTCCCGACGCCCGTCCCGGCTCAACGCGCCGCTATGGTCGTCGATGGGCAAAAACATGATGAAGCCCGGTTCACGGCCCTTGGCCGCGTTCTCCGGAAACGTTACGCGCCCGGTCAATGCCGCATCGCCGTTAGCGCGCGCCCGCTGCATGGCGCGGCGCTGCACCGGGTCGTGGTAGAGGTCGGCACCATACTCCTCGACGTTGCGCCGCCGCGGTTCCAGCAAGGTCACCGGCGCCACGGGGTGCGGGCCGGCATCCGCAACGTAGGACGCATAACCGAGCGCCCGGATGCCGGGAAACCGCTGCGCCAGGTGCAACCGGCCCACGTAGGCTTTCCACTCCGATCGTTGCACCTTCCGCGAAGCGGCGAACAGCGCCTGGGCTCCGCGCAGGATTTCCTCGTAGGCCGCCATACGCTGGGCGATGGCCCGCTGGATCTGCTGGGCGCGAAAGCGGAAATACTCGGCCCCTGCGCGCTCAGTATGGCGCCTGGCCAACTGCCAGATCAGCAGCGTGGACAAAAGGGACAACGCGAGAACGGCCCACGCCAGGGCCGGTCTATTTTCGCGGAACCACGCCAAGCCTTTCACCTTGTTCAAGTCTTGCTCCATCGGTGCGAGCCTCGACGCCACCTGCCGGGGGATGCGCGCGCGGCCTGTCCCTGGCGGCAAGGAAGTGCTTGCGAGCGCCAGCCTATCCGTATCCTATGTCCGACATGAATCAGCGGGGCGGTTGTCGGGCGGAAGACGGCGGATGAGATGTCCCGCCGCATATACCCCGACATCCGCGCATTTCCGCCAGGCCGCTGCGTCACGTCCGGGCGTGAATGCCGTTGCAGCGCGCAGACTGCTGGGGGGCGGGCGCGATGGGCAACTGGAATGATGAACTGCGATAATCGGCGGACACGGCGTAAGGACGCCGTAACCGCGATCTCCCTGCGGTCGGAAGGCGCAACGGGCGCCCGATTGCACAGCTCCGCCGTCGTCCCTCGACCCGGGGGTGGCGCAATAATGAATCGGTATGTCGAGGCTTTGGTCCATCCACATACGTGCGCGGCCGGCACAACGTGCCGACGGCTCGGTATCTCCTGCTGACTCCGGCCCCCGATGGGCCGAAATACGGCAGCGCTCCCTGCACCAACATCGACCGTGTACACCTCACTGCGAAGCGCGCGTTTTCGACTTAGTTTCGATGGATTTTGGGCGTCTTTCTACATGGCAGAAAGTACGGTTGACCCTGCGATGCTAGGGTCTCAGATATGGGGCGAACAGGTGTCGCAGTTCGGCCAGGTGGGAGCGGATGCTCAAAGGCAGCGCTTTCGCGAACACGTCCAACAGGATTACGGCATTGACCGCGGCATCCTGTTCACACGCGGCGCGCAGTCGTTCGGCGAGCGCCCGGTTGACGGTCTGCAGCGCCTGATAAATATCGGTGAGGCCGTTCAGATCGAGGTCGACCAGGCGCCCCTCCGTGTAAAGAAAATACTGAGCCAGCAGGTACATTGAGGTGGCCCGGTAAATGGTTTCATCCTCATCGGCCAGCGGCAGGTGGAAGCGGGCCATGGGTTTGAAAAAAGCGGCGTGGGGGCAGCCGCTGGTGGCCAACACCAGGCCCGCCAATGAGCTCAGTCCGCGCTGCAGCGTGGTGGTCGTGGTCACGGTGCGCTCCGGCGTCTGCACCGTGACGCGTACCTGATCGTGGGAGGTAAGCGCCGCCGTGCGCCCCACCAGATCGACCAGCGACAACGCCGCCGGACAATGCGCGTTGCCGTCCGGCGACAGAGGGCAGTTGCCGCACTGGTGAAAGTCCAGGTCGGCCCAGCGCGGTATTGCGGCGGGCGGGGTCCGCCGCTGTTCCA
>JARRNJ010000085.1:0-9043 GCA_037385045.1 Gammaproteobacteria bacterium | reverse complement strand
GGGTTTGCCCCTGCGTTCAATGAGGGTATGCTTCGTGGCCGAATCACGTAGCAGGGGGAGAAAAGTCATGCCGTCATTCGACGTGGTTTCCGAGGTCGATACGCACGAATTGACCAACGCGGTGGACCAGGCCAATCGGGAGATATCCAACCGCTTCGACTTCAAGGGCACCGATGCCCGGGTCGAGCGCCAGGAGGGCGTGCTGACCCTGCACGCCGAGGCTGAATTCCAGATCGATCAGATCATGGACATCCTCGGCAAGGCGTTGACCCGGCGGGGCATCGACATCGGCTGCCTGGAGCGCGGCAAGGTGGAGGTGGCCAACATGCGGGCGCAGCAGGCGGTGACCGTACGTCAGGGCAACGACAAGGAACTGGCAAAAAATATCGTCATACTGGTCAAGGACAGCAAACTCAAAGTGCAGGCGGCGGTCCAGGGAGAACAGGTGCGCGTAACCGGCAAGAAACGCGACGATTTGCAGAATGTCATCGGGACGTTGCGCGAGCAGGATCTGGGCCTGCCGCTGCAGTTCACCAATTTCCGCGACTGAGCCCACCGCGGTTCGGACGAGGCCGCGGCAGACGGTGCGTTGCCGCCTGCGGCGGCGAACGCACCCTACGGGCCAACAGGCGGCACGCAACAGATTGGGGCGTAGGGTGCGCCGGCCGCAGGCGGCGCACCGTTTGCGGCCGGGTGAGCCGGCGGCCAACTCACCCTCTTATAGCCCGGTCAACGGAAGCCGTCGACAAAGGCGGCGGCAAATGCGTCGAAGCGGTCTTCGGGCAGATTGTTGATTCCCGCCGCCGCCTTGCGCCCGCCGCCGGTGGGAAAGCGCCGACACAGGGCGTCGGCTCCGTCCTGGCGTTGCAGGGGCGCGCGCACGCTGACCACGTATCCGCCCTGGGGCCGCCGGGTGAGCAGGGCGTGGGCACGTGCCGGATGCTCCCGGGCCAGTTCGTTGGCAAACACACCGCTGACCCGCCGTGCCCAGTGGGTGTCCGGGAGCACGTAGATGGCGCCGTGGGGCGTTGCCCGTTCCGGGGCCACGGCCCGGGCCCGGTCCATGTCGCCGGCATAGCCGTCGGCCAGTATCCGGTAGGCCTCGTCTTCGGCCACGAACCGGAATGGATCGGCATAGGGGCGCAACCGCCGGTAGAGCTCGGCCGGGTGAAAAAACAGGTCGTCGAGCGCGGTGCCGTAGCCGTTGTAGTTGATGTAGGTGCCGAGGGCCTGCAGGGTCTCCAGGCCCCGGGCGCCCACGCCCAGCGGCTCGGCGGCGAGCCGGGCGCGCTCATGGAGGTTGTCGCCGAACGCCGCCGCCACCGCCCAGGCGCGGTAGCGCCCCTGCAGGTGGGCGTCCACCAGCAGGCTGGTGCAGCTGTCGGGGGCAGTATCGATGAGCGTCTCCAGCGCCGCATGGGCGGGAATGTCGCCGGCATAGTGGTGATCGACATAGAAGACCCGGGCGCCGGCGGCGAGCAGCCGCTGGAGGTCGGTGCGGTTGCGATCCAGGGACACATCGAGCACTGTCACACGATCGCCGGCAGCGGCATCCACCCGGCCCAGGAGTTCGATATCGCGTTTGATCCCGGTGATCAGGACCGCGTCATCGGCCGGTTCGGCCAGCCGCAGCTGATGCAGGGCGCAAATGCCGTCGGCATCGCCATTGAATACGTCAAACTGGGTCATGGGTGGATCGATTACGCCGGAATCGGGGCACCATGCTGCCATATCCTCCGGCGCCGGTACAGGAATTGGCCCTAGTGCGGGCTTTTTTCTCATTCCCGGCGGTCAAAGTGGAACCGCGCCGCGATGTTGTGGCACAATGCACGGCTAACAGTAAAATGGCTTTTCGGTCAGTGACGTAGCATGGCCGCCCAGCGGGTCGGAGCACGCAGACACGGTGCAGCAGACATCCTATTACGAGCCAAGCGCGCCGTCGCCGGCGTCCGCCGCGGCAGGTTCCACAATCACGGATTCCGGGCTGGAGGTCATCGAGCTGGAATGTGTCCGCGATGACCGGGTGTTGTTCAGCAGCCTGAGCTTCACCTTGGAACCCGGGCAGACGCGGCTGGTCGAAGGAGCCAATGGCAGCGGCAAGACCACCCTGCTGCGCGCGATCTGCGGTTTCGTGCGGCCCGAGCAGGGCAGTATCCGTTGGGGCGGGCAGGATATCGAACGGGTGCGCCTGGACTTTCAGGCGCAGATCGCCTATCTCGGTCACGCCCACGGCATCAAAGAGGAACTGACAACGTTGGAGAATTTGCGCGTCGCCCAGGCCATGGGCGCGGCCCGCGAAGGCGTAAGCCCGGTCCAGGCCCTGGCCCGCATCGGTCTGGACGGCTTCGACCAGGCGCTGGTGCGCACACTGTCGGCCGGACAGCGGCGGCGGGTGGCGCTGGCGCGATTGCTGTTGACCACCAGCCGCCTGTGGATCCTCGATGAGCCGTTCACGGCCCTGGACAAGCATGGCATCAAGCTGGTGGAATCGCTGCTGGACGAGCACTGCGCGTCCGGCGGCATGGCGCTGATATCGAGTCATCATGCCGTTTCGCTCTCCTGCAGTGTCGAAGAGCCCATAAGCCTTTCCTGATGACCGGTTTTCGATTGTTCACCGCCTTCTACACGTTGCTGCGCAGGGACCTGCTGTTGGCCTTTCGGCATCGCGGCGAGCTGGCCAACCCGCTGTTGTTTTTCGTGCTGGTGGTCAGCCTGTTTCCGCTGGCATTGGGGCCGGACAGTCGTACGCTGGCGCCGCTGGCGCCCGGTGTCATCTGGGTCGCCGCGCTGCTGGCGTCGATGTTGTCGCTGGAGGGGCTGTTCCGTTCCGATTTTGATGACGGAGCATTAGAGCAGTTGCTGCTCAGCCCGCATCCGGTCGCGGTCCTGGTGTTCGCCAAGGTGCTGGCGCACTGGCTGATCACCGGGGTGCCGTTGATCGTGCTCGCCCCGCTGTTGGGCGTTTTGCTGCACCTGCCGCAGCCGGCGATGCCGGCATTGATGTTGAGCCTGTTGCTGGGCACTCCGGTATTGAGCCTGGTCGGGTCCATCGGAGTCGCGTTGACGGTGGGCGTGCGTCGCGGAGGATTGCTGCTGTCGCTGTTGATCCTGCCGCTGTACGTGCCGGTGCTCATTTTCGCCGCCAGTGCCGTCGGCGATGCGGCCCACGGCCTGCAGGTGGGCGCGCAGCTGACCTTTTTGGCGGCGATGCTGGCGCTGGCGTTGAGTCTGGCGCCCATCGCGACGGGGGCCGCGCTTCGAATCAGTGTGGGATAATGTGATTATGTGGACTTTCATACACAGGCTTGCTTCGCCCAAACATTTCTACCACCTGGCCGGGCGGATGATCCCCTGGTTCGCGTGGGGATGCGCGTTGCTGATGGTGGCGGGCCTGATCGGCGGGCTGTGGTTTGCGCCGCCGGACTACCAGCAGGGCGACGGCTTCCGGATCATCTACGTGCACGTGCCGGCGGCGTGGATGTCGCTGTTCATTTATGCGGTGATGGCCGGCGCCAGCGCCGTGGGCATCATCTGGAAGATCAAGATGGCCGATATCATCGCCGCCTGTTCGGCGCCCATCGGTGCGTCGTTCACTTTCCTGGCGCTGGTCACCGGTTCCCTGTGGGGCAAGCCCATGTGGGGAACCTATTGGGTGTGGGATGCGCGCCTGACGTCGGAGCTGATATTGCTGTTTTTGTATCTGGGATATATGGGTCTGCAGGCGGCGATCGAGGATCGCCAGAACGCCGCCCGGGCCAGTGCGGTGCTGGCGCTGGTAGGCGTGATCAATCTGCCTATCATTCACTACTCGGTCGTGTGGTGGAATACCCTGCATCAGGGCGCTACCGTTTCGGTGTTCGGCAAGGACGATATCGCCACCAGCATGCTGATACCCTTGTTGCTCATGGGGTTGGCATTTACGCTGTTCTACGCAACCATAGTACTCATGCGCGCGCGCACCGCTGTTCTCGAGCAGGAACGCCGCAGCCAATGGGTCCGCGAACTGATTAAAAGCCTATGAGCAGTTGGTCCGAATTCATCCACATGGGAGGCTACGCCTTCTACGTGTGGACTTCCTACGGGCTCGCATTGGTGGTGCTGGTCGCAAACGTGATCGCGCCTCTGCTCGCCCGCAAGCAGGTGGTGCGAATGCTGCACCGCCGTATCCGCCGTGAGGAAACGAAATGACACGCCGGCAACGACGGCTGGCCATGGTCCTGGTCCTGGTGGGTGGTGTCGGGGTCGCGGCCGGTCTGGCCTTGAATGCTTTCCGCAACAATCTCCTTTATTTCATCAGTCCCAGTGAAGTGGTGCTCGGCAAAGTACCCCATGATCGTTCGTTCCGCCTGGGCGGCATGGTCAAGAAGGGCAGCGTGCACCGTGACAAGGGCAGCCTCAAAGTCACCTTCGTGCTGACCGATTTCGCCCACAGCGTTCCCGTGGTCTACAAGGGCATTCTCCCGGATTTGTTCCGCGAGGGGCAGGGCGTGGTGACCACCGGGCGGATGGGGCCCAACGGCACGTTCGTGGCCAGTGAGGTGCTGGCCAAGCACGACGAGAAGTACATGCCCCCGGAGGTTGCTGATGCGTTGAAGAAAGGCAAACAGGAAGCGGCCAAGAGCGCGGAGGGCAAGCCATGATTCCCGAGATCGGCCACTTCGCACTGATCCTCGCACTGTTCGTGGCCTTCGTGCAGGCCGTTTTCCCTATCGTCGGCGCTGCGCGCGGCGACGTCCGCTGGATGGCGATGGCGCGGCCGGCTGCCCTGACCCAATTTCTGTTCGTGGCGCTTGCCTACGGTTGCCTCACCTACGCCTTCATCACCAATGACTTCTCGGTCGCCTACGTGGCCGAGAACTCCAATTCAGCGCTGCCGCTGATCTATCGTATCGCCGGCGTCTGGGGCGCCCATGAAGGCTCGCTGCTTTTGTGGGCGCTGATCCTCAATGTGTGGATGGCGGCGGTGGCCATATTCAGCCGCAGCCTGACCCAGGCGTTCGTGGCCCGCGTGCTCGGCGTCATGGGGTTGATCAGCATCGGCTTCCTGCTGTTCATGTTGACTACGTCGGACCCGTTCATCCGCCTGCTGCCCGCTGCGCTGCAGGGGCGCGATCTCAACCCGCTGCTGCAGGATCCCGGCCTGGCCAGCCACCCGCCCATGCTCTATATGGGCTACGTGGGTTTCTCGGTGGCCTTCAGCTTCGCTATCGCCGCGCTGCTGGGTGGGCAGTTGGATTCCGCCTGGGCGCGCTGGTCGCGTCCCTGGACCACGGCCGCATGGGTGTTCCTGACCATCGGCATCACGCTGGGCAGTTGGTGGGCTTACAACGAGCTGGGCTGGGGCGGCTGGTGGTTCTGGGATCCGGTGGAGAACGCATCGTTCATGCCCTGGCTGGTGGGCACCGCGCTGATCCATTCCCTGGCGGTGACGGAAAAGCGGGGTGTGTTCAAGAACTGGACCGTGCTGTTGGCACTGTTCGCCTTCAGCCTCAGTCTGCTGGGAACATTCCTGGTGCGTTCGGGTGTGTTGACCTCCGTGCACGCATTCGCCGTTGATCCGGCCCGCGGCGTGTTTATCTTGATCTTTCTTGGTGTCGTGGTGGGTGGTTCGCTGCTGTTGTACGCCTGGCGTGCTCCGCGGGTGCGCAGCACCGGCGATTTCAAGCTGTTGTCGCGCGAGACCCTGCTGCTGGGCAACAACATCGTGCTGGTGGTGGCGGCATGCAGCGTGTTGTTGGGCACGCTCTATCCGTTGTTCCTGGAAGCGTTGAACCTGGGCAAGATCTCCGTCGGCCCCCCGTATTTCGGCACCGTGTTCGTACCGTTGATGGTTGTGTTGATGGTGCTTCTGGGGATCGGGCCGATGGCGCGCTGGAAACACGACGACGGCGCCTCGCTTATGCGCCGGCTGCGCGTCAGCCTGCTTCTGAGCCTCGGCGCCGGGGCGGTGGCGCTGGCGGTGCTGCGCGGGGAGGCCAGCATCATGGTGGTGGTCAGCGTGTTGCTGGCGGCCTGGATCGTGTTCACCACGCTGGCCAATCTGCGTCACCGCTACAGTAGCGAGGCGGGTCTGGTGCGTTCCCTGCGCCGTTTGCCACGCGGCTTCGTAGGCATGACCCTGGCCCACCTGGGTGTTGCCGTGTTCACGCTCGGGGTGGCGTTTTCGGGCGCCTACAGTACCGACAAGGACGTGGCGCTGGGCCCGGGCGACAGCTACACCCTGAGCGGCTACCAGTTCCGTTTCGACGGCATGCGGGAAAAGAACGGGCCCAACTACGTGGCCCGCCAGGCGTCGGTCTCGATATTGCGCGATGGACACAAGATTGCCGATCTGAAGCCCCAGAAGCGCATCTACGAAGCGCGGGGCATGCCCATGACCGAGGCCGCCGTCGACGTCGGTTTGTTCCGCGACCTGTACGTGGCGCTGGGCGAGTCGGTTGGCGACGGCCGCTGGAGTCTGCGGCTTTATTACAAGCCCTTTGTGCGCTGGATCTGGACCGGCGCGCTGATCATGGCGCTGGGCGGCGGTGTGGCTGCCAGCGACCGCCGTTACCGGCTGGCCAGGCAGCGGCAGGCTGCCGCGGCGCGCAGCGGTTATGTTCCGGAAGGAACCGCTTGATGCCTGATTCGGAGGCGCTGCGCACCGACTTGCCGGCGGCCGTGCGAGGAATTGTTCAATGACGTTGTTCTGGATCGTGGTGACGGGCATGCTGGCCGTTGCCTTGTTGTTGTTGTTGCCACCGCTGCTGCGGCGCGAGATTGCGGTCAGCGGCCCCGAGCGCGGCACGCTCAATACCGATATCTTCCGGCAGAAGCTCGCCGAACTGGACGCCGACCGCCAGCGCGGCGCCCTCTCCGATGAGGACTACCAGCAGGCCAAACAGGAACTCGAGCGTTCGCTTCTCGACGATCTGTCTGATGAAGGCGCGGAAGCGGCGCGGCGCGGTGGTTCCCGGCGCTGGGTGACGGCGATTATTCTGGCCGTGGCGCTGCCGGCGGTGGTGCTGCCGCTATACCTGCACTATGGTCACAGCGAGCTGGCCGGTCCGCCGCTCCCCCTCCAACAAGTGCTCAAGCTGGGCGGGCAAAACTCCCTGGATTACGCCATGGACAACCTGGTCAAGCGTGTGCGGTCAGATCCGGACGACGCAAAGGCCTGGGAATTGCTGGGCCGGGCCTACATGGGGCTCAACCGCTACAGCGATGCCGCGATCGCGTTCCGGCATCTCTATGAGCTGGAGCCCAACAAACCCGATGTGATGGTTGCCTACGCCGAAGCCATTGCAATGAACCAGGGCGACGATCTCAAGGGACAGCCCACCCAATTGCTGGCCCAGGCGCTGCAACGGGATCCCGCCAACCGCAAAGCCCTGTGGCTGACCGGAATCGGGCTCTACCGCGACGGCCAATATGCGGAAGCGATCAAAACCTGGAAGCGGCTGAGGGCGCAGTACAGCGCCGGCAGCAATGCGGCCACGTTCTTGCAGAAGAACATCGACCGCGCAGTGGCTGCGGAGAAGGCCGCAGCCACCGCGGCGCCGGTCGCCGCCGGGGCGTCGGTGAGGGTGCGGGTAACATTGGACCCCAAACTCGCTGGCAAGGTTGGCCCCAACACCACGGTGTTCGTGTTCGCCAAGGCGGTGCAGGGGCCGCCAATGCCGTTGGCCATCAAGCGTCTGCAGGTCAAGGATCTGCCGGTGACGGTGACGCTTGACGACAGCCTGTCCATGGCGCCTGTGGCCCGCATCTCGAAATTCAAGCGTGTCATGTTGTCCGCCCGGGTATCGAATTCCGGGCGCGCGTTGCCGGAGAGTGGGGATCTGGAAGGGCAGACCGGGCCGGTTCCGGTCGGCGGCAACACCGTGGAGAACGTGCGCATCGACAAGGTGATACCCTGAACGTCATCGGTAGTGGCCGGGAACGGCCCGGTCCCATGGTTAGGCCTATGGGCGTGACAGGACCGGGCGGCTGCCGGGTGCGGCGTCCGCGCCAAAACTGGAGGGTGATGTGGTGACCATTAAGCGTTTTTTGGCGCCAGTGTTGTTGGCCTCGGTGTTGTTGACGCTGGCGGCATGCTCAGCGCCCAATGTCCGCGGCGTTTATGTGGCGGACTTCTCAACCAGTCAGGACCCCAATGTCGCCATGGCGGGAAAGCTCCAGCGCCTGTCCCTGAAGTTCAACGGCAAACGGGCCAATCTGCAGGTGGAGGCGCTGGGTCAAACGCAGACCGCGGAAAAGGATGTCGAGTTCAAGGGCAAGAAGGTGGTCCTTTCCGATCCCTCGGCGCGCTCCGAACCCAGCTGGGTGATGCTGATCAAGAACGAGGATACCCTTGAGTGCGAGTCCTGTCCCAAGGGTATGCCGCGTCTGTGGCGCAAGGTGAAATAGTTCGCACCGCCCTGAGCCTGCGCTTGGGCTTCGTCACGCCATGGACTATCGTTACCGGATTCTTCAGCGCGAAACCTGTTACGAGGGGTTTTTCCGCCTCGTACGCTTGCGCCTGCGCCATGCGCAGTTTGCCGGGGGCATGGGCGCGTCGCTGACCCGCGAGTGCATACACAAGGGCGAGGCCGCCGGGGTGCTGCTCTACGAAGCGGAAACGGACTGCGTGGCGCTGGTCGAGCAGTTCCGGGTCGGCGCACTGGAGCAGGCCGGAGCCGATGCCTCCCAGGCCTGGCTGTTGGAACTGGTGGCCGGTTACCGCGAGGCTGGTGAAGGCATCGAGGACGTGGCGCGGCGCGAAACCCTGGAGGAAGCCGGCTGCACGGTGCTGGACCTGATTCCGATCTGCCGCTATCTGGTCAGCCCGGGCGGCTCATCGGAAACCATGAGTCTGTTCTGCGCCCGCGTGCGTGCGCCGCGCTCGGGCAGCATTCACGGCGTCGCGGATGAAGGCGAGGATATTCGCTTGCACGTGCTGCCGGTCGAGGACGCTTGGCAACGTCTGCAGGACGGTGGCATCGGCTCCGCGGCACCGGTCATCGCGCTGCAATGGCTGCGGCTTCACCATCGGGAGTTGCGCGCCCGCTGGGCCGGCAGCTGA
>JARRNJ010000084.1:0-9360 GCA_037385045.1 Gammaproteobacteria bacterium | reverse complement strand
CGACAACGCCGCCGGACAATGCGCGTTGCCGTCCGGCGACAGAGGGCAGTTGCCGCACTGGTGAAAGTCCAGGTCGGCCCAGCGCGGTATTGCGGCGGGCGGGGTCCGCCGCTGTTCCAACGTTTCCGGGTCAAGGACCAACCGGTAGCTCCAACCCTCCGCGTCGTCGAATTCGAAGCGGTAGTCGATACTCAGCTCATCCATACCATCACCCATACCGGCTGCCCCGTCACCGGGAAACCACCGACTGAGGCCCCAGCACCCGCAATACTTCCTCGGTAGTGGTCAGACCGGCCTTCACCTTGGCACGTGCGTCGTCGATCAAACCAGGGTTGCCCTGCCCGCGCGCCGCGCGTTCCAGCTCCAGCACGCTGGCCCGGCTGCCGATCAGGTCGCGCAGCGCATCGTCCAGAGCCAGCAGTTCGAACAGCGCCAGCCGCCCCTTGTAGCCGCTGTTGCCGCAGGCCGGACAGCCGCGGCCGCGATGCTCATGGGTGGCATCCTCGAACGCCTCCCCCAGTCGCGCAGTGACCACCGGCTTGACCGGAACCTCCTCGGCACAGTGCGCGCACACCCGGCGCACCAACCGCTGGGCGATGATGCCGGCCAGTCCGGTGGCCAGCACGTAAGGTTTTAATCCAAGGTCGAACAGACGCGCGATGGTCGCCGAAGCCGAATTGGTGTGCAGGGTCGAGAACACCAGGTGGCCGGTAAGAGCGGCGTGGAAGGCCACCTCCGCGGTTTCGTAATCGCGGATCTCGCCCAACAGGATCACGTCCGGGTCCTGGCGCAGGATGGAGCGCAACACCGACGGAAAGGTGAGGCCGATCTTCTCGCGCACATGGACCTGCCCGGCCATGTCGAGAAAGTATTCCACCGGGTCTTCGATGGTGACGTAGTTCTTGCCCGGCGAGGCATTGTGCTGGAGCAGGGAATACAGCGTCGAGGTCTTGCCGCTGCCGGTGGGCCCCGTGGCCAGGATAATGCCCTGGGGCCGCAGGACCATGTCCTCCACCTGCACCACCTGAGGCTCGGAGAATCCAAGCTGCTCCAGCTGCAGAATCGCGGCGTTGCGGTCGAGGATGCGCATGACCACCTTCTCCCCGGTCACGGTCGGCAGTATGGAAATGCGCAGGTCGACGATGCGCGTGGGCGTCTTTACCGTAATGCGCCCGTCCTGGGGCCGGCGCCGCTCGGCGATGTCCAGCTCCGCCATCACCTTCAGCCGCGACACCACTGCCGGATACAGTTGGTGGGGAATGTGGATCTTGTCGGCCAGCACCCCGTCCGTGCGGTAGCGCACCACGGCGCTCTTGGTGCGGGGCTGCATGTGGATGTCGCTGACGCCGAGGCGCACCGCCTCGATGATCGCGGCGTTGACCAGGCGGATCGCCGGCGGCTCCTCGGTCCCGTTCAGCAGTTCCTCGAGCGACGCGTGATCATCCTCCTCGATCACCACTTCGACGGTCTCGAACGGATCAGTGGACCCGACGATGCTCTCGAGGTCCGAGAACGAAACGTCATCGCCCTCGCCGTAAATCTCGATGATGCGGGCTTCGATGTCGGCAATGTCGGCCATGACCGTGCGCACGTCCAGACCGGTCAGGAACCGCAGCTCCTCCGCCAGGCCTTCGTCCAGGGGATCGGCAACGGCGACCAGCAGCTTGCGCGACTCGGCCTTCAACGGCACCACCCAATGACGCTTGCAAAAGCTTTTCGGGACCAGCTCGACGGCCGCACGGTCGGTCTGGAACTCCCGCAGCTGGACTTCTTCGATGAGGAAATCGTCGCGCAGTATCCGGCGCACGGTACGCTCGTCGACCCAGTCGCGTTCCAGCAGCAGGCGAATCACCGGTTGGCGGTTGGATTGCTGCAGTTTGTACAGCTCCTGGAGCTGCTTGTCGGTCAATAACCGGCGCTTGTGGAGCATGATGGCCAGCTGGCTGCGGTTGGTGACCGCCAGCTTGCTGAGAATGCCGATTTCCTTGCGATTGCGCCGGTTTTCGTCCTTGAGCCTGCGGTTCTTCTGGATGAGATCGTATTGTTCCAGCGCCAGCGCCACCGTCACCCGCAGGTCGTCATCGTTCCAGGGCTTGAGGATGAAGCGATAGACGGCTCCCTGTTTCACCGCGCCCATGACTGCATCGACGTCGGCATTGCCCGTCAGCATGATGCGGATCGTGTCCGGAGATTGTTCGCGCACGCGCCGCAGCAACTCACCGCCGTCCATGCGCGGCATGGTGAAATCGGAAATGATGAGATGGAAAGGCGAGTGCTCCAGCTGCGCCAGCGCCTCGTGGCCGTTGGAGACGGTGACAATGGTGTAGCGCTCGCGCTGAAACACCCGCCGCAGCGCTTTCAGGACGTTGGGTTCGTCGTCGACGATCAGGATCCGGTACGGCGCAGGCGCCGGTTCCGACGGAGGCTCTTCGGCGGACGGCGTACCGGTGAACAAGGAAGCGTATCGTGTCATGGCGCGGTCAGTCTCGCACTGTGGGCAAGTGCAGCGTGAAGGTCGACCCGCGGCCGGGCGCGCTGTCAACCTCGATGCGCCCGCCCAGCGCCTGCACCACGTCATTGCATACGGTCAGGCCCAGGCCCACCCCCTGTCCAACCTCGCGTGTGGTGAAAAACGGCTCGAAAATGCGGGCGAGCACATCCGGCTCCATGCCGCGGCCGTTGTCGGCAACCGCGACCCGGATCGCGTCCGGCTCCACCGCCGTTGCGACCACGATGCGGCCGCGGTGATCCATTGCCTGTGCTGCATTGAGAATCAAATTGTAGAAAGCCTGGGACAGGTGTCCAGGCTGGCACGCCAGCGGCGGCAGTACGCCGAATTCCTGCACCAATTCGATCTGCGGACCGATTTGCGGGCGCGCCATGTTGCACACGCCTTGCAGCAGCTGGTTGACGTCGGCGACTTCGTCGGTCGACCGGTCCACGCGCGAAAAATCCCGCAGGTCCGCGACAATGGCCGCCACCCGCTGCACGCCATCGCGGCTCTCGCGCACCAGGTCGGCAAAGTCTGCCAGCAGTTCGTCGCGGTCGTCGTCTGCGCCGCTCTCCGCGGCCGCGCCGCCGGACCGCTCCAGCGCCTGCAGCTGCTCCACGTAGCGCGCAGCCGTGGCCAGGTTGCTGCGCACAAACCCGATGGGGTTGTTGATTTCGTGGGCGACGCCGGCGGCCAGTTGACCGACGGCCGCGAGCTTTTCCGTCTGGTAGAGCTGCCGCTGTCGTTGTTCGATGGTGCGCACCTGCTGCTGCACCCGCTGTTCCAGCTCGCCGGCCAGGTCCCGGTAGCGTGACTCGGACGCCTGCAGGGCCGCATGCTTGGCCTCCAGCGCCTCGTAATCGGCCTGCACCGCCGCCAGGTGCAGGTCGGCGGCGGTGTGGTAGCGGCGCGCCGCCCGGAGCAGCAGATCGAGCAAAGCGGCCGCCGTAGTGAGCGGATCATCGGCGGCGTCGGCTTGCAGATATCCGAGCGGCTCAAGCTCGCTGCCCAACTCTGCGCGCCGCCATCGGGGCGTGGGGTCGCCGTGCTCAAGCAGCGGGGCGCCATTGGCGCCGCACAGACGAAAGCCCGCCGGAAATGCCTGCGAGAGCACCTGCCGCAGCCGCTCGCGCTCGTTGTCCGGCAACAGTTCCTCCAGCAGCCAGTCCCGGTCCACGCTGTCGGCAAGGGTGTGCGCCATCACGCCTACCTCGCCGCCAGCGGCGCCGTCGCGCCCGGCGCCGGCGCCGGGCCGCAATCGGCACCCAGAATGGCCGCGACGAAGCGGTCCCGGTCGGCCCCGTGCTCCTGCGCCAATGAAAACTCGCCGTCCAACGCCTGGTACGAAGCTTCGAGCAGCGCGGCGAACGTTTCCCGCACGCCGTCGCCGCGCACCGCCGCGGACAACACCACCGGCCACGGCGTCGACGACCACGTGTCGTGGATCTCCTGTTCCGGGACGATGTCGCGCAGGTCGCGCTTGTTGAACTGCACCACCAACGGCAGGCGGTCGAAGTCGAGCCCGACGCGGGCGGCGTTGGCCACCAGATTGTCGAACGACTCACCGTTGTTGACCCGCTGGGTGACCTGGGAGTCGGCCACGAACACCACGCCGTCGGCCCGCGACAGCACCGCCTTGCGGGTGCTGTCGTGCTGCACCTGTCCGGGCACCGTGAACAGCTTCAGCCGCACCACCAGGCCGGACGGCGCGCGGAATCCCAGCGGCAGCAGATCGAAAAACAGCGTGCGGTCGTTACTGGTCTCCAGGCTCATCAGTTCACCACGCAGCTGCGGTTTGAGCTGGTCGTGCAGGCGCAGGAGGTTGGTGGTCTTACCGCTGAGCGCCGGGCCGTAATAGACCAGCTTCACCGTCAGTCGCTGCGCCGCTTGATCGTAGTCGGCCATGGTTCACGCATCACCGCTGTACGTGGTTTCGTCGATGAGTATCGAGCCGTCGTCGCCCCAATCCACACGGGTAAGACCCGGATGCAGTTCCTCCAGGCGCTGCAGCTCCCGGCGCTGCGCCCGCACCTGGTCGGCCAGACGGCGGTTCTCCATCAGCATGTCGCGGTACAACAGGGCATGCTCGACGCTGGCCTGCAGCTCGTGGTCCTGCCATGGTTTGCTCAGGAACCGAACGATGCCGGCCTCGTTGATCGCGCCCATGACCGCGTCCAGGTCCGCGTAGCCGCTCAGCACCATACGCACGCTCTCCGGCTGCAGCTCGCGCACCGCGGAAAGCAATTGCACGCCGTCCATGCCGGGCATGCGGTAATCCGACAGGATCAGGTCGAACGGCGTGGTGCGCAGGCGGCGCAGCGCGGCATGCGGGTCGGTATATGTTTCAATGTCGCGTCCGTCGGTCGCCAATACGCGCTTCAGCGCCTTGAGCATCAACGGCTCGTCATCCACCAGCATCAGTCGATACACGGGTGTCTCCTTCTTCGGCGCGGATGCGTACAACGATTCCGGGACCGGCGTCCCGCTCGAAGCTGCGCAGGCGATTGATCAGGTGGCTTGTCAACTCGCGGCCTTCGGCGAGCAGCAGCATGCCGTTGGGCGTCTGAATATCCTCGGCAACAATCATCCCGGGGCGGAGATCCTCGGCGACGAGCTTCAACTGCGCGACCAAGTGCGGTTTGTCCGGCTGACGTTCCAGCGCCTGCAGGAATGCGTCGACCACGGTCGGGTCATAGCGCCGCCCGCGGCCTTCGACAATATAGGCGCGGGCTTCGTCACGGCTGAACGGCTGGCCCAACAAGGCGCCGGTCTGGAGCATGTCGAACTGGTCCGCCACTGCCAGAATCCGCGCGCCCAGCGGAATCGCCTCACCGCTCAGTCCGTCCGGGTATCCCTCGCCGTCGAAGCGCTCGTGGTGCGCCCGGATCATGGCACCGGCCGCCTCCAGCGGCGCCAGCGACATCAACGCCGCCTGGCCGGCGACCGGGTGCTGCTGCATCAGTTCGCGGGCCTTGGGCGACAGGGCGTTGCTGGGTGTCTGCAGCACTGCGTCGGGCAAGCCGATCTTGCCGATATCGTGCAGCAGGGCAGCGTCCCAAAGCGTACGCAGTTCGTCCTCGGGCAGGTCCAGTATCTGGCCGATGAGGTGAGCCAGGTCGGCGACCCGGCGCCCGTGGCCCGGCGCCGAGCCCTCGCGCAGCTCCACCAGGCGGGCGAACACCTGCACCGTGTCTCGGTAGCTTTGCTGCAGCTCACCGTAAGCGACTTCGAGAAAGTCGGCGGTCTGGCGGATCTCTTCGGTCCGCGCCTCGACCTTGGCTTCCAGATCCTGGTTGAGTTCAGCGAGTTCGGCGTTCTGGCACTGAGTCAGTTCCAGCAAACGCCGGCGCTCCCGATCCACCGCCTGGTGCTCCAGCGCCCTGCGTACGGCGACGACCAGATCGCCGTCTTCCCAGGGTTTGCCGATATAACGGTAAATCGATCCTTCATTGATGGCGGCGACCGTCGAACCGAGGTCGGCATAGCCGGTGAGCAGGATGCGCATGGTGTCCGGCCAGCGCTGGGCAACCTGCGCCAGAAACTCGGCACCATCCATCTCCGGCATACGCATGTCCGAGATGACGACGTCGATCTGGCCGCGCTCCAGCTGCTGCAGACCTTCGGCGCCGCCGGTGGCCGTCACCACACGATAGCCCTCGGTGCGCAGCAGACGCCGCAGCGCCGACAGGATGTTCGACTCATCGTCGACGCACAGCACCGTGGCCGGCTGCGCGGCCTGGCCCGGATCCTCGTTGCGCGTGCTCTCGGGCGGGCTCGCCATGGCCTCATCCACCCGCGGCGGCGGGGGCCGCGGCAGCAGCCTGTTGGTGCTTCACGGGCAGCACCACCCGGAACGTGGTGCCGACGCCGGGTTCGCTGTGCGCGTCGATGGTCCCATTGTGCTGCTGCACGATGCCGTAGGAAAGCGACAGGCCCAGCCCCGTGCCGCGCCCCACCGGCTTGGTGGTGAAGAAGGGGTCGAAAATGCGGCTCTGGACCTCCGCCGGAATTCCCTTGCCGGTGTCGGTTATCTCCACCCAGGCGTAGTCTCCACCGTCAATGCCGGTACGCACGGTGATGGTGCCGAAGTCGTCGATGGCCTGGGCCGCATTGACCAGCAGGTTCATGAACACCTGGTTGATCTGCGAAGGCACGCATTCCACCGGCGGCAGGTCGCCGTATTCCTTCACCACCTCGGCCTTGTACTTGAGCTCGTTCCAGACGATGTTGAGAGTGCTGTCCAGGCCCTTGTGCAGATCCGTGGTTTCCCAGTCGGCGGCACCGACGTGGGAGAAATCCTTGAGGTCCTGGACGATCTGCTTCACGCGGGTCACGCCTTCGCGCGACTCGTCCACCAGCGAGGCCAGATCCTCGCGCAGGAAATCGAGGTCCTTCTCCGCCTTGATGGCGCGCAGCCGCCGCACCGTCGGAGACCGCTCGTCCCAGCAGGCTTCCACGGCGGCGTAGGCGTCAAGTACCTCGAACATGTCGTCGACATAACGGCGCAGGGTGCCGAGATTCGAATAGACGTAGCCGACCGGATTGTTGATCTCATGGGCCACACCGGCGGAGAGCTGGCCGATGGATGCCAGCTTCTCCTGCTGCAGCAGCTGGTTGTGGGCCTGCTCAAGGCGTTCGTTCATGCGCTTCATCTCTGCGTTCATGGCGGCGAGCGCGTTGATCTGTTGCTGCTGGTGCTGGTGCAGGCGGGCATTGTCGAGGGCCAGGCTGACCAGGTTGACCAGCATCTGGCCGTGCTGCAGGTCCGCGTCGGTAAACGGGGCCTGCTCGCTGCTGCGGTTCAGGCTCACGACGCCGACGACCTGGCCGTCGGCCTCCAGCGGCCAGCACATGGCCGACGCCGGCGGGCCCGCGGCCCGCTCCGGGCATTTCGGGTCATGCAGGTCCTCGGGCAGATCCCCGTTGATGAGCACGGCCCGGTGTTCGGCCGCCACCCGCCCCAGCACGCAGTGACCCACCGGGATCGCTGACCCCACCGCACCCGGCGGCAGATCAATGCCCGCCACGATCGTCAGCTGATCATCGCCGGGCTTCAACAGCGCCAAGCTGCCCGAGCGGGCCGAGAAGCCCGCGACGATATGGCGGAGTATCTTTTCCAGCACCACCTCCGATTGCTGATCGACGGCGATCTGCTGGCTCAGCCGGTAGAGGTCCTCTATCCAGGCGAGGTTGTGACGCAACTGTTGAATGAGGTCGTCGGATCGGTCGTCTGGATATTGCAATTGCGGCCGATCCCCACGAACGGGCTCCTCGGTATCCATGGGTGCGGGGGCTCCTTGCGCGCACGGCGCAGATCGTTGGTTGCCACACAGTTCCGCCTCAGGTTAACGACCGCGCGGACGCAGCCTTTAACGCCGCCGGCCCGGGCCGCGTCTTCTTGCCCATGAAAAATAAAATATTTTTTGCGCGCCCAGTAGGGGCGGCAAGACGCCGTACCGGCCCGGGGGCCACAGCCCCTCGCAGGCGACGCCAGCGGCGTGGGCCGGGCGTGCGGTCTAGAGCAGCTGCTGCCGCAAGCCGGCGACGTCGTGCAGGGTGATATTGCTGCCTTCGACCGAAATCAGCCCTTTCCTGGTCAGGCGGGACAAGATGCGCGAGAAGGTTTCGGGCTGGATCGACAAGCGCGAGGCGATGACGCTCTTGGGCGTGGAAAGGTGGATCGAGGGCGCCTCCGCGGCACCGGCGGGGAGCTGGTCGAGCAGATATTCCACCAGCCGGCAGGTGGCATTCCGCAGCGTGATGCTGTTGATCTCGTCGACCCGGGCATGCAGACGCTGGCTCATGGAGGCCATAAGGCGAAAACAGGTGTCGACGGAATCCTTGAGCAGGTCGGCGAACACGCCCATGTCGAAGCTCAACAACTCGCTGGCGTCTATGGCCTCGGCGCTCACCGGATAGTTGTGGCGCTCCATGAAAATGATCGCTTCGCCGAACGTGTGACCCGGCTGGACGATTTCCAGCACCTTTTCGTCGCCGTCGGCGGAAACACGGAACAACTTCACCTGCCCCTCGCGCACGAGGTAGAAACGCTGAGCCGGCTGCCCGAAGTCGAACAGACGATCCTTGGGCTGCAAATGCAGCGTGGTCATGGTCTGCATGACCCGGGACAGCTGCTTTTCGTTCAGTGCATCGAACAAGTAGACCCGGCGCAGCTCGTCTGCGACCGGTGGATGGACCGGAAGTGGCATGGGTATCCCCCCGGTTGGGTCCGGCGACCGGCTTGACTGCGGTCAAGCCGCGATTCGTTACGGTATGATATCAGTATCCTGTACGCAAGCGGCGCAACGCAGCGTCGCGCGCTACGCGGGAGCAGTGATGAAACTGCAGTTAATTCTCGCCGACTGCTGCTCGGCATGCGCTCGAACGCGCCAGGTCTGGGATGAACTGAGCCGCGAGCACTGCCTCCAGTTGCAAGTGCTCACCCTGGACCAGCAAGCGGGACAGGCCTTGGCCGATAAGCACGCGCTCAGCACGTTTCCGGCGCTGCTGATCAACGGCGAGGTGAAATCGGTCGGCAGCCCCACCAACGAGGCTGCGCGCCGATTGCTGGAGCCTTTGCTCGTCCGGCGCCGACCCTAGCTGTAACTTCTCGGAAGGTTGTTCACTGTGCGACTTATCGGACACCGGCATGTGTGATCAGTCGCGGGAGTCAGAGTTTGGCATGAAGCAGACGCCTCTTTCGGCACAATGGGGTTACGGCGGCGCGCCCGGCCGCCTGCGAGTTGCCCCTGAGGCGGTGCGGGTCGGATCTAGGCCGCAGGCGGGCGGCGATGCCTGTTCTGGTGTTGCCCGGTGTTTGGGCTTCGCTTATCCTCCCTACGATAATCATCGCGAAGGTAGGGTGGATA
>JARRNJ010000083.1:0-9379 GCA_037385045.1 Gammaproteobacteria bacterium | reverse complement strand
GTGCCGCCGGCGAAGCCGGCCAGCACCTTGCCGTGGTGCAGGCGCCGCACCTTGCGGGCGTTGCCCTTCATGATGGTGTTGCCCATGGACACCTGGCCGTCGCCGCCGATGACCACTTTGTCGCCCCGGCGCACCGAAACGATGGTCGTGCCTCTGTACTGCTCCACGGAAGTACTCCTGGCCAGCGTGAAAACCGCTGATTGTACATGAATTTACGCGGATAAATTAGCCGTCGTCCCTGGGGTTATGGCGCGCACCCGGCCGCCCTCCAGAAATTGGGGCGGCCGCCGGCGGTTTCAATCCGCACCGCGGCTCAGGGCTTTTTCCGCGCCCGCGGATGCGCCTGGTCGTAGACCCGGGCCAGATGCTGGAAATCCAGGTGGGTGTAGATCTGGGTGGTGCTGATGTCGGCGTGGCCCAGCAGTTCCTGGACCGCACGCAGATCGCCGGAAGACTCCAGCAGGTGGCTGGCGAAGGAATGGCGCAGCTTGTGGGGATGGACGCGGCCGTCGACGCCTTGCCGCAGGCCCCAGTGGCGCAAGCGCTGCTGCACGCTGCGCGGGCTCAGGCGCGACCCCCGGCGGCTGACGAACAGCGCGGTTTCGTCCGCCGCGGCCAGGGCCGGGCGCCGCTCGCGCCACGCCGCCAGGGCCGCCAGCGCCTGCCGGCCCACCGGTACGATGCGGGTCTTGGCGCCCTTGCCGGTCACCCGTACCGTGCCGTCCGCGGCATCGATGTCGGTCAGCTCGAGGGACACCAGCTCAGCCAGCCGCAGGCCCGACGAGTACAACAGTTCCATGATGGCGTGGTCACGGCTGGCAATGGGGTCGGAGTCCCCGCTTCGCGCCAGCAGGCGGCTGACCTGATCCACATCCAGGGGCTGGGGCAGCTTGCGCGCCGCGCGCGGGGCGCTGACGTCCTGGGCCGGGTTGTGCGCCGCCGCCCCCTCGCGCAGTAGAAAGTTGTAGAAACTGCGCACCGCCGAGAGCTGGCGCTGGAGGCTGCGCGCCGCCAGCCCGTCGCGATGGCGGCGGGCGACAAAGGCGCGGATTTGGTGGCTGGTCACGTCGGACCAGGCGCCGGTGCCGGCTGCGGCGCAAAAAGCGGCGAAATTGTGCAGATCGCGCCGGTAATGTTGCCGGGTCAGAGGTGAGAGGCGCCGTTCGGTGCGCAGGTATGCGCCGAAGCGCTCGAGCCAGGGCTGCAGCGGGTCAGCCATCCTCGCGGGCGCCGAGTTGGCGCTGCAGGGCGGCGCCGATCAGGACGCTCAGCCGGCCCAGAAACAGCGTGCCCATGCCCGGGTGAAAGCGTTCGGGGTCGTCGCTGCCGATGCCCAGCAGACCGAATTCGCCGCGTCGGCCCACCGGGATCAACGCCGCCGAACCGATCTCCTCGGCGCGGTCGCCGAACAGGAAACGCGTCTGTGCGCCCCGCAGCCGCCCGCACAACGGACGGTTGGACTTGAAAAGTTGGTCGAATTCCGCCAGCTCCGGGTCGCCGGGCCGCAGCACCAGTTCCGGGCGCAAAGCATCCAACTGGCCGTCGGGGTCGAACAAGCGCAGAGCCAGGGCGTCGGCCTTGAAATCGTGACGCAGGGTGTCTTCCACCGCGTTGAGCACCTGCTCCAGGTCCGTTGCCTCGATCAGGGCGACGGTCAGGTGCAGCATGCGCTCGCTGAGGCGGTCATTCTCCCGGCCCAGGTGCACCAACTCCTTGAGCTTGCGCTTCATCTGGCCGTTCTGCTGGCGCAGGATGCTCAGCTGATATTCCACCAGGGAGACCGCGGAACCGCAGGAATGGGGCACCTGCAGTGAGGCGAGCAGGCTCTGGTGTTGCTGGAAGAAATCGGGGTGTTCGCGCAGGTACTCGGCGACGCTCTGTTCGGTGATCGGCGTTTCGATGAAATTACGCTCGTGTTGTGTGCTCATAGGTCGATCTTTCCCTCAAACACCGCTTCCGCGGGCCCGGTCATGTACACTGGCTCGCCGGCTCCAGCCCAGCTTACCACAAGACGCCCGCCGGGTAGATCCACCGCCACCGGGCCGTCCAGCCGGTCCCACACGCGCCCGACCACCACGGCGGCACAGGCCCCGGTGCCGCAGGCCAGGGTTTCGCCGACTCCGCGCTCGAACACCCGCAGCCGGATGTGGTTGCGGCTCACCACCTGCATAAAGCCGGCGTTGACCCGGTTGGGGAAGTCCGGGTGGCTCTCGATCCTGGCACCCAGTTGGGCCACGGGCGCCCGCTCCACGTCTTCCACTTCCAGCACCGCATGGGGGTTGCCCATGGACACGGCACCGATGCGGTAGACATGCCCGTCCACCTGCAGCGGGTAATCGCGCGCCTGGGCGGCGGCGCGCACCGGGATCGCGGCGGGCTCCAGCCGCGGCACGCCCATGTCCACCCGCACCTGGCCGCCGGTTTCCACGGTCAGGGTGATGTCCCCCCCGAGGGTTTCAACGCGGATGTCGCGCTTGTCCGTGAGGCCGCGGTCGCGGACGAAGCGCGCGAAGCAGCGGGCGCCGTTGCCGCACTGCTCCACTTCGCCGCCGTCGGCGTTGTAGATGCGGTAGCGGAAGTCGGCCGTCGGGCCGCGGGGCCGCTCCACCACCAGCACCTGGTCGCAGCCGACGCCGAACCGGCGGTCGGCCAGGTGGCGGACGCGCTCGGGATCGAGGTCCACAGTCTGGCTGATGGCGTCGATGACGACGAAGTCATTGCCGAGACCCTGCATCTTGGTGAACTGGAGCGTTGTCATGGGGCAAGCCTACCAGATCGCCAGCCGGGGGGCCTTAGGTACTAGCGAGCTGCGGGTAGCCAGTGGCGAGGACGGCAAATTCGGCCTTGTCACTCGCCGCGCGCCACTCCGACCGAGGCATGAGCTGCAGGTAGTCGGTACGGTGCGCCGGCCGCAGGCGGCGCACCGTTTGCGGCTGGCCGACCCACCGGGTGCGTGGCGGCGGCGAACGCACCCTACGGGCAGCGGTGCCCGGCGTTCACCGGCCCGCCATGAGGCGCACATAGTCGCGATAAATGCACCGGTCCATGATCACGGTGATGCCGGCGCGGCGGGCGCGCAGTGCCGCCGCGGTGTCCACCACGCCATCCTGCAGCCACAACGCCGGCAAGCCTAGCTCGATGCAGGTGTCGACGATGCCGGCGACGTGCTCGGAGGCGCGGAACACGTCGACGAGGTCGATGGCGTCGGGTACGTCCTGCAGGGACCCGTAGGCGCGCTCGCCCAGCACTTCGGCCACCGCAGGGCGCACCGGAACGATGCGGTAGCCGAAGCGCCGCATGGCAGCGGCCACCTGGTGGCTGGGGCGGCTGGTCCGCGGCGACAGTCCCACCACGGCGATGGTGCGCACCTGTTGCAGCAGCCGACGGATGTCGTCCAGGTCCGGATTCTGAAACGTTTCCATTTGAAGGCCGCTTTTGTGGGTCAGGCGCCCGGCATGCGGCCCCAGACGATCCAGTGGCGGTCGCTGACCGCTTCCGCCTGCAGCCGGCCGAGGCCCGTCTCCTGCAACTGCCGGCGCACTTCGTCGACGCGGTAGGCGGCCAGAAGGGAGTTGAAAAAGTCGCGCCGCAGCACCTCCGGTTCGTCGCCGGAGTACTGCTGCACCAGCGCCTCGGCCCGTGCCCGGTCAGCGGGGCGCATCAGGTCCATGATGAACACCGGCGCGCCCGGTGCGAGCCAGCGCCCCAGTGCACGCCACAGGATCAGCGGGTCGGCCAGGTGGTGCAGCAGGCTGTTGCTGATGGCGGCGTCGTAGCGTTTTTCGGGCAGGGTGGCGTCGGGCAGCCGCCCGTGAATCAGGCGCACCCGGTCGGCCAGGCCGCGGTCGCGCACCGCCGCTTCGCCCAGGCGCAGCATGCTGCGGGCACCGTCGACGCCGTCGATGCGGCAGCGCGGATAGGCGCGGGCAAAGCGCAGGGTGATGTCGGCGGGGCCGCAGCCCAGGTCCAGGGCCGTGCCCGCGAACCCTTCGGGAAAGCGTTCGGCGAAGTGGGCCACGAAGGCCGAATGGGGCTCCTCGAAGTCGGCCGTCGCATAGGCATGGGCCTGCTCCGGCTCGTCCATCAGTTCGGGTTCGGGTATACGTTCCATGGCGTCATTGGTTCGCGCCGGC
The DNA here is from genome assembly GCA_037385045.1 of Gammaproteobacteria bacterium. GTDB lineage: Bacteria > Pseudomonadota > Gammaproteobacteria > JASBUN01 > JASBUN01 > JARRNJ01. The sequence continues at coordinate 5,246 of JARRNJ010000083.1, read as the reverse complement.
TCCGGCTGAAACCCTGCGGTTCACTCAGCGGCGCGGCAGTCGGGACTCGCCGGCCATCATCTGCTCGAGCGTCTCGCGTTCGCGCACCAGATGGGACTCGGCGCCGTCCACCAACACCTCCGCCGCCCGCGGCCGCGAATTGTAGTTGGAACTCATGCTGAAACCGTAGGCGCCGGCCGAACGCACCGCAAGCAGATCGCCGGGACGCAGGGCGAGGCGCCGGTCCTTGCCGAGAAAGTCGCCCGTTTCGCAGACCGGCCCGACGATGTCGTAGGTGCGCGCCGGCGTCTCGGCTCCTTCGCGCACCGGCACGATTTCCTGCCAGGCATCGTACAGCGCCGGACGCAGCAGATCGTTCATGGCCGCATCGACGATGGCGAAGTTGTGCTCGGTGGTGGACTTCAGGTATTCCACCCGGGTGAGCAGCACTCCGGCGTTGCCGGCGATGGCCCGCCCCGGTTCCAGCAGCACTTCCAGCCCGCGCTCCTGCAGGCGCTCGTGCATCGCCTCGGCGTAGGCAGCCGGTTCCGGCGGCGCTTCGTCCCGGTAGCGGATGCCCAGTCCGCCGCCGATGTCCAGATGACGGACGGCGATGCCGCGCCCGGCAAGACGGTCGACCAGCTCCAGCACCCGGTCCAGGGCGTCGACGAACGGCGCCAGTGACGTGAGCTGGGAGCCGATGTGGCAGTCCACGCCGCGCACCTGGATGTGTTCCAGCGCATCGGCCATCGCGTACACCGCTTCGGCGCGGGTAATGTCGATGCCGAATTTGTTCTGCTTCAGGCCGGTGGAAATGTAAGGGTGGGTCTTGGCATCGACGTCGGGGTTCACCCGCAGCGACACCGGCGCACGCACGCCCAGCGCTGCGGCGATCTGGTCGAGCCGCTCCAGTTCCGGCTCCGATTCCACGTTGAAGCAGCGGATGCCCGCCTCCAGCGCCCGGCGCATTTCGGCGGCGGTCTTGCCGACGCCCGAGAACACCACCTTGGCCGGATCGCCGCCGGCGCGCAGGACCCGCTCCAGCTCGCCGCCCGAAACGATGTCGAAGCCGGAGCCCAGGTCGGCCAGCACCCCCAGCACCGCCAGGTTGGAATTGGCCTTGACCGCGTAGCACACGAGGTGGGGCTGGGTGCCGAAGGCGTGGTCAAAGGCGTGCCAGTGGCGCTCGATGGTGGCGCGCGAGTAGACGTAGCAGGGCGTGCCGAAGCGCCGGGCGACTTCGTGCAGATCCGCCTGTTCGGCATGCAGGGTGCCGTTTCGGTATTGAAAATGATCCATGGGCGGTGCCCGTCAGGACGAATCCCGGTCGTGCTTCTGATGCTGCTGCGGGTGCTGGTCGGGCAGGTACAGGTCGCCTTTGCGCCCGCAGGCGCTGAGCATGCTGCCGGCGCCGAGCACCGCGATCACCAGCCACAACAGGTACTGCGCCCAGCAGGGTTTCATGTCCAACTCCCATTGCAATGCCCGGGTCTGTGGCATTATACGGACAAAAGCCCGACGCTGCCTATGCAGCCGGCACCCGCACGCCGAGGCGCACACCCGAGCCTGATTCCTGCGAGATACCATGCGGCTGAAAACGAACATCTTCGTCTGGGTGTTCCTCTCCACCCTCCTGCCCCTGACCCTGCTGGTACTGGCGGCCACCACTTACAGCGAGCACCGCTACCAGAATCAGGTCAACCGTGACATGACCTCGCGCCTCAGCAGCCTGGTGTCGGAAATCGACCGCAGCCTGTATTACGAGCGCCAGATGGTGTTGGCCCTGGCCGGCTCGGCGGACATGCGCCAATACCTCCCGGTGCTGAAATCCGCGTCGGAAGGGGTGGTGCACCCGGGACTGTTTCCGCGCGGCGAGCGCCTGAGCGCCTTCCTGGCCAGCTTCCAGGGCGTGGTGCCGAGCTTCGCCACCCTGAGGGTGCTCGACCTGCGCGGCAACACCATGATCAAGGTGCGTTTCGGTCGCGGCCGCGTCGGCATCTACGACGGCATCGAAAGCTCGCCGTTCGCCGAATCCGAACTGACCGACGATCGCTTCGCCAAGCTGTTGGGAGCCTTGCCCGGCGCCGATCTCAGCTTCGTGGCGCTGCCGGAAATCCGTTGGGACCGCGACGGTTTGCGCGGACCGCCGATGCTCGACGCGGTGGTGCCGCTGGCGCTGGAGGGCAGGCGGGTGGGCTACCTGATGGCCGACTTCAGCGGCGAGCCCATTGACCGCATCCTGGAGCTGGCGCCGCGGGTGCATCAGGGCCAGCTGCTGGTGGCGGAGCTCAACCCCGACAACCGCGACCGCGACGGCATGGTGCTCTACGGCGACGCGCAGAAGCTGCGGCTGTCGGACAACGTCGCCGCACCGGTCAACCTGCGCCAGCTGCACGGCGGGGCGCTATGGCGGGCGGTGCAGCGCAAACCCTACGGCGAGCTGTCGAGCCGCGACGGTTCGGCGCGTACTTATTACCTGGAATACCTGCCCTACTCCAACCAGCTGGCCAGCTGGGTGGTGGCCGCGCGGGTGGACATGAACGCGCTGCTGGCGCCGTTCAACCGCCTCCGGTTGGGCATCCTGCTGGTGGCCGGCGTCGCGCTGGCGGTGAGCCTGCTGCTGGCCCGCATCGGTGCGCGCAACGTCGCCGCGCCGGTGACCGAAATGGCGCGCAGCCTCAAGCGTTACGCCGACGGTGATCACGACGTGCGGGTGCGGGTCCAGGGCGCCGATGAAATCCGCCAGCTGGAAACGTCGTTCAATTACATGGCCGATACCCTGGCCCGCGCGCGCGACGAGCGTGACCGCGCCCAGCACATGGTGCAGCAGAGTTCCAAGCTGGCCAGCATCGGCCAGATGGCCGCCGGCATCGGCCACGAGATCAACAATCCCCTGGGCAATATCCTCTCGCTGTGCAAGCTCATCGCCCGCAGCCTGCCGCCCGGCCAGGACAAGCTGCAGCGCGACGTGGCGTCGCTGCGCGAGGAGGCACTGCGCGCCTCGGGGATCGTCAAGGGCATTCTCAATTTCGCCCGCCAGGTGCCGCCGGAGTACAGCCGCTTCGCGGTGACGCCGTGGGTGGAGGAGACCCTGGCGCTGGTCAACCAGGCGGCGCGCGAGCGGCGCGTGCGCCTCACCGTCGAGACCGCCGGGGACCAGCGCATCGAAGGCGACCGCAACCAATTGCAGCAGGTGCTGGTCAACCTGCTGCTCAACGCTGTCCAGGCCAGCCCGCAGGGCGGCGAAGTGCGCGTGAGCACATCGTACAGCGGCGGGCGGTTTCTGGTGCAGGTCCACGACCAGGGACCGGGCATCGAGCCCGCGGTGCTGGAGCGCATGTACGACCCGTTCTTCACCACCAAAGCGGTGGGCGAAGGCAGCGGGCTCGGCCTGTCGGTGAGCCTCGGCATTGTCGAACGCCACGGCGGCGAGCTGCAGGTCGCCAACACCGGGCACGGGGTCACGGCGACTATCTCCCTGCCCCTGTCGCGGCAGGCGTAGCGGTCGGGGCGGTGCCGGATCTGGCGTATAATCGAGCGTCACCTGCCGCGCTTCCAGCGAGGTCGCCGACGTGAGTGACGAACCCCTGATTCTGTTCATCGACGACGACCCCAAGTCCGGGGAGCTGATGCTGCGCTTCAGCGAGGACGCGCCGTTCACAGTGCGGGTGTTTCGCGATCCGCTGATGGGCGTGGAGTATTTCCGTCAGCACGGCGCGGACCTGGTGGTCAGCGACCTGCGCATGCCGGGCCTGAGCGGCGTCGAGCTGTTGGCCGCGGTGCGCCGCGCCGACGCCGACGTGCCGGTGATCATCATCACCGCCTACTCCACGGTCGACGACGCCATCGAAGCGCTGCGCCTGGGCGCCACCGACTTCATCAAGAAGCCCTTCGACATGGATGAGCTGGTGGTCCAGGTGCAAAAGACCCTGGAGGGTTCGCGTCTGCGCCGGGAAAACCGGCTGCTGCGCCGCCAGCTCCAGGACGAGCGGGCCCGGGTGGGGATGATCGGTCACTCGCCGCCGATGCAGGCCGTGTACCGGATCATCGAAAAGATCGCCGACGTCCGCTGCAACGTCATCATCGAGGGCGAGTCCGGCACCGGCAAGGAGCTGGCGGCGCGCGCCATTCATAACCTCAGCCAGGACGCGGAGCGCCCGTTCGTGGTGATCGACTGCGGGGCGCTCACCGACACGCTCCTGGAGAGCGAGCTGTTCGGCCACGAAAAGGGCGCTTTCACCGGCGCCACCCACAGCAAGCAGGGCCTGCTGGAGGCGGCCTCCGGCGGCACCGTGTTTCTCGACGAGATCTGCAACATTTCCGAGGCCATGCAGACCAAGCTGTTGCGCGTGGTGCAGGAGCAGCAGCTGACCCGCGTCGGGGGCGTGCGCCCCATCGGCATCGACGTGCGCTTCGTGGCGGCCACCAACCGCAAACTGGAACAGATGGTGGCCGAAGGCCGGTTTCGCAACGACCTGTACCACCGCCTCAATGTGGTCACGATCGCCATGCCGCCGTTGCGCCAGCGGGGCGAGGACATCCCGTTGCTGGTGCAGAACTTCGTCACTTATTTCAAAGAGCTCTACCGGCGCGACGTGACCGGCTTCGATGCCGCCTCGATGCAGGCGCTGTGCCACTACCATTGGCCGGGCAACGTGCGCGAGCTGCGCAACCTGGTGGAGCGGCACATTGCGCTGGCCGACGGACCGGAGCTGCACATCGACGAACTGCCGCGCCCGGTAGGCGGTGCGCAGGACGATATCGAGCAGGATCTGCCGAGCCTGGAAGAGCTGGAGCGGCGCTACATCCTCCAGGTGCTGGAGCGCTTCGGCGGCAATCGTGAGCGGACCGCCGCCACCCTGGGCATCAACAAATCGACCCTTTGGCGCAGGCTGCAGCAGTATGAGCGCGCCGCCGGGCGCGGGCGAAAGGCCTGAGCCCCGCCCGCTTCCCCATCAATATCGTTGAAAATGCAATCGAGGCGTTGCAAAATGCAGAGCCCGGTCCCCGGCAGGGGCCTGGACCGAAGGTACAGATTGTTGATTTCGCGCACTTTTCAACGAATGGTATGCGAATTGCCTGTTTCCCCGATGCGGAATCAATTGCAAGCCAATGAATGAAGGTACGGAGGAGTCTCAATTCATGAACACTGACATGAAGCGCAGAAGCATGTTGAAGGGCACGCTGGCGGCGAGTGTGGTAGGGATCGCGGCGGGAGCGGGCCTGCTGACGCCGCGGCAGGTGCTGGCGGCGTGGCCGAAGGCGGC
>JARRNJ010000082.1:0-24462 GCA_037385045.1 Gammaproteobacteria bacterium | reverse complement strand
ACCCGCATCGGCATGATCGTACGCGCCGGCATCGAAGACAGCCTCATGGTCAACATGCTGGGCATCAACGTCTACCGCGTGTTCCTGCTGGTGTTCGGCATCGGCGCCATGACCGCCGGCTTCGCCGGGATCGTCAGCGCACCGATACTCGCGGTCACGCCGGATATGGGCGAGGTGTTCCTGGTCCAGTCGTTCGTCGTCATCGTGATCGGCGGCGTGGGCTCGTTCCCGGGCGCGGTGATCGGCGGCATCATCGCCGGCGAGATTATCAGCCTTACGTCGATGTTCAGTTCCGCCTACTCGCAAGTCATGCTGTTCGCAGTCATGGCCCTTTTGTTGGCGCTGCGCCCGCAGGGGCTGTTTGGTCTTGAGGGCCGCGAATGATCCTAGCAAAGATTGCCTCGTTGACCGGTAGCCGGCCCTGGGTGGCCGAGCTCATCACTCTCATTGCCCTGCTGCTCTGCCCGTTGATACTGCCGCTGATCGGCATCAATGCCGATATCGCCAGCCGGGTGCTGATCTGGGGGCTGTTCGGGCTCGGCTTCGATATTCTGTTCGGTTTCACCGGACTGCTGTCGTTCGGCCAATCCGCGTTCTTCGGCGTCGGGGGGTTCGTGTCCGCGCTGCTGATGTTGGATATGGGCGAAGGCGGCGTGATCATGGCGCTGCTCGCCGGCACGCTGGCGGCCATGGCGGCGGGGGTGGTGGTGGGATTTTTCACACTGCGCCGCAGCGGCATCTACTTCGCCATGATCACACTGGCGTTCGCCGAGATGTTCCACTTTCTGGACCTGTCGCCCCTGTCCAAATGGACCGGCGGCGAGAACGGCCTCGCGGGGGTGCCGACGCCGGTAATTGGCTGGGGTTCGTGGTCCTTCGCCCTGTCCACCGGCTGGGAGCTGTTCGGGTTCATCGCGGCGTTCTTCTTCATCGGCTAATCGTCCTGTCGCCGTTCGGGCATGTGCTCACGGCGCTGCGCGACAACTCGCCGCGGGCGCTGGCCACCGGGCACTCGGTGCGCAAGTACAAGCTGGCGGCGTTCGTCATCGCCGCCGGATTCGGCGGCATCGCGGGCGGCCTGCTGGGCATCCTGCAGTCGTACATGCCGCCCGACGCGTTCGCCTTCCACACCTCCGGCCAATTGGTCATGCAGAGCGTCATCGGCGGCTCCGGGACGCTGTTCGGACCGATGGTGGGCGCGGTGGTCTGGCTGGGGCTGCAGAACTACCTGCAGGAGATCCCCCTGCTGGCCAGTGCCTGGATGCTCATCCTGGGGTTGGTGTTCGTGATTCTCATCACCGCCTTCCGCCAGGGCATCCTGGGTGCGGTCAGGAGCCTGGTCCTGGCGCGGCTGCCGCGCAACGAGTCCGCCAACGACGGCGCCGAGCTGTCTTCCGAAGTCACGCGCCGGCACATTGTCGCCGGGGTGCCGGACGAACACCTGCGCGAAGACGAAGTCCCGGACCACCTGTTCCACGCCGATACGCCGCAGCGTATCAAGAGCGGGCTGGCGATCGTCGCCAAGCCGGGGACAGGTGGCGTCCCGGCGCTGGAATGCCGCGATCTCACCAAGCATTACGGCGGCGTGGTGGCCAACGAGGGCATCAACATGTCCATCCCCGACGGCCGCCTGCACGGCATCATCGGTCCCAACGGCGCCGGCAAGAGCACCTTCTTCAAGATGCTGGCCGGCGAAGTGGTGCCGACCCGGGGCGAAGTGTTCCTGCACGGCGCCAACGTCACCGGCCTGGGAGTCACGGCGGTGTCGCAACTGGGCATGAGCAAGAGCTACCAGATCAACCAGCTGTTCACCAAGCTCAGCGTGGCGCAAAACCTCGCCGTCCCGGTGCTGGCGCGCCTGCGCGGCGAATTCCGCCCCGACATGCTGAAGTCCATGTACAGGATCCCAGGCCTGCACGGCCAGATCGAGGCGACCCTGGAGATGGTCAGCCTGGCCGAGCGGTCCGAGGTTCCGGTGACCGATCTCGCCTACGGTGAAAAGCGCCGCCTGGAGATCGGCCTGGCCCTGGCCAACGCCCCCAACGTGCTGCTGCTCGACGAACCGCTCGCCGGCATGAGCCCGCGAGAGCGTGCCGACACGGTGCAGCTGCTCAAGCAGATCCGCGCCGGCCGCACCCTGGTGGTGGTCGAGCACGACATGGACGCCATGTTCGAGCTCGCCGAGTACATCAGCGTGCTGCAGGAGGGCCGGCTGCTGGCCGAAGGCACGCCGGAGGAAATCAAGAACGACCAGCGCGTCCAGGACGCCTACCTGGGAGGCATGGAAGAGGTATGAGCCTGCTCGAAGTCGAAAACATCAACAGCTACTACGGCGACTCCCACGTGCTGTTCGATATCTCCTTGCGCGTAAACGAGCATGAAGTGGTGGCGCTGCTGGGCCGCAACGGCGCCGGCAAGAGCACCACCCTCAAGTCGCTGATGGGAGCCGTCAAGGCTCACGATGGCGCCATCCGGTTCGACGGCAGCGACATCCGCGGCCTGCCGCCCTACGAGATCGCCCAACTGGGCATCCAGCTGGTGCCGGAGGAACGGCGCATCTTCGGCAGCCTCAACGTCGAGGAGAACCTGCAGCTGGCCGCCCTCAGCGCCGAGCACCCGTGGACGCTGGAGCGCATCTACGAGTATTTCCCGCGCCTCAAGGAGCGGCGCCGCAGCCGCGGCACCGATCTCTCCGGCGGCGAGCAGCAGATGCTGGCCATCGCCCGGGCGCTGATCCGCGATGCGCGCCTGATCCTGCTGGATGAGCCGTTCGAGGGACTGGCGCCGATCATCGTCCAGGACCTGCTCACGGTGGCGAAGCAACTGGCCGAAGAGGGGCGCACCATCATCATCGTGGAACAGAACGTCGCCGCGGCCCTGTCCATCGCCCAGCGCTGCTACATCATCAACAACGGGCACCTGGTCTACGAAGGTACGCCCGACGACCTGCATGCCAAGCCCGAAATCATGCATGAGTATTTAGGCCAGCACGCGCCAGTCGGTCACGCCGCCGCTGCCCCCGCCCGCGCGCGTCCATTGCAGGCTGTGGGTCAGGTTGACATCGACGCCCGGATGCCAGCCATGGGGCTGCGACATCTTCCAGGCAAACCCGGTACTCACCAGGCTTTGTTCGAAATCGCCCGAAACGTCGTCGGCAACGGTGTCCTGGATGTTCGCGTCGAAGGTGAACGCCGCGCGCCCACGTGACGTGTAAGAAGAATAAATGGCCTTCTGCCCAGGTCCAGCAGCAGCTTACCGTCAACGGCCCGCCTCCTGGCCCGCAGCGGGGATGCTACGCCTTCCGCCGTTGGCGCCGATGCCCGGGCACTGCCGTTCGCCGACGGCACCTTCGACTACTGTATCGCGGTCACCAGCCTGTGTTTCGTCGAGCCGCCGGCGCGGGCGCTGGCTGAAATGTGGCGGGTATGCCGCGAGGGAGTATTTCTGGGCCTGCTGAACCGCCGCAGTGTGCTCTACGCAAAAAGGCGCGGCCGCGGCGGATACCGCGGCGCACGCTGGGACACGCGCGGCAGCGTGGAAGCATGGGCCGCAGCGCTGCACCCACGCCCGACGGTCGCCTACGCCGGTGCGGTCTTCCTGCCGGGCTGCCGTCGCGCCTGCTGGGGAGCGGGTTTCTGGCCGTTATGCTGCATCGAGCGCCCGCCGAGACCTGACGGCCGGGATACTGGACGGCTTTCGTCTACCCGCCCTTCGCGGGCTGGGAGCATGACGACGCGATGCCCTCGGTCAGCACCGCCGCGGCGCCAAAGAGCAGGTCCTCGCGTCCGGGAGCAGCGATGAGCTGCACGCCCACCGGCAGACCCTCGAACTTGCCGCATGGCGTGGCCAGAACGGGAAACCCGCACAGGGTCCACAGCCCTTGCAGCGCCGGCGACCCCGTACCCTCTTCGCGCTTGGGCGCCACACTGTCCACGGCTGGAGCCAGCCATACATCGTCCTGCAGTTGCTCGCGTAACGTGTCGCGCAGCGCGCCGCGCTGCGCCACAGCGTCGTCGTATTGAGCGGTTGTGATCCCTCGCCCGGTCTCGATCAATCCACGGACGCGGGCGCTCATGGAACCGACATTGGTCTCGTAGTCGTGTTGGTGTAAACGCGCCATGTCGTGGCACAACAGGGTTTCGATCAGCGCCTCGCCGGTTTGTGCGGCTTGCGGCAGCGCGCAGTCTTCGCCGAGGAGCCCGGCCTGATCGAAGATGGACCTGGCGCGTTGCACCGCCGCCAGGCTTGGCTGCTGAGCCCGATGATCGAGCGGGCCGTGCGCGACGAGCACATTCGGGCGCGCGGCCAGTGCATCCGGTGCAGGTGGATGAACGTGCTCACTGTGCGGGTCGTGCGGATCGGGGTGAAACAGGGCAGCGCAGCCACGGCGCATGTCGTCCAACCACAGACCCAACATGCCGATGTGATCCAACCAGGGCGACAGGGGCATGGCCATCCGTGTGCTGATGGCGCCGAATGTCGGCTTCAGTCCGAAAACGCCACAGTAGGTGGCAGGTCGCACGATCGAGCCGATGGTTTGCGAGCCGAGCGCAAGTGCAACCATCCCCGCGGCGACCGCCGCGGCCGAACCGCTTGAAGAACCGCCGGGAGTGCGGGTCGGATCATGAGGATTCAACGTGGCTGGGGCGGCGGCGATTGCGTACTCCGTCGATGCGGTCGTACCTACGACCACCGCGCCGGCCGCACGCAGCGCTTGTACCGCGGGCGCGTCATCGCCCGGAATGCGGTCCGCGTGAATCGCCGTACCCCAGCCGCAATGCAACCCGCGTACGTCGACGACTTCCTTGATCGCCACCGGCATGCCCCGCAACGGGGCGTCCTGGAATTCGCCCTGGTCGCAGCGTCGAGCGGCATCACAGGCACCGGCTTCGTCGACGTCGACAAAGGCATGCAGCCCGGCGTCTCTTGCGCCGATCCGCGCCAACGCGGCCTCGGTCGCACGCGTGGCGTTGACCCGGCCGTCACGGGCGAGCGGCGATTCGCCTGTTCCCGGTGAAAGCAGTTCGTCCTCCATGCCTAGCCCCCCTCTTCGAGTCCGAAGCTGCGCGTCAGCTCCTCGTCGAGCTGGGCGTAGATGTCGCGCTCCAACGCGGTGAAGTCCGCCGCCGTGTTATCGCGGGGATGAGGCAGGTCGACCCGAATATCCGACCGGACGCGGCCCGGTCGGGCCGTCATGACCACGATTCGGTCTGCCAGGAAGATCGCTTCGACCACCGAGTGGGTAATAAACACAACGGTCTTTCGGTGTTCCTGCCAGATCCGCAGCAGTTCGCGTTGGAGCAGCCGCCGACTAAGCGCATCGAGCGCTCCGAAGGGCTCATCCATCAGGATGATGGAAGGGTCGACGGCAAACGCGCGGGCGATAGCCACGCGCTGCTTCATGCCACCGGAAAGTTCGCTTGTTTCCTTGTCAGCGAATGCCGAAAGGCCCACCATTTTCAAATAGTGATCCGCGATTTCCCTGCGCTCACCTCGCGGTATACGCTTGCGTTCGAGACCAAACTCGACGTTGCGCCGGACCGTCAACCAGGGAAACAGCGCATAGTGCTGGAACACCATGCTGCGATCAATGCTGGGTCCTCTGATCAGGGCACTGTCGGCGTGCGCCTCGCCGGCGGTCGGCTCTACGATACCGGCCAGAAGTTGCAAAAGCGTGCTTTTGCCGCACCCTGACGGGCCGACTACCGCGACGAACTCGCCCGCTTCGATATCCATGTCGATTGGACATAATGCCTCAACCGCCTCGCCGGAGCGTGTATGGTAGGTTTTTTCGAGTCCACGGATTTGCAGAGGCTTACCATTGGATACAGCCATTGATTACTCCGTCCAGACGAGGCGCCGGTGCGCATAGCGGAACACCGAGTCGAACAATACGCCCAAGACACCGATCACGGCCATGCCGACAAGAACTTCGTCGGCCCGCAGGATCTCCATTCCGTTGGCGATCAGGTAGCCTAACCCCGACTGAGCGGCGACAAGCTCGGCAGCGATGATCGCGGCCCATCCGGTTCCGAAGGAAATACGCAGACCAACCACTATGCTGGGCAACGACGCGGGAAGAATCACTTTTCGGAACAGTGATGTACCGCTGGTACAGCCGTACACGCGTGCCGCATTTATCAACGTGGGATCGATGCTCTTTACTCCGGCAACAGTGCTTAACACGATGGGGAAAAAAGTACCCACCAGTACGACGAATACCTTGCCGATCTCGCCGATACCGAACCAGAGAATGGCCAAGGGGATCCACGCCAATGGCGATATGGGGCGAAACAGCTCAATGAACGGATCGGCGATCTTCTCGAAACGCCGCGAGTACCCCATTACCAGTCCGAGAGGAATGCCGAGCACCGCGGCCGCCAACCAGGCCAATATGACTCGCCGCAGGCTCGCATAGACGTCTCTCGCCAGCTCACCGTTGGTCAGCAGGTGCCCGAAGGTCTCGGCGGACTGCAGCGGGGATGGCAGGATGGCGACATCAGGCTTGGTGATGACCACCACCAATTCCCAGATAATGACAATGGTAGCCGAAGCGTACAGGAACGGCGCCACCTTCGACCAGACGTTGCGCAGGGCAGAGCCGGAAGCGCCGGCCACGCGCCGACCCATCGGGGCCGGCGGTGACAGAACGCTCGTTGGGTCAGTTTGTTTTGAGCTCATGCAGTGCCTTCTCTGCAAACGACGGATCCAACTTGGGGTTGTCGGTGGGCTTCAATATCCCGGCCTTCTTCAGGAACCCCGTGTAGGCATTCATTGCTGAGGCACGTGGTACTACGTCGAGGCTGTAGACGGAGATCTTCTCTTTCAGGGAGTATTCGGCAACTTTCTTCGGAATGCCGACCTCTTTGGCCCACAGTTTTGCCGCCTCGTGTGGGTGTTTGAGTATGTAGTCGATCGCCTTGACGTTGGCGTCGATGAGCGCTTGGACCAAATGCGGATGCTTGTTGATGAAATCCACGCGCGCGTATTCGCCGTTGCCGATATAGTGGCCCTGCATGATCGGCAGGATATTTTCGGCTTTAACGAGTACGCGAGCCCAGCCGTTGGCGAGCGCGTAGGAAACGTGCGGGTCCCAGGTAATTCCTGCGTCCACCGAATGATCTTTGAGCAAAGGCCCGATTTCGGAGCCCTTGGTCTTGAACAGATGGATGTCGTGCACGGTCAACCCTGCGTCTGAAAGCGCCTTCAGCAACAGCGGATACTGCTGCGAACCAACACCTGGAAAGGCGACCGTCTTGCCCTTGAGACCCTTGACCGAGTGAATTGGCGAATCCTTGGGCACCATCAGTGCGGTCTGTTCCAGAATCGATATGGCAAGCAGCTTCGCCGGCAGGCGTGCCGCAGCAACTACCGCCGGCCCCATGCCTGCCGAGGCGATCTGTAGCTGTCCGGCCGCCATTGCCTGGTTCTCGGGTGCACCATAGGAAAACTTGCGAAATACGATTTTGACGTTGTATTTCTTCTCGATCGGTTTGAGCAGTCCGATGGCATGGGCGATATAGATTGGTTGAGTGGCAGGCTGGACGCCGTAGTTTACAACCTCCTCTGCGTATGCATTGGGTGCAACTGCCAGCACAGTGAAGAGAGAAAAAATGAGTGTCACGGATGGGAGAACACGCCATCCAAAGCGTTTCTTTGTCATGATTGCTCCCGGAATGAGTTGAAATTTTTATCTCGTATAACTCAGGTATATATCTAGGCGCGCGCGCACAAAAAAGCAAGCACCAATTGGCGGAACGGGTACGGCGGCGGCCAAAAGACGGCGGATTGAGAAACGAAGGCGCTGGACCGCACACGGCGACCTTCGAGCCATAGGCCATACTTTATGGTTGGTATAAGAAGAAGAAATGGCCTGCTGCCCAGGTCCAGCAGCAGCTTACCGTCAACGGCCCGCCACTCCACCGTCCGATCGTCCTGAGCGCACCCCGGGTTCCGCGGATATCATCTGCGAACCTGCCCGTGTTCTCTCCATTTACCCCCTTCCCAACCTCCCGGCAAGCCGGAACCCGGCCGCGCCAGCACGCGCCAGTCGGTCACGCCGCCGCTGCCCCCGCCCGCGCGCGTCCATTGCAGGCTGTGGGTCAGGTTGACATCGACGCCCGGATGCCAGCCATGGGGCTGCGACATCTTCCAGACAAACCCGGTACTCACCAGGCTTTGTTCGAAATCGCCCGAAACGTCGTCGGCAACGGTGTCCTGGATGTTCGCGTCGAAGGTGAACGCCGCGCGCCCGCGTGACAGCGGCACCCGCATCGCCACACTTGTGCTGCGCGTCAGGGAATCCGGGATCGCGCCGGTACCGGTGGTGGTCGTGAACGAATACCGCGGCGACACGCGCACGCCGCGCGGGCCGGCGATGGTCATCGACAGCCCGTAGCTGCGCGCCAACGACGTGGCTGCACACGCCGGATCGCTGCGCTGGTCGGAGCGCTCCCAACCGCTGCTGATTCGCAGTGCCACCGGCTTCGGCCGCAGATTAACGCCCACCTGGCCGCCGCGGCTCGTGTGTAATCCGGTTAGGCTGTCGTTGAGTGCTTCGCTGTGCATGGTCAACGTCGCCACCAGGCGACCGAGCCAATCGAGGCTTCGCGGCAGTACATCCAGCGGCGAACTCAGATGAACCTCGTAGCGGTCATCGCGGCTGCGGGACAGCCCGGCCCGGTTGTCGGGATTGTTGCGCCGCCGGGTAAGCCCCAGGCGCACGTTGACATGGTCCACCCGGTGACTCAGATCGGCTTGCCACAAGGCAACGTCCCGGGGCAGCGAGGCAGTGCCGGGGCTCCAGAAGCCGGCCCCAATACGTGCGTGATGCAGTTCGAGATTCCAGTCCCCGCCGTTGCCCGCACCGTGCCCCGGGATCCAGTAGGCGACGCCGAGGTCATAGGCGGAATCCGCATGCGCGGCCCCGCCGTCGGCGGCGCCGGAACGCAGGACGCTGCGCAGATACTCGCCGCGCATGCGCAGACGGCGTCCGAACAGCAGGCTGTCGGCATTCACGGCCCAGGTCTGCCCCAGCGGCTGGCGTCGGGCACCATCACCCCCTGCCGACGCAGCGCCGTTGCCAGCCGCGTAATAGCCGCCCGAGAACGCGAGTTCCCGTGACCAGCGCGGCACCGGGGCCAGTGTGACATTGGCGCCATGGATACGGGGCACAGCTTCAGGACCCGCGCCCGGCGAGGCAAACCCCGGGGCCGCCGCGCTCACAATCTGCAGCTCAGCCGGTGGACTTCCGGCCGCAAGCGCCCCGGGACCTACGCCGGGCAGCGCGCCGGCCAACGGCGAGTGGCGTATTTTCGCCCCGCCAGCGGCCGTCCGCCGCAAGCCGCCGAGGTGCCCGGCTGCCGTTGCAAAGAGCGTTGGAAGGTCCGCCCGCGCCGGCGCGGCAACAAGCAGCGGCGGGGAAAGAAGGGAACAGGTCAGCACCACGCCGGCCAGGCGCCGCGTGGTGATAGTGAGATTGTCGGCCGGCCGAAGCCGCCGCGCGGTTCCGCGCGCCGGAGTCGACCCGGTCATGATCCTTTCATCGAAGCTACCCGCATGCTCCCCAGGATGGCCCGGCACATCGCCGCAACAGCGTGTCCACGTTGGCGATGAAATCGAGCGCAGGCATTGCGCTCATGGTGGACGGCCACCCTGCCCAGTCCTCTTCTTGTCTATTCAAAATTGCGTGCGCTGGAACGCTTTCTTGAGAGGACTTTTTGTGATTTCGATTACGGATTACACCGATTGTGGCGTTCGCGGTCAAATCAAGGTGGCCTTTTGTCGCCATCAGGCGACGGCGCGAATCCGAGCCGGAACAAACAGTTAAAAATTGCGCCTCGCCGAGCGTCGTCATAGGGCGACGCATGTGGACGGCGGATCGCCGCATAATGCACCCAACCGTCTGTTTTTGGACCGAATGTTGCCAGTGGCACGGAACGTGCGTTGTTATTGCGCCGCGGTCCCGAATGCGGTCAGGGGACGCGACGCTCAACGCCGAACAACTCACCGATGATCATGCCACCGCGCAATGACAAGCTGTTCAATGCACGGCGCCGTCCACGTAACTATCGGCCCGCCGCCGGCGTACTTGCCGTGCTCGCGATGCGGTTTCGCCGCGCTGGCGCGGTTCTCGGCTGGATGCCGTTGGCGCTGGCTGCAACCGCGGCGGGCGCGGCCGGACGTCCCTTCGGGTTCGATAATGTGGTGCTACGGGCGCGCGAACTGGCCGCCCAGCCATACCGTGACCGGCAGGCTGCAGTGCCCGCTTTTCTGCGCCAGCTCGATTACGCACACTACCGCGAAATCCGCTTTCGGCCCCGAAAGGCACTTTGGCGCAACACGGGCCTGCCGTTTCAAGTCCAGTTCTTTCCGGTTGGCTACTATTACGACCGCCCGGTAACCATTCATGTGGTCGACGGCGCCGCCGTACGCGAGATGGCATTCGCCCCGGATCTGTTCGACTACGGTACGAACCGCTTTCCCGAACCGGTCCCGGCCGACCTCGGCTTTGCCGGATTCCGGGTCCACTACCGGATCAACAACAACCGTAACTTCGACGAATTCGCCGTATTCCTGGGCGCCAGCTATTTCCGCGCCGTCGGCCGGGGCGCCGTCTACGGGCTGTCGGCACGCGGAGTCGCGGTCGACACAGCCTTGCCCGAAGGCGAACAGTTTCCCTATTTTCGCGCCTTCTGGCTGGTGAAACCCGCACCGGGCGCCCGTCAGTTGCGCGTCTACGCACTGCTGGACGGCAAGAACCTCACCGGCGCCTACCAGTTCGACATCCGGCCGGGTGCAGCCACCGCCATGCACGTCACCGCAGTACTGTTTCCACGCACCCCCATTGCCAAGCTGGGGCTGGCGCCGCTGACCAGCATGTTCCTGTACGGCGAAGGCGCATCCCGCATCGCCCGGGACTTCCGTCCCGAGGTGCATGACTCCGACGGCCTGCTGATCGCAGCGGGAAGCGGCGAGTGGATCTGGCGGCCGCTGGTCAATCCACGCCGGTTGCTGGTCAGCTCGTTCGCGGTCCGTAGTCCGCGGGGCTTCGGCTTCGTGCAGCGGGACCGCAGCTTCGATCATTATCAGGACTTCGAGAAACGTTATGCGCTGCGCCCCAACGCGTGGGTGGTGCCCGAGGGGAACTGGGGCCGGGGGCGCGTTGAACTGGTCGAAATACCCTCGGACTCCGAACACAACGACAACATGGTCGCCTACTGGGTGCCACACGCCGCCGCCACGCCGGAACAGCCGTTGCGGTTGTCCTACAACGTCCGCTGGACCAATCACGATCCGTCCCCGACGGACGGCGGGCGAACCTTGGCCACGCGCGTCACCCGGGGAAACACGCAGCACGCCAAAACCTTCACCGTGGATTTCGCTGGCCGCCGGCTCAACGCGCTGGCCGCCGGCGCGCCCATCCGCGGCGTCGTCAACGTGCGCTCGGGCGGGACGCTGGTGGCACAGCGGGTCACCAGGAACCCGGCCACCGGTGGCTGGCGGCTGTCGTTCGATCTCGAACGCGATCCCGGCGCACCGCTCGATTTGAATGCCTACCTGGCCGACGGCGAGCACGCGGTCACGGAAACGTGGAGCTATTGCAATGACGATTGAAAAGCGGCCCGACGCTATCCGGGATCCAACCGCTCCGGATGCGGAGAGCACACAACAAGCCTGCGCGGCGACCGGCGACCGGCTGGTGACGTTGGCCGAATGGCGCGAGGCGCAACGACGGGCACTGCGCTATCTGCAGGAATTCGGACTGGCGGATGGGGAAGCGGCTGCATTGACCGCCGCGGCCCTGCGCATCGGCGTGCGCCATCACCGGGCGTCACCGTCGCTGAGCCCGGTCGCGGCCGTAATGGCCGCGCTGGAGTCCGAACTGGGTCAGACACTCATCGGCCGCGCCGGCTTCTTTTCCTCCAACAGCGACCGTGTTCAACTGGCAAGGTGGCGGGCATTTGCAAGCCTCGGCGGCCTCTGCCACGACACGCCCACCGCCGCCCAACAGGCCGGTCCGCCGCGAAGCGGCCGGCGTATCGCGGTGGGCGAAGCGCCGGCGCTGCCGTCGAGCCCGCTGGTTCGCCGGTGCAGCCTGAGTCCACGCCCGATACAGCGCAATGCGCCCGCGAGGCTGTGGCGCTGGTGGGTGCGCTGCCTGCGCAAGTCCGTCGCCGTACTGCGGACCTGCTGCTGTGCCGCGAGGTAGCCCCCATGCACCGCTCCATCGTGTCGAGAAACTGGGCGTCCACAGCGTCGATGCGCCGGCGCCTGCTGGCGGCCCTGGTCATGATCCCCGCCGGAACGGCCGCGGGCATCATGGGACACCTGCTGCCCCAGCACGGCGGCAGCGGGCTGGAAATCGCCCTGGTGGCGGTCTTCTTTGTACTGTTCGCGTGGGTCTCGTTCGGGTTCTGGACCGGCATTGCGGGATTCCTGGTCCTATGGTCGGGCCGCGACCGGCTGGCCGTCAGCGGCACGGTGCCGGCATCCGCCGGCGCGCCCGACTTCGACACGCGCACCGCGGTGCTGATGCCGGTTTGCAAAGAAGATCCCGCCCGGGTGTGTGCCGGCCTCGAGGCGGTCTTCCGGTCGTTGAAGCGCAGCGCATCGCTGGCGCAATTCGACTTCTTCATCCTCAGTGACACGGCTGATCCCGACACCTGGGTGAAGGAGGAACTGGCGTGGGCCGCCCTGTGCGAGTCGGTACAGGGCTTCGGCAAGATCTATTACCGCCGCCGGCGCAACCGCATCAAACGCAAGAGCGGCAACGTCGCCGATTTCTGCCGGCGCTGGGGCAACAACTACCGTTACATGGTGGTCCTGGACGCCGACAGCGTGATGGCCGGTGAAACCCTGGTGCGCCTGGTGCAGATGATGGAGCGCAACCCGGATGCCGGCATCATCCAGACGGTGCCCATGAGCGTAAACCGCCATACGCTCTTCGCCCGGGTGCAGCAGTTCGCCCATTGGGCCTATGCGTCCGCATTCGCGGCGGGCTTGAGCTTCTGGCAGCTGGGCGACGGCCACTACTGGGGCCACAACGTCATCATTCGCACCGCGCCGTTCATGCGCCACTGCATGCTCCCCCGGCTGCCCGGAGACGGGCCGCTGAGCGGCGACATCATGAGCCACGATTTCGTCGAAGCGTCGCTGATGCGCCGCGCCGGGTGGAAGGTCTGGCTGGCGTATGATCTGCCCGGCAGCTTCGAGGAAGCACCGCCGACGCTGCCCGACGAGCTCAAGCGCGACCGCCGCTGGTGCCACGGCAACCTCCAGCACCTGCGCGTGATGTTCGCCGATGGGCTGCAGCCGTTCCATCGGCTGCTATTCCTCAACGGCGTGTTGTCGTACGTCTCTGCACCCCTGTGGGCGCTGTTCCTGGTTCTCGGCATGGCCGAGGTGATCGTGAACCGGGATCAGGTGCCGGCGTATTTCACCGCACAGCCGTCCCTGTTTCCGCACTGGCCGACCTATCATCCCGGCTGGACGGCGGCGCTGCTCGCCGCCACCGCCGTGCTGCTGTTCCTGCCGAAGATTCTCAGTGTCCTGCTGCTGCAGGCGCGGCTCTACGGCGGACGAGCCCGGCTGTGGACCAGCGTCGTGCTGGAGAACCTGATCTCCCTGCTGCTGGCGCCGACACGGATGGTGTTTCACAGCCAGTTCGTGTGCATGACCTTGCTGGGGCGACGCGCGGGCTGGGCCGGGCAGACAAGGAACGATCACGGCATCGGCTGGCGCCAGGCGCTGCGCCTTCATGCCTTCGGCATCGCCATCGGCGCCGGCGCCACCGCCGTCGCAGCCAGCGGCGCGCCCGGCTACATCTGGTGGCTGTCGCCGGTCCTGGTGGGCCTGCTGGCCGCCGCGCCGCTGACCGTGATTCTGAGCCGCGAGTCGTTGGGCCGCGCGGCGCGCCGGTGGGGATTGTTCCTGACCCCATGCGAGCTGGAACCGCCCGAGGAACTGCGGGATCTGGATCGGCGCACGGCGGCCTATAGCGCCCGAATCACCCACGGCGGCTTCGTCGACGCCCTGTTCAACCCGGTGACCAACGCGGTCCATATCGCACTGCAGCATTCCGCCGGCGGCGCAGCGAGGCTGCGGCCCGGCCGGGCGCAACTGCGCCAACGGCTGCTGGCCTCCGGCCCGGATGCGCTGACGGCGGCGGAAAAAAACAGCCTGCTGACCGACCCGGCGGCCATGGTCACTCTACACGGCGACGTGTGGGCGCTGCCCGAGGCGGAGGCAGCGACGGCGCCCTGCGCGGTGTGACGGCAGACCGAGCCGCAGTCGAACGACGCGGCGGCGGTTGAATGGTGCCGGTGCGCAGACTCGAACTGCGGACCTACTGATTACGAATCAGTTGCTCTACCAACTGAGCTACACCGGCGCACGCCGGCGAGGCGCACGGGGCCCCGCGAGAGAGTAGGCGAGTATATAAGAGAATACCGGGGAAGGAAATATTGCCGGAACGCGGGCGCGCTGCTGCGCAATCAGCGGTCTCCGCCTTCCTGGCGCACGCGGATGATGACCTCGACCCCTTCGGCCAATGTCCCCGCCGGAAGTGACGGGAGGCCGTTGATCGCCACCTCGTCGGCGTCGATATCGGTCAATGCGCCGGTGTCCACATTGTAGAAGTGATGATGGGTGGAGGTGTTGGAATCGTAGAAAACCCGGTTGGGATCGACAATGACCTCGCGCACCAGCCCCTTCTCGGCGAACAGCCCCAAGGTGTTGTAGACCGTCGCCTTGGAAACCAGTGAGCCGTCCGCGTTCACCGCCGCCAGGACCTGGTCGGCCGACAGGTGCTGGGGCCGGGCGAACAGGATCTGGGCGATCTCCATGCGCTGCTGGGTAGGCTGGATGGCGTGCTCCTTGAGCAGCTCCACCACCGCTTCGCGCCCCAGGGGCCAGTTGTCAACAAAATGATCCATATGAGGAGTATATGCGCAACTTCCGGAGGAAGTCTATTGTTGCCGACTGATTTCCCTATACATTTTCATTAATCTTGCGGACCTATTTCCATATTTTTTATGCCGAATCACGGCTGTGACGGCTCTCGCAAGACGTTGATCGCATACGGCGCCGGATCCAGCAGCGGCTCCCGGCCGAGAACCAGGTCCGCCAGCAGCCGCGCCGAGCCCGGACCCAGGACCACCCCATTGCGGAAGTGACCGGTGTTGACATACAGCCCCTCGATGCCGGTCACGGCGCCGACGAATGGGACGCCGTCGGCGCAACCGGGCCGCAGGCCGGCCCAGTGGTGCTCCACCGGGCAGTCCGCCAGCGCCGGCGCCAGCGCCACCGCCGCCGCGCGCAGCTCCTCAAGCGCCGCCTTGGTGGTGCCCTTGTCGAAGCCCACGTACTCCAGGGTGCTGCCGGCCAGCACCCGGCCGTCGCGCCGGGGGATCAGGTAGCGCCCGCCGCGGAGCACGATCCGGTGCACCAGGCCGGGCCGGGCCGCGAACAGAATCATCTGCCCGCGCACCGGCTCCACCGCCAGCGACACCCCCAAACCATGGAGCAGCCGGGCGCTCCAGGCGCCGCCCGCCACCACCACCCGCGGCGCCGACAGGCGCCCGTCGCGGGTCTCCACGCCGACAACACGGCTGCCGTCGGTTGCAACCGCGGTGACCTCGACGCCCTCCTCGATGCGTACTCCGTGAAAGGCGATGCTGCCGCGCAGCGCCCGCACCAGGCGGGGGTTGCGCACCTGCGCCACCTGGGTCATCCACAATCCCGCCGGCGGCGACGCCAGCGCCGGCTCACATTCCGCGACCGCCGCGGCGTCCAGTGTGTCCAGCCCGATGCCGAAGCGCCGGGCCCATTCCGCCGCCTCCGCCCGCTCATCGGTATCGAGGAACAGCAGCCCGCTACAGGTCCATTGGGGATCCACACCCGAATCCTCGCGCAGCCCGTCGCATAGCGACTCGTACCGGGCCTGGCTCCACTGGGCCAGGCGGGTCACGGCGTCGGCGTAGCGCCAGGGATACAGGGGCGAAAGGATCCCGCCCCCGGCCCATGAGGCTTCGCGGCCGGCCGCGCCCCGGTCGAGCAGGGTCACGGACAGCCCGGCCACGGCCAGCTCCCGGGCCGTGAGCATGCCGATCAGGCCGCCGCCGATGATGATGCAATCGCTCATGTCAGACGTGGGATACTGCGATTCAATGGGGATAGATCTTCATGGGGCGATGATAGCAGATGCCCCGATTGGTCCGCTCGTCCGGAAAACCCGACGCTTCATCGGCCCTTTGCTGACTGGACCGCCGGCGTTGTGTATATACAGACTCATGAAAAACCACTTCGGCTTCACATTGATTGAGCTCATGGTGACCGTGGCTCTGGCCGCGATCCTGCTCACGCTGGCGATTCCCAGCTTCCGCACCATGGTGCTCAACAACCGCCTGGTCACCGCCGCCAACGCCTTCGTGGCCGACGCCAGCCTGGCGCGGAGCGAGGCGATCAAACGCGGCACCACGGTCAGCATCGTCGCCAACGCCGGCGGCTGGACCAACGGCTGGACAGTGAAGCTCGGGGTCGGCGGCACCACCCTCAAGGTCGCCGACGCTCTCAAGGACACGGTCACCGCCACCGCCGCCGGCGGGGTGACCATATTCACCTTCAGCCCCGACGGCTCCTCCAGTGCCCAGGACAAATTGGATGTCTGCGACGGCCGCACCGGCGAAACCGGCCAGGAAATCTCCATCGACTTCTCGGGCCGGGTGGGCACCAGCAGCGTTGGCTGTCCCTGATCATTCTGCAACAGGCAAACCCATGGGCATGATGCACAAACAAGCGTTTCCCCCAGCTGCGCAAAGCGGCTTCACCATGATCGAGGTGTTGATCGCCGTGCTGGTGCTGTCCATCGGCCTGCTGGGGCTCGCCGGCCTGCAGGCGGCCTCGCTGCACAACAACCACAGCGCCTACCTGCGCAGCCAGGCGACTCTGCTGGCCTACGGCATCGCAGACCGAATGCGGGCCAACCAGGCCGAGGTCACCGGGGGCGCGGGCTACCAGATGGCCGCCTACAGCGTGCCGGCGGCGGTGTCGGCCTGCAACAGCAGCGGCTGTTCGCCGGCCAACATGGCCCAGAACGACCTTTACGAATGGGAAACGACCCTGGCGCGCGAACTCCCCAACGGCAAAGGGGTGGTGTGCCTGGACAGCACACCCGATGACGGCACGCCTGCTGCACCTGCCTGCAGCGGCGGTGGCGACGTCTATGCCATCAAGATCTGGTGGACCGACAGCCGCGACCCCGCCGCGCCTCCGCAACTCTTCGCAACGGCGTTCCGGCCATGAACAGGACCATGATCCAATCGCTGCGGTCCCCGCGCGCCCAGCGCGGCCTCACCCTGGTGGAAATCCTGGTGGCGATCACCCTGTCGCTGCTGCTGATGGCCGGCACCATCCAGATCTTCCTGGCCAGCAAGCAGGCCTACCGCACCGAGGACGCCCTTTCCCGGGTGCAGGAGAACGGCCGCTTTGCCATGGGGTTCCTGGCCACGGACATCCGCAAGGCGGGCTACACCGGCTGCCTGCCACAGGACGCGGTCTCAGCGATCGAGGTCCGGCTCAACAACGCAGCCAACTATGACTGGGACATCAGCAATCTCGTCACCGGCAACGAGGCGACGGGTGCGAATACCTGGTCGCCGACTCTGCCCGCCGCGCTCAGCGGAAACGTCAAGTCGGGCACAGACGTCATCACCATCCGTTACATGGCGTCCAATGGCGTCGACCTGGTGGCGCCGTTTTCCGATTCGGCCCAGCTGTTCATCGATCCGGCGGTGGCAGGTCTGTTCAGCGACGGCGACATCGCCATGGTCACCGACTGCCAGAAAGGCACCCTGTTCCAGATCACCAATCTGCAGCCCGCGGGCGGCAAGGTCGACGTCGTGCATTCCAACGCTGCGCTCGTGCCGGGCAATGATCAATCCCATTTCAACAACAGCTACGGCGAGGACGCCGAGCTGGCGGTGTTCGTCACTGAGGCTTTTTACATAAAGGACAACAATGGCGTACCGGCGCTGTACCGCAGCTGGCTGACCACGACCGGCGGCGTACCGACCCTGAAGTCGCAGGAGCTGGTGGAAGGCATCCAGGACATGCAGATCCTCTACGGCGAGGACACGGACAATGACGGCACCGCCAACCGCTACGTGACGGCCGACAACGTTACCGACATGAGCAAGGTGGTGAGCGTGCGGATCTCGCTGCTGGCCCGCTCCAACGACGACCACATCACCATCAACAAGCAGACATACCACTTTCCCACGATGAACGCTGCGACCACTACCGCCGCGGACTACCGGCTGCGGCATGCGTTCAACACCACCATCACGCTGCGCAACCGGGTGAAATAGCGCCATGGGACAGAGCCGGAATACCGCCATGAACATGAACCGAGAACCCGTGGCACGGCGCCAGCAGGGTGCGGTGCTGGTGATCAGCCTCATCATCCTGCTGGTGCTGACCATCCTCGGCATTACCGCCATGCAGACCACCACCATGGAAGAGAAGATGGCCGGCAACGCCCGCAACCGGGACCTGGCGTTCCAGTCGGCGGAGGCCGCGCTGCGCGAGGGTGAGGCGTACATCGAAAACCTCACCACCACCACCGGCTTCAGCGGCGCCGGCGGCCTGTACAGTGAAGCGGACCTGGCCCCGGACTGGACCAGCAGCGCGGTATGGACCGGCGCGCGCACCTACAGCAGCAGTGTCATCCAGGGCGTCGCCCAGCAACCGAAGTACTACATCAAGATTCTGGCCGTGGTCTCGGCGCCACGGACCTCGAAGGTGCTGCCGCCCAACGTCGGCGGCACCGTGACCATTTTCCGCATCACCGCCAAGGGCTGGGGTTCGACCACCAACTCCCAGGTGGTGCTGCAATCGCGCTACGGGAAGATTTTCTAGCTCCCTTTATTGAGCGGCCGACACGAATCGGCGCCAGAAGTTCGGCTACAGCAACCGAAATACGGAACCGAACGAGACAGCCAAGGCAGGAATCGCCATGAACAGCACGAAACGCACGTTGCGGAACAAGCTCCTTCACCTGCTGCTAGCGGTACTGGCGCTGATCCCATTTGCCAGCCTCGGCGCCCCGGGCACCCTGACCAACAGCCCGCTGTTCCTCGCCAACTCGGTGAAGCCGAACATCATGTTCACACTGGACAACTCGGGCAGTATGACCTGGACGTTCATGCCGGACTCGGTGGGGAATGACCCATATTCTTATTGGTACAATACACGTTACGGCAACTCTTGTTACAAGAACGGCGTTTACAACAAAGTCTATTACGACCCCAACGTGACGTACAACCCGCCGGTGAAGGCCGACGGCAGCCAATATCCCGACGCCAGCTTCAACGCGGCGCCATACGACGGCTACGACAGCACCGAAGGTACGGTCGACCTGCGTTCGCAGTTCAAACCCGACTACTTCACTCCCAAGGCCGCCAATGGATGGTATAACGGCGCCGGATACGAGTATTACTACTCGTGGCAGAACGACCAACAGGCCGCCTACTACTACAAGTACACCGGGACCAGCCCGGCCACTCCGGACCCCGACACGTGCTACCCCAATTCCGACTATACCAAGGTCGTAGTCAGCGCCACTTCCGGCCCCGGCGGCACCGACGAGCGGCAGAACTTCGCCAACTGGTTCAGCTACTACCGCACCCGCATTCTGCTGATGAAAACGGCAGTGGGCCAGGCTTTCGGATCGCTCAACGACCAGTACCGGGTGGGCTTCTCCACCCTCAACAGCGCCAGTTCGAATTTCATCGACACCCAGGATTTCGATTCGACCCAGCGCACCGCCTGGTACAGCAAGCTCTACAGCATCGACCCGGATGGCGGCACACCGTTGCGCGAGGCGTTGGTGCGTGACGGCCAATATTACGAATCCGGCTACGGAACTCATTCCAGCCCGATCCAGGCTTCCTGTCAGCAGAATTTCACCATCGTATCCACTGACGGTTACTGGTCCAGCAACAGCGGTTTCAACGTAGGCGATCAGGACAATACCATCGGGACCTTGCCGGAGACCGTTGCCGGCCTGACCAGCGGCAGCCAATGGCCGGCGCCCTTCTACGAGGGGCCAACATCCAGCGGCAACTCACTCGCCGACGTGGCGATGAAATATTGGATCACCGATCTAATAACTTCCGGTACGCTGAGCGCCAACAACGTGCCGACCAGCACTGCGGATCCGGCGTCCTGGCAGCACATGACCACCTATACCATCGGCTTGGGCGCCAACGGCCAACTGAATTATCCGGGTGACTGGGCAGGGCTCCAGGCCGGCACCACCAACTGGCCGCATGCCGTCCATGATCAGCCAACGACAATAGACGATTTGTGGCACGCCGCGGTCAACGGCCACGGCCAGTATCTGCAGGCCAACAATCCCACCAGCCTGTCCTCCGGCTTGGCGGGCCTGCTTGGCAATATCGCCGGCCGCACCGGGTCGGCCGCGGCGGTGACGTTCAACACCTCTACTCTGGGCACCAACAGTGCCGTCTACGTAGCGTTGTTCAATTCCACCGGCTGGACTGGTGATCTGGTGTCCTACCCCCTCGACCCGGTCACGGGCGACGTGGGCACCACACCGAATTGGCAGGCGGCGGACGTGCTGGACAACCGCAACCTCGCCACCTCACCGAGGGTGATGTTGACCTACAACGGCACGGACGGCGCCGCGTTTCAATGGGGCGACCTCACCACGGCGGAGCAGAACGACCTGCGCACCAATTCCGGCGGCGGCACCGACGCCGTGGCAGAAGGTCAGGCACGCTTGAACTTCATCCGCGGCGACCGCAGCAACGAAAGCCCCAACGGCTACGGTTTCCGCAAGCGCCAGAGCCTGCTGGGCGACATCGTCCATTCGGGGCCGCAATTCGTCGGCACGCCCTCCGTGGCCTGGCCTGACACCGCGCCGTTTCCCACCACCACCGGCCAGCGGTTCTCCGATTTCCGTCAGGCGCATCTCGGCCGCCAGGGGGTGATCTACGTGGGCACCAATGACGGTATGCTGCACGGCTTCCGTGAAGACACCGGCGCCGAGGTGCTGGCGTACCTGCCAAGCAACCTGTTTTCGACTACCGCCGATGCGGGCCTGCACTACCTGACCGACCCCAATTATACCCATCGCTATTACGTGGATCTGACGTCCACGGTGACTCCGGCCTACGTCAAGACCACGCCGACCGGGACTGCGGCATGGCACACGATCCTGGTCGGCGCCGAGCGCGGCGGCGGCCGCGGCTTGTTCGCCCTCGACGTCACCGATCCGTCGAGCTTCTCCGAATCCAATGCGGCCAATCTGGTGTTATGGGAATTCACCAACGCCACCGATGCAGACCTGGGCTATACGTACAGCCAGCCTACCATCGCGCTGATGAACAACGGCCGGTGGGCCGCCATCTTTGGCAACGGCTACAACGACACCGGCAGCGGCCATGCGCAATTATTCATCGTTTTCCTCGATGGCGGCCTGAATGGCACGTGGACTTTGGGGACCGATTACCTGAAGCTCGACACCAAAGCCGGCAGCACCACCAACCGCAACGGACTCTCGGCACCGGCGGTGGTGGACGTCAATGGGGACGGCGTCGCCGACCGCGTCTACGCCGGCGATTTGCAGGGGCACATGTGGGCATTCGATGTGTCGAAGAGCAACGACTCCCAGTGGGGTGTCGCCTACGGCAACAACACCACGCCGGAGCCATTGTTCACCACCGCCGCCAACCAACCGATCACGATCAAGCCGGAGGTGGCGGCCAATCCGGGGATCGCGACCACCAATGCGAATTCCCCGAATCTGCTGGTATTGTTCGGCACCGGCCAGTATCTGGTGACGGCGGACAAGACGACGACGGATCTGCAGACCATGTACGGCGTCTGGGATGCCGGCACCTCCAGTCTGACCCAGGCCAAGCTGCAACAACAGACGTTTGAATCCGGTTTTCCGGCCAACGTGCGCGTTCCGACCAATAACTCCGTGGCCTATACGGCAGCCGGCAACGCCCAACAGTTCGGCTGGTACCTGAACCTGACCGATAGCGGCGAACGGCTGGTGACCGATCCGGTTTTGCGCGGTGACTACCTGTATTTCAACACCTGGATACCTTCCAGCGACCAGTGTTCGTACGGTGGAAGCAGTTGGTCCATGGCTTTGAATTACGCCACCGGCGGTCGGCCGGCCGCGCCCGCGTTCGATTACAACAATGATGGCGTCCTTGACGCCAACGACCTGGTATCGAATACCGGGGGCGGCGGATCGCTGTCGAACGTGGCGCCAGGCGGAGTCAAGAAAGGCACCCTGGTCAACTCACCGCGGTTCCTGTCGGACTTCAAGTACGAAAGCAGCACCGGGTCACAAAAGCCGACCAAGACGCGCGTGCCACACCTGACCGGGTTGAACACCGGCCGGTTGTCGTGGCGCGAGCTCGGACGTTGACACGACGGCAAGGCAAATGAACGAACCAGGAGCAGCACCATGAGAATATGGCTCACCAGTGCATTGCTGGCGGTCCTTTGGGCGATGCAACCGGTCGCTTACGCCCAAGACGGTTCGGCACCAGTTCGACCGGGGTTCGCGCATGCGGGTGTCATCACGCAAGTGGATCCCGGCACTCATTCGATCGTGGTGAACAACACCCACGTGTATCTCAGTTTAGGCGTGACCGTACATGGCGTGGGCAAATCGGGTTCGTTCGCCATGCTCCGGCCGGGCCAGTTCGTCGCCTGGGGGCCAACCGGGCGCAAACAGGAAAGCGGCACGGTAACGGAAATCTGGATTCGGCCGCCGTCATGAACGCGCCTCCCGCCCCCCAGAGGCTGCGAGTACGGTGAAGCTGGCGCTGGACCGGAACCACCTACGAGACGAAACGGCATGTCGCGTGCATCATGATGCATACAATGGGGAAGACAGGATCATGAAGTCATTACACAGGACAGCGGGTTTTACGTTGATCGAGCTGATGATCGTGGTGGCGATCATCGCCATCCTGGCGGCCATCGCCTATCCGTCCTACACGGAGCATGTGCGTGCCAGCCGCCGGGCCGATTGCGAGGGGGCGCTCATGGGCCTTGCCAACGCTATGGAACGGCAGTTCACCGCCACCGGCACCTATTGCGACGCGGGCACCACAAATACCGGCTGCGGAACGGGCGCTGGCGATACCGGCTCGCCAACGATCTATGCCACTCAGTGCCCCCTCGACTCGGGCACCAAGACTTATAACCTGACGATCAACGCAGTCACCCAGACAACGTATACCTTGCACGCGGCGCCGATCGGACCGCAGGCAGGCGACAAGTGTGGCACCTTGACTTTGGACCAAGCCGGCCAAAAGAACATTAGCGGTGCCGCGGCCGGCGTGACCACCGATTATTGCTGGAAGTAGACGCGAAGATGCGTCCCGGCCGGGCGTTGCGGCACGATCGGTAAGCCGGGGGGAGTGAAGCGCAATCCGAAATCGTAATACTCGTACCCGGATTCCGCGTTGCCTCGTCCGTCCTACCTTTGCTTTACAGGAAAACGCTGCGATGCGTCCGCGCCGGGGGCGCTTGACGCATTCTACATGTGTAGACCTATCGGAAAGCCCCGTAGGTTGCGTCAAGGCCCGCAGGGTCGGACGCAACACCAACGGCTGATGAAACCCGTACCGGCCCCTCAGACGGCTTCGGGCTGCAGCTCCCGCGGCAGGGAGAAGGTCACGTTTTCGCTGCACCCCGCGCTTTCCTCCACCGCCTCGGCGCCGAGTTTGAGCAACTCCGCCACCACGTCCTGGACCAGTACCTCGGGCGCGGACGCGCCGGCGGTCACACCGACCACTTGCGCCTCGCGCAGCCAGTCGTGGTCGATGTGGGCCGCGCCATCGATCAGGTAGGCCGGCACGCCCTGCTGTTGGGCCAGTTCGCGCAGGCGATTGGAATTGGAGCTGGTGGCCGAACCCACGACCAGCATGACGTCGCAGCGTTGGGCCAGCGCCTTGACGGCGTCCTGCCGGTTCTGGGTCGCATAGCAGATATCATCCTTGCGCGGGCCGGCAATCTCCGGGTAGCGGGTGCGCAGGGCGTCGATCACGCGGGCGGTGTCGTCCACCGACAGGGTGGTCTGGGTGACGTAGGCCAGCCTGGCGGGATCCTTCACCTGCAGCCGCGCGACGTCGTCCGGCTTTTCCACCAGATAGATGCCGCCCCGCCCTTCGGCCGACAGGTATTGGCCCATGGTGCCCTCCACTTCCGGGTGCCCGGCGTGGCCGATGAGCACCACCTCTTCGCCGGCGCGCGCATGCCGCGCTACTTCCAGGTGGACCTTGGTCACCAACGGACAGGTGGCATCGAACACCTTGAGGCCGCGGCGCTTTGCCTCCCGGCGCACCTGCTGGGACACGCCGTGGGCGCTGAAGATCACCGTTGCGCCGTCGGGCACGTCGCTCAGTTCAT
>JARRNJ010000081.1:0-10664 GCA_037385045.1 Gammaproteobacteria bacterium | reverse complement strand
TCATCAAGAAATTCTTCATCAGTCTGGTCAGCCAGGCCCGCAGCGTCTACTTCCACGCCCATCAGGAAGCCGAAACCTGGCTGCGCGAAGTCATGAACCCGCTCATCGCCCAGATCAAGGAGCACCGCAACATGATGGAGCGCCGCCTCAAGACGTTGCGCAAAATCAACGAGTCGCGGGACACGCTCGACTCGAAGCTTATCTAGCTGGAGCAGGACACCGAACAACTGCGGGCGCAGTTGGACACGCTAACCGGCATTCGCGAGCGTCTGACCCAACCGCCTCCCTTTGATACCCCGTCGGCAGCGTGACCGCGCCGCCGACAGCGCCCGGGCTGCGGCGCGGCAGGTAGCCTCTGGATTGTGGTCTATAGTATAGGGAAAAGAACATCAAAGGAGGCCGCTCCATGAACACGACCAGCCTGATCCGCCTGCTTACGTTTTCCCTGATCACGCTGACGCTGGCTCCCCTGGGCGCCCGGGCCGAACAAGCGATGTCGTTTGGAAAGTATGTGGTGCACTACAATGCCGTCCAGACGACGTTCCTCACTCCCGGCATTGCGCAGCAGTACCACATCGAGCGCAGCCACAATCGCGCCATGCTGAACATCACCATCCAGGAACGCACCGGCAATGGCTTCAAGGCGGTGCCCGGCACGGTGACGGCGACGGCCAGCAACCTTACCGGCCAGTTGAAGAACATCTCCATGCGGCAGGTGAGCGACGGCGACGCCATCTATTACATCGGCGTGTTCCCGGTGGACAATGAAGAGGTGCTGGACTTCTCGGTGGACGTGCGGCCGCAGAACTCGAGCAGCCACCACATGCTGCACTTCCGCGAGCAGTTCTTTACCCGGTAGCCGCAGCCGCAGGGCGGCATTAGCATATCCTAAATTATTCACCCGCCGCTCAATTTCCCGGCCGTGCGCACGATATACCGGTATAATCACCTGCAGCGAATTCCCCTGGTGTCGAATGCGCCTCACTACGGCCACTTTCCGTCAATGTGCCGCGTGGGCCGGACTATGGCTGTTGACGTGCATCATCGCGGCCCCGGCTTCCGCCGCGCCGCCCGCGGCCGCCAAGGAGCGGCCCCTCGTGATGGGTATCCTGCCGTTCATGAGCCCCATCGCACTGTTCAAGCGCTTCGCGCCGCTGCGCGATTACCTGTCGGCCCACATCGGCCGCACCGTCATTATCGAAACCGCCAGGGACTACCCGCAGTTCGTCCGGCGCAGCCAGGCCCGCCGCTATGACATCCTGTACACGGCCCCACACTTCGCGCTGCTGGCCAGCGACAGCGGTCGCTACCGGCTCCGGGCGACCTATGTACGCCCGCTGTCGGCGTTGATCCTGGTGCGCAGGAACGGGCCGATCCACAAACTCGCCGATCTGGCCGGAAAGATCGTCGCCACGCCACCGCCCGAGGCCATCGTCACCATGTTCGGCCGCCGCATGCTCGGCCGCGAGGGGCTCACCGGCGCCCGCTCACCGGTGTATCGCAACTACCTCAGTCACACGGCCGCCTACCAGGCCGTGGTTGGCGGCGAGGCGCAGGCGGCCATCGTTGCCGTCAACGTCGTGCACGACCCGCATGACGAAGCCACCCCGTTGCGGATACTGGCGCATAGCCGGAACTTTCCCGCGGTCGGCTTCCTTACCGCCAGTGATCTGCCCGAGCGGTTGCAGCAGCGTATCGCGCAGGTGCTGGTGACGCTGACCAAGACCCGCGCGGGGCGCCGGATCTTGAAACAGATCCGCGATCCGGCTTCCGGATACCGCCCCGCCCGCCTGCGCAACTTCGAACCGCTGCGCCCGTTCCTGCAACCGTTCGGCTATTCGGCGGACCCGGCGCCCGGGTCCCCGTGATGGCTATGCGTCTGTCCACCCGCCTGATCCTGGCGGTGGTAATCATCGAAGCAGCGATGCTGTCGCTGCTGGTATGGAACAGCGTCCGTTTGATCAGCTCCAGCCATGCCAAGCTCCTGGAACAGTCGACCCGCGAGCAGACGCTGCTGCTTGCCAACTCCCTGGCCCCGGGCCTGGCGTTCGACGACCGCGCCACCCTCCAGGACGTGCTCTCGCTGTTGAAGGACAAGCAGAACCTGGTCTACGCCATCGTCTACAACCGCAACGGGCGGATACTGGCGTCATTGGGCGCCGCATCCCGTATGCACCGCGGCGAGCCGGTCGATCACACCTATGCCGACGCCCGGCGCGACGGCGTGTTCGACGTCGAACGGCCGATCGTGGTGGCCGGGCAGCCGCTGGGCAGCGTGCGCGCCGGCTACTCCATCGCCGGGGTGGAGGCACTGACGCGAAGGACCCGTTGGCAGAACGCCACCATCGCGGGCCTGGAGCTGGCGCTGACCATCACCGCCACCGTGCTGTTGGGGCTGGTGCTCACCCGGCATCTGCGCCAACTGGAGAACGGCGCCCGCGCCCTGCGCCGCGGCGACCTGCGGCATCGGATCGATATCCGTTCGGGCGACGAGATCGGCGACCTGGCCACCGCGTTCAACGACCTGGCCGCTCACCTAGAGCAGACCCAGGCGGCGCTGCAGCAGGAACACGCCTCGCTGGAGCGCGAAAAGCGTCATCTCGACACGCTGCTCAACAGCGTCAACGCCGTGGTATGGGAAGGCGACGCCGCCGCCGACCGTTTCAGCTACGTGAGCCGGGAAGCGGAAAACCAGCTCGGCTATCCCCAGCAGGAATGGCTGGAGCCCGGCTTTCTGGCCCGGCACCTGCACCCCGACGACCGCGACTGGGTCCTGGAGGCCTTGCGCAGCCGCAACCAGCATCCCGGCAGTTTCACGCTGGACTTCCGCGTGCTCGACCGGGGCGGGCGCTGCCTGTGGATCCGCAACATCGCCGCCTCCGAAACCGGGCCGCAGGGGCAGGTCACGCTACGCGGCCTGATGCTGGACATCACCGACGAAAAGGCCGCCGACGAACATATCCTGTTTCTGGCCGAGCACGACGCCCTTACCGGGCTGTACAACCGCCGCCGTTTCCAGGAAGAGCTGGAACAGCACGTCTCCTACACCCGCCGCTACGGCCACCAGGGCGCCCTCCTGTTCATCGACCTGGATCAGTTCAAATACATCAACGATTCATTCGGGCATCAGCAGGGTGACGACTTCCTGGTGCAGGTGGCCAACCGCCTGGGGACCAACCTGCGGGATACCGACCTGCTGGGGCGTCTGGGCGGCGACGAGTTCGGGGTGCTGCTGCCGCGCGCCGACGAACGGGAGGCCGCGCAGGTGGCGCGGGCGCTGCTCGACGCGCTTGCCGTCAAGGACGTGGAAATCCGCGGCGGCGGCTACGCCCACATCAGCGCCAGCATCGGCATCGTCCTGTTTCCCGACCATGGGACCTCCTGGGGCGAGCTGTTGGCGCGTGCCGACGCCGCCATGTACGTGGCCAAAGACCGGGGCCGCAACCGCTACCATTTGTTCCACGAAGGGGACCGCAACGTCGCCCGCATGTATGCCAAGGTGCACTGGGAAGAACGCATTCGCGCGGCCCTGCAGAACGACAACTTCGTGCTCCACTACCAGCCGGTGGTCAATCTCGTCACCGGCACCATCAGTCACCACGAAGCGCTGCTGCGCATGCGCGAAGAGGACGGCAACCTGATTACTCCGGGCGCCTTCCTCGAGGTGGCCGAGCGGTTCGGCCTGATCCGGGAAATCGACCACTGGGTTCTCGACACCGCCATCCGCATCCAGGGCGAAAGCCTGCGCAACGGCCCGCCGGTGCGCCTGGCGCTGAACCTGTCGGGCCGCCATTTCGGGCACACGGAGGTCCTCGAATTGGTGCGCGAGTCCATCGAGCGTTACCAGGCCGACCCCAGCAGCATCATTTTCGAGGTCACCGAGACTGCTGCGGTGGAGAACCTGGGTGAGGCGCAGGTATTCATCGAGGCGCTACGCGGGCTCGGTTGCCGGTTCGCCCTCGATGACTTCGGCATCGGCTTTTCGTCGTTCTACTACCTGAAGAATCTGCAGGTGGATTACGTCAAGATCGACGGCAGCTTCGTACGCCAACTCCACTCGGAGCGCTCGGACGCCATCTTCGTCAAGGCCATGACGGACCTGGCCCACGGCCTGGGCATCACCGCCATTGCAGAATGCATTGAACATGCCGAGTCGGTGGAGATCCTCCGCAATCTCGGCGTCGACATGGGGCAGGGATACTACTTGGGGCAACCGCAGGCACAGATTGCGCCGGCCGCACCGACCGTCTGAGCCAGGAAATTCAAGCCGGCGGCAGCAGGCCTGACGTCGCCAAATACATCGTATACACCCCGAACCCGATCACCATCAGACCGGCAGCGGCGCGCACGCCCCCGTTGCGGACCCAGCGTCCCAGGCGCGACGCCGACAACCCCAGGGTCATCAACGTCGGCAAAGTACCCAGACCGAAGCTCAGCATCAACAGGCCGCCGCGCACCGGGGTGCCGGCCGCAATGGCCCAGATCAGCACCGAATACACCAGGCCGCACGGCAGCCAGCCCCAGAACAGCCCCAACACGAATGCCTGCCGCGGGTGCGCCACCGGCATGTAGCGGCGCCCGAACGGCTCGATACGGCGCCAGATGAATCCGCCCGCCGCCTCCACCTGGCGCAAGCCCGACCACCAGCCGCTGAGATAAAGGCCCAAGGCCACCATGAAACCACCGGCGAGGAGTTGCAGGGCCTGCTGCGCGTGGCGTACCGACGCGAGGTTGGCCGCCAGCGCCCCGATGCCGCCCATCAACACGCCGGCCATGGTGTAGCTGCAGATGCGCCCGGCGTTGTAGGCGAACAAATACGGCAGCACGCGCCGGTAGTTCTGGCGAACCGCCTCCGGCAAACCGAAGGTCAGCGCACCGACGATACCCCCGCACATCCCAAAACAGTGCACGCCACCCAAAAGACCGACCACGAAGGCCGAAGCAAACGTCGCGTCAACAAGCATCAGGCGACTCCAAAATAATGCGCGAAACCCCTTTATTTACCGGCTCAAATGTGTCCAAATATACCGGCGTTTGTGCTATGTTATCCAGCGGCATTTTACCCGTACCCGTTAGAGAGGAGCGACGAATGGCTGTCAAAAAGAAAACCGCCACGAAGAAGAAGACCGCGAAACGCGCCGTAGCCGCGAAGCCCGCGGTCAAGGCAATCAAGGAGCCGATGACCAAGACGGAGATGATGGGCACCATCTCCGAGAAGACAGGCCTCACCAAGAAAGACGTGCAGTCCGTTTTCGATGCTCTGACCGGCATTGTACACGGCCATATCAAGAAGAATGGCGCCGGCACCGTCACCGTTCCCGGCATGCTGAAGATCAAGACCGTCCGCAAACCGGCCACCAAGGCGCGCAAGGGCATCAATCCGTTTACCGGCGAAGAAACCGTCTTCAAGGCCAAGCCTGCACGCACTGTCGTCAAGGTCACCCCGCTGAAAGCGCTGAAAGATATGGCGAACTGAGCGCCCGCACCATTGTCGGTGCAGCCCAGCAACCACAAGCCCCGGCCAAATACCGGGGCTTTTTTAAAGGCAGGGCAAAGAGGAAAGAGCAAAGAAGAAACACCGATGCCGTCCTTTCCTTTGCCCTTTGCCCTTTTCTCCTTCCTCTAAACCCCCAGCGGCATCGAACGCACTCCACGGACTGGCTGTTTCGGATGCGAAAGACCTAGCCGCTGCGAACGACCTAGCCGCGGCTGCGGGCCAGGTGCTTGGCGTGCATGAAATCGGCATGGGAAACGTGCAACAGATCGGCAATCTTGCGAATCATGTATTCTTCGTACTTGTCCAGCTCGCCGTCGGCAAAGCTGACGCGCCAGAGCAGTTCGACAACCTTCTTCTTTTGGGCGGGTGAGAATTCCTGGTCGACCCGGCGCGTGAACGGATACAGGGAGACCGCCCCTTCCGCTTCATCCTCCGCCGCTACCGCCAACCGGCGGGCGTCTTCAGCGCCGAGATCGAACAGCCGGCGCAACGCCTGTTCGATCACCCGCCGCTCATCGCTGTCGACATGGGAATCGGCGCGGCTGATCTCCATCAGCAGCGTCGCCGTGGCCAGGTGCAGCTCGTCGACCGGATCGCGCTCGGCGCCCCGGGGGCCCGCGGCGCCCCGCTGCTCGAGAAATTTCCGTACCCGGTCCAGCATGCCCTCAGCCTCTGCCATTGCCTGCAAACCCCCTCACCATAGGCAATTTCCGCGCCCCGAAACAAGTTACCGATTCCTAAACACCGGCGGCAAACCGTTGCATCGCCTCCTGGACGCACCATAATATCAGCTCATCCCGCTTGGCATGAGGTACGGGTCATGATCCCGGAATCGCCGACGTTGCTCACCAGTGCCGCGCTGTCCCTGTTGCTGCTGTTGGCCCCGGCCGTGGGCAACGCCCAGAGCCTGGAGCAGCGCCTGCGCGCCGCCCGCCTGCCGTCGACGCCGCCGGCACGGCTGGCGCAGCTGGCGGGAGACCCCGATTGGGAGGTGCGCGCGGCGGTAGCGGGCAACCGGCGCACCCCGCCCGCGGCCCTGCGGCGGCTTGCCGGCGATCCGGAAATGGGGGTGCGCATCGCCGTGGCGACCAATCTGGCGGCGGATCTGGCGACGCTGATGCGGCTGGCGGAAGACCGGCAAACCGCCGTACGCTCGGTGGTGGCCCGGTTCGAGTATGTACCAGCGGCGGTATTGGACCGCCTCGCCCTCGATTCCGACCCCGGTGTGCGGCTGGAAGTGGCGCGCGCCTACAACACCAGCGCCAAAACCCTGCAGCGCCTGACCCGCGACCCCTACCCCGAGATCCGCAACACCGCCTTGGCACAACTCGCTCGACGCTGACCCCGCCGCATTGTTGTCCGAATTCCGGGCAACCGCGCCATCATTACCCGCCCGGGTCCGCCGATTCAGCCCGCCGGCACCGTCCGGTGCGCGGCCCACTGGCGCAGGGCGTCGATCTGTTCGGCCATGACCACCGCCAGCGGCCGGGTCGCGGCAAATTCCCGCTCCAGGGTGGCGCTGGTCAGCGCGCCACCCTCGGCGTGCGCGACGTACAGTGACGAAACCACCGCCTGCTCGATCTCCGCGCCGGAAAATCCCTCGCTGGCCCGCGTCAGCGCCGGCAGGTCAAACTCGGCGGCCGCCAATCCACGCTTGCGCAGATGGATGCGCAGAATTTCGGTGCGCACCGAAGCGTCCGGCAGATCGACGAAAAAAATCTCGTCGAAGCGCCCCTTGCGGATCAACTCCGGCGGCAGACGGGTGATGTCATTGGCGGTGGCGACCATGAACACGGAGGCGCTGCGCTCGGCCATCCAGGTCAGCAGCGTTCCCAGCACGCGCCGGGACGTACCGCCGTCGTTGGTATCGGCCGCGATCCCCTTCTCGATCTCGTCGACCCAGAGCACGCAGGGAGCCATCACCTCGGCGCTGCGCAGGGCCTCGCGCAGGTTCTTCTCCGATTCACCGTAGAACTTGTCGTACAGCGCGCCGAAATCCAGGCGCAGCAGCGGCACGGCGAAAATGCCTGCCACCGCCTTCGCCAGCAGGCTCTTGCCGCAGCCCTGCACGCCCAGCAGCATCACCCCCCGCGGCGGGTCAAGGCCAGGCGGCACCGCCTCGCCATGAAACGCCGTGCGGCGCAGGGTGAGCCAGCGTTTGGCGTTGACCATGCCGCCGACGTCGGCGAAACGCTGAGTGTCGTATTCAAACGTCAGCAGTCCGTCGCCGCCGATGAGCTGATACTTGGCCTTCATCACCTCCGGCAGGTCTGAATCGGTGATGGCGCCGTCGTCGTAGATCGCCTTGCGGGCCAACCGCCGCACGTCACCGGCGGTCAGCCCGGTGAGGTTGGCGACCAGGCGCTGGAGGATGCGCGAATCGGTCTTGACCCTGCGGTTGCCGTTGCTGCGCGACCAGGCCAGCGCCTCCTCGCGCACAATGGCCAACACCCGCTCCTCGTCGGGCAGCGACAACTGGAAGCGCGCCGAGAGCTTGCGCAGGTCCGGCGGCAGCTCCAGGCGAGGGCTCAACAGCACCACCGTGTGGCCGAGCTGCGCGTAGGCGTGGGCGATCTCTTTCAGCAGGCGCCGGTTGACCGGCTCGTCCAGATAGGGATGAAAATCAACCAGCACGTAAATCCCCGGCGATTCCACCGCCTTGATGTGCCGCAGCACCCGCTCCGGCTCCGCCGTCGACGCCTGGGCGCCCAGCTCGATCTCCAGGCGGCGCAGGCCTTCAGTCACGGTCCAGCGGTAGGTGGGGGTCTGCAGCGCCAGTGCGAGACGCCTGAACATGTCGAGCGCGCGGTTCTCCTCATGCGTCTCGACCAGGACAATCGGCACCCGCGACCGGACAATCAGCTCCAGGTCGGCGAGATCGCTCATATTCCACTCCCGACAACGTACGTGCCGGAACAGTATAACCGCATTCGCGGTCGGGGAACGGGCGCCGCCGTCAGCGAATTTCGTCGACGGTGAAGCGCTTCTCCGGAACCCGCGGCGTGATCAGCGCGTAACCCTGCAACTGCCAGTGGGCCAACTCGGTGAACGCCGACGGCACCACGTCGACGAAGTCGTAGAAGTCTTCGGCGCGATAGCCGTAGTCGCTCGCCGCCAGGGCGCACACCTTGAATTTGACGCCAAGCCCGGCGTAATACCGCATCCGCTCCACCACCTGCCGATAGCGGTCGTAGTTCTTCTTCGCCACCGTGACAATCTCGGTGCCGTGAATCACCACCACCACGTGCAGGGACTCAGGGGCAAACCCGTAAGGCGCGTCCATCAAGGGGTTGAGCAGGGACCGCACCCAATACAGCGCCGGACCCATTTTGGCGGGATCGTCCAGGTAGAAGTCGTATACCACCTTCTGCGCCGTGTAGGGGGTTTCCACCAGCGTACCGGCATCGGTCGCGAACGCGGCCAGCGCCAGCGCCACACCGCGGAACAATCGTGAGATGGTAGGCATGACAGGCCTCCTGGCTGGATCAGCCCTGGCCGGAGCGGTTCGAACCCGGCCGGTTGGGACAGCGGTTCGCATCACGGTGAAGTGGGTCACCGGACTTCCGAGCCACGCTCGCCGTCCGCGAGGCGGGCAACCAGTCAAGCCCGCCGACGCCCCACCGTGGGTGCGTACCTGTTTCAAGACCAGCCGCTTCGCGCGGCAGGTTCAGGCGGAATGCCGCACGCTCGAGGCCAGGCGCTCCATGAGCACGTCGTGCAGCACGTTGAGCTTGCCGTGAAAGAAGTGGTCCACACCGGGCAGCGGCACGAACTCCGGCGGGCGGTTGAGCCTGCCGACCCACCGCCGGACGTCCCGGTAGGGCACCACCTCGTCGCCCTCGCCCTGCAGCAGCAGCCAGGGGCAGGACGGCGCCTCGAAGGCCTCGAAGTCGAACAGGTTCACCGGGGGCGCCACGGTGATCAGGCGCGTGACCCCCTCGGCGCAGCCTTCGCGCAGCGCCACATAGGCGCCGAAGGAAAAGCCGGCCAGCCAGATCTCGGCGCCCGCGTGCCGTTGACGGACCCAGTCCAGCACCGCCTGCAAATCCTGCACCTCGCCGTCGCCGTCGCCATAGGTGCCCTCGCTGGCGCCGACGCCGCGGAAATTGAATCGCACCGTCCGCAAGCCGAGTTCGTTGAGCGTTTTCGCGATATAGTGCACCACCTTGTTGTGCATGGTGCCGCCGTAGAGCGGGTGCGGATGGCAGATTACCCCGATGGCGTCGCTGCGCGGCCCGTCGGAGGGACAGAGGGTGAGGCTCTCGAGTTCACCGCTGGGCCCGTCGATGGTCACCGACTCTTCGACGCCGGGAAATGTGCCGCCCTCGGCGTCATGGGAATGTGCATGGGTTCGTTGTGAGCACATGATTGATTCCTAATCGTTGGCTGCGGCGCCGCGGTTCGCGCCGACGTTGGCCTTTGGCCCTACTGCTGGTGGTAGCCGAACTCCGCCGCGATGGCGGAATGCTGTGCCACGTAGCTGGCCTTCACATACTGTTTCGCGTCCAGTTCCGATTGCAGGATCTGGCGCAGCGCGCCCATATCCTGCATGAGCTCATCGACGTCGGCGGGGGTGCGCTTGCCGATATGACCGGCCAGGGCCTTTGCCGTGTGATTGAAGCGGCCGATGAACTTATTGTAGCGGGCCACATCGGCTTGAAATGCCTTCAGCGCCCGGGCGTGCTGCTGTGCCTTGTTGGTGTCCTTCCACTTGTGGTCATAGGCCTGGCGCGTCATCGCGCCCTTTGCCAGTCGCGCCTGGTCAGCATGCAATTCCCGGTCCACCTGCGCAAGCTGCGCCTTGCGCCGGTCCAGGTCGGCGCGCTGCTTCCGAATCTGGCTGCGCATCTCCATCAGGTGTCGGAACCGCTGCTGATAGGCATCGAGGGTGGCTATCAGCTGCCGCACGCCCTTGGCGTCGGCGGGTGTTCCCTGCGGCGTGTGGTTCTGGCAGCCGACGGTCAGCAACGTCAGTACAATAAGAGCGGAAAATCGTTGAAATCGCATGGCAAGCACGGTTCGGCGCACCTGCACACCTGTGTAACCAGGCTCGGCGGGCGCGCAGGATTGCGGATGGGATGGTTAACGCGGATATGGTACCACGCCGGACGACGCGGCCCCAACGTCGTCACCTGGGCACGGCAAGACGCCGCCGGCCGGGAGGGGC
>JARRNJ010000080.1:0-10835 GCA_037385045.1 Gammaproteobacteria bacterium | reverse complement strand
GCAAGCCCCGACATGGCTGCATCAGACACTCTCATCCACGACGATGACGCTCAGTAGCCTATTTATCGACGCGGCGAGTGGCCGCCCCGTCATCCTGTTGGGCTATTCCCTCCGAGACGCAGCCGGCAAGCCCGACGGTGTGCTCGGCATCGCGCTTTCCCTGTCTGACTTATCGCGTGTGGAATCATGCCTCCTTGTTTCAGGGGTTTTAGCAAGGATATTGTAACAGAGGGGCCCGCTAACCGGCATTTACGACCTTGGTGGCCCGGTCAGCAGCGCTCCGCGCCTATTTCGCGTGCGGCTGGCCCATGACCAAGTACCACGGGTTGAAGTCGGTTTCCCCGCTGTAGACCTGCTCTAAATGATCGAAGGTCCGCCAGATCTGCAGGCCTGGCAAGCCCAGCGAATAGGCGGCGCCGATCAATACCCGCTCAGGATCGGCCGGCGTGCTCTCCCCAGTCGCGAGCCGGTAGGTGGCCGCCGGGAGTTGTGCAACGGCGTCACCGGCTGAGCCGATCGGCGACATGCGATAGCCGTAGCTGCCCCAGCTTGCCATCACCACGTCGCGGATGATCGGGAAGAACCCGGCGAAGTACAGCCCGATCTCGCGGCCAAGACAGTTGAAGTAGCTCTCGTCCTTGGCGCAGTGGCCATAGAGCAACGCCGAGGCTATGGCTGGGAGGATCACGACGGCGCCGAAGTCGGCCGCGAGCTTGGCCGCCCCCATGCCGTCGCCGTGCTTAAGGTTCAGGTGCGCGCTGCGCGCCAGCATGCCGGTCTGCAATCGAACGATCCGTTGACGCGATGAAAGGGGTTTTCGTTCGGCCTATAACTCGGCATTTCGGCAACGCCCTTGCCGCAAGCAGACAGTGGCTGCTGGATCGGATAAAGTTGTAACCGGGTGCTGCCGCCGTGAGGCGGCAGCAAGGGCGTCCGCCCAGTCAGGGAGAACCCAATAATGAAAAAAATGCTGTTTGCGAGACTCGTCGTTGCGTTCCTGATTCAATTGCCGTTTTCCGTCCATGCGCTGCCGTACAGCAACCTCTACGTGTTTGGGGACAGCCTATCGGATATCGGCAACGACAGCATCGTTACGGGCGGCGTCATTCCGCCGCCCGAATACACCGATGGCACGACCCACGGACGGTTCACCGACGGCCGAAACTATATTGACTACTTGTCTCAGGGCCTCGGCCTGACGGTCACGCCTTCGTTGGCCGGTGGTACCGACTATGCCTACGGCGGCGCACGCACGGGCTATCGCGCCTCCGCCAGCCCATTCGCCGCGAGT
Source organism: Gammaproteobacteria bacterium (assembly GCA_037385045.1). Lineage (GTDB taxonomy): Bacteria > Pseudomonadota > Gammaproteobacteria > JASBUN01 > JASBUN01 > JARRNJ01. The sequence goes on along the minus strand of JARRNJ010000080.1, from coordinate 9,544 downwards.
CTGCTCGAGCAGCGCGATTCCTACCTGGCAAGCCTGGGTGGAGGTGCCGCGGATCCCAACGCGCTATACGTTGTCTGGGGTGGATCCAACAATCTGTCGGATATCCTTGGGCGGGTAATGGCCGACCCGACGTACGATCCGACCTCCGATCTCAACGCTACGGCCGCTGACCTCGGTAACGTGGTTGCCAGTCTGGCTGCCGCGGGGGCGCGCAATATCCTGGTGCCCAATGTTCCGGACCTCGGAATCATACCCGCCGTGACTGCTATCAGCGGAGGTGCGCCGAATCCGCTGGTCTCCAACTTCGTGATGAATTTCAACCTGGGGTTGGCCGGCCTCCTGAACAACATTGGTTCGTCATTCCCCGGCGTCGATCTGATGCGCCTGGACGTATTTGGATTGCTGGATCAGGTCTATGCGAACCCGGCCGATTACGGGCTGACCAACGTAACAGATACGTGCTACAGCGGCTATGTAACGCCGGGCGGCACCACCTGCTCCAATCCAGAGCAGTATCTGTTCTGGGACCTGGAACACCCGACGACGGCAACGCATCGCATTCTTGCCGTCAACGCCCTGCGCACGGTACCGGAGCCGGCTACCGTGGCGCTGATCGCTCTGGGACTGGTCGTTCTGGGCGCGTCGAAGAAGGTATCGGGGCGGCCGGAGTAGACGCCCGGTTCGCAACAACCGGATTGGCCGATGCGGCGCGGTTGTCATCGGGTCGGCGATCCGGATGCGGGTACGGTTTGCGGGCCTTTGTTGTCGCGGCGAATGGCGCAACGGCGGTGCGTGAGCAACAGCCGGTCATTTACCTCGAAACGTACTCACCTCCGGATTGCCGGAGTCTCGATGGGCAGGCCGTTGCCGCGCGCGCCCATGTAGGTCTCCAGATCGATATACTCCTCGGAACCGGGCTGGTAGGGCATCGCGCGCAGGGTGGCGTAACAGCCCCGATACTTCTGGTGCAGGCTCAGGATGTGTCCGTTGGTGATGCGGTAGATGGGGAAGCCGTTGATTTGGGCCTGGTTCAGCACCTGGCCCCGCAGGTGCTGGCCCGCGTGCTGTTCGTGGCACTGCACGCAGGCCATGTCGCGCTGGCCGATGCGGGTTTCGAACAGCCGCCGACCGGCTTCGTAGTGCGCGCGCATGGGCCCGCTGATGTCCACGTGCACCGGTTGGCCGCGCGCCAGGTAGCGCACGAAGGTCTCCAGCGCCACGAGCGCGTCGGCGTCGTAGAGCATGGGAAACTCGTCCATGCGTTCGCTCCAGCAATAGTTGATCTGGCTCTGCAGGGTCACCGGGCCGCGCTTGGGTTTGTAGACCGGGTAGGCGGCGATGGCCACGGGATCCAGCTTTGCCCCATCCTTGCCGTGGCAGCTGGCGCAGGCCTTGCCGTTATAGCCGGGTTTTGCGAACAGCGTCCTGCCTTTCTCCACGGTCAACATGCCCGGATTGGCAAACTCGTCGTTCTGCATCTGTTTGAGATCGTCGCTGAGCAGCTCGTAGTCGGACCGCGGCTGCAGCGCCCGGGCAATGCCCGCATGCAGTGCCAACAGTGCCGCCAGCAGCACCCACGTGAGTTTGGTGCCGGTCGCGATTTTCACCGTAGCGTCTTCAAGTAGGCGACCACGTCCTCGATGTCCTGTGCGCTCAGGATGGTGGTGTTATAGGCGGGAAGCGGCCGGTTCAGGGTTCCGGGGCGGGCGTAGAAGCGCGGCATGATGGTGGCGGGGTTGACCAACTGCTCGTTCACCACCCGCAGCCGCAGCTGGGCCTCGCTCAGGCGCGCGCCGATACCGACCAGGGGCGGCCCCACGGTGCCCTGCATGGGCTCGTCCGGGATCGGCAGACGATGGCAGGCCAGGCAGTTGCCGCGATCGCGATCGATGACCACTGCCCGGCCCCGTTGCGCATTGCCCGTCAGGCCGCCCAGGGGTTTGGCAATGGCGAGGTCCTTGGCCTGCCAATCGTAGTAGGGAGTCCCGCCGGACCAGGCCGGGCCGGGCAGCAACAGCAGCAAAGCGCAGGCTGGCAGGATGCGGATGAACATGAACGCGAATTGGACTTTTTCAAACCAAACCATGGGCCGGAACCACCTGTTTGTCAAAATCAGTCTGCCATCGTCCGGCAGGAGGATCTTGACGCAGGTCAACCTCGCCGAATTCCCGCGCCGGCGGCGCCGGGTTCGCGGCACGGCAGCAGGTGTCAACGGGTCCGCGGCAGCGCTGATTGACATACCGCGCCGCGCGAAACACGCGCCGGACCGGTCACTCTCACAGCCGCCTGCATCATGATTCGGGACGCACTGCCAGAACGTCGCAGGGCGCGCGGTTGACGACGCCGTTGGCCGTGGAACCGAGCAGCGTGGCCATGCCGTGATGCCCATGGCAACCCAACACGATCAAGTCCGTTTCGTGGGTGCCGGCGAAACGCAGGATCTCATGCCAGGCCGAGTGCGGACTGAACAGGACCTCTTGTTTCGCTTCCCTGTATCCCAGGCGCCCAGCCAATTCGTGCAAGCCTTGGCGGGCGCGAGTTTCCTGGTAACCGCTCGGGTCCTCGATCTCGGGGGCGATGATCTCGTTCGATCGATCTTCCGGAAAGTACTCCACGACATGCAGCAGGGTGAGTTGAGCCTTGAAGTGGCGCGTCAAGGCAATCGCGCGGGCACACGCCGCCTCACTTAGCCCGGAAAAGTCGACGGCGCAAAGGATACGTTCGTAGATTCCCATACTGGCCTCCTCGTTTGACAGCGGTGGGCAAGAAGGGTGGTCGTGGTCAGGTCGGTCCGACCGATGCAACTCCAATGGAGACATTGCGCCCGATGCGCGCCCGTGTCCAGTGGACCGGCAGGGCGGCCGACAGGGCATCGCCGGAGCGGTGCCGCGGTCGGTACGCTCTTTCACGTGACCCAGGTTACAGGGCAGCCGCGGAGAGCCGTTGGCGGTTGGCTTGCGGTACGGGCGCCCATGCCCTGGAACCAGTTGAACCGGGTTTCCCGCGGCAACGCCCGACGTCGCCCGCTCAGCGAAGGCGCCTGCGCCGCTGGGTCAACCGGGTACCCTCGGCTGCGGGCGATTTTTGACGTGCGTCTGCCGGGCCGGCGCATGGAGGCCGGAAGCGGGTATCGTGCTAAACTCAATAAACTTTGTTGCGACTTGTCCTAGTGCCGATGCCGCTCGCGGGGTGTCGCGGAGCGGGACCACGGGGGGAGGCATAATGGATGCTTTGGATCGGGAAAAGGCTATCGCCGTCCTGGCGGCCAGCCCGCTGTTAAAGGGTATTTCACCTGCAACATTGAATGAGATGTTGGCTGCGCTGAAGCTGGAGCGCTGGCCGCGCCACTGCGCGGTGATGAGCCCCCAACAGACCGTGGATCGGTTTTATGTGGTGATCGAGGGGCGTGTAAAGATTACCCGGCAAAATCTGCGAACCGCGAGGGAGGTGACGCTTTTCCTGTTGGGGCCGGGCGATGGTTTCAACGTGATCAGCCTGCTGGACGGACGCAAGCACGAGGTATCGGCGGAGACCCTGGACTCGGTGGCTGCGCTGTCCGGGCCATCCCGGGTGTGGACAAGCTGGCTGCAGGCCTATCCGGAATTTCGCCAGGCGGTCAGCGCCTATGTCGACAGGCAGATGCGCCACCTTGCCGATTTGGCCGGCGACCTCGCCCTGCACGACACGATGACGCGGCTCGCCCATTTGATCCTGCACTATTTCGACGGTGTCGATGAGGCTGCGTCGGCGCGCGCCAATCTCATTCAGGATTTGCCGCACGAGGAGTTGGCCCACATGATCGGGACCGTACGCGTGGTGGTGAACCGGTTGCTCGCCGAACTCAAACGCGAAGGTATCGTCGATACTCAAGGCGGCAAGTTGCGCGTACTGAACCTGGAAAAATTGCTGCGCAAGGCGGAACGGCACGTGGGCGATCCATCAGCCGGACCGCCTTGCGCCTCACATTTCCCTCCCCGTTAAGCCTGGCCTCCCGTTGTACCGGGTGGTCGACTCAACGTTGTCAAAATGTTTTTCCAAGCGCGAGCGGCAGGATCCGGGATGCGCCGGCGGCGGGCAAGTGTAACTTGAGTTATACCGGACAGCGATGCCCGCCACATAAACTCCGCTTATCCAATTCCCTGTTGACTACAGCCGGACATACGGCTTTCGGCGTCTCCGGGCGTCAAGCCGCGTGCCGCACGATTGTCCTTTGCAAACGCCCCGGAGAAATGCGCACCAAAATGTTTGCACGCAATCCAAAGATTGGCCGCATCCACGACGGACCAGCGGCGGCCGCCGCGTCGCACAGCAGACGTTTCCGCAGGAGGAGCACCGGAACCCGGGCAGTTACCAGGAGTTTCGGCTGATGGATTCAATCGATTGGAACACCGCCATGGAGGTGCTAGCTAACAGTTCGCTGTTCGGCGGCCTGCAGCCCAACATGGTCCGGAGCATGGCCGGCAAACTGAAGGTGGAACGCTGGCCGCGACACAAGGTTGTCGTGCGCCCGCACGAGCCGGTCAACCGTCTTTACCTGCTGATCAACGGGCGCGTCAAAGTCGCACAGCACAATCCCTGCAGCGGCCGCGCGTTGACATTCTTTGTCCACGGTCCCGGCGCCGTGTTCGGTTTGGAGAGCCTGCTCGATGCCCGCTTGGGCGGCGCCAGCACGGAAACGCTGGACCATGTCACCGCCCTGTCGGGACCTCACGAGCTGTGGAACGGATGGGCCGGGTCTCTTCCGGCGTTCCGCGATGCTGCGCGCCGATACACGGCCCGGCACATGCACACGCTTGCGGAACTCGCGGGTGATCTTGCCTTGCACGATACCATGACCCGTCTGGCCCGTCTTTTCGTGCGCTATTTTGGAGGCGGCGGAGACGCTGCGGCTGGGGCAGAGTGTCTGATCGGGAATCTTCCCGACGAGGAACTGGCGTTCATGATCGGGTCCGTACGCGTGGTGGTCAACCGATTGCTGGCCGCGCTGAAGCGCCAAGGCGTGCTCGACAGGCGGGATGGGACGTGGCGCGTACTGGACTTCGAAACGCTGCTACGGATTGCGCAGTGGTACGGGGCTGCAGGTGCCGGGTGAGCGTGCGAGGGAATCGGTTGGCGACCGGCTCCACTGGTGTGCTTCGGCATTTGGATATTCACTCACCGACGGCCTGCCACGCGGATCGACGCCGGTTGTGACTTGCGTTACTGCGGGCGCCCGATCGATCGGCTATCAATGTACCGAGAGATGTCCGCGAAGGGGGCAGGCCGGGCTGGACGCATGCGATGCCGGTGTCTGCCGCCGAGTGAATGCCGCGGGCCAAACACCATGTGGTGACAGATACGGCCCGGCCCCGACCCGGGTACACGCGAACAACGTCGGGCGCGATCGGCCATCGCAGCTGACCTTGCCCGCTCTGGAGGTTGTCCATGGAACATCGCTGCGCGCACCGAGATCCACTTCAACTGACCGCCTTGCTACGCACGCCCGACGGCGTTGTCCGCCAGGCGATCACCAAAGACGTGAGCGCAACCGGTGCATGCCTGACGGTGACGAGCGGCACGCCACCGCCGAGTAATGTGGTCGACGTGATACTACCGCCGGCGGCGGATGTATCCTGGACACGGCCGTTGCGCATCCGCGGCTTCGTCGTCCGGGTGTGCCGCAACGAGATCGGTCTGCTCTGGATCGAGGATTGCGACTGGCTGCAGCTTACGGGAGCGGTCGAAATGCAAGCGTCTGTTGCGGTGCGGTCCGGCGGCCGCTCATGATTTGCTTAACCGGTATATTGGCCCCGGGGATGCGGTAGCGGCTGATGCCGGGTTGGCGGTGCCGTTCCGTTCCCGGCGCCCCTCCGCCGACGGCAGCACCAGTTCGCCGTGGCTTTCAAATCGTACACCACCCAGCCCGACGCCGCCGAGGTGGCCGCGCAAGTGATAGCTGATCTTGTCGGTGGGGCGGGCGTGGCTCATTCCCAGCAGTTGGCGCACGATGGCCGTGATTGGTACGGTGACCGGGACGGTGATCACCGTCTCCCCATAGCGCGGTATGGCGCCAGGCTGGTCGCTGACGCCGCTGGCGAAATGTTTGCCGTTCAATGCCAGGTCCAGGGCCACTCCGTCGAAGTCGATGGCCGTTTCGTTGGGGTTCTGAATGCGCAGTTTGACCGCAAAGCGAGCCTCCAGCCCTTCGCCGGGCAGCGGCTCCAGGCCGGCGACGCTGACGCGCAGCGGTTCGCGCAGCATAAGACCTGCGCATCCTGCCAGCAGCAGCGCAGCCAATACGGCCAACATGAAGCGAATGGCAGTCACCATTGATTCCCCGCGGGCGTGATTGAGGCGCGTCACGGCAGCCCTCCACGGCTACCATCGGCCAGCTCTATCTACAGTATTGTCGATGTCGGCACTGTGGGCCAGTGTGTCGGGCCCGGCCCGCGGGCCTGCAGTGCGCAGCGGCAACGCCGGGGTCGGGCGGGTGTGCTGTTCTTGTCGTGGCTTATCCTGTACCGTTGCCTTGGTGGCCGGCTTCCGTTGACGCAACTCCCGCGTCCGCGGCGGCCATGTGACCCATTGAATACAAATGACAAACCGGGTGCCCCAGAATGGACGAGAGCGCCGACAACAAAGATCCGAAACCAGCGCCGCAGACCGAGAACCTGAAGCCGCTGCACATCAGCGAGCTGCGCCTGCAGCGGACATTAACCCACCTCAATGGGATGACGCGCGAGCTGTTTGGATTCCTGCGGGCGCCGAAGCGCACCATCAGTGTCTGTTTTCCGGTGCAGATGGACGACGGTTCGGTGCGCATCTTTGACGGCCACCGCGTGCTGCACAACCGCGTCCTCGGAGCGGGCAAGGGCGGTATCCGTTATCATCCCGACGTCACGGTGGACGAGGTGCGGTTCCTGGCCGCGCTGATGACGTGGAAGTGCGCGCTGATCGATGTGCCGTTCGGGGGCGCCAAGGGCGGCGTTGCCTGTGATGTGAAGGCGCTCAGCTCGGCGGAGGTGCGCCGCGTTACCCGCCGGTTCATTACCGAACTGGGCGACAACATCGGTCCGCACACCGACATTCCCGCCCCTGATCTGTACACCGATGAGCAGACCATGGCCTGGATCTATGACACCTATGACATCATGCATCCGGGGCGCAACAATCTGCCGGTGGTCACCGGCAAGCCGTTGGACATGGGCGGATCGGAGGGCCGTCTTGAGGCCACCGGCCGCGGCGTGCTCGACGCCACCGAACGGTTGCTGGCCAAACGGGTGGTTGCGGGACGCGATACGCTCAAGGGCGCCCGGGTGGCGATCCAGGGATTCGGCAACGTCGGCGCGGTGGCGGCGCGTCTGTTTCAGACCGCTGGCGCAGTGGTGGTGGCGGTGAGCGACTCCCAGGGCGGGATTTTTCACCAGGACGGCGTCGATCTGGCTGCCGCGTTGGCGCACAAGCGGGTTCACGGAACGCTGGTGGGTTTGCCGGGTACCCTGAGCATTTCCAACGAAGCGTTGCTGGAGCTCGAATGCGACATTCTGATTCCGGCGGCACTGAGCAACGCCATACATCAGGAAAACGCCGGCCGCGTCAAGGCGGGTCTGATCGTCGAGGCGGCCAACGGCCCGGTTACGCCGGCGGCCGATGAGATTCTTCACGCAGCGGGAATTCCGGTGCTTCCCGACATCGTGGCCAACGCCGGCGGCGTCACGGTCAGCTATTTTGAGTGGGTGCAGAACATCGAGAACGAGCAATGGGAGCTGGCCGAAGTCAACGGCAAGCTGAAGACCAAGATGCGCCGCGCCGTGGACGACGTCGTCAGCCGTTGGCATGCGCTGAATGCCGATCGCGGTGCATACACCGAAAAGGCTTCCGTTGATCTGCGAACGGCCGCCATGGTGGTAGCCATCGAACGCCTGGCGAAGGTCACGCTGGAAAGGGGCTTCTGGCCGTAAATTCCGCGGGCGCGGTCTGTGCATCGACGGGCGCATCGTTGGTGTACTCACCGCCGGCGGGTCCGACCCGCCGTGCACGGATTTATCCGTTGCTTTGCCGCCTGACCCTGCATTTCCAGCATCCGCTGCGCGGTAGGGTGCGCCGGCCGCAGGCGGCGCACCGCTTGCGGCCCGGTAGACCGGCCGGACGGGCTACGAGGCGCACCCGTGAACCCCGCCGTCACCCACAGGCTGCATAGTCCGCATCTCTGAAAAGGCTGCCTACCGACTTGGGCAACGTCTTCGCGCTATCGCGCGTCAACGGGTTCAGCTCGGTCCCGCGGGCCGCGATAGGCGTCACGCGGCATGCCTGGCGGCGCTATCCATCCCGCCGCCGTCACGAAACAGGCCGCTGCGGGGATTGCCTGCCGGGCCTGATGCCCTTATTATAGATGTATAATATATGCATGTATTAATGTCGGGACATGCGGGCCCGGGGCCGGATCGTGAACGAGGCTATGATTCGGGACCCAGGCGTTGATCCGGCCCGCGGCTTTCGCGGGCCGTTGTCATTGTCCGCTGCTGCACCCGACAACAATGGGGGCGGGACGCGATGAGTGAGCACTCAGGCTTCGACTCGAAAGCATTGCATGCCGGCGGCGACGAGCTGCCGGAGCTCGAGTTGTCCGACGAGGACATTCTCGACGCGATGCAGCACATACCCGGATACCTGGACGTCAGCACCACGGATTTCCGCGAAATCTACCATCTCGCCCACCGCCATGCGCTGCAGCGCCTGTTCGCGGGCGTCAACGCCGGCAGCTTGATGCGCGTGGGCGTCGAGCCGGTGCGGCCGGACGCGACGTTGGAGCGGGCGGCCGCGGTAATGGCGCGGCAGGGGTTGAAAGCGGTACCTGTGGTGGACAGCGACGAGCGGTTGGTCGGTATGCTCACGGAAACCGACTATCTGCGCCGGCTGCGTGCGGACACGTTCCTGGAACTGCTGCTGCGGTTGGTCAGTGACGTCAACAGCTTCAGTCACCGCTGTCATGAGACGCCGGTAAGCGAAGCCATGACCTCGCCGCCGGTAACCATCCTCGAGGAGGCCGGGTTCTTCGAGATCATCAGCGCGTTCCATCGCCACGAGGGCCGCAGTATGCCGGTGGTGGACGGTGACGGCCGCCTTCGGGGTCTGTTGCTGCGCAAGGACTTCGTCCATGCCTATCATCTGGAGGAGCTGTTGTGAGTTTTGGCGAGTATCTGCAGAAGATGCGCGGTACCACCAAGGGAAGCCCGCCGCGGGTGAGCAACAGTGAGATCTTCTGGTCCTGGGTAGGTGCGTTTCTAGGCATCGCCGGCTGCGGCGTCTTGAACCAGTACTACTTCAGCGGCCACGACCTGACGCTGATGATCGGCTCCTTCGGCGCCTCTGCGGTACTGGCCTATGGCGCCGTGCGCAGCCCCCTGGCGCAGCCGCGTAACCTGGTGGGCGGGCATGTGGTGTCTGCGATCGTCGGGGTTCTCGCCTGGAAGCTGCTGCATCACTACCCGTGGGTGGCGGAGGCGGCCGCGGTGGCGACCGCCATCGCCGCAATGCACGCCACCCGAACGCTGCATCCGCCCGG
>JARRNJ010000079.1:0-10866 GCA_037385045.1 Gammaproteobacteria bacterium | reverse complement strand
GATCCAGAACACCAGGGCGCAGAAGGGAATCAGGAACACCACGATGCCGACCAGGTCCACCCAGGCCTTGCCCTTGGGGGAGAGCCGCGACTGGAGAATGTCGACCCGCACGTGGCCGTCCTTCTCCAGGGTGTAGGCGGCGCCGAGCATGAACACGGCCCCGAACAGGTACCATTGCAGTTCGAGGTAGGCGTTGGAGCTGAGATTGGCGCCGATGAAGCCGCCCAGGTACCGGACCGTGGCGTTGTAGACGCCGATCAGGATCATGATCAGGACCAGCAGCTGCATCAGCTGGCCGATGCGCCTGTTCATCGCGTCGATCAGGCCGGCAATCTTCAGTAACGCATTCATCGCTGCGTCAAACGCCTCACCATGCAGACACTTGGCTGTGGAGATCGCGCCGCCGGCCGGGTAGCCGGCTCGCCGCGGCGGCTTGTGCTCAACCCCGCTCCCTGAGGCCAATGAGCGCAGATTCGCCGGACAACATGGCTCCCGGAACATTTCCCGGGCCGCGGCGACGCGCAACGCCCGCAGTGTACCGGAAAAGTCTTCGATTCACGAGGTTTTTGCGCCGCTCGCCACGGCAGGCAAAATCGGGCGATTTTAGGCGCGACTGCCGGAGCACCGCGGCGCCGTCAGGCCGTATCACGGCGAGGTGCAACTTCTCGGAAGGTTGTTCACCGGGCGATTCTCGGACACAGGCAGGTGTGAGCGGTCCCGGGAGTCGGCGTTTGGCATGAAGCAGATGGCCTTATGGGCGCAATTGAGTCGCGGTGCGGCGTGCCAAACGCACCCGGCCGCCGGCGATTCGCCCCTGAGGCGCTGCCGGTCGGGTCGAGGCCGCAGGCGGGCAGCGACGCCGGTCGTGTTGTTGCGCGGTGGATGCGCTGGGCTTATCCACCGTTGTTACGACCATTGTGTGAACGACCTGGTGGGATCACACAGCTAGGCCACCGGCTCGAGGTTGGCGTAGTCCACCACCAGCCACTTGCTGCCGGCGTCTTCGAAATTGACCTGCACCCGCGCGCTGTGGCCCTGACCCTCGTAGTTGAGCACCACCCCCTCGCCGAAACGGGCGTGGCGCACGCGCTGGCCGAGGCGCAGACCGTCCGGCGCGCCCGCCGCCGCCACCGGGGTGCCGGGCTGGAACACCGGGCGGGTGACCGCGGCGCGGGGCCGCACTTCCTGCACCAACTCGGCGGGAATCTCACGAATGAAGCGCGACGGCATCGGGTAGTTGTCCATGCCGTGCAGCCGGCGCGATTCGGCGTAGCTGATGAACAGCTGCCGGCGGGCGCGGGTCATGCCCACGTAGCACAGGCGCCGCTCCTCCTCCAGGCGCCCCGGCTCCTCGGCCGAGCGCTGGTGGGGAAACAGGCCCTCCTCCAGGCCGCACAGGAACACCAGCGGAAACTCCAATCCCTTGGCCGAGTGCAGCGTCATCAGCTGCACGCAGTCCTCCCACGGCCCGGCCTGGCCTTCGCCCGCCTCCAGCGCCGCATGGGCCAGGAACGCCGCCAGCGGCGTCATCGCCTCGTCGCCCTCCTGGGGCTCAAAGCCGCGGGCAGCGTTGACCAGCTCCTCCAGGTTTTCCACCCGCGCTTCGGCTTTTTCGCCTTTGTCCTTGCGATAGTGGTCGAGCAGGCCGCTGGCCTGGATGACGTGGCCGACCTGTTCGTGCAGCTCCAGCGCGGCACAGGCCCCGCCGAGGGATTTGATCAGTTCCTGGAACGCCGCCAGGGCGTTGATCGCCCGTGCCATCAGGGTGCGCTCGGCAACCACCACCGAGGTGGCATCCCACAGCGACAGGCCGCGCTCCCGGGCGGCGTGGCGCACAGCCGCCAGGCTGCGTTCGCCGATACCGCGAGCCGGAGTGTTGACCACCCGCTCGAAGGCGGCATCGTCGGCAGGGTTCTCCAGCAGCCGCAGGTAGCCCAGGGCGTCCTTGATTTCCGCGCGCTCGAAGAACCGCAGGCCCCCGTACACCCGGTACGGGATACCGAAGGTCATGAGCGCCTCTTCGAACACCCGGGACTGGGCATTGGACCGGTAGAGCACGGCGACATCGCTGCGGGCGTTGCCCTGCTCGACCCAATCGCGGATCCGGTCGACGACAAAGCGCGCCTCGTCCATTTCATTGAACGCCGCGTAGAGGGTGATGTGCTCGCCCTGCTCGCCGCTGGTCCACAGATCCTTGCCGAGCCGCGCCTGGTTGTGGGCGATCAGGGCATTGGCCGCCGACAGAATGGTGCCGGTGGAACGGTAGTTCTGCTCCAGGCGGATCACCCGGGTGCCGGGAAAGTCCTGCTGGAAGCGGTGAATGTTCTCGATGCGCGCCCCGCGCCAGCCGTAGATCGACTGGTCGTCGTCACCGACCACGAACACGTTGCCCCGCTCGCCGGCTAGCATCCGCACCCAGGCGTACTGGATTGCGTTGGTGTCCTGAAACTCGTCGACCAGCACCTGGCCGAAGCGTTCGCGGTAGTGGGCCAGCAGCTCCGGGTGCCGGAGCCAGAGCTCGTGGGCGCGCAGCAGCAGCTCGGCGAAATCCACCAGCCCGGCGCGCTGGCAGACCTCCTCGTAGGCGCGGTAGATGCGGATCATCTGTTCCTGGTGCGGGTCGCCGCCGCTGTCGAGATGGTCCGGGCGCAGGCCTTCGTCCTTCTGGCCGTTGATGAACCACTGCACCTGCTTCGGCGGCCAGCGCGACTCGTCCAGATCCAGGGACTTGAGCACCCGGCGCACGGCCCGGTACTGGTCTTCGGCATCGAGGATCTGAAAACCCTGGGGCAGGCCGGCATCCTGCCAGTGGGCACGCAGCAGCCGGTGGGCCAGGCCGTGGAAGGTGCCCACCCACATGCCGCCCACCGGCATGCCCAGCATCTGCTCGATGCGCCCGCGCATCTCCCCCGCCGCCTTGTTGGTGAAAGTGACCGCGAGCACCCCGTAGGGCGAGACGTTCTCCACCGCCAGCAACCAGGCGATGCGGTGCACCAGTACCCGGGTTTTGCCGCTGCCGGCGCCGGCCAGCACCAGCACGGGCCCCGGCGGGGCGGTGACCGCTTCGCGCTGCGCATCGTTGAGGGGATCGAGAATGTGGGAGACGTCCATGGCCGGCCATTGTACCAGAGCGGCCGCCGCACCAACGCCGCGCCGGTTTGCCGCAGCCGCCCGGCTATGGCAGGGTACGGCGGACCCGTCCATCGATCTTCGAGCCGCCACGAGGATGCCAGAATGCACACCGCCCCCAGCCCACGACTGTTGTCGATCCAGGTGGGACAGCCGCAGGACCATGACACGCCGAACCCGGCAGACGGCAAGCCCGCGCATTGGCGCAGCGGTTTCATGAAGACCACCGTTGCCGGCGCCGTGTGGCTGGGAGAGACAGGTCTCGAGGGTGACGGCCAGGCGGACCTCAAGGTTCACGGCGGTCCCCACAAGGCGGTCAACGTCTATCCGTGGGAACACTTCTCCGCCTGGCGCCGGGAACTGGGCTGCGGCGAGGTGGCCGCGGGCGCGTTCGGCGAGAACTTCACCGTCGCCGGCCTGCTGGAAACCGGGGTGTGCATCGGCGACCGGTTCCGGGTCGGCGCGGCGTTGGTGGAAGTCACCCAGGCGCGCCAGCCGTGCTGGAAGCTGGCACGGAGTTGGGGCGTGCCCGACATGGTCGCTCGGGTGCGGCGCAGCGGGCGCAGCGGCTGGTATTTCCGCACTCTGGAAGCGGGTTACGTGCAGGCGGGCGACATGCTGGAGCTGGTGGTACGGCCCTGGCCCCAGTGGAACGTCACGCGCGCCGCCCGCATCGTCCAGGATGCCCATGCCGACCCGGCGCTGACGGCCGATCTCGCCGCCTGCGGCGCACTGTCGCCCAGCTGGCGGGAGCGACTGCTGGCACGCGTCGGGCGCTGAGCCCCGGGGCACCGGCATGGGCTAAGCTTGGGGCAATGTCATACCGATTGAAGCGCGTCTACGACGACGTTTCCCCGGACGACGGCTACCGCGTGCTGGTGGACGGGGTCTGGCCGCGCGGCGTGTCGAAACAGGCCGCGGCGCTGGACGCATGGATGAAGGACATTGCACCCAGCGGCGAGCTGCGCAAATGGTTCGGCCACCGGGCCGAGCGATGGCCGGAGTTCAAACGGCGCTACTTCCACGAGTTGCGGTACAAGGAGGAGCCGGTGCGGGCATTGCGCCGCCGGGCGCGCGGGAACCGGGTAACCCTGGTGTACGGCGCCAGGGACACGGAACACAACAACGCCGTCGTGCTGGCCGAGTATCTGCGGGGACAGTAAGCAAGCGCGGCGCGCCGCAGCCACCACCGAACCGAGGAGGCTCCCATGCGTGACTATGGCAACATGCCGAAACTGGCGCTGCAGGAGCACGGCAGCGTGTACCGGGCCAAGGCCCAGATCCTGCGCGAGGAGCCGCTGATCCTGATCCTGCCTGACGACGTCTCCCTGGACGCCGACCTGGACGGTTGCGGCTGCCGGCCTGACCCCGCCGGCGCAGTGTTTCGCGACTGCAGCGGCGGCGAGACGCTCATGCGCCTGGCGCAGCACACGGAACTGGCGGAGCTCAAGATCCTGGCCGACGCCGCCGCCGAAACCAGCGCGCTGGTGGACGTGGACATGGAATCCAACCGCCTGATCGTCCACGACTGAGCGCTGCACATCAGGCTGTTCGCCCCGTGCGTTGCGGTTGGATACCGCGACGAAAGCGCGAACTGCGCAGCGCCGCAGGGAACGTCGAGGCGCGATCGAGCAACCGTAAGGTGCGTTCGACGCCGTAGGCGGCAACGCACCGTCTGGCCGATACGCCACCGACGCCATACATCCGGCGCGACGTCCGGCGGGACATCCGGGACCAGCCGGTGCGCCGCCTGCGGCCGGCGCACCCTACGGGGCTGCCCTGACCACCCTGGCGGAGTGCACAGCCAGGCACGTCCGCGCCCGAACGCCATGATCCGGGTCAAGTCGCAATCCACTCCCGCTTGCCACACTTCGTGCACGACCGTCCGAGGCCATTCGTGATGAACCACGCGCGTACTCGCACCGCACCGGCGAACTGGGCGCTGTTTGCGCTCGGTTTCCGGCCCTTCTTCCTGGCCGCCGGTGCCGCCGGCCTGGCCCTGATCGCGGCCTGGGTATACGCCTTCACCCACGGCGCCGACCCGGGCCCATACTACGGCAGCGGCATCGGCTGGCACGGCCACGAGATGCTGTTCGGCTACACTATGGCCGTTGTCGCCGGGTTCCTGCTCACCGCGGTGCGCAACTGGACCGGTCGTGACACGCCCAGCGGGACCGGCTTGGCGGCGCTGGCGCTGCTGTGGCTGGCCGGCCGGGTGGCGCCGTTCGCCGGCGCCTGGCTGCCGGGCTGGGCCATCGCCGCCATCGATCTCGCCTTCCTGCCGGCCGTCGCCGCGGCACTGGCACCATCGTTGCTAACGGGCGGCCAGCGCCGCAACCGGATTTTCCTCGGCCTGCTGGGCCTGTTGACGCTGGCCAATCTGCTGATCCATCTGCAGGCCCTCGGCGTCACCGGGGCCACCGCCCACGCCGGCACCTACCTGGCGGTGCAGTTGGTGGTGCTGCTGATGGTGATCATCGCCGGCCGGGTGCTGCCGTTTTTCACGGAGCGCGCACTGCCGGCGGCGCGGCCCTGGCGCAACGCGTGGATCGAGGGATTGGCGATCGGCTCCGCGGCGCTGCTCGCGGCAACGGTGCCCTTCCTCGCTCCGAGCCTGCCCCTCGCGCTGCTGTCACTGGCCGCCGCCATTGTGCACGCGCTACGCCTGGCCGGCTGGCACCACCGGGACATGTGGAGCAAGCCCATCTTGTGGGTGCTGCACCTGGGCTACGCCTGGCTGGTGGTGGGCTTCGCGCTGCAGGGCCTGGCGTTCTGGGGCGTCGGCACGCCGCTGCTGGCGCTGCACGCCTTCACCGCCGGCGCCATCGGCACCCTCACCCTGGGCATGATGGCGCGGGTGTCCCTCGGCCACACCGGGCGCGAGATGCGCGCCCCGGCGCCGGCCGCGGCGGGTTTCGTGCTCATCACTCTGGCCGCGGTCCTGCGGGTGCTGGGGCCACTGGCGGTCCCGGGTTGGTATCCGGACACCATCGTGGCGGCCGGGATCTGCTGGAGCGCCGCCTTCGCTTCGTTCCTGTGGGTTTACGCGCCCGTGCTGCTGCGCCCGCGCGCGGACGGGCGGCCCGGCTGAGGGGCGGGCGCCCTTGTGGCCGCCGGCGCATTGTCGCGATAATCGCCCCGACGGCGGCAGCCGCCGCCACAATGCGAGAACCTGCCCGCATGTTCGACTGCATCATCATCGGCTGCGGCTATGTGGGCCGCCGCGTCGCCGCCCTGGAGCAGGCCGCCGGGCGGTCGGTGCTGGGGGTTGTGAGATCGGCGGACAGCGCCGCCGCCCTGGCCGCGTCCGGCATCGAAGCCCGGACCGCCGACCTGGATCAGCCCGAATCCCTGGCGCCGCTGCCATTGGCCGGCGCCACCGTCTACTACCTGGCGCCACCGCCGCCGCGGGGCGACCGCGATCCGCGTATGGAGGGTTTCGTCGGCATCCTCCGGCGCAGCGGCGTTCCGGACCGGGTGGTACTGATCAGCACCACCGGTGTTTACGGCGACTGCGCGGGCGAATGGGTCGACGAGCAGCGGACGCCGCGACCGCAGGCGGATCGAGCCCGGCGGCGCCTGGCCGCAGAGGAAACCCTGCGGCAGTGGGGGCGCGATCAAAGGGCGGCAGTGGTGGTGCTGCGGGTGCCGGGAATTTACGGCCCCGGCCGGCTGCCGGTAACCCGCCTGCGGCAAGGGCTGCCAGTGCTGCGGGAAGCCGAGGCCCCGTTCAGCAACCGGGTGCATGTGGACGACCTGGCGCGGGCCTGCCTGGCGGCAGCGCGCCGCGGCGCGAACGGGGCGGTGTACAACGTGTCCGACGGCGCGCCCAGCACCATGACCGACTACTTCAACCGCGTGGCCGACGCCGTGGGGTTGCCGCGTCCGCCGCAGATCAGCCTCGAGCAGGCGCGCCGCGAACTCAGCCCGGGCATGCTTTCCTACCTGGCGGAATCCAAACGCCTGGATACCCGGCGCATGCGGGAAGAGCTCGGAGTGATCCCCGAGTTCGGCGACCTGGGCGCAGGCCTGCGCGCCAGCGTCGGCGGTACGGGCGAAACCCCGCCGGGCTAGGAGATCTCAGCGGGGCGCCGGCAGGGGCTCAGTGGTCGTGGCCACCGGCGCCGTGAACGTGACCGTGCTCGACCTCTTCGTCGCTGGCGTCGCGCACTTCCACCACGGTGACGTCGAAGTTAAGCGGCACGCCGGCCAGCGGGTGGTTGGCGTCGACGGTGACATCCTCTTCGGTCACGGATACCACCGTCACCACCTGCGCCCCGCCTTCGCTCTGGGTCTGAAACTGCATGCCCACTTCGATGTCCTCAACATCGAACATCTTGCGCGGCACGGCCTGCAACAGGGTCTCGTCGCGATCGCCGTAGGCTTCTTCCGGCGCGATGCGCACCGACAACGACTCGCCCTGCTTCTTTCCCTCCAGCGCCTGCTCCAGGCCCGGAATGATGTTGCCGATGCCCTGGATGTAGGCGAGGGGCTCGCGGCCCTCGGAGGTGTCGATCACGGTTCCCTGGTCGTCGCGCAGCGTGTACTCCATGGTGACGACCTTGTGCTTGGCAATTTGCATGGTAATACCTTCGGTTACGTTAAGGGGCCAAGTTTACCGCGGCCGCGCCCAAAGGACCAAACCGGCCGCGGTTTCACCGCTCCGCGGCGTGCGGCGCCGGTTCCACCGCCAGGTAATGGACGCTGAACAGCTCGCGGGGGTCGGTCCAGGCCTGCAGCGGGCGGAAACCCGCCTGGCCCGCCAGCCGGCGAAATTCTTCCAGGGCGTATTTGTAGGAATTTTCCGTGTGAATGGTCTCCCCCGTACGGAGGCAGAAGCGCCGGCCGTTGATGCGGATTTCCTGGTCGCGGTCGCTGCGCAGGTGCATTTCCACGCGCCCTTGTGCGGCATTGTAGAACGCCCGGTGGCGGAAGGCGCCCACGTCCAGCGCCGCATCCAGCTCCCGGCGAATGCGGTGCAACAGGTTGAGATTGAACTCGGCGGTGACGCCGCCGGCGTCGTTGTAGGCTGCATCGAGGACGGCCGGGTCCTTTTTCAGGTCAACGCCGATCAGCAGCGCGCCGTCAGGCAGCAGCATGCGGCGCAGCTGGCGCAGAAAGGCGCCCGCGGCCGCGGGTTCGAAATTGCCGATGCTGGAGCCGGGGTAGAAGGCCAGCTTGCGCCGCGCATCGGGTTCCAGCGCCGGCAGGCTCAGACCCCTGGAGAAGTCGGCGCAGCAGGCGTGGACCGGCAGCCAGGGATAATCCTGGGCCAGGCGGGCGGTGCTGTGCAGGAGAAAATCCCGGGAAATGTCCACGCCCACGTACGCGGCGGGCCGCAGCGCATCCAGCAGCAGCCGCACCTTCCTGCTGGCGCCGCTGCCCAGTTCCACCAGCACCGTTCCCGGTCCGGCCAGCGCCGCGATGTCCGCCGCGCATTGATCGAGAATGCCGATCTCGGTGCGGGTCGGATAATACTCCGGCTGCTCGCAAATGCGGTCGAACAGTTTCGAGCCCCGTTCGTCATAGAAAAATTTCGGCGGTATCGCCTTAGGCTGTGCCGCCAGTCCGCGCAGCACCTCGTCGCGCAGCGAGGACACGCCGGGGTGTTCGTCATGAAAGCGGATCGCGGCGTGGTTCATCGGTCCTCCGCCAGGCGGATGCCCGTGAACTGCCAGCGGTCGGGCGGATAGAAGAAGT
The DNA here is from genome assembly GCA_037385045.1 of Gammaproteobacteria bacterium. Classification (GTDB taxonomy): domain Bacteria; phylum Pseudomonadota; class Gammaproteobacteria; order JASBUN01; family JASBUN01; genus JARRNJ01. Next base: position 2,037 of record JARRNJ010000079.1, on the reverse strand, counting down.
TGCGGTAGGTGGCGCGCATATGATCGGGCGGCGTGGCGCAGGAACCGCCGCGCAGCACATTCTGGCTGCTCATGAACTTGCCGTTGTACTCGCCCAGCGCTCCGCCCAAGGGGCGGTAACCGGGGTAAGGCCCATAGGCGCTCTGGGTCCATTCCCACGCGTCGCCATACAACTGTGCCGGCGGCTCGCCCGCGGCCGCGGGCACCGGGTGCAGGTAGCCGGCGGGGCGGAGGTTGCCCGTGGGCTCCCGTTCCCCGGCCGCCACTTCCCATTCGGCTTCGGTCGGCAGGCGCTTGCCGGCCCAGCGCGCATAGGCATCGGCCTCGTAGAGACTGACGTGGCACACCGGCTCGTACTCGTCGACCGGGCGCATGCCTGACAAGGTCATCAGCCACCAGCACCCGTCCTGGCGCTGCCAGTACAACGGCGCCTCCCAGTCTTCGCGGCGCACCGTGGACCAGCCTTCCGACAACCAATGCTCCGGCTGGCGATAACCGCCCGCGGCCATGAATTCCAGGTACTCGCCGTTGGTCACCAGGCGCGAACCCAGCGCGAAGTCGTTCAGGTACACACGATGACGCGGCGTTTCATTGTCGAAGGCAAAACCGTCGCCGTCATGGCCGATCTGCCGCAGGCCGCCCTCGAACTCGCACCACTGCAGCGGCGCGTCGGCGGCCGGCGCCGGACGGGGCAGATCACGGTAGGCGGGGCGCAGCGGATTGGCGGCGAAAATGTGCTTGATGTCGGTGAGCAGCAGTTCCTGGTGCTGCTGCTCGTGGTGCAGCCCGAGTACGGTCCGGGAGACCGCTTCCGCCTTGCGGTGCGGTTCGTCGCCGCGTTCGGCGCGCGCCAGCAGCTCCTCCATCGCCTGGTCCACGTGGCGGCGATAGGCGTGTACCTCGTCCACCGTCGGGCGCGCCAGCAGTCCGCGCCGCGGCCGCGGGTAGGGCCTGCCGACGGTTTCATAATAGGAATTGAACAGGTAATGGTAGCCGGGATGGAACAACTCGTAGCCGCGCAGAAGGGGCTGCAGCAGAAAGCACTCGAAAAACCACGACGTGTGCGCCAGATGCCATTTCGGCGGACTGACGTCGGGCATGGTCTGGATGCAATAGTCTTCTGTCACCAGCGGGCGGCACAGCGCCTCGCTGTCACTGCGCACGTCGCGATAGCGTTTGGTCAGTCCGGGGCCGCCACTTGACGCCGGCGGAGGTTGAGCGGCGAGATCGCCGTCATCGGGCAGATTCATGGACGCTTTCCCCGCTGTGGTGGAGTTCAGTGTAGACCACTGGGCCGCAATCTTGCGGCACCGGGCCGTCAGCCGCCGGTCGGCACCGCCGCCGCCAGCGACCGGTACTGCAGGCCGTAAAACATTTCCAGGTAACGGTTGGTCTCGTCGCGCTCCAGGTTGGTGACGTACTTCCAGAATCCGTAGACGCGCGACAGGGTCATCATCCGCTCGGCGTACAGGCTCCAGGTGTAGCGGCTCTGCACCCGGTCAATGCCGCCGCGCGAAATCCGGCCCCAGTAATCCGGATCCTGCCGGCACTTGCCGACGAATTGCAGCATGATCTCGGTGCTTGTCTCCCCGTGGTTGGGGTCGATATGAAACCCCGAGATGCCATGTTCGATGATTTCCAGCGGACCGCCGTATTGGGTCGCGAACGTGGGCAGTCCCGATTCCATGGCCTCGATGACCGTCAACCCGAACGCCTCGAACAGGGCCGGCTGCACGAACGCCCCGCGCCGGTCGGCAATGTAGCGGTAGAGCTCGCCTGACAGGGTCTTTTCCAGATGCACACCCAGCCAACGCACTTGCGAGTCGAGCTGGTATTCGTCCATCAGCTGATGCATGCGCGCGATCTGGTCGACCTCCTCGTGGTCGGTGGACTGCGAGGCGTCCACGTGCCCGGCGATCACCAACAGGTTGGCCTCTTCGCGCAGCTCTTCGTTCTGGCCGAACCACTCCACCAGCCCCGTGATGTTCTTGATATGGTCCAGCCGCGCCATGGTGAAAAAGATGGGTTTGTCGGGATC
>JARRNJ010000078.1:0-20239 GCA_037385045.1 Gammaproteobacteria bacterium | reverse complement strand
GGAACTGGGTGTCAACGTCGACCTGACCCTGGCCGACATTCCGACAATCATGAAAGATTTCTTAGTGTGGCGCGCGGAGAAACTCGGCCTATCGGTCGATTTCATCGATTGCGATACCGGTGATCCATACCCGGCGTTCCCACCCTGTGACGTCTGCATCGCGACCGAGGTGTTTGAGCATGTTCACGAACCGGTGCGCGCATTCGGGCAGGTGGACCGATCTTTGAATGGTAGAGGATATCTGGTGGCGGACATCGGTGACCATCGTCCAGAGTTTTTCCATGTCTCGCCGAATTTGAGTGCACTGCGCGCCGCGGCCGGAGCCAAAGGCTACCGGGAGGTGGCTGCTCACGTTTACATCAAGGAATAAGAGTGTCAGTTCAGAGGATCGGGTGGGCGTGGTGCGGGGCAGGCGTCAACGGTTCGAGCGACTTATGATCGATGATGCTGGGGTGTCGTGGCGGTAGCGCGATCGGTTAACGCCACTCGGAGCACCGGATGGCGGCGGCGGAATAATCAATCCCAAGGGCAAAATGGAATTTCAATAAACGTGGCGTTTATTCCAACGAAATACGCGAGGTATAAGAAGAAAAACCAGATTTAGCCAGTGATCGGTCAGCCATGCGCCATCGTATATGATCGAGCGGCGTTTCTGGGGATTTAGCTTCATTCGATTGCCGTACGCAATGTGGCTGTTGGGTGGACGATCAAAGTCAACCTCCGCCGGAGCGATTCCGGCGAAATCCAATATGCGGGCTACCGTCGTTTCAGTGTCGAAGCAGAACGCCTCGTATCCCACCGGTAGAAATCGGATCTGTCGTCGTGTCAGGAAACGTTCAATGCGACGGTTGTGGCGATACCAGCGCAGCAGGTAATAGAGGTTGGATCGACGCCGTTTGGCTCGTTTTCTATGCCGCCTGGACACAGATTTCGCCCACCCTCTGGCGTCGCGGACGAGGAAAATCGTGAACAATTTGATGTCTCCGCTCCGCTCCAAGTTGCATAGGCGCTCCAGATGGCGAAGACTCTTTGACGAATCGACGAGTGCCTCGCTCTCCGCCAGGGCGGGCAAATTTGCCAAAGCGCGATACTTTTCCAGAGTCCGAGTTGGCCGCGCCAGGTTCAACGATGCTTCTAGCTGCGTCCAGACCGGGCACGAGTTCATCGTTGTTCCACATGAACAGTCGAGCTCCGTACCTTCCTGTGTTCGCTGACGTTTGCGCAATACGCCCTCGATTTCGCCTAACCCCGTTACCCGCGGATGACGACTCAGAGTAAGATCCACGAGCGTGGAGCCGCTATGACTGAGGGACATGACATAGATTATTTTCTTCATGCGCGAATCTTGGTCGTCGTACACCGTTCGAAAAAGGTTCCATAGTCCCGCGTCGGCGGCTCATGTGCCTTGTGCAGTCCGTACGATGCCGCCTCTCTTGCGTTCGGCAAATATGCGGACCAGCAAGGCGCTGGATCGGTGATTGGCCCTCCGGCGTGGAGCAGCCATTCTGCCAGACGGCGCCGAAGTCGTCCATCGAGCAAAACACCGCCGGATGCCTCGAACCGGTGAGTTGGGCGGCCACGATAGTTGCGCTGAACTCGGATCGGAACAGGGCCATTCAGGTTATCCGCCCAAACTATTCGGGCCAGGTTGATAGAACGGGCCGTTTCGGCTGCGCTAAAAATAATAGAACAAGCGGTACGAATGCCGGCATTGGTGTGATTTTCAATTGCCGATATGTATCAACTCTTTCTCGATCTCTCTGGCGCAGTTTTTCCACGTATAGCCCATCACGTATGGACGAGTATTGACCTCAAGGTCTCGCGCCTGCCGGATCAGATCGATTATGTAATCGACGCTGTCCGTCTTCGGGTCGAACAGGTACCCATTCTCGCCATGGCGAACTATATCGCTGCAGAATCCCCTGGTCATATAGTTCCGGGTAGCGTTCGTAGCTGACGTTGTCGTAGTACGTGAGATTGGGCATTGCCATCAATTCGGAGTACTTCTGGTACTCGTGCCAGTCGCGGCCGATCAAGAGAAACTCTTCGTCGGGCATCCTGCGTACTATCTCAAACAGGAGGTCGGGATTCTTTCGCGGGTAGTAGGCCATGCAGAAGCCCACCTTCCCTGTGCCGCGGATATGCGGCTGAAACATGTCGGGATCCGCGGCCATATGCTGAATGATGATCTTCGCTTCATCTACGCCGCTCTTGATCAGCGTTTTGACGATGTCACGATTCAGGCAAATGACGATGTCGGCCTTGTTGAGTACCCAGGCTATATGGTCGAAGCCCATGCTCCTGGTGATGGAGGGATGGGTGAAGAGTACAGCTTTTCTGGATTTCCATATGTGTGGGTTGCGCCGCAATGACGACGCAAAGTACTTGTAGTGGGCAAAGAAATAATACTGGCGGTGCGGCAGGTTTCTGAAGTCCTTGGTATAAACGACCTCGGTGGCGGAGTCCATTTCGGCCGACAATTTCCGACACTTTGCGGACAATATCCAGTCTATGGTTTTCTTGTGTGTAACAAAACACACTTTTTCCGGCGCGGCTGGCCGCCGAGAAACAAGGGCATTCGCGAACATGGCGCCGAGGTATTTGCGCTTGAACCGGATGAACTGCAAAACGGGTTTCATCGTATCATTCCGTCGACTGCCTTATTCCGACGGGGTTGTCCTGGCCAATCCTGGCGGCCGGCGCTCGGTCTCATGGCACGTCCCGATCTCCAAACGGCTTTCATGGATGCGGCGCGCTCGCGATGGCGTTATCTGTTGCGGACCATCATTGGTTTTTGTTTGGATACCGGGTCATTTTCGCACGAAATGGTTGTTCATGGATACGCCGGCAGGCGGTTCCGGCGGGCCCGGCCTACGCCGAGGAGGCGGGGCGTCGCTTTGAGTGTCCTCGGCGAGGCGGCGAGGAGAGACCGGTTCCGCGCGCGGGCCTGTCCGATCCTTCCGCGGCGGAAGGCGCTGAAATGGGCCCCGCATGAGGTCGATGTGGTATGCTGTCCGGCGTTTGTAAGCCGGGAGGGCGTTTTGCCTGCGGCCGCTCAAAGGGCGCCGCCCTCTAGGGCCCGGCCATTGAACGGACGACCGAGGGGGCGGGCAGCACATGGGAGCGCGATGGCTCGGCAAAGCTCTTCGCTCGATGTTGCGGCGGGTGGACCGCACTGGCGGGATCATCGCATTCGGTGCGTTCCCGCTATCGGCCCCGCTCACGCGCACGCAGGAGGATTTCATCGAATGGAATGCGCAACAGCTGTCGGTTTCGCTTGAGGAAAGCAGGCGACGGTATTTGCGGTCCCGGACCTTGTTCGATGGCGGCCACCGCGGAAGAGATTATAGGACCTTGTGTACCTTGTCGCATGACGTCTTCCAGGTGTTTTGCGATGACGGCCCCAATGAAGTGTTCGATGCGTACAAATTCCACGGTCCGCTGCATTTCCTGAGGTTTCTCTCCTACGCGGAAGCCGACGTCCTGGACGACAAGAAGGTCGGCAGCCTGGCGGCGCGTCAGAGCGCGCGAATCGTGGATTACGGCTGCGGCGTGGCACAGTCATCGATGCGTTTGGCGGAGCGACTTCGCGACTCGGGCGTCCAGGTGGAACTGGCGCTTGCCGACGTTCCAACCGTCATGAAGGACTTTGTCGTCTGGCGAGCGCGAAAACACGGCCTTTCGGCGCGTTTTATCGACTGCGATGCAAGCGATCCTTATCCGGTCTTGCCGCATTGCGACGTATGTATTGCAACCGAAGTGTTCGAGCATATCCATGATCCGCTGCGGGCGTTCGAGCGGGTGGATTCTGCGCTGGCGCCGGGTGGATTGTTGATTGCCAATATCAGCGACCATCAACCGGAGTTCTTTCACGTGTCACCGAAACTCGAGGCGTTGCGTGAGGCGGTGCGGGCGCGCGGTTACCGTGAAACTTCCCCGAACGTATACTGCAAGGGCGCGGAATCATGAATGCGACCGCGTCGACTATCCCTTGTCCGTAAGACTTCGCCGGGCTGACGGGAGCGGCGCGCCTGCCCGTCGAGGTCTCGTATGCACGAACAACACGCCTCCCATGTCAGTTCGGTCGTATATCCTCGCAAAGGTGAAGCCCTGCCACAAGCCAGCCGATTTTCGCTACAATGGCGCCGTATCCACGTGGCTTAGGGCGCCCACGACATGCAGCAGCGGCAGTCCATCAGCGTCACCCTGATTACCCTGAACGAGGCCGGCAACGTCGGCGATTGCCTCGAATCGGTGGCGTGGGCCGATGAGATCATTGTTCTGGATTCCGGCAGCACCGACGGTACCCCGGATATCTGCCGCAAGTATACGGACCGGGTCTACGTAACCGACTGGCCCGGCTATGGGCCGCAGAAGAACCGGGCTTTGGACTATGCGACCGGCGATTGGGTGTTGTCCATTGACGCTGATGAGCGGGTCACGGACGAGCTGCGCCGGGAGATTGAGCAAGCGGCCGGCGCCGCGGGCCATGACGCTTATTCCATTCCCCGCTCGTCGAGCTATTGCGGGCGGTTTCTGCGCCATGGAGGCTGGTGGCCGGACCGGGTGATCCGGCTGTTCCGGCGAGACAAAGCCCGTTTCAGCGATTCCATTGTGCACGAGACGGTGGTGGTGGACGGATCCGTAGGGCAGCTGTGCTCGCCGCTGTTGCACTATACCTACCGGACGCTGGACGATGTGGTGTCCATGATCAACCGTTATTCCAGCGCCAGCGCCGAGGCCATGTACCGTGCGGGCAAGCGCGGCGGTCTGGGCAGGGCCATCGGCCATGGGGCGTGGGTGTTTCTCCGTACCTATGTGTTGCGTCTGGGGCTGCTGGACGGACGCGAGGGCTTCATGTTGGCGGTTTCCAATGCCGAACTGGCGTATTACAAGTACCTCAAGCTTGCCGGGCTGCACAAAGCTGCGGCGAAAGAGCAATAGTCCATGTCCCCGCCGTCGTTGAACCGGCTCAAGCTCCGCTACCGAGCCTGGCGCTACCGTTTGAAACTGGATCGGGAAGAGGTTCGATGGCTGCGCCGGGCCTTACGGCCCGGCGATACCGCCATCGATATCGGTGCCCACAAGGGGGCCTACACGTTCTGGATGCGCCGCGCCGTCGGCCGGGGCGGACGGGTGTTCGCCTTCGAGCCGCAACCGCAGCTGGCCGGTTATCTGGTCCGCACAGTGGGTGATTTCGGCTGGGACAACGTGACCGTCGAGAACATGGGCCTGTCCGCCGCCGCCGGTGAGCTGGTGCTGAATGTTCCTGGCGGCGAAGCGTCGCCGGGTGCCTCGTTGGTGCCGGGCAAGGCCGGGCCGGGTGACCTCCAGATTCCGGTCCAGGTGGAGACTCTGGATCATTATCTGAAGGGCCGCGGCGCCGAACATGGCGTGCGCTTCATCAAATGTGACGTGGAGGGGCATGAGCTGGAGGTGTTTCAGGGCGCGCGGCAAACGCTCCAGGACCAGGCTCCAGTGCTGCTGTTCGAATGCGAGGCGCGCCACAATTTTGAGCGGCCCATGTCGGCCGTATTTTCGTACCTGGAAGGGCTGGGCTACCGCGGTTATTTCTTTTGGCGCAGGCGGTTGCTGGCGGTGTCCGGTTTCACCCCGGAAGTGCACCAAATCCTCGGTGCCGACGATTACGCAAACAATTTTCTTTTCGTACCGGACGGCTTCGATGTGCCAATCGATTGACCTGGGGTCCGGCCCCTGCCATCCGGCCGCCCGCGGCAGGGGTAATCGATCGTGAAGCAGCTTCACCTGGCCATCATCCGCCAGCGCTTCACGCCGTTCGGCGGCGCCGAGCGCATCATCGCCAGAACGCTGGAAACGCTGCAGGCCCGTGGGGTGCGGGTGACCATGATTACCCGTAAATGGGAAGGCGCGGATTCGTTCGAACACGTGGTGTGCGCGCCGTTCCATATCGGGCGGTTGTGGCGGGACCGGAGTTTCGAGCGCTGCGCCTGCAATGTCGTGGCCCGCGGCGGCTTCGATCTGGTCCAATCCCATACCCGCGTGGCCTGCTGCGATCTGCACCGGGCCGGCGACGGACTGCATCGCGTCTGGCTGCAGGAGCGCCGACGCGCTGTCGGGTGGCCGCAGCGCCTGGCCTTGACGGTGAGCCCCTACCACCGTTACCTGCTCGATGCTGAGCGGCGCGTATTCACCAACCCGCGCATACGGGCCATCGTCTGCAACTCCGAAATGGTGCGCAACGAAATCGCCACCCACTTCGACGTGCCGGCGGAAAAGCTGCATGTCATTTACAGCGGCGTTGATACCAACGCTTTCCATCCGCGCCTGCGGGATGAGCATCGCGCGGCCACGCGTCAACGCTACGCTGTTCCCGCCGACGCGCCCCTGTTTCTGTTCGTGGGGTCCGGTTTCCTGCGCAAGGGAGTCGGGCAGGCGTTGTCGGCCCTGGCACGTCAACCTGACGGGGTCCATCTGATGGTGGTGGGCTATGACCGCAAGACGCGGTGGTTCGAACGCCAGGCGCGGGTCTTGGGTATCGACCAATGGGTACGCTTCGTCGGGCCTCAGCGCGATGTCGGCCCCTTTTACGGCGCCGCCGACGCCCTGGTTCTGCCCACCTTGTACGATCCGTTTCCCAACGCCGCCCTGGAGGCCATGGCCGCGGGGCTGCCGGTGATCACCAGCACCAAGTCCGGTGCCGCCGAATTGATCGAGGAGGGGAGAAACGGCTTCGTGCGCGATGCCCTGGACGTGGACGGGTTGGCGCAGGCCATGGGGCAGCTGTCGGACGGCGAGCGCGCCGCATCCATGGGTGAGGCCGCGCGGATTACCGTCGAACCGCTTACCATGGAACGCATGAGCGACTGCCTGCTGGCCTTGTATGAGGAACTGCTTCGGACGAAGCTCGAGGCGCGCTAATGCGCCTTGGTCGCGAGTACGTACTGGAGATCATACAGCTTCCAGCCGCGGCCCGTGAAGAACGGGTTGTGCACGGTGGATAGCAGGCTCATCAGGATTCGCAGTCCCTTGGCGCGGCCCTGCAGTTCGGACCATAACGTAGGATGTGACCTGCTGTAGACATGTGCCGGGAACACGGAGGCTACGAGCTTCCGAAACTCGGACGGGAACCACTCGACCACATGCTCGGGATCCATGGGCTCCTCGGTCAGCCGGATCGGAGTACTGACCAGCGCCGAGCCGCCGGGTTTCAAGATGCGCCGGATTTCCTCCAGCATGCGCACCGGTTCCTGCACGTGCTCGATGACCTCAGTGGACACCACAGCGTCGAAGGTCCCGTCGTCAAAGCCGCTCTCGTAGCCCGAACGGACGGCAAATTCCGCATTGCTGCCGCGCTGCTGGTGCATCTGGCGCGCGTACTGGATGGCGATCTCCGACGGGTCGATGCCGAACGCCTGTGCGCCGCGGCGCGACAACAGGTAGGTAAGCGCACCGTCTCCACAGCCCATGTCCAGGACCTTCTTCCCGTTCAGCGTGCCTATCGCCTGCTCCAGCAGCCGGGCGCAATGCTCGTAGCGTGCCTTGACGAAGGCATTGGCCTTGAAGGGATTGCCGGAGATCTGTTCCCAATGATAGGCGCCACGCTTGGCGTATTTCTTGAACTCGGCTTCGCTCATAGGACCCCGTCCATTCACCGGTCGGAATGACTTGTTGCGCCAGCCGTCCGGTCGCACGCTTCGCGAAACAGCGCTTCCATCCGGTCGAGCATGATATCGATGCCAAAGTGTTGCTGGGCATAAGCGTAGCCGGCGTCGGCCAATCGGCTGCGCAGGGCGTCATCATCGAGCACGCGCGTCAGTGCCGCCGCCAGCGCCTCCGGGTCCTTGGGCGGCACCAGCAGGCCGGTGCGTTCCGGCGTGACGATTTCCGGAATGCTGCCGACGGTGGTGCTGACCACAGGCACCCCACAGGCCATGGCCTGCATCAACGCCTGCGGTACGCCTTCATTGGCAAAGGAAGGGAGCACGAAGACATCGAATGCGCGGATCCATGGAGTCACGTCGTCCTGATTTCCCGGCATCACCACTTGTTGGTCGATACCGAGCATACGCATTTTGCGTCGAATCGGCTCGTTGCACGGCCCGTCGCCGACGATTATGAGCCGGGCTCCGCCGCGCTTCATCGTGGCGAAAGCCTCGAGAAGATCGTCATGCCCCTTCCAGCTGCGCAGGGTGGCGACGATTCCAACGAGCGCGTCCGACTCCGGCAGGTGCAGTGTACGGCGAGCCTCCGTCCGGTCACCGGGGCTGAAACGCCACAGATCGATGCCCGTCGGGATCGATACGATGTGTCGGGTGTCGGCGCCGAGCGACTGCACTAAGTCGCGGCGCAGCTTTTCGCCGGTGGTGACCACACGCGCGGCGGAACGCAGATACAGCCAGCGGTTGGCCCGGCTGGCACGTACGGCAGTGGATATGTGGCGGGTGCGGACGATGGCGGGAGGATGGCGCAACAGCCCGCAGGCCAGCCCCGCCAGCCAGCTGTCGGTGGAGCTGTGGGTGTTGATAACGTCGACCGGATGGCGTTTCAGCCAGCGGCGCAATGCAGCGATGCCGCCAGGCTTCTTGCGGCCGATGGGCAGGGCCACGACCTCCAGGCCGCGTCGCTGCGCCTCAGGATAAATGGTGGCATGGGCCGGGCACAACAGCGTTACCCGGTGGCCTCGGCTTTGCATGCCTTCGGCCTCAGTGAGAATGCGGATTTCTTGGCCGCCCCAGCCGGCAGACGCCTCGGTGTGTACGATATGAAGCCGTCGAGGTTGGGGGCCGGCACCGGCCTCGGGCGGCGCCGCGGCGGTGACGCGCTCGGGTGGAACCATCAGTTGCTCAGTGCCTCCGCCGCGTACTGCGTCTCGTAGAGCTGGGCGTAGCGTCCGCCAGCGCCCAGCAGCTCATTATGGCTGCCGGTCTCAACGACCCGCCCCTTGTCCAGCACCACGATGCGGTCGGCGTTGCGGATGGTCGACAGCCGGTGGGCAATGACGATGGTGGTGCGATTTTTCATCAGGGTCTCGAGCGCCGACTGCACATGCTGCTCGGATTGGGCGTCCAGCGCCGATGTGGCCTCATCAAGAATCAAAATTGGCGCATCCTTGAGCAGGGCCCGGGCGATGGCGAGCCGTTGCCGCTGCCCGCCGGACAGGCGCGCCCCGTTCTCTCCGACGAGTGTATTCATGCCCTCCGGCATGGCGGCGATGAACTCGAGGGCATGCGCAGCTCTGGCTGCCTCCGCAACCTGTTCGGGCGATGCGTCGGCCATTGTTCCGTACGCGATGTTCTCCGCAACCGTTGCGTTGAACAGTACGACGTCCTGTGTAACCAATGACAGATTATGGCGCAGGTCGTGGAGGCGAAGGGCCTGGGTATCGATGCCGTCGAGAAGAATCCGGCCGCCGGTGGGCTGGTAGAAGCGCGGCACCAGGTTGGCGATGGTCGTTTTACCGCTGCCCGATGCGCCCACCAGTGCCACCGTCTCCCCGGGTTGTATGTCGAGATTGATGCCTTGCAATGCGTCGCGCTCGGCGCTGGGATATCTGAACGACACGTCATCGAACGTCAGTCCGCCCCGGGCACGGTGCAGAGTCTGTGTTCCGGTATCACGTTCGCTGTCCTCGTCGAGAAGCGCAAAGACGCTTTCCGCCGCGGCCAGACCTTTTTGTAGCTGCTCGTTAATTTTCGTCAATCGCTTGATTGGCGCGAACATGAGGCCCATTGCGCCAAAAAACGAAACAAATCCACCCACTGTGAATGCATCGTTCCCGGTCTCGGTGGTAGCGATGTACACGATTGCAGCGAGCGCTATGACGGCGATAAGTTGAACCGCCGGAACGCTGGCGGCGCTGGTTGCTGTTATCTTCATCACATATCGGCGGAACCAATTTGCCACTTTTTCAAAGCGGGTGTGTTCGTAGTCCTGGCCGCCGAATATCTTGATGACCCGGTTGCCGTTTATCGCCTCTTCCAGCGTATGCGTCATATCGCCCACCGTGTCCTGCAGAGAGCGGCTCAGGCGGCGCAGGCGATGGCTGATCATGCGAATCACAAATCCGGCAACCGGTACGACCAAGACCGTGATCAGCGACAACTTCCAATTGAGGTACAGCATCCAGCCAAGCAGGCCAACAATCGTGAGCGTGTCGCGCACCAGAACAACCAGCACGCTGGTGGCCGCAGCAGTAACCTGGCTGACGTTATAGGTGAGTTTCGAAATTATGTTGCCCGACGCATGGTCGTCGAAGTAGCTGTTGGGAAGCGTGAGGATCTTCGTGAACATGAGTTGCCGCAGATTCATCACGACTTTGGTGGATACCCAGGTCAGCGACACTGTGCCTACGTAACTCGCCAGGCCGCGCACGATGAACAGCAGAATCAAGAGAGCGGGCATCAAGCGGATCGTGGTCGGATCTTTCTCCACGAAGCTCCCGTCAAGCAAAGGCTTGAGCAGGGCCGGGATCGCGGGTTCGGTTGCCGCCAGCAACACGGTCGCAATCATCGACAGTACGAACAGCATCCAGTATGGGCGCACGTACGTCAGTAGTCGGAGATAAAGCGCTTTACTGGTCATAGTCAGGGTCGTGGGTTTTGGGCGGTGGCGCCCCGGATTGGGGTCCGGATACGAAATGCCACTGCGCGCCCTGTGCGACTGGTCTCCGGATGTCCGTCGAGCGCGGTCGGCAGATCACCGACGAACCGGTTCGTTCCTCACTTCGCTGGGAAAAAGTCCTTGTGTAGGCGCGCTAATGTTACCACACGCCATCTTGCCGTGTGGGCGCGGCGGGCATTCAACGATTCTGAGCCTCCGTGCACAGTTGCTCGACTGCATCCAGCACGCGCTCGACCGGGATCGTGGTCAGGCACTCGCTTACCTTGCTGCCGCCGCAGCCGTCCCGGCCGCAGGGCCGGCAGCTGTGATCGGTGGTGATCACTCGCCGGGCCACCTGCCAGGGCCCCCACAGCAGCTCGCTACTCGGTCCGAACAGCGCCACCACCGGCGTCTGCATCGCCGCTGCCATGTGCATGGGCGCGGTATCCACGCCGACGAAGCACTTGGCCCGCGCGCTCAGCGCCGCGACCTGTTTCAGGGACAATCGGCCCGACAGGTCGGCGATGGGGTGAGTCACACGGGCCGTGATGCGATCCACCATGGCCATCTCCTTGCGGTCCGGGGCGGCCGTCAGCACCACCTGCTCGCCCCGTTCGCACAGCGCATTGATCAATTCCGCAACCCGGTCTTCGCGCCAGCACTTGAACAGCCAGCGCGAGGTGGGGTGAACGTGGATGAAGCTTCCACTGGTCAACTCCTGCTCGGCCAGCAGCTCGTCTACGCTGAGCTCGGCTTCTTCGCCCGGCACCAGCACTAACCGCCGCTCGTCGTCGCCCGGCTGGATGCCCATCCGGCGCAGGGCATCGAGGTTCTGTTCCACGGTATGGCGGGGATGAACGATCGGGTAGAGGTGGGTGAAGCTGCTGGTCCACAACCGGCCGCGCTTGTGTCCGTAGCGCCCGGCGACGCACAGGCGGGCGCCGAGGGTTCGCGCCAGCATTACGCCGCGCCAGCTTTCGGTGAGATGGATCAGTACGTCGTAGCGCTGGCGGCGCAGGGCCTGCAGCAGGCGTGTCTCTTCGCGCAGCTGGGTGCGCAGGCCGGCGCGGCGCCAGCTGCGGTCGATGGTGAAGACCTGATCGATGGCCGGGTGCAGGCTCAGCATGTCGCGGGTCTCGCCGTACACCAGCGCGTCGACCTGCAGGTGCGGATACTGATTCTTCAGCACCGAGAAAACCGGAGAACTCAGCAGTACATCGCCATGATGGCGCAGCTTGGTGACCAGCACCCGGTGCAGGCTGGCGAAATCGGGACTAGCGGTTGGCATGGCTGGCGCGCCGCGCATACAGGGCCGGGCTGCCCGGCGGACGGTTCTTGAACCGGCGGTGGGTCCACAAATACTGCTCCGGCGCCTTGCGCACGTAGTCTTCGATCAGGCGGTTGATGCGTGCGGTGTCGGTGGCGACGTCGTCGCTGGGAAAGTCCTCCAGGGGCGGCAGCAGCACCAGCCGGTACCCGTCGCCGTGGGGCAGCCGTGTGGGAAAGAACGGCACCACCGCCGCGCCGCTCAAGCGCGCCAGACGCGCCGTGGCGGTGCTGGTGGCCGCGGGCACGCCGAAAAACGGCGCGAACACGCTGTTCTTGTGGCCGTAGTTCTGGTCCGGCGCATACCAGACCGCCTTGTGCTGCCTCAGGCTGCGCAGCATGCCGCGCGGATCGTCGCGGGGAATGGCGCGCTCAAAGTGCGCTTCGCGGTTGCGCCGCTGCACGTACTCCACCGCCGGATTCTGGTGCCGGCGGTACATGACGTGAAACGGCGTGTGCAGCGACAGCAGCCGGCCGCCCAATTCCAGGGGCGTGAAATGTGCCGACAACAGGATCACGCCTTTTCCGCGCGCCAGGGCCTGTTGCAGATGCTCCAGGCCCTCGACCCGGCCCAGCACCCGCAGCCGGCGCTCCGACGCCCACCAGCCCATGGCCACCTCCAGCACGCTCATGCCCAGGGAGGCGAAGTGTTCCCGCACCAGCCGCCGTCGCTCCGCCTCGGTCAGCTCCGGGAAACACAGGCGGATGTTGGTCTCGGCGATCTGCCGCCGGCGCGGCGACAAGTGCATGGACGTGGCGCCGAGCGCGCGCCCGAGGCCCAGCTGCCAGCGGTAGGGCAGCCGGGTCAGCAGCCAGCGGTAGGGCAGCCGGGTCAGCAGCCACAGTACCCCGACCCCGATCCAGGTGGGCCAAAAACGGGGAGACAAGAGATTGATTGGGCGCGACGGGCGCTGGCTGCTCATGGTGAACCGATATGGACAAGTAGCCGGTAGTATATCGCGGCGCACGGGGCGACGCAGCACGTAGGGTGCGTTCGCTGCCGCAGGCGGCAACGCGCCGCCGTGTCCTTCCGGCACCGGCGTGACCCGTCGTGCGGGTCCGAACTCGCCATCGGTGCGTCACCTTCGGTCGACGCACCCTACGACACTGTCGTCCCTCGCAACGCGCAACTCGCCACCCGGCCCTGGTAGGAGTGGACGTTGGCCGCGACCGGCGGCAATGGCTGGAGCCTCAGCACGTAGGGTGCGTTCGCTGCCGCAGGCGGCAACGCACCGCCGCGTCCTTCCGGCACCGGCGTGACGGGTCGCGCGGGTCCGAACTCGCCATCGGTGCGTCACCTTCGGTCGACGCACCCTACGTAGGCTGCCGGCGGCGTGTCGCTTCAGAGCGCGGTTGCCGCGCCAAGCCGGTACGGCCACCCTGTGATATGATTCCCCGAACTTTGGCCCCTGCAATCCAACGGTTATGAGACTCGAGATTCCGGCATTCGATACCGCCCGTGTCCTGGTGGTCGGCGACGTCATGTTGGACCGCTACTGGCACGGCAACACCTCGCGCATTTCCCCCGAGGCGCCGGTGCCGGTGGTGCACGTGGGGGAGGTCGAGGAACGCCCCGGCGGCGCCGGCAACGTCGGCCTCAACATCGCCTCCCTGGGCGCCGCGGCGGCGGTGATGGGGGTGACCGGCGACGACGAGCCGGCGCGGGTGCTGGAGCAGCGCCTGCAGGCGGCCGGGATCGAATGCGGGTTCCACCGCCTCGGCCATTGCCCGACGGTGACCAAGCTGCGGGTGATCAGCCGCCACCAGCAGCTGATCCGGCTCGACTTCGAGGACGGCTTCGGCGGCTACGACGCTGCGGCACTGCTGCACCGGGCGCAGCGGGCGCTGGCCGACGCCGACGTGGTGGTGCTGTCCGACTACAGCAAAGGCACACTGCGCCCACTGGTGCAGGACCTGATCGGCAGCGCGCGGGCGGCGGGCAAGCCGGTGCTGGTGGATCCCAAGGGCGCCGAGTTCGGCCTCTACCGCGGCGCCACCGTCCTTACCCCCAACCTGCGCGAGTTCGAGGCGGTGGTCGGCCCCTGCGCCAACGAGGACGACATCGTCGAGAAGGGCGGGGCGCTGATGCAGGAGCTGGATCTGCAGGCGCTGCTCATCACCCGCAGCGAGCACGGTGTGACGCTGCTGCAGGCGGGCCAACCAGTGCTGCACATGCCCACCCGGGCGCGCGAAGTGTTCGATGTCACCGGCGCCGGCGATACCGTGATCTCGGTGCTGGCCGCGGCCCTGGCCGCCGGCATGGACCTGGCCGGCTCCACCGCGCTCGCCAACCTGGCCGCGGGCATCGTGGTCGGCAAGCTGGGCACCGCCGCCGTCACCGTGCCGGAGCTGTACCGGGCGCTGCAGGTGGAGCAGGAGTCCGGCAACGGCGTGCTGACCGAATCGCAGCTGCTGGAGGCGGTGGACGTGGCCCGCGCCCATGGCGAGACCATCGTCATGACCAACGGCTGTTTCGACATCCTCCACGCCGGCCACGTCACCTACCTGGAGCAGGCACGGCGCCTCGGCGACCGGCTGATCGTGGCGGTCAACGACGACGATTCGGTGCGCCGCCTCAAGGGCGAAGGCCGTCCGGTCAACGCCCACGAACGGCGCATGACGGTGCTCGCGGCCCTCGCCTGTGTCGACTGGGTGGTGCCGTTTTCCGAGGACACCCCGGAGCGGCTCATCTGCCGCGTGGCTCCGGACATCCTGGTCAAGGGCGGCGACAACGATCCCGACAGGATCCCCGGCGGCAAGTGCGTACGCGATGCGGGCGGCAAGGTGATGGTGATGGATTATGTCGCGGATATATCGACGACGCGGCTGATTGAAGCGATCCGCCAAAGTGAAGGGGAGTAGTCTCAATATGAGGGGAAATAGGAAAGGGCAAAGGGTAAAGGGAAAGTGTGCGCCGGCGGTGCACGATTCGATCTGATTTGAACATGGGTCCTTTGCTCTTTCATTTTTGCTCTTTTCTCTTCCGTTCCGAATGCACCACCATTCCGTTCCGCCCCTGATGTCGAAAGAACCCCAAACCATCGTCCACACCGACGTCCTGATCTTCGGCGGCGGCATCGCCGGACTTTGGCTGCTGGACCGCCTGCGGGGGCAGGGCTACCGCGCGCTGCTGATCGAGAGCGAGGCCCTGGGTGCCGGCCAGACCCGGTACTCCCAGGGCATCATTCACGGCGGCACCAAATACACCTTCGGCGGCAGCCTCAGCCAATCGGCCCACGCCGTGGCCGCCATGCCCGGGCGCTGGCGCGCATGTCTCGAAGGGCGCGGCGAGCTGGACCTCGCCGGCGTGCGGCTGCTGTCATCGCATCAGTACTTGTGGTCCACTGGCGGTGTGGCGTCGCGGCTGGCCGGTTTCTTCGCCAGCCATGCCATGCGCAGCCGGGTGGAGGCGGTGGAGGGTGACGCCCTGCCGCCGGTATTCTGCGACCCGGCGTTCCGGGGCCGCGTCTACCGCCTGGACGAGCCGGTGCTGGATACCGCATCGCTGGTTTCAGCGCTGGCACAGCCCCACCGCGACGCTATTCTCGGCGCCGCCTTGTCGGCGGGCGAGAATCGGCTGCGCGTCTCCGCCCGCCGGGTGCTGTTCGCCGCCGGCGCCGGCAACGCCGCTCTGCTGCAGTCCATCGGCCACGCTACTCCGGCCATGCAGCGCCGGCCTCTGCACATGGCCCTGGTGCGCGGCACCCTGCCGGGCGAACTGTTCGCCCACTGTCTGGGGGCCAGCACCAACCCGCGCCTCACGGTGACCAGCCATCACGACGCCGACGGGCGCCTGGTGTGGTACCTGGGCGGTGAGCTGGCCGAGCAGGGTGTGGCGCGCAACCGCGAACAGCAGCTTGCCGCGGCCCGGGCCGAGCTGACTGAGCTGCTGCCTTGGGTCGACTTCGGCGGCTGCCAGTGGGCAACGTTGCGCATCGACCGGGCGGAGCCGGTACAGCCGGGCGGGCGCCGTCCGGAAGGGGTGTTCGTGGACGAGCAGCGCCGGGTGATCACCGTCTGGCCCACCAAACTGGCCCTGGCGCCGGCCCTGGCAGACGAGGTGCTGGCGCTGCTGACCGATGAAGATCTCGAGCCCCACGGCGAAGGCGCGCTGCCGTCCTGGCCCCGGCCGCCGATGGCGCCGCTGCCGTGGGACGAGGAGCTGCAATGGAGCTGAGACCACTGGGATCCACCGGCATCGCCGTCAGTCCCCTGGGCCTGGGTACGGTGAAGCTCGGCCGCAACCAACAAGTGAAGTACCCGCACGGATTCAACATTCCCGATGACCGGGCCGTGCGCGAGCTGCTGGCCCTGGCCGCCGACCTGGGCATCAACCTCATCGATACCGCGCCCGCCTACGGCAACAGCGAGGAGCGCCTGGGCCGGCTGCTGCCCGCGGATCGGAACTGGGTCATCGTCACCAAGGTCGGCGAGGCGTTCGAGCAGGGCCGTTCGTCGTTCGATTACAGTGCCGCGGCTACCCGCGCCAGTGTCGAACGCAGCCTGCGCCGCCTGCACCGCGACTGTCTGGACGTGGTGCTGGTGCACTCCGATGGCGACGACCTGCACATCATCGAGCAGGAAGAGGTGTTGGCGACCCTGGCCGCGCTCAAGCGCGAAGGGCTGGTGCGCGCCTACGGCATGTCCACCAAGACCGTCGACGGCGGCCTGTGGATCGTCGAACACACCGACGTGGTGATGGCCACCTGCAATTTGTCAGATGCCAGCGACCTGCCGGTGATCGAAGCCGCGCACCGGCTGGGCAAGGGGGTGCTGGTGAAGAAGGCGTTGGAGAGCGGCCACGCCGACCGCACCGCCGGCGGCGCCGGGGTCGAAGCGTCGCTGCGCTACGTATTCAGCCGGCCCGGCGTCAGCGCCGTGACCGTGGGCACCATCAATCCCGGCCACCTGCGCGACAACGTGGCCGTCACCGAGCGGGTGCTGCGCGAACTGGCCGCCGGGGCGCGCGGATGAGGTTCATCTATACCCTGGCGTTGTATCTGCTGGTGCCGGCGGTGCTGGTGCGGCTGCTGTGGCGCAGCCGGCGCGCCCCCGACTACCGGCGGCGCTGGGGCGAGCGCTTCGCCTTGTACCGCGCCCGGGAGCCGGAACCGTTCCTGTGGGTGCACGCGGTGTCGGTGGGCGAGGTGCAGGCGGCGGTGCCGCTGGTGGAGGCGCTGCTGGCGCGCCAGCCGTCCCATCCGGTGGTGGTGACCACCACCACGCCCACGGGCTCGCAGCGGGTGCGGGAGCTGTTCGGCGACCGCGTCGCCCATGTCTACGTACCCTACGACCTGCCCGGCGCTGTGCGCCGGTTCCTGAACCGCTACCGCCCGCGCATCGCCGTGATCATGGAAACCGAGCTGTGGCCCAACCTGTTTCACGGCTGCAGCGCCCGGCGCATTCCGGTGGTGGTGGCCAACGCCCGCCTGTCGGCGCGCTCGGCACGGGGCTATGCCCGGGTGCGCAGCCTGATCCGCGACACCCTGGCCCAGGTGACGGTGATTGCCGCCCAGGGCCAGGCCGATGCGGACCGGTTTCTCGACCTGGGCGCCGACCGGGCCCGGCTGCGGATCACGGGCAGCATCAAGTTCGACCTGAAGCTGCCCGCCAGCCTGCGCGAGCAGGCCGAAGTGCTGCGCCTGCAGCTTGGCAATGCGCGGCCGGTCTGGGTCGCCGGCAGCACCCACGAAGGCGAGGAGGGGCAGGTCCTCGATGCCTTTGCCCAGGTGCGCAAGTCGGTGCCCGACTGCCTGCTGGTGCTGGTGCCGCGCCACCCCGAGCGCTTCGCCGGCGCCGGCGCCCTGTGCCGGCGGCGCGGCTTCAAGGTGGCATCCCGCGCCGCCCAGGAACAGGTGGAGGCGGACACCGACGTTTATCTCGGCGACACCCTGGGCGAGCTCACGTTGCTGTACGGCGCCGCCGACGTGGCCTTCGTCGGCGGCAGCATGGTGCCGGTGGGCGGCCACAACCTGCTGGAGCCGGCGGCGCTGGGCGTCGCGGTCGTGATCGGGCCCCATACCTTCAACTTCGAGGAAATCACCCGCATGCTGGAAGAGGTCGGCGGCGTGCGCAAAGTGCACGACAGCGACGAGCTGGCCGGCTGCCTGGAGGCGCTGCTGCGCGACGCCAACCTGCGCCACAACGTCGGCGAGCGCGCCCGCGCCTTCGTCGACGCCAACCGCGGCGCCCTGGAGCGGCTGCTGAACATCATCTCGGTGTGGATGCGGTAGCCGACGCAGGGGGTTGCTTCATGCGTGGGTTGATAACGCAGAGCGCGCAGAGACGCAGAGAACGCCGAGCGATGATAAATGATGGCTATCTCTGATACCGGCGACGACGCACCCGTCCATACACGATATCGGTGATCCGATGAGCGGGCGAGGCACCGTAATGGGTAGCGCCTTAGTCAATCGAGGGCTATGCCCTAATAACAAATTCATCCTCTCCGCGTTCTCTGCGTCTCTGCGTCCTCTGCGTTTCCAGACCCACTCAAATCGAACCACTGACCCCGTTCAGGTTTCCTGATCCGCCTGCTGGCGTCGCTCCTGCATGGATTCGCCGATGGCGGCCAGCTGTTCGCTGCTGAGCAGGTGCTGGGCCACGTCCAGGAACTCCCGTTCCTCCACCTTGATGTGCTGGCGGTAGAGGTTGGCGAAGTTCCCGGCCACCTGCCGGAACATCTCCATGTCGCCGATGTGGTGGATCTGGCGCAGCATCGGCTCCAGATCCTGCCAGGCCGCCTGGATCTTCTCGTGGTCCTGCTTGAGGTCGTTGATCACCGTGGCGAGTTTCAGCGAGGTGCGCACCAGGCGCGGAAACACATCCTCTTCCTCGTCCTGGTGATGGAACTGGGCGGCAGTGGAAAAATACCGGTGCACGCGCTGGGCGGCGGCACGCGCGTCGTCGTCGGCGCCGCTCTTTTCCATGTGGGCGGCCAGTTTCTCCAGCAGATCGCAGTTGCTCAGCATGCGCTGGTGGCAGGCGCGCAGCATACCCAGGGGATCGCTGAAATCGGGAGCCGGTTCGGGAAACGGATTGGTCATGGTGCTTCTCCGAAGTTTGGCGATGAAGAAATGTGCGCCGGGGCGCAGCCGGCCGTAGGTTGCGTCAAGGCCCGCAGGGGCGGACGCAACACGGGATTGCGATGCGTCCGCGCTGCCGCGCCTGACGCATTCTACCCACCAGCTACTCGCCCTACTGCAGCCAGCCGTTGATCTGCTTGATGTCGTCCACCGACAGCGTGCCGGCGGCCTGCTTCAGCTTCAGGCTGTTGAGGATGTAGTCGTAGCGGGACTGGGCGTAGTCGCGCTTGGCACCGTACAGATTGCTCTCGGCCAGCAGCACGTCGACGATGGTGCGGGTGCCCACCTCGAAGCCGGCCTGGGTGGCCTCCAGCGCGCTCTCGTTGGAGATCACCGCCTGGTGCAGTGCCTGCACCTGGCTGATGCCGGTGAGCACGCCGCGGTAGGCGTCGCGGGTCTCGCGCAGGGTTGCGCGCCGCTGCACCTCTTGGTTGTCCCGCGCCTGGTAGTACTGCTGCATGGCCTGGCGGATGCGCGAGTTGACGCCGCCGCCCTGGTAGATCGGCACATTGAGCTGCAGACCGATAGAGCCGTTGTAGCGGTCGGCCTGGGCGAAGCCCGAGAACGAGCCCTTGTAGTAGCCGTAGCTGGCGGTCAGGTCCAGGGTCGGGTAATGCCCCGAGCGCTGCAGGTCGACCCCTTCCTTGGCCACCTGGGTGGCGTATTCGCTGGCCTTGAGCTGCAGGTTCTGGTCTTCGGCGGTCTTGGTCCAGGCCTCCATCTTCTTCGGCTGCGGCGACACCAGCGGCATCTGCTGGCCGAGCTGGGCCAGGTTGTCGTAGTACGCGCCGGTGATCTCGCGCAGGGACTCCTTGGCGTTCGCCAGGGCGTTGCGGGCGGCTATCTCCTTGGCGGCCGCAGAGTCGTAGGCGGCCTTGGCCTCGTGCACGTCGGTGATGGCGATCATACCCACCTCGAAGCGCTTCCTGGCCTGCTCCAGCTGGCGGCCGATGGCGGCCTTCTCAGACTGGGCGAAGGTCACGTTGTCGGCCGCCGACAACACGCCGAAGTAGCCCTGGGCCACGCGCACGATCAGGTTCTGGCGCGCCGAGGCGTACTGGGCGTCCGCCTGACCGATGCTGGCGTCCGCCTGCTTGAGCTGCACGAAGCGGTCGCGCCGGTAGATCATCTGTTGCAGGTCCAGGGTCCAGGAGCGCACGGTTCCCGAGCTGTTGGGCGCGTTGGCGTTGTCGTAGCGGTTACGCGAATAGCCCGCGCTGGCGCCGATTTCCGGCAGCAGCCCGGCC
>JARRNJ010000077.1:0-12677 GCA_037385045.1 Gammaproteobacteria bacterium | reverse complement strand
CCGGCGGTCATGGCGCCGATGCCGAACACCAGCAGGAACACGCGGTAGACGTTGATGCCCAGCATGTTGACCATGAGGCTGTCTTCGATGCCGGCGCGTACGATCATGCCGATGCGGGTCCGGTATAGAACGATGTACAACAGCGCCAGCACCACGGCGACGATGACCATGATCTGGATGCGGTAGGTCGGATAGAAAAAGAAGCCGAAGCGCACCACGCCGTGGCCCCAGTCGGGCAGCGGCAGGCGCTGGGCGATGCCGCCGAAAGCCAGCCGCACCGCTTCTGTAATGACAATGCCGATGCCGAAAGTCACCAGGATCTGGTCTTCCGGCGGACGGCGGTAATAGTAGCGGACAATGACGCGCTCCATTACCAGACCGACGACCAGTGCGCCGATCATGCCGCCGAACATGGCGAGTACGAACGAACCCGTCCACTGCAGGGCGGCGAACCCCGCGTAGGCGCCCACCATGAACAGGGCGCCATGGGCGAGGTTGAGCACGCCCAGCGTGCCGTAAATGATGGTCAATCCGGCGCTGATCAGCGACAACAGCAGACCGGTGGCCAGGCCGTTGAACAGCTGCGAAATAAACAGCGGCAAACTGGGCATGCTCATGCTTTCGCTCCCTCGGCTTAGGTGTAAGAACCCAGTTTGCAGCCGAAGTGATCCGGCGGCGGCATCACGTCCTTGCCCGGAACGGCTTCGACGATGTCGTAGAAGTCTTCCTTGTTGCGCATGTCGGAAGGCTTCTTGCCGCGGATGATGAACACCGGGCGTACCAGCTGGTGGTCATGGGCGCGCCAATGGACTTCACCGATGCCGGTATCGATGGTGTTGCCCTTCTCGTACTCCTTGACCACTGTCGGCGGATGGAACGTATCGGCGGCGCCGATGGCCCGGGCCCACAGCATGGTCTGCAGGAAGGCGATATGGGCTGACCAGCCGGGTTTGCGGCCGTAGCGCTTGTCGAAGTCGTCCACGAACATCTTGGCCATGTCGTTCTTCTCGGCCTGGGTCCACCAGAACTCGGTGGTGCCGTACACGCCCTGGAGCAGGTCCGCGCCCACCTCCTGGGCGAAGAACGGCGCCATGTAAGGCATCACCAGGGTCATGCGGTCCAGCAGGCCGAACTGCTGGGCCTGTTTGGTGGAGATGACCGCGTCACGGCCGAAGCAGATGTTGACCAGAACGTCGGCGCCGCTGTTGCCGATGTTCAGCAGATAGGTGCTGAAGTCCGAAGTGCCCAGCGGCGGCAGCTGGTTGTTCGCCGTGGTCCAGCCCTGGGCCTCGGTGAACTCCTTCATGGAGTTGTAGACCGAATGGCCGTAGGTGTAGTCGGGCGTCAGGTAAGCGACTTTTTTGTTGGCTCCGATGGCCTTCTTGATTACCGGCGCCAGCGCCTTGGAAGCCGTGTAGGCGAAATGGCAGGCGCGGAAGCTGTAACGTTGACAGTCCTTGCCGGTGGTCGCGTTGGAGCCGGTGATTGCCGGCAGGTAGATGGTCTTTTCGCGATCGCACAGCTTGCCCGAAGCGATGGCCACGGCCGAGCTGACGCTGCCGGTGATCATCATCGCCTTGTTGTCGCTCAGGAACTTCGAGATCGCCTGGACCGCCACGTTGGGCTTGGTCTGGTTGTCGGCGTTGGCCAGCGAAGTGCCCTTGTTGAGGTGGTCGATCGCCAGCTGGTAGCCCTTGATTTCGTCTTCCCCTTGGGCGGAGTAGGGGCCGGTACGCGGCACCGCGATGCCGACGAATACCGAGCTGCCGGCGACGCCGGCAGGGAAATTGCCGATCGCCGGGTAATCCGCAGCGCGAGCCAGCCGGCTCACACCCAGACCGCCGCCCAGAAGCAGGCCGCCGGCGGTGCCGGCGCTTGCTTTCAGGAAATCGCGGCGATCGATGCCGTGCTTCTCTTTTTTGTCATCACTCATTGGATTTCTCCTCCTCACCCTTGCAACAAGGGATCATGGCGTACAAATGCATCCTCGCCGCGATGGCCGCGGGTCGGAGCAACTCAGCACTTGTCCTGTCTTCACAACCCCCGTATCCCCGGAACGGAGACACCGCACAGGCGACCGCTATCCATGGTCTGAACGATTGAACTCGGAGCCTGGCTCGGATTCCGATGCGGTATCAGTAGTCTTGGCCCGCGCGTTGTTGGCGCATTTTGTGACGGTCCAACTTTCTGAACAGGGCGTGATGAATGACTGCCGTACGTCGTACGTTCTACGCATTGGCGGCACTCATTCTACGGGATTTTGACCGCGGAATTCTTAATGTTTTCTTAAGGCAGGTCAAGTGTTGGTTGGAAGGAAGAGTCGGAAATGCACTTCATTCAACCCGATTGTTGACGACGATTTCGGATCGTGAAACGTCGATCGACGGTGGCGGCTGTTTTTTGGATTGTTCGATCGCGCGGTAAGCCCCAGTGTGAGGGGGCTGCGCCGGCCCCTGCACGCTGGATGGCCGCACGCGTTTGCCGCTATTTCCACACAACTAAAGAGTGAATTGCTGATGCAGCGTGGGCTGCTCCACGGGCCCGCTCAAACGAGCGGCAAAATGCGCCATGGTCTCCTCTTCGCCGTGGACCAGGAAGGTGCGCTCGATGCCGTCGATGCGTCCGTGCCACGCCAGCAGTTCGTCGCGGTCGGCATGGGCGGAAAAGCCGTTGACCGTATGGATAGCGGCGCGCACCGGGATTTCCTCGCCGAAGATGTGCACCGACTGGGCGCCGTCGATGATGCGACGCGCGAGCGTACCGGCGGCGGCATAGCCGACGAAGATGACGCTGCAGTCGTTGCGCCAGAGATTGTGCTTCAGGTGGTGGCGGACCCGGCCGCCGGTGCACATGCCCGATCCGGCCATGATCACGGCGCCGCCGCCGATGCGGTTCAATGCCATGGATTCGGCGGTCTCACGGGTGAAATGCAGTCCGGGCAGGTGAAACGGATCGCGGCCCTCGCGGAACAGCTCGGCGGTCGCCGCCTCATAGCATTCCGGATGACGCTCGAAGATTTCCGTAGCCGAGATCGCCATGGGCGAGTCGAGGAACACCTGGGTGGAACCCGCCAGGTTTCCGGATTCGACGCCGCGGCGCAGGTAATAAAGAATCTCCTGGGCGCGCTCGAGCGCGAACGTCGGAATGATCACGTTGCCGCCGCGTTTGAAGGTGGCGTTGATCGCCTCGTACAGCTCGTCGACGGTCGGCTCCAGTTCCTTGTGCAGACGGTCGCCGTAGGTGGTTTCCATGACCACGACCTCGGCGCGCGGCGGGGTGACCGGGTCGCGCAACAGCGCGCGTCCGGCATTGCCGAGATCCCCGGAGAACAGAACGCTGCGCCGTTGCCCGCCTTCCTCCAGTTCGAGCAGGACGCTGGCTGAGCCGAGAATGTGTCCGGCGTCCAGGAACGTGGCGCGGATTCCCGTGGCCAGATCCAGGGGCTTGGCGTAGGAAGCCGTACGGCCGAAATAGTCGAGGCTGTTGAGCGCATCGAGCACGTTATAGAGTGGCTTGCGGGCGCCTTTATGGTTGCCGTGGCGGGCGGCCTTGCGGTTGCGATAGCGGACTTCCTCCTCCTGCAGGTGGGCGGCGTCCAGCATCACCAGGCGCGCCAGTTCCCGCGATGCGGCGGTGGTGATGATCTCGCCGCTGAATCCCCGCTTCGCCAGCAGCGGCAGCCGCCCGCAGTGATCCAGGTGGGCGTGGGTGAGCAGCACGTAGTCAACGGTTTTCGGATCGAATCCGAACGGCTCGGCGTTCTCCTCGTCGAGCTCACGCCCGCCCTGGTAGAGTCCGCAGTCGATGAGCAGGCGCTTGCCGGCGCATTCGACCATGTGGCAGGAACCGGTTACGCCGCGGTCGGCGCCATGGAAGGAAAGTTTCACTGCAGACTCCTTGTTTTGGTTTTGGTTGCAGGCGTCGGCGCGGCGACCGTTGCGTCCGGCGGTCAGCCTCTGTCCAGCAGCGGCTCGCCGTTGACCTCGTGCCAGTGCAGGATGCCGTCCCAGATCTCTTGCGCCGTTTCGGCGAACCAGAACAGTTCGCCGTCCTCGGCATCGATCACCCCCTCCCCGATCAGGAAGTCCACGTCGACCGCGCGGCGCCAGTACTCCTCGCCCACCAGCACAACCGGGACCGGTTTGATCTTGCGCGTCTGAATCAGGGTCAACGTTTCGAACAGTTCGTCGAAGGTGCCGAAGCCGCCGGGAAACGCCACCAGCGCCTTGGCGCGCAGCAGAAAGTGGAGCTTGCGCAGGGCGAAATAGTGGAAGCGGAAGCACAGCTCGGGGGTGATGTAGGGGTTGGGGTATTGCTCATGGGGCAGGTTGATGTTCAGGCCCACCGACTTGGCGCCGACGTCGAACGCGCCGCGGTTGGCCGCTTCCATCATCCCCGGCCCGCCGCCGGTGATGACGACGATGCGCGAATCCTGCGGCCCGCCACCGCATTCCCCCACGCGGCGGCCGAACTCCCGGGCCACTTCGTAGTAATGGCTTTTCGCGGCCAGCCGTTCAGCGACCGCGACGCGCCGCTGCAGGGATTCGTCGTCGGGCGTTTCGCTCAGCGCCTGACGCAGGATTGCCAGGCGCTGTTGCGCCGCGGACGGTTCGGGAATGCGGGTGCTGCCGAACACCACGATGGTGTGGTTGATGCCATGTTGCTCGAGCAGCAGTTCCGGCTTGACGTAGTCGATCTGCAGGCGCACGCCGCGGGTTTCGTCCCGGTTGAGAAAGTCGATGTCCTGATCGGCCTGGCGGTAGCTGGGGCTGTCGACGATGGTTTGTACCCGGCGCGGTGCGTCGGGGTCTTCCTCGGCGGGCTTGGGCCGGTGCCACGGCAGCGGTTCGCGCCGCTGATGCGGATGGGCCGGGTGGGGTATCTTGGAGTAACCGGATGAGGGGCTGCCGGAATCGCGCTGCATTCGCTTCTCGCAGTTGGGGCCGGACGCTGCCGGCCGGTGACGGATGGTCCGTACCAAGTATAGCCGCGGTGTGTCGGGGGAGGCCGGGCTGCCCTGGAAACGGGCCGTGCTGTACCATGCCGGTTCCGGTGTGCGCAGCGGTTCCCGCGCCGGCTTCTCCCCCTCAAATTCTGTGCGTATTGTTGCGACGGCATGGCCAAAGACTACATCCACATCAAAGGTGCGCGGCAGAACAATCTCCGCGGCCTGAACCTGAAACTGCCCCTCAACGAACTCATCGTCGTGACCGGCGTCAGCGGATCGGGCAAGTCGTCCCTGGCCTTCGACACCGTGTACGCGGAGGGTCAGCGCCGCTACGTGGAGACGTTTTCTCCTTATGCGCGCCAGTTCCTCGACCGCATGGACAAGCCCAGCGCCGAGCGCATCGACGGCATTCCGCCCAGCATCGCCATCGACCAGACCAACCCGGTGCGTACCTCCCGTTCCACCGTCGGCACCATGACCGAGCTCAACGACCACATCAAGCTGCTGTTTGCGCGGGCGGCGCGCCTGTACTGCCGCGGCTGCGGGCGGCCGGTGGCGCGCGACACCCCCGAGAGCATCCTGCCGCAATTGCTGGAGCAGGCGGGCCCCGGAGCGCCGCGGGCCGCGATCACCTTTCCGCTGCAGATTCCCCATAACTTCAGCGAGCGCGAGGTCAAGGGCTTGCTGGAAAAGCAGGGTTACACCCGCATTCTGCGCCGGCGCGGCAAAACGCTGGAGGTGGTGCAGGACCGGGTGCGCCTCGAGCCGGAGCGGCGCGGACGCATCGTCGAGGCCCTGGAAGCGGCGTTGAAGCACGGGCGCGGACGGGTGGACGTGTACCCGCTGGACGCCGACGGCTCACCCGGCCCGCCGTGGCGGTTTTCCTCGGACCTGCATTGCGCGGCCTGCGATCTGCATTACCGTGATCCGGTGCCGAACCTGTTTTCCTTCAACTCGCCCATCGGTGCCTGCGAGACCTGCCGCGGTTTCGGCCGGGTCATGGGCATCGACTACGACCTGGTGGTGCCCGACCCCGGCAAGACCCTGGCCGGGGGCGCGGTGAAACCCTGGCAGACCGAAAGCTACCTGGAGTGCCAGGGCGATTTGATGCGCTTTGCCAAGATGCGCCGCGTGCCCGTTGACGTGCCGTGGCGGCGGCTGAGCGCGGCGCACAAGCGTTGGGTGCTGCAGGGCGAGGGCTCGTGGGAGGACGGCAAGTGGTACGGCGTGCAGCGCTTTTTCGACTGGCTCGAGACCAAGAGCTACCGGATGCACATCCGGGTGCTGTTGTCCAAATACCGCAGTTACACGCCATGTCCGGCCTGCGGCGGTGCCCGGCTCAAGCTGGATGCCCTGCTTTGGCGGCTGGGCAGCGCCGACGACGCGGTGCAGGCATTGGGCGCGCGGGGCCGCTTCCACCCGGTGGGGATGCAGTTGCCGGAAAAGACGGTGGATGGCCTCCCGGGGTTGGCGGTGCACGACGTGATGCTGCTGCCCATCGAGCGCTGCCGGCGCCTGTTCGAGCGCCTGCACCTGCCGGCGCCCCTGGATGAGGCCACCGACCTGCTGCTGGGTGAGATCCGCACCCGCCTGCGTTACCTTGTGGACGTGGGGCTGGGTTACCTCACCCTGGACCGCCAGTCACGCACGCTCAGCGGCGGCGAAGTGCAGCGCATCAATCTGACCACCGCCCTGGGTACTTCCCTGGTCAATACCCTGTTCGTGCTCGACGAGCCCAGCATCGGGCTGCATCCGCGCGACATGCAGCGGGTCATCGCCATCCTGCAGCGTTTGCGCGATGCCGGCAATTCGCTGCTGGTGGTGGAACACGATCCTCAGGTGATTCTGGCCGCCGACCGGGTGCTGGACCTGGGGCCGGGGCCCGGCGAGCGGGGCGGCAGAGCGGTATTCTTCGGCACCACCGAAGCCCTGTTGCGTTCGCGGCGCTCGCTCACCGCCCGGTACCTCACCGGACGCAAGCGGCTGCCGACATCGAGTTGCGCCGCGCCCGACGCGTCCGGTCCGGCACTGGAGATCGTCGGCGCCGCCGAGAACAATCTCAAGCGCATCGACGTGCGCATTCCCCTCAACCGGCTGGTATGCGTCACCGGGGTCAGCGGCTCGGGCAAATCGACCCTGGTGCAGGACGTCCTCTACAACGCCCTGCGCAAACTCAAGGGCAAGCCCGTGGAGCCCCCGGGTACGCACCGGGCGGTGCGCGGCCATCAGCACGTCGGCGACGTGGTGATGGTGGATCAGTCACCCATCGGCAAGACCACCCGTTCCAATCCGGCCAGCTACGTGGGCGCCTGGGACGGCATCCGCAAGGCCTTCGCCGCCGAGCCGCTGGCCCGCGAGCGCAACTACACCGCCGGCACCTTCAGCTTCAACTCCGGCACCGGGCGCTGCCCCGCCTGCGGCGGCAACGGCTACGAACATGTGGAAATGCAGTTTCTCAGCGACGTCTACATCCGCTGTCCGGACTGCAACGGCAGCCGCTACCGACCCGAGGTGCTGGAGGTGAAACTGTTGCCGCCGCAGGCGGCGCCGGGCGTGCGCGCCCGCTCGATTGCCGAGGTGCTGGACCTGACCGTGGACGAAGCCGTCGCGTATTTCGCCGGCGCCGCCGACGTGGAGCGTGGCCTGGAGCCGTTGCAGGCGGTGGGCCTGGGTTATCTGAGGCTGGGTCAGCCGGTGCCGACTTTGAGCGGCGGCGAGGCGCAGCGGCTGAAGCTGGCCGGCCACCTGGCCAGGGCCCGCGGGGCGAAAGCGGGCGCACCGGCGGCCCGCACCCTGTTCTTATTCGATGAGCCCACCACGGGACTGCATTTCGACGACATCGCCAAGCTGCTGCAGGCCTTCCAGCGGCTGTTGGCCGATGGTCATTCCCTGATCGTTATCGAGCACAATCTGGACGTGATCGCGGCGGCCGACTGGATCGTCGATCTGGGTCCCGAGGGCGGCGAGGCGGGCGGCGAGGTGCTCTGCGCCGGCACGCCGGCGGAGGTGATGGCCCAGCCGGGCAGTCACACGGGCGCTGCCTTGAGCGAGTACCTGCAGGCTGTCAATCTGGCGGCCATGCGTGTTGCACCGCCGCCGGCAACCGGGGCGGTCGGCGTCGCGCCGGCGCTGGCCGGCATGATCCGCATCCACAATGCCCGTGAGCACAACCTCAAGGGCGTGGACATCGACATTCCCCGCGACCGCTTCACGGTCATCACCGGCGTGTCCGGTTCGGGCAAGAGCACCGTGGCCTTCGACATCCTGTTCGCCGAGGGCCAGCGCCGTTACCTGGAGTCGCTCAACGCCTATGCGCGGCAGTTCGTGCAGCCGGCGGCCCGTCCCGACGTCGACGCCATCTTCGGCATCCCGCCGACGGTGGCCATCGAGCAGCGCACCAGCCGCGGCGGGCGCAAGAGCACGGTGGCCACCATGACCGAGCTGCATCATTTCCTGCGGCTGCTGTTCGTCAAGCTGGGTACCCAGTACTGCCCCGATTGCGATATCCCGATCCGGGAGCAGAGCCCGGAGGCGATCCTGGCCGCCATGATGCGCGCCTACCGCGGTCGCCGGGTGCAGCTGCTGGCGCCACTGGTGGCGGCGCGCAAGGGTTACTATACGGACCTGGCCAAGTGGGCGGCCGCCAAGGGGTTCAGTCACCTGCGCGTGGACGGCGAACTGACGCCGGTGCAGCCCTGGCCGCGCCTGGACCGGTTCAAGGAACACGACATCGAGCTGCCGGTGGGGGAGTTGCGGCTCACGCCGGCGGCCGAATCCGAGACACGCCGGCTGTTGCAGCAGGCGCTGGATCTGGGCAAGGGAGTGGTGAAAGTGGCGGCGGCGGGCCGCAGTGGCGGCAACGCCGACACCTACTCCAGTCTGCGCGCCTGCCCCGGCTGCGGGCGCAGCTTCGAAGCCCTGGATCCGCGGCTGTTTTCCTACAACTCGCGCCATGGCTGGTGTCCCGCCTGTTACGGCACCGGACTGGCCCTGCCGGGCTTCGACGAGGAGCAGACCGGCGAGGAAATCTGGTGGAACGACTGGTTCGAAGGCGCCGAGCAGACCTGTCCCGCCTGCCACGGCCAGCGGCTGCGGCCCGAGGCGCTGGCGGTGCGGTTTCAAGGGCGCTCCATCGCCGAGCTGACCGCGCTGCCGGTAGCCAGGGCCGAGCGCGCCCTGGCCAACATGAAGCTGCGGGGCCGCGACGCGGAAATTGCCCGCGACATTCTGCCGGAGCTGCGCGGGCGCCTGCAGTTTCTCCAGGAGGTGGGTCTGTCCTACTTGGCCCTGGATCGGGCGGCGCCGACCCTGAGCGGCGGTGAGGCGCAGCGCATCCGCCTGGCCTCGCAGCTGGGCTCCAATCTGCGCGGCGTCTGCTACATCCTCGACGAGCCAACCATCGGCCTGCATCCCCGCGACAACGGCATGCTGCTCAAAACCCTCGCCAAGCTGGGCCGCAAGGGCAACACTGTGGTGGTGGTCGAGCACGACGAAGACACCATCCGCCGGGCCGAGCACGTCATCGACCTGGGGCCGGAGGCCGGCGTCAACGGCGGCCGGGTGGTCGCTGCCGGCAATGTGGCGGCATTGGAGGCCAATCGCGAGTCGTTGACCGGCCGGTTTCTGGCCCGGCCTCTGCGCCACCCCATGGGGGTGCGCCGCCCGACGGCGGTCCGCGGCCGCGCCGCGGCGCCATTGCTCGACGTGCGCGGCGCCAGCCTCCACAACCTCAAGCGCGTACGGGTACGCGTGCCGCTGCACCGCCTGGTGTGCGTAACCGGGGTCAGCGGCAGCGGCAAGAGCACCCTGGTGCGCGAAGTGGTGCATGAAAACCTGAAGACCCTCCTCGGCGGAAAGCGCCGGCGCCGGGCGCCGCCGGCGCTGCAGGGTTGCGAGGTAATCGACGGATGGGAGGCCGTGGACCGGATACTGGAGGTGGACCAGACACCCATCGGCAAGACACCGCGCTCGTGCCCCGCCACGTACGTGGGGATTTGGGATTACATCCGCAGGTTGTTCGCCGATACCGGCGAGGCGCGCATGCGCGGCTACGGGCCGGGGCGTTTCTCCTTCAACGTCAAGGGCGGGCGCTGCGAGGCATGCGAAGGCCAGGGCGTGAAGAAAATCGAAATGAGCTTCCTGCCGGACGTTACCGTCACCTGCGAGGTGTGCGGCGGTGCGCGGTTCGCCGGCGAGACCCTGATGGTGCGCTACAAGGACAAGAGCATTGCCGACGTCCTGGCCATGAACGTCGACCAGGCAACCGAATTCTTTGCCGCCCACGAACGGGTGCATCACGCCCTGCGCCTGCTGCAGGACGTCGGCCTTGGCTATCTGACCCTGGGCCAGCCGAGCCCGACGCTCAGCGGCGGCGAGGCCCAGCGCATCAAGCTGGTCACCGAGCTGGCCAAGGCGCGCCCGGCGACGCGCCGGGGCGCAGCCGCGCGCCACAGCCTTTATCTGCTCGACGAGCCCACCATCGGCCTGCACATGGCGGACGTGGAAAAGCTCATTCGCGTGCTGCACCGGCTGGTGGAAGGCGGCAATACGGTAGTGGTGATCGAGCACAATCTGGATGTCATCGCCGAGGCGGACTGGATCATCGACATGGGCCCGGAGGGCGGCGACCATGGCGGCCGTGTGGTGGCCCAGGGTGCGCCGGAGCAGGTGACCGGCGCGCGTACGCTTTCCCATACGGGGCGTGCACTGAAGACGTTCCTGCGCCAGCGAAAGCGCCACCTGTAGGGTGCGTCGACCGAAGGTGACGCACCGCCCGACGTTGGGCGTTCCCCGGAACGGGTGACGCGGCGGCCACGGCACACAGCCGGCGCGTTGCCGCCCGCGGCGGCGAACGCACCCCACGGCATGGCGGTAGGGTGCGTCGACCGAAGGTGACGCACCGTCTGGCGTTCGGCGTTCCCCGGGACGGGTGACGCGGCGGCCACGGCACACAGGCAGAGCGTTGCCGCCTGAAAGGGGTAGATAACGATTTTCGATTGACGCCATGAAAAAATTTCGCTGTACGCGCGGCGGCGCTGACCGTATACGTACGCCGTTTTTGCGGCCGCCGGGTATGGCGATCCGCCCCACCGTCCTCGACCGGCGGGCCGGGTGGCTGCATCGGTTCATCACGGCATATGGTAACGGTCAATCATGGCATCTTCGCGAACCCGCAAACCTCGGCGACGCGGCGCCGAGCGTGTGCCCACAAACCCGGCGCCCCCGCGCTGGGATGACAGTGATCCCATCGACGCGGCGGAGGACGAAGCGGATCTCGTGCCGGGTCCGGAGCTCGCGCAGCGGCAAGGTGCGGCACGCCGGCGGCTGGAAGAGATTTGGGAAAGCAGGCGCCTGCAGGGCGTGCTGCGGGACGTCTACGACGAGCCTTGACGCTCCGCGCCGGCCGGCGGTTGACGGAAATAGTCCAGCAGCCGCTCGATGACCGCGATCTTCTCGCTTTGCACGGGATAGGCGGCGTAGGCGCAGCGTTCGATCTCGGGTGCGTCCGCTACCCGGTACAGGCGGCCGTCACGCAGCAGCTCCTCCACCATGGGCCGGGCCAGGTAGGCGGCGCCGCCGCATTGCAGCAGCAGCGAACGCGCCACCCGCCCGAGCCCCACCCGCAAGCTGGGCGGCGCCATGTCCGGGAAATGGCGGGCGTGGGCCACCGTGAACGAGGTGCCCCAGTCCACCAGCACGTAGTTTCGGGTGATGGCCTGCTGCGCCGACAACCCCGGCGTCGAAGCCACCATCACCAGCGGCGCGCGGAAAATCTCCGCCACCTGCAGTTGCGCCAGCTGCGGCGACTCGAACAGGCAGGCCACGTCCAGGGTGCCGTCCATCAGGCGTCGCATCAGCATTTCCTGACTCAGCACTTCCGCCTGCAGGGCGATGCCGCTGGCGTCGCGGTACATCCAGTGCAGCCACTCCTGCAGGCCCATGTCCCAGAGACTGGGTACGCCGGCGATTGCGAGGGGCACCTGGGACTCGTCTTCCAGCACGATCTCCTGCCGGGCCTGGTTCCAGCTGTTGAGCATGCGCTCGGCGTGGGGGACCAGTTTGACGCCGGCAGGAGTCAGTTGGATGTCATTGCGGGTGCGGGTGAACAGGGCCACGCCCACCAGGTCCTCCAGCTGCCGGACGCGGGCGCTGACCGCCGATTGGCTGATGTAGAGGTTCTCGGCTGCGTGGCCGAAGTGGCGGGTGCGGTTGACTTCCAGAAACGTTTTGAGCAGCTCGGTATCCATGTTCGGGCAACTGCGGCGTGAACGCCTGTCCAATGCGGGAAAAATGAGCTTTTACCGCCTTTCCGCACCCCGCGCAATAGCGTGGCGCCGCCGTGGGGCCGGCTCGCGGTGGGTGTCCAAGCGTGCGGCCGTATGGTTTAATGGCATTCGGCTTGGCGCCCCGAGCGCAAAACAACGGCGCGAGGCCTCGTCCCTTCCACGGTCCAGCACGTTTTGAAAGGTCGCCCGATGTCCGAGACAAAGATTCTGCTCGACGAGTCCGAGATTCCCACGCACTGGTACAACGTCATTGCCGATATGCCGAATCCGCCGGCCCCGCCGCTGGGCCCCGACGGCAACCCGGTGACGCCGGACGCGCTGGGCGCGATATTTCCGGAATCGCTGATCATGCAGGAGGTCAGTGGCGAGCGCTGGATCGAAATCCCGGAGGCGGTGCGGGAGATCTACCGGCTCTGGCGCCCGTCGCCGCTGTACCGCGCCCA
>JARRNJ010000076.1:0-28957 GCA_037385045.1 Gammaproteobacteria bacterium | reverse complement strand
TCCGTCGATCACACGGGACGTGTCCGGTGAAGGCGTGCAGCAGGCGCTGCTGAAGCTGATCGAAGGGACCATCGCGTCGGTTCCGCCGCAGGGCGGCCGCAAACACCCGCAGCAGGAGTTCCTGCAGGTGGACACCGGCAACATTCTGTTCATCGTCGGCGGGGCGTTTGCGGGGCTGGAGAAGATCATTCGTGACCGCTCCAGCAAGGGCGGTATCGGTTTCTTCGCCGAGGTCAAGAGCAAGGAAGACACGCGCAACATCGGTGAGACTCTCTACGAGGTGGAGCCCGAAGACCTGATCCGTTACGGGCTCATCCCCGAGTTTGTCGGGCGTCTTCCGGTTGTGGCCACCTTGGAAGAGCTGGATGAGGATGCGTTGATCACCATCCTCACCGAACCCAAGAACGCCTTGACGAAGCAATACTCGAAGCTGTTTGAAATGGAGGGCTGCGAGATTGAATTCCGTGAGGATGCGCTGCGCGCGATTGCACGTAAGGCGATGGAGCGCAAGACCGGTGCCCGCGGACTGCGCACGATTCTGGAGCACGTGCTGTTGGACATCATGTACGATCTGCCGTCCATGGAGAACGTCAGCAAGGTGGTGATCGACGACGCCGTGATCAACGGCGAGGCGAAGCCGTACGTGATTTACGACGGCAGCGAACAGCAGCAGCGCGTTGCCTCGGATTGATTTTTTGCCTACCTAACACTCTGTTTTCGTTGCTATTGGAAAGCCGGCGCGGGTCCTAGGGCCCGCGCCGCCAAAACCGGAGACGAATACAGCAGTCCCGAACCGGCGTTGGTTGAAAACGCCACCCGTGGCCATATATCTAGCCTGTGGCTTCCGGGCCCGCCGCCTGCGGGCGGCCACCGATTTCCGAGACGAGGAGCTCTCCCATGGAGCATGACGACAAAACTTCCGAAGTGATCGACAACCCGATGCTGGTGGTGCCCGTGCTGCCGTTGCGCGACGTGGTGGTCTACCCGCATATGGTGATTCCGCTGTTCGTGGGCCGCGAGAAGTCCATCCAGGCGCTGGAATCGGCCATGGCCGGCGACAAGCAGATCCTGCTCGTCGCCCAGAAGAGCGCCGAGGTTGATGATCCCCAGGCGGATGATATCCACCGCGTCGGAACACTCTCGACCATCCTGCAGCTGCTCAAGCTGCCTGACGGCACGGTGAAGGTCCTGGTGGAAGGGGCCGACCGCGCCCGCGTGGTCCATTTCCTGACCAAGGACGACTACTTCTCGGCACAGGTGTCGCGTCTCGAGGCGCCGGTGGTGGCCGATGAGCGCGAGGTCGAAGTGCTTATGCGTTCGCTGATGGGCCAGTTCGACCAATACGTGAAACTCAACAAGAAGGTGCCGCCCGAGATCCTCACGTCGTTGTCCGGCATCGACGACCCGGGCCGTCTGGCCGATACCATTGCCGCGCACATGTCGCTCAAACTGGACGAGAAACAGCGCATTCTCGAAACCGACGACGTGCGTGTCCGGCTTGAGCACCTGCTGGGGCTGATCGAGGGCGAGATCGATATTCTCCAGGTGGAGAAGCGCATTCGTTCGCGGGTCAAACAGCAGATGGAGAAGAGCCAGCGCGAGTATTACCTCAACGAACAGATGAAGGCGATCCAGAAGGAGCTGGGCGATCTGGAAGAGGCGCCCAACGAAGTCGAGGATCTCGCCAACCGGATCGAAAAGGCGCGTATGCCCAAGGAGGCAAAGGAGAAGGCCACCTCGGAGCTCAACAAGCTCAAACAGATGTCGCCCATGTCCGCGGAGGCGACGGTGGTGCGCAACTACATCGACTGGCTGACCAGCGTTCCCTGGAAAAAGCGCACCAAGATCCGCCACGACCTCAGTGAGGCCGAGGCCGTGCTGGAAGCGGATCACTACGGCCTGGACAAGGTCAAAGAGCGCATTCTCGAATACCTGGCGGTTCAGCAGCGCGTGAAGAAGCTCAAGGGCCCGATCCTGTGCCTGGTCGGACCGCCGGGCGTCGGCAAGACTTCGCTGGGCCGTTCCATTGCCCGCGCCACCAACCGCAAGTTCGTGCGCATGTCGCTGGGCGGTGTGCGTGACGAAGCGGAGATTCGCGGCCACCGTCGCACCTACATCGGCTCGATGCCGGGCAAGATCGTGCAGAACCTGGCCAAGGTGGGTGTGCGCAACCCGCTTTACCTGCTCGACGAGATCGACAAGATGTCGATGGATTTCCGCGGCGACCCCTCCTCGGCGCTGTTGGAGGTGCTCGATCCCGAGCAGAACCACACCTTCGCCGATCACTACCTGGAGGTCGATTTCGACCTGTCCGACGTCATGTTCGTGGCCACCGCGAACTCGCTCAATATTCCGGCGCCGTTGCTCGACCGGATGGAAGTGATTCGGCTGCCGGGCTATACCGAAGATGAGAAAGTGAACATCGCCACGCGCTACCTGGTTGCCAAGCAGACCAAGAGCAACGGCATCAAGGAGTCCGAGCTGGGCGTCTCGGAAGGCGCGATTCGCGACATCATCCGCTATTACACGCGCGAAGCCGGCGTCCGCAATCTGGAGCGGGAAATATCCAAGATCTGCCGCAAGGTGGTCAAGGATATCGTGCTTGAGAGCACGGCGAAGAAGATCAGCATAACGCCGAAAAACCTGGAAAAATACCTGGGCGTGAAACGTTTCCGCTTCGGCAAGGCCGAGGAGAAGGACCAGGTTGGGCAGGTCACGGGATTGGCCTGGACCGAGGTGGGCGGTGAACTGCTTACGGTCGAGGCGGCGCTGGTGCCCGGAAAAGGCAAGCTGATTCACACCGGGCAGCTGGGCGACGTCATGCAGGAGTCGATCCAGGCCGCGATGACCGTGGTGCGCAGCCGCGCCGCGCTGCTGGGCATCGAGCCGGATTTCTACCAGAAATACGATATCCATATCCATGTACCCGAAGGCGCTACCCCCAAGGACGGCCCCAGTGCCGGCGTGGCGATGTGCACGGCGTTGGTGTCGGCCCTGACCAAGATCCCGGTGAATTCATCGGTGGCCATGACCGGCGAGATTACATTGCGCGGTGAAGTGCTGCCCATCGGCGGACTCAAGGAGAAGCTTCTTGCCGCGCACCGTGGCGGCATCGAAACGGTCCTGATACCGGAGGAAAACCGCCGCGACTTGGCCGAGATTCCGAAGAACATCAAGAGCCAACTCGATATCCGGCCGGTGCAGTGGATCGACGAGGTGCTCGACGTGGCGCTCCACCACATGCCGGTGCCGTTGCCCGGCGGCGGTGAGGAAATCGCCAAGCCGGAAAAGGAAGAAGTGCCGAAGGGTGGCAAGGAAAACGGGTTGCGGGCTCACTGATCCGCAGAACAGGAAAGCGTCAACTGCCGAACAAGTCTAAAGCGTCCGTCGGCCGTGGTCACTGTTGCTGACCCCGCCGTGGCGGCGATTTGCGAGCTGCATTGCGTTATGCAAAGCGTAGACCGTGTTTCAGTTGACACCTGTTCAAAGCGCTCAGGGACGCGATCTCTGAATCCGGAAAGGGGAGGAGCATGAATAAGGCAGAACTAGTTGAAGCAGTTGCCGCTGCCGCGGACCTATCCAAAGCGGCTGCTGCCCGCGCCGTTGATGCGGTGTTCGATGCTGTAACGCAGTCCCTCAAGGATGGCGATCAGGTCACGGTGGTGGGTTTCGGAACGTTTCTGGTTCGTGAGCGGGCCGCACGGACGGGCCGCAATCCCCAGACCGGCGAGACGATCAATATTGCCGCAGCCAAGGCGCCCAGTTTCAAGGCTGGAAAAGCGCTAAAGGATGCCGTAAACTAGCGCGCTCTCTGGGTGCTTAGCTCAGCTGGGAGAGCATCGCCCTTACAAGGCGAGGGTCGCAGGTTCGATCCCTGCAGCACCCACCAAGGGCCGATTTTGGGAGTGGTAGTTCAGCTGGTTAGAATACCGGCCTGTCACGCCGGGGGTCGCGGGTTCGAGTCCCGTCCACTCCGCCATCTCGTCACGGGCGCTTCGATTGAAGCGCCCTTTCCTTTTCTCGGTTATCATGTCTCCTGTCCGGTCGTGGGGCTGCCCATGCGCGGTTGAGGGTGCTCGCGCGGGACCGACCACGTTTGAATCAACAACGAGGAATTCGGGTACGCTATGCTGCTTGCGATTAGAGAACGGGCCACCGGCCTGATCGCCTGGATCGTGGTCATTTTGCTGATTATTCCGTTCGCGTTCTGGGGAATCCAGTCCTACTTCGGCGGCGGCGGACCGGTGGAGGTGGCCAAGGTCAACGGGACGGGAATTTCGAAGCAGAATTTCACTACCCAGGTGCAGCGTGCCCTGAGAGGCAGAAAGCAGCCGCTGGAAGGCGAGGCCGCGACCCGTTTCCGGCGTGCGGTCCTCGACCAGATGATTGACCGGGAGGTATTGGCGCAGGCAGCGAAAGATGCCGGCTTTCGCATCAGCAACGCTTACCTGGGCGCCAGCATCCGCTCCATTCCCGCGTTCCGGAAAGACGGCAAGTTCGATCCCAAGCTCTATACGCGCGTGCTGTATTCCAATGACTTCAACCAGCAGACGTTCGAAGCCACGCAGCGGCGCCAGTTGCTGCTCGAGCAGCTGGCGGTGGGGGTGGTCGATACGGAGTTCGTCACTCCTCAGGAGCTGAACCGGTTTATCCGGCTGCGCGACCGCAAGCTCAAGCTGTCCTATGTGATCATCCCGGCGCAGCGCTATGTGTCGCAGGTGAAGGTGACGGACGACCAGATCTCCGCGTACTACAATCAACACCACAGCGAATTCATGCGCCCCGAGCGGGTGAAGCTGAACTACCTGGAAGTAAACCAGCAGGAGCTGGAGCAGCAGGTGCAGGTCCCGGAGGACAAGCTCAAGGAGCTGTACCAGAAGCAGAAGTCCTCGTTCACCACCCCCGAGCGCCGCAAGGCCGCGCACATACTGATCTCGGTCCCGCCCAAGGCCGACGCGAAGGCGGTGGATGCGGCCCGCAAGAAGGCCGAGAAAATCCGCAAGGAAATCGCCAGCGGTGCATCGTTCGCCGAGATGGCCAAGAAGTACTCCGATGATCCGGGCTCGGCCAAGAGTGGCGGCGATCTCGGTTTCATCGACAAGGGCAGCTTCGAACCGGCATTCGACAAGGTTTTGTACGGCCTCAAGAAAGTTGGCGACGTGAGCCAGCCGGTACGCCTGCCGGAGGGTTTTGACATCATCAAGCTGACGGCGATTGAGGCGGCCAAGCAAAAGACGTTTGCCCAGGTCAAGGACGCCCTGGCCGAGCAGTACCGGCGCCAACAGGCTGAGGATCGTTATTACGACCTGTCCCAGCGCATGGTGGATGCCAGCGAAGAGAATCCGCTGAGCCTGAAACCCACGGCCGCGCAGCTTGGTCTCAAGGTGCAACAGAGCGGCTGGATCACGCGCGATGGCGGCACCAGCGGCATCGCCAAGTATCCGCAGGTGGTCCAAGCGGCCTTCAGCGACGAAGTATTGGCCGGGGGGTCTCTCAAAGACGCCGTCAACAGCGGCCTGATCGAGTTGACCAAGGGCGACCAGGGGGCGCCGAGCAACATGGCGCTGGTCGTTCATGTAGCCAGCTACGAGCCGGCCAAACTGCAGCCGCTGAAGCAGGTCCGTGACCGCATTGCCGCGGTTTTGCGCAGCGAAGCGTCGCGTGACAAGGCTGCGCAGGTGGGCGGGGATCTGGTCAAGGAACTCAAGGGCGGCAAGACTCTGGAGGCGGTGGCAAAGGCCCAGAATCTCAAGCCGGTGGACGCCGGTTACGTCGGCCGCGACGACAGTGCCTATGACCGCCAGGTGATCAATGCCGCCTTTCGGATGCCCAAGCCGGCTGCGGGCAAACCCACGCTGGGCGGCGAGCGCCTGCCCTCGGGAGACTACGCGCTGATCGAGGTGTCCGGTCTGAAGCAAGGGGTACCGGGCGACGTGCCCAAGCAGCGGCGCAAGGTGTTCGACGCGGCCCTGCGC
Organism: Gammaproteobacteria bacterium; assembly: GCA_037385045.1. Lineage (GTDB taxonomy): Bacteria > Pseudomonadota > Gammaproteobacteria > JASBUN01 > JASBUN01 > JARRNJ01. The sequence continues at coordinate 22,982 of JARRNJ010000076.1, read as the reverse complement.
AATCTGTTCGGCGGCATCGACATGCAGGACCTGGGCAAAGAACTGCGCAAGCAGGCCGACGTGAAGATTTTCAAGGACCAGCTCCAGCAGGGCGACCAGGGCTAGGTGCGTTCACGGCCCGGCATTGGGCCGGCTCGGCCCGACGGCGCGGCGTCAGCACGACGGCGTAGCCGGCGAGACCTGCGGGAGGAACCGACATGCGGCTCAAGCTTCACTGGCAGATCCTCATCGCATTGGCTGTCGCCGTGGTCGCGGGCTACGCGGCCGGACGCGACGCAGCGGTTTTCGGAATCACTTTCTACGCCATTTTCGGCTTTATCGGCACGCTGTTTCTCAATGCGCTGAAAATGCTCATTGTCCCGCTCATTGCCGCGTCGATTATCAGCGGTGTGGCGGGCATTGGCGGAACCCACGGCCTCGGGCGTCTGGGCGGCAAGACGGTGGCCTACTATCTCACCACCAGCCTGCTATCCATTCTTGTGGGCCTGTTCCTGGTCAACCTGCTCACGCCCGGGCTCATCAACGGGCAGCCGGCCAGGCATCTGCTTGGTCTCAATCCGGACCGCGTCGCCGCCGTGGCGGAGAAAGTCGGTTCCCATGGGGCCGGCGACCTGCCAGGCGTGATTCTGAGCATGGTCCCGCCCAACATCGTGGCGGCCGCGGCCAACGGCCAGATGCTGGGTTTGATCTTCTTCAGTATCCTGTTCGGTTTCTTTATCGCCCGCATTGACGAGCCCTACGCCGAGAGCCAATACAACTTCTGGCAGGGGTTGTTCGAGGTGATGATGCGAATCACCGACTGGGTGATCAAGTTCGCTCCGATCGGCGTGTTCGGCCTGGTGGCGAAAGTGGTCGCGGGAATCAAGGGTCCGGAGCTGGCGGAACTGGCCGGTTCGCTGGCACTGTTCGCTTTCACCGTGGTTCTGGCGCTGGCCGTGCATGCCTTCGTGACCTTGCCGTTGCTGCTGCGGTTCGTCGGGCGCGTGCGCCCACGGCGCCACTATAAAGCCATGGCGCCGGCCCTGCTGACGGCATTTTCCACCGCTTCCTCTTCGGCGACGCTGCCCCTTACCATGGAATGCGTGGAAAAGAACGCCGGCGTGTCGAACCGTACCAGCAGTTTTGTGCTGCCCCTCGGGGCCACCGTCAACATGGACGGGACCGCGCTCTACGAATGCGTCGCGGCGATGTTCATTGCGCAGGCCTACGGGGTGCAGCTGGGATTCGCCGACCAGTTCATCGTGGTGCTGGTGGCGCTGCTGACCTCGATCGGCGTGGCGGGCATTCCTTCCGCCAGCCTGGTGGCCATTGCCATCATCCTCGCCACCGTCGGCCTTCCGGCTGAAGGCATCGGCCTGATCCTGGCGGTCGACCGCATCCTGGACATGCTGCGCACCTCCGTCAACGTGTTTTCGGATTCATGCGGCGCGGTGATCATCGGCCGGCTCGAAGGTGAAGAGGGCATTCTCAGCGGACATCCGGCCGGGGCCGGTTCGGTGTAGCCCGGATGGAGCAACGCGCAATCCGGGGCAGGCGTGTCGCCGGCATGGGGCAACGCGTATACCGCGGCAACCGGGGTCCACGGATTCCGTTTCACTTCATCCGGGCTGCGAGGATCCCGGTGATGGTTGCGCTGCGCCTGAGACGGCCGGTGTAGCCCGGATGGAGCAACGCGCAATCCGGGGCAGTCGACGTGCCTCGGGCGGTTCGCCGAGTCGCCGCCGTTGGCTCGCCAACGGCTGGGTTTTTCAGGCGATCACAGCGCCATGCCCACGACGTTGAAGCCTGCGTCCACGTAGGTGACCTCGCCGGTAATGCCCGAGGCGAGGTCCGAGCACAGGAATGCCGCCGCATTGCCGACTTCGTCGATGGTCACGTTGCGGCGCAATGCCCGAGGCGAGGTCCGAGCACAGGAATGCCGCCGCATTGCCGACTTCGTCGATGGTCACGTTGCGGCGCAGCGGCGCGGTCTTCTCCACGTGGTCCAGCATCCGGCGAAAGTCGCTGATGCCCGATGCGGCCAGGGTGCGGATCGGGCCGGCGGAGATGGCGTTGACACGGATGCCTTCGGGCCCGAGGGTGTTGGCCATGTAGCGCACGTTGGCTTCCAGGCTGGCTTTCGCCAGGCCCATGACGTTGTAGTTGGGAATCGCCTTGTCGGCGCCCAGGTAGCTCAGGGTCAGCAGCGCCCCGTTGCGCCCCTGCATCATGTTGCGGCCGGCTTTGGCCAGGGCCGCAAAGCTGTAGGAACTGATGTCGTGGGCGATCTGGAAGCCCTCGCGGGTCATGTTGTCGAGAAAATCCCCTTCCAGCTGCTCGCGGGGCGCGAATGCCACGGAATGAACGATGATGTCGACGTGATCCCAGTAATCGTCCAGGTGCTCGAAGACGCCTTCGATATCCTCGTCGCTGGCCACATCGCAGCGCAGCGTCACCTCGGATCCGCAGTCCGACGCCAGCTTTTCCACCCGGTCCCGTAGCTTGTCGTTCTGGTAGGTGAACGCCAGTTGCGCGCCTTCCCGGTGCATGGCTTCGGCGATACCCCAGGCGATGGAGCGGTTGCTGGCCAGGCCGACAACCAGGGCGTTTTTCCCGGATAGAAATCCCATGGTGTTCTCTCTTTTTGTGTGTTGCTGCGTCGATAACAACCGTTTCAGCGCGCGCCCGCGGCCGTCTCGTGGCGCGCCCGGCAAATTGTATCAAAGTCCGATAAATACTCCACCATCCATGGCGGAATCGAAGCGCTTGCGCCGGTCGGCGGGGGTGTGGCGGCGCGGGGCGCAATACGTAAAATTGCGCATGCTCCCGGTGCCATGGGCGCGCTCACCATCGCTCCGGCATGATATGCTTTCGCGGTGCCGTTCGGAGTCAAAGGATCCCATGCAGCATCGTTCGCCGCCAGTTCGAATATCTCCGCTGCAGCGTCCGGCGGCTGACGGCGTTTCCGGGCCCGACCTATGAGGGGATTTCGTCGGGTCCTGGGGCGTGCGTTGGCTTGCGTTCTGGCGCTGATGCTCGCCGGTTGCGGCGGCCAGCCCTGGAACGATCCCTATCCCGGCGCCGACCAGGATCAGAACACGCTTTACTCGGCCTTCACGCTGCGGCCGAAACACCTGGACCCGGCGCGCTCCTACAGCGCGAACGAGTACGGGATTATCGGCCAGATCTACGAGCCGCCGCTGCAGTATGCGTTTCTCAAGCGCCCGTACGCGCATCGCATTCAGCGTCTACACCATCCACATCAAGCCGGGCATCTATTACCAGCCCCATCCGGCCTTCGCCCGCGACGACACGGGCAAGTACCGTTATCTGCATCTCACCGCCAAGGACCTGGAGGGCGTTACCCGCCTGTCGGACTTTCGCTACACAGGCACCCGCGAGCTGGTCGCCAGCGATTATGTCTACGAGATCAAGCGGCTCGCCAATCCGGCGCTGAATTCTCCCATCTTCAGCCTCATGAGCGGCTACATCGTCGGCTTCAACCAATATGCGAAGACGCTGCAGAAGGCCGATGACGAACTCAAGGCCGAGGAGGGGCCCAAGGCCTACCTGGATCTCACGCGCTACCCGCTGAAGGGCGTCAAGGTCGTGGACCGCTACACCTACCAGATCAAGGTGCGGGGCAAGTATCCGCAACTGCTGTACTGGCTGGCGATGCCGTTTTTTGCGCCGGTGCCGCCGGAGGTGGACCGGTTCTACTCCCAGCCCGGCATGAAGGCACGTAACATCTCCCTGGACTGGTATCCCGTCGGCACCGGCGCATACATGCTGACGGTGAACAATCCCAACCGCAAGATGGTCTTGGAGCGCAACCCCAACTTTCATACCGAGTATTACCCGAGCCAGGGCGAACCGGGCGACGCCGAACACGGCTGGCTCAAGGACGCCGGCAAGCGCCTGCCGTTCGTCAACAAGGTGGTGTACAGCCTGGAGAAGGAAACCATTCCATACTGGAACAAGTTTCTGCAGGGGTACTACGATGCCTCGGCGGTGTCCTCGGATGCGTTCGACCAGGCGATAACGTTCGGTTCCCAGGGCACCGCGGAATTGACGCCGGCGATGAAGGCCAAGGGCATTCAGCTGATGACCACGGTGGAGCCGAGCATCTACTATATGGGCTTCAATATGCTCGATCCGGTGGTGGGCGGCTACAGCGCCAGCGCCCGCAAACTGCGCCAGGCCCTTTCCATCGCCGTGGACTACGAAGACTTCATTTCAATATTCCGCAACGGCCGCGGCATCGCCGCCCAGGGGCCGCTGCCGCCGGGAATTTTCGGCCACCAGAGCGGCAAGGACGGCATTGACCCCTACGTTTACCGCTGGGTCGACGGCAAACCGAAACGGCGCTCCATCGCCTACGCCAAACGGCTGCTCGCCGAGGCCGGCTACCCCCAGGGGCGCAGCGTCAAGACCGGCAAGCCGTTGATCATCCACCTGGACCTTACCGTCGGCGGTCCCGAGGACAAGGCCCTGCTGGACTGGTACCGCAAGCAGTTCAAAAAGATCGACGTGGAACTGGTGGTACGCGCGACGGACTACAATCGTTTCCAGGAGAAAATGCGCAAGGGCAATGCGCAGCTGTTCACCTGGGGATGGAACGCCGACTATCCGGACCCGGAAAATTTCCTGTTCCTGCTCTATGGACCTAACGGCAAGGTGAACCATGGCGGGGAGAACGCGGCCAATTACAACAACCCCGAGTTCAACCGGCTGTTTCGGGAGATGAAGGACATGGAGAACAGCCCGCAGCGGATGGCCATCATCGAGAGGATGCTGGCCATCGTGCGGCGTGACTCACCGTGGATATGGGGCTTTTATCCCAAGGATTTGACGTTGTTCCACAGCTGGTATCACAACGCCAAGCCGAATGCCATGGCCCAGGATACGCTGAAGTATCGGCGCATCGATCCAAAGCTGCGGGCACGCATGCGCCGCCAATGGAACCAGCCGGTGTTGTGGCCCGTGTGGCTGCTGCTCGGTGTGCTGGTGGTGTTCGTGACTCCGGCATGGCTGGCCTATGTGCGCAAGGAGCGCGAGCCGATGCGCGCGCCTGAACCGACTGCGGCACGCCGCACCGACCAGAGAGCGACGTAACACTCATGTTCGCCTACATAGTGCGCCGTATCCTGTACGCCATCCCGATTCTCATCGGCGTCAATCTGATCACGTTCACGCTGTTTTTCGTCGTCAACAGCCCGGACGACATGGCGCGCATGCAGCTGGGCGCCAAGCGCGTGACCCAGGCTGCGATCCAGAACTGGAAACACCAGCGCGGATATGACAAGCCGTTGCTGTACAACGGCCGGGCGCACGGCTTGAAGCAGTTGACGAATACGATTTTCTTCACCAAATCGGTGCGGCTGTTCGTTTTCGATTTCGGCGACGCCGACGACGGCCGGCCCATCGCCTACGACATCAAGCAGCGCATGTGGCCGAGCCTGGCCATCGCCATACCGGTGTTCATCATCGGGATACTGGTGAACATCACCTTCGCCATGCTGCTGGCGTTCTTCCGCTCCACTTACGTGGATGTCTGGGGCGTGGTCCTGTGCGTGGTGCTGATGTCGATTTCCACGCTGTTCTTCATCATTGCCGGGCAGTTCCTGGTGGGCAAACTGATGCGCCTGGTGCCGATTTCGGGCTACGAATCCGGTTTCAGCGCGATCAAATTCATCATCCTGCCGATCGTCATCGGCATTGTCAGCGGCATCGGTTCCGGCACGCGCTGGTACCGCACCATTTTCCTCGAGGAGATCGGCAAGGACTACGTGCGCACCGCCCGCTCCAAGGGATTTTCCGAGTTGTACGTGCTGTTCCGGCATGTGCTCAAGAACGCCATGATCCCGATCCTTACCGGAGCGGTGGTGGTAATCCCGCTGCTGTTCATGGGCAGCCTGCTGCTGGAGTCATTCTTCGGCATCCCCGGGTTGGGCAGTTACACCATCGACGCCATCCAGGCGCAGGACTTTGCCATCGTTCGCGCCATGGTGTTTCTGGGTTCCGTGTTGTACATCGTCGGTTTGCTGCTGACGGATATTTCCTACACGCTGGTGGACCCGCGGATACGCCTGAGATGACGCGCGCACGCAACCACGGGCCCTGGTGGCTGGTGCCGGCGCTGGTGGTGGTCGGCATCGCCGCGCTGCTGGCGCTGTGGCCGGGGGCGGCGGGGGTGAAGCCGGTCTATCTGTCCACGGACCTGCTGCTCTATCTGCTGGTGGCGGTGTTCATCTTCATGGCAGCCTACATCCGCCGCCAGGAGCACCTGCGGCTGCCGTGGCTGCGGGTATTGCGCGGGCGGCTCGCCATGGCGGCGTTGGTGGTGTTGAGCGCCTACGTCATCGTTGGGTTGCTCGACTCGGTGCACTTTCGCGAGCCGCTGCCGGCGCACGACGACAGCGGCCGGGTGGACTACTCGGTGCAGGTGCTGAGTGTCTTCGATATCATCGCCACCCCCTTGCGAACCCATATCGAGCAGACCTATTCGGCGCCGTTTGCCACGCGTCTCTACACCAAGGAGGCCGAAACCATGCCCGACGGCAAGGTGCGGCGCATCTATCCGCGCCTCGAGTACGGCGGCGCCCAGCTGAGCGACCCGCGGACCCAGGAACTGCCGGACATTGCGCACACCGTGCTGCGGGCGCTGCCCCAGGGGCTCGCGGTCTGGCTGCTCCTGGTGGGCATGATCGCCGCGGTGCAGGCCCGGCGCCATGGCGGCGGGCTGGGGGCCGCCGTCGGTCGGGTGCTTCGGGGCAAGACGGAACTGCCGTGGCACGTGGCTTTGTACACGGCGCTGGTGATTATCCTGTTGATGGTTATCATGGCGCACCTGTCCGTGCACTACCACGTGTTCGGCACCGACAAGGTCGGCAACGACGTGTTTTATCTGGCCGTCAAGAGCATCCGCACCGGGCTGGTCATCGGCACGCTGTCCACCCTGGTGATGCTGCCGTTCGCCATTTTCCTCGGCGTCGCCGCGGGCTATTTCAAGGGTTGGGTGGATGACCTGATCCAGTACATCTACACGACCTTGAACTCGATTCCTGGGGTGTTGCTGATCGCGGCGGCGATCCTTTCCATCCAGGTCTATATCGCCAACCATCCCGGCTTATTCCAGACCGGGACCGGTCGCGCGGACCTGCGCCTGCTGGCGTTGTGCGTCATTCTCGGCATCACCAGTTGGACCGGCCTGTGCCGCCTGTTGCGCGGCGAAACCCTGAAGCTGCGGGAAATGGACTACATCGAGGCGGCCACCGCTTTCGGGGTGCGTCACATCAAGATCATCACGAATCATATCCTGCCCAATGTCATGCATATTGTTTTGATCATGGTCGTGCTGGACTTCAGCGGGCTGGTGCTGGCCGAAGCGGTGTTGTCGTACGTCGGCGTCGGCGTCGACCCTTCGACCATCAGTTGGGGTAACATGATCAACAGCGCCCGCCTGGAGATGGCGCGCGAGCCGATGGTATGGTGGTCTCTGGCCGCTGCCTTCGTGTTCATGCTGGCGCTGGTGCTGGCGGCCAATCTGTTTGCGGACGCGGTGCGTGACGCGTTCGATCCGCGGCTTCGGGAGCAGGGCTAGATGGTAAATCCTCGCTGCACCGGGTTTGGTCATCTCGGGAACGGCGGTGTGGGTGGCGACGGTGCGCGTGATTGGGCGATGGAGCAGGCCGGCGTCGGGCGGCGACTGCGGCGGTAATTCATGAACGACACGTTATTGCATGTCCACAATCTGAAGACCTGGATCGACAGCGGCGGCGGGCCCGTGCGCGCGGTCGACGGCGTCAGTTTCCGCATCGCCCGCGGCGAGACCTTCGCCCTGCTGGGCGAATCCGGCTGCGGCAAGTCCATGACCGCGCTCTCGATCATGGGGCTGGTGCCGAAGCCGGCGGGGCGCGTGGTGGACGGTCACGTGTACCTGGACGGCGCGGACCTCACCGCCTATTCGGAAACGGCCATGCGCAACGTGCGCGGCGCGCGCATCGCCATGATCTTCCAGGAGCCCATGACCTCGCTCAATCCGGTGCTCACCGTCGGCGAGCAGATCGGTGAGTCGCTGCGCCGGCACAAGCGCCTGAAAGGCGTTGCCGAGCGTCGGCGGGTGCTGGAGCTGCTCAATGCGGTGGGCATCCCGGACCCGGAACGGCGCTTTAGCGAGTATCCCCATCAGATGTCCGGCGGCATGAAGCAACGGGTGATGATTGCCATCGCCCTGGCGGGGGAACCGGATTTGCTCATCGCCGACGAACCCACCACGGCCCTGGACGTGACCATTCAGGCCCAGGTGCTGGAACTGCTGAAGGACCTGCAGCGCAAGATGGGCATGGCGGTGCTGCTCATCACCCACGACCTGGGGGTGGTGGCCAACATGGCCGACCATGTGGCGGTGATGTATGCCGGCGAAATCGTCGAGCAGGCCGACCGCGCCAGTTTCTTTGCCGATCCGCGCCATCCCTACAGCCGCAAACTGTTCGAATCGCTACCCAGCATGGAAAAGCGCAGTGGAGCGCTGGAGGTGATACCCGGCTCGGTGCCGTCACTGGCGCAGGAGTTCACCGCCTGCCGCTTTGAGCCCCGCTGCGACTTCGCCTGGAGGCCGTGCCGGGAGGTGGTGCCGGTGTGGACGGGGATGGATGACAGCCGCGGCGTGCGCTGCCATCTGTACGATGGCCGCTTCGCCGGCAGCGGCGAACGCACCCGGCCGGCGGCGGCCACCGCCCGTGTCGGCGGCACATCACCGGCCAACGGCCACGAGCTGCTCGAGGTCGCCGACCTCAAGGTCCATTTCCCGATTCGCAAGGGTCTGTTCCTGCGTGCGGCCGGTTACGTTTACGCGGTCGACGGGGTGTCGCTGCGCCTGCACGCCGGGCGCACCCTCGCGCTGGTGGGGGAGTCGGGCTGCGGCAAGACCACGGTCGGCAAGGGTATCCTGCAGCTGCTGCGCGATTACACGCGCGGCAGCGTCCGGTTCGAGAATACCGACTTGGGCAGTCTGCGGGGGGAGGCGTTGCGCCGGCGGCGCTCGGATTTCCAGATCATCTTCCAGGACCCGTATTCGTCCATGAACCCGCGCATGCGCGTCGGCGACATTATCGAAGAGGGGATGCTCGCCCAGTCCATCGTCCAGGACCGCGCCCAGCGCGCCGCCCGGGTGACCCAATTGCTCGAGCAGGTGGGATTGTCAGCGGAGATGCGCACCCGTTACCCGCACGAGTTCTCCGGCGGCCAGCGCCAGCGCATCTGCGTCGCCCGGGCCCTGGCGGTGGATCCCAAACTGATCGTGTGCGACGAACCCACCAGCGCCCTGGACGTCTCGGTTCAGGCGCAAATTCTAAATTTACTCAAAAGGTTACAGGACGAGATGGGGCTGTCCTATCTGTTCATCACCCACGACCTGTCGGTGGTGGCCTACCTGGCCCATGAAGTGGCGGTAATGTACCTGGGCCGGATCGTCGAGCACGGCCCGGTGGACGACGTGCTCAACCGGCCCAAGCATCCTTATACCCGCGCGCTACTGTCGGCTATTCCGGTCATCGACGCGGCGAAGCAGACCGCGGTCATTCGCGTGGCCGGGGACATTCCCTCGCCCAGCAATCCGCCCACTGGCTGCCATTTCCACCCACGGTGCCCGGAAGCCATGCCGGTGTGCCGCGAACGTTACCCGGAGAGCACCGGCGGCGAGCACAGTACGCGCTGTTTTCTCTATCTGTAGTGCGCCATGCGCGCCAAGCTCGGGTCCGACGGCAGGCCGGGCAATACCCCGTAATTGCTTGAATTGGCGGTCTTTGCGTCCGATCGTGACATGGGTAAACAGTGCGCGGGCGTGGGGGTATTTTTTTCAACAGGTGCGATATTTGATATCATTCCGCTTCTTGACGCCGCCTCCGCGAATCCCGTTTCACGCTGCAACGGCGTGCCTGAATCTCTGAATTACAGTCGAGGTATACATGAGTAGCAGCATCACGTCGTTTCACCCGCCGCGCCGTACGCTGATGGGGCCCGGTCCTACGGACGTCGATCCGCGGATCCTGGAAGCCATGTCCCGGCCCACCATCGGACATTTGGACCCGGTGTTCGTGGCTATGATGGATGAGCTTAAGGAGCTGCTCCAGTATGCCTTCCAGACCCGGAACGAGCTGACGCTGCCGGTGTCCGCGCCGGGCTCGGCGGGCATGGAAACCTGCGTGGTGAATCTGGTCGAGCCAGGCGACAAGGTCATCGTGTGCCGTAACGGTGTTTTCGGCGGTCGCATCAGGGAAAACGTGGAACGCGCGGGCGGTACGGCCGTGGTGGTGGACGATGCCTGGGGCGCCCCGGTGGATCCGCAGAAGCTCGAAGACGCGCTCAAGCAGCATCCCGATGCCAAGCTGGTGGCTTTCGTGCATGCCGAGACCTCCACCGGCGCCCTGTCCGACGCCAAGACGCTGGTGGAACTGGCCCACGCCCACGACTGCCTGACCATCGTCGATGCCGTCACCTCACTGGGAGGCGTTCCGGTGAAGGTCGACGAATGGGGCATCGATGCCATCTATTCCGGCACCCAGAAGTGCTTGTCCTGCGTTCCCGGCCTGTCGCCGGTCAGCTTCAACGAGCGCGCCCAACAGGTCGTCCGGTCACGCAAGACGCCGGTCCAGAGTTGGTTCCAGGACCTCAACCTGGTGATGGGCTATTGGGGCGCCGGTACCAAACGTGCCTATCACCACACCGCCCCCATCAATACGCTGTATGCACTGCACGAAGCGCTGGTGATCCTGCGCGAGGAGGGGTTGGAGAACGCCTGGGCGCGTCACGCCTACCACCATCGGGCGCTGCGCGCAGGTATCGAGGCCATGGGCCTGAACTTCGTGGTGGACGAGCAATGGCGGCTGCCCCAGCTCAATGCCGTTACCATCCCGGCAGGCGCGGACGACGCCCAGATACGCGGCTGGCTGCTGCAGGAATACAATTTGGAGATCGGGGCCGGCCTGGGTGATCTGGCCGGCAAGGTGTGGCGCATCGGCTTGATGGGCTATGCGGCCAATCGCACCAACGTGCTGTTGTGCCTTGGGGCGTTGGACGCGATATTGAGTTCGGTGGGAGCCGAGATCGACGCCGGTAAGGGCGTTGCCGCAGCCCGCGCCGCTTACGAACTCAATTGACCTGCGGCGCGGGCGCCGGTCCCAGTCGGTGACGCATCCGCCGGGCGGTGCGTTGCCGCCTGCGGCGTCGAACGCACCCTACATCCAATCCGCTCCTGCTCAGCTGCTGTCGGCCTGGGCGGTGACGTCCACGTACAGGGTCAGATGCTGGCCTGGCTGCAAATAGTTGTCGGCGTCCAGCCGGTTCCATTTACACAGCTGGGCGATGCTGACGCTGAAACGCCGGGCGATACGAGCCAGGGAGTCGCCGGCGCGCACCACGTAACGGATCGGGCGCACCATTGCCGCCAGCGGCGCTGAGCCCCGCGCTGGCGGATGATAGACCGCCGGCTGGACGTGGGCCCGGCCCCAGATCACCAGCTTCTCTCCGGGCTTCAGGTAATCCTTGGGCGACATGCCGTTCCATTTGGCCAGTTTCCGCACCGGCACCTTGTAGCGTCGCGAGAGATCCCAGAAGGTGTCGCCGCGGCGCACCACATGGATGGTCTTGCGCCCACTCCGGGCCTGTCGCAGGGATTTGCGGCGCTGCAGGGCGCTGAGCTCATAGCTGGAAAATGCACGCCGGGCGACCGGGATGATGAGGTGGTGGCCAGCCACTATCCGGTTGCCGCGCAGCCGGTGAAGCGCTCTTTCTTGTCGACCGGTACCAGCAGCCGGTAGGGACCCCTCGGGTCCGTAGCCCAACGGTTGAACCCCGGGTTGAGGCGGTACATTTCCTCGATGGAGATCCCGGCCATGTCTGCCGCCAGCGCCAGGTCGATCTGGGAGCCGACGTCGACCAGCGCCACCTGGGGCTTGTTGGGAATGGGTTTCAGCTGGATGCCGTATTTCTGCGGATTTTTGATGATGGCGGCGATGGCGAGCAGCTTCGGGGCGTAGCTTTCCGTTTCCTGCGGCAGCCGCAGCGACCAGAAGTCGGTGGGGATATGCCTGCGCCGGTTGCGGGCCACGGCGCTGGCGACAGTGCCTTCGCCCGAGTTGTAGGCGGCGAGAGCCAGCAGCCAGTCGCCGTTGAATTGCTTGTCCAGCTTGTCCAGGTAGTCCAGCGCCGCGTCGGTCGAGGCCACTACATCGCGGCGCCCGTCATACCACCAGTTCTGCTTCAGGCCGTAGAGGCGGCCTGTGGAGGGGATGAACTGCCAGATGCCGGCGGCCCGGCCGTGGGAATAGGCGAACGGCTGAAACGCGCTCTCCACCACCGGCAGCAGCGCGATTTCGCTCGGCATGCCGCGCTTTTCCACCTGCTGGGTGATCATGTACAGAAACGGCTCGGCCCGGTCCATGACCCGCTTCAGGTACTCCTGGTGGTTGGCGTACCACTGCAGCTGGGTCCGTACCCGCGGATTGTCGTAGTCGGGTAGGCGGAAGCCGCGGCGCAGGCGCTGCCAGACGGTCTGCGGCGGCGGTGGCGCCGCGGCCTGCGGCGGTGCGGCCTGGGGCGCGATTGCCGCCGCAGCTACGGCAGCAGCCGGGCCAGGGGCCTGGATGCAAGCTCCCGCTGCCTCCGGCGCCGGCGCTGCAGGCGACGCGGCCTGGGGGCCTGCCGCGGCCGCGGCCGGCGGGTTGCCGGGCGCTGCTGCGGTGGCGGATGCGGGGGTGACCTGGTTCGGGTGTGGCTGCAGTACGCTGCAGCCGGTAAGCCCCACGATGGCCAGAACTGCGATGGCTGAAAATCTCATTGGTCGTTGTTTCCGCTTCTTGTTCTTCGGTGCCGACGTCGCCGGACCACAGCAGATGCGGCCCGTACCACGGCCCGCCACCCGGGCATAAGCGCCTGCCCTTCCGCCAGCGCCCCCATGGGTCGCTATCGTACCGAATGGTGAGCAGCCGCGTAAACCCGCTGCTCTATACCTTTTATAACGGCACGCCATGGTGCATTTGAACCGCGAGCCGCTAAAGTTTGAACCGGTTCACAGTCGGCCGCGCACCGGCCCTGTGGTATTCTGTGCCGGAGGTTTCGCATGAAGCGCGGAGTTCCTTCCCTGACAGAGCATGAGGCAAGCCGCGCGCTGCGCGACTGGTATGGCCGCCCCCTGGGGCAGCTGGTGGCAGCCGACGAACAAGCGGAACTCGACCGCCTGCTCCCGGACCTGTTCGGCTACCATCTGATCCAGGTCGGATTTGCGACCCACAGCCTGTTTTCCGCCAGCCGCATCCTGCACCGGGCCGTCATGTGCGTGGGACCGCCGGCCGGTGACGACCAGGCGATGTTCAGCGGTGAGCCCGGGGCCCTGCCAATCACTTCCTACACGCTGGATGCATTGATTTTGCACCACACGCTGGAGTTTTCCCCTGATCCGCGTCAAGTGCTGCGGGAGGCCGAACGCACCCTGGTCCCGGAAGGCCACCTGGTGGTGCTGGGGTTCAACCCCCGCGGCCTGTGGGGCTTGCGGCGGTTGTTTCGCCGCCGCCGGGGGCGGGTGCCGTGGGACGGCCGCTTTCTGAGTGCGGCCCGGGTCAAGGATTGGCTCAAAGTGCTGGGATTCGAGATCGTCGCCTGTCATCCCATCGTGTTCCGCCCCCCGGCGGAACGCCAGGGGCTGCTGCAGCGGCTCCAGTTCAAGGAGCGCGGCGCACACAGGGGCTGGCCGTTGCTGGGCGGCGCCTACGTGCTGCTGGCGCGCAAAAAGGTCATGGCCATGACCCCCATCAAGCCGCGCTGGCGCCCGCGCCGCGCCCGGGTCGGACTGGTCGACCCGGCGGCCAGGAGGTGCGAGCACGATGGAGCGGGTTGAAATCTTCACCGACGGCGCCTGCCGCGGCAACCCCGGCCCCGGCGGCTGGGGTGTCCTGCTGCGCGCCAAAGGGCGCGAAAAGAGCCTGTTCGGCGCCGAGCGCGAAACCACCAACAACCGCATGGAGCTGACCGCCGCCATCATGGCGCTGGAAGCGCTGAAACGAGGGTGCCGCGTCGAGCTGACCACCGACTCCCAGTACGTGAAGAAAGGCATCACCGAGTGGATCGGCAACTGGAAACGCCGCGGCTGGAAGACCGCCGACCGCAAGGCGGTGAAGAACGCCGATCTCTGGCGCCGGCTCGATGCCGCGGTGGCGCGCCATGAGGTGCACTGGCACTGGGTGAGGGGCCACAGCGGGCACCCGGAGAACGAGCGCGCCGACCAGTTGGCCAATCAGGCCATCGATGAGATGCTGGCCGCCGGCTGACGGCACCGACGGTTGTCTGCGGTCGGCAGGCCTCACGTGTGGAGGCATGGACACGAGGAGGGAACACGAGCATGCGCCAAATTGTCCTGGATACGGAAACCACGGGCCTCGAGCCCGCCGACGGACACCGGATCATCGAAATCGGCTGCGTCGAGCTGGTCAATCGGCGGCTTACCGGCAACCATTACCATCAGTATCTGCAGCCGGACCGGCACATCGATCCCGGTGCGGTGGAGGTACACGGCATCACCAACGAATTCCTGCAGGACAAGCCACGGTTTGCCGATGTGGTCGAGGACTTGATTGCATTCGTGCGCGGCAGCGAGCTGGTGATTCACAATGCGCCGTTCGATGTCGGCTTTCTCAACCATGAGCTGAACCTGCTCGGTGGCGGTTGGCCGCCGGTGGACGAGATCTGCGGCGTGCTGGACACCCTGACCGTGGCGCGCCGCCTGCATCCGGGACAGAAGAACAATCTCGATGCCCTGTGCAAGCGCTACGGCATCGACAATTCCCAGCGTGAAAAGCACGGCGCGCTGCTCGATGCCGAGATTCTGGCCGACGTCTACCTGGCCATGACCGGCGGCCAGGTGGCGTTGTCCCTGGGCAGCGCGGAGGCCACGCAGCATGAGCGCGACAGCGGTGCGCGGGCCCTCGATCCCGACCGCCCGGCGCTGCGGGTGGTGCGTGCCGCCGACCACGAGTTGGCCGAGCACGATCGCCGCCTTGAGATTATCGATGAGGCCAGCAACGGCGGTTGCGTCTGGAAGAAACTGGATTGGTGACCCGGACCGTGCGGCCGGTTCAGGCACCGGCGTCGGCATCGCCGCCGCGTTCCGCGGTCGGCGTGTTGCGGCTGCGCGAGCGCACCTGCAGATGCAGCGCCGCCTTGGCCATCAGATGCGCGCTGATGGGGGCGGTGATGAACAGGAACACGGTGATCAGCAGTTCGTGCAGGCTCACGCCCGCGCCGCCGGTGCTGAAATGCAGCGCCGAGGCGATCAGGATGCCGCCCACGCCCAGGGTGGTCGCCTTGGTGGGGCCGTGCAGGCGCATGTAGAAATCCGGCAGCCGCGCCAGTCCCAGGGAGCCGACCAGGGCGAACCCCGCGCCGAGCAACACGAACGCCGATACGATCAGTTCCGTCACCATCGCGCTTCCTTCCCGTCTACTCGATAATATCGCCGCGCAGCAGGTACTTGCACAGCGCAATCGTGCCGACGAAGCCGAACATGGCAATCAACAGTGCGGCCTCGAAATAGGATTTGCTGTCCAGGCGAATGCCCAGCAGGATGATCATGGCGATGCTGTTCACGTACAGCGTATCGAGGGCCATGATGCGGTCCACCAGCTCCGGTCCGCGCAGCAGCCGCCACAGATTGAGCAGGATGGCGACGCTTACTGCACTGAATGCGATCGACAGGGCAGTGGTCAACATTGGAAGATCTCCATCAGCGGCGCTTCGTAATGGGCTTTTATATAGGCGACGGTCGCGTCCGGGTCCGGCACATCCAGGCCGTGGATCCACAACCGGCTGCGGTCCGGCGAGATGTCGGCGGTCACGGTGCCGGGAGTCAGCGAAATGATGCTGGCCAGCAAGGTGATGGAGAGCGGATTCTCGAGGCTCAACGGTACCGCCATGAACGCCGGTTGCAGCGTGCTGGTACGCCCGAGAATCAGCCGCGCGACTTTCACATTGGCCACGACGATGTCCCACAGTACGCGGGCTGCCAGCCGCACCACGGTCCAGGGGCGATGCAGCGTCACCTGTGCCGGCCAGTAGCGCCGGGTCAGCCACGGCAGCAGCACGGCCAGCATCAACCCGAGCAAGGCCTGTCCGGCGGTCACGCTGTTCGCCAGCAGCAGCCACAGCCCCAGCAGCAGGGCGCTTAACAGCGGATGGGGAAGCACGCGGTTGGTTCGTGACATGGCTTGGGCCCCGTTCACGGTTGTGGGTAGATGGGGGCGCGCGGGCCCAGCACCGCATGGATGTATCCTTGCGGTTCCAGCAACTGGGCCGCCGTGGCCGCGGTAAAGTCGGTCACCGGCCCGGCCAGCAATACCAGCGCTGCGCCGGCGGCGAGCAGGGCGGCGGCCGGCACCAGCGTGACGGCCGTAGCGCGGCTCGGGCGCCATTCCGGCCCCGGCGCCTTGGTCTTCCAGAACAGGGTGCTGCCGGCGCGGCTCAGGGCGATGATCACCAACAGGCTCGAGGCCAGCACCAACGTCCACACCCAGACCCGTTCGCCGCCGCCGGCGGCCTGCAATACCATCACCTTGCCGATGAAGCCGCTCAGCGGCGGCACGCCCGCGACGCTGATCGATGCCACCAGGAACAGGGTGCCCAGCAGCGCAGGCTGCGCCACCGGCGGCGTGTTGTCCAGCAGTCCGCGGCTGGCTCCGCGCTGCACCGCGATCACGTCGGTCAGAAGAAACAACGCCGCCACGATCAGCGTGCTATGGGCCATATAATAGAGCGCGGCGTTGATCCCGGCGGCGGTGAACAGGCCGACCGCGCTCAACATGATGCCCACCGAGGCGATGACCAGGAACGCGACCAGGCGTCCGAGGTCGCGGCTGGCGAGCGCCCCCAGGGTGCCGACCGCCACCGTCGCCAGCGCCAGGGGTAGCAGCCAGGGCGCGGCGATGTCGGCCGCCGGACCGGCTCCCGCGCCGAAGACCAGGGTGTAAACCCGCAGGATGGCGTAGACGCCCACCTTGGTCATGATGGAGAACTGCGCCGCCACCGGTGCGGTGGCGTTGGCGTAGGCATCGGGCAGCCAGAAATGCAGCGGCAAAAGGGCCGCCTTGACCGCGAACACCACCAGCAGCAGCAGTGCCCCGATCCGGATCAGACCGGCCGCGGCCGGCGCCGCGGAAGCGGCTTTCACCGCCATGTCGGCCAAGTTGAGTGTGCCGAGCGCGGCATAGAGAAGCGCCGCCGCGAGCAGAAACAACGACGACCCCACCACATTGTAGACCACGTAGTGCAGGCCCGGCCCCAGGCGGGAATGGCCGGCACCGTGCAGCAGCAGGCCATAGGAGGCGATCAGCAGCACCTCGAAGAACACGAACAGATTGAACAGATCCCCGGTGAGGAAGGCCCCGTTGAGGCCCATCAGCTGGAACTGGAACAACGCGTGGTAGCTGCGCCCGCGGCTGTCGGTTCCGCCGGCCGAATACATGAGGCTGAACACCGCCAGTACCGCCGTCAGCAACAGCATCAAACTGCTCAGCCGGTCCAGCACCAGGGTGATGCCGAACGGCGGCATCCAGTTGCCCAGGGCGTAGACGTGCACGACGCCTTCGCGCGCCGAGCCCAGCAGCGCGAGATCCACGCCCAGCAGCGCCAGCGCCGCACCCAGGCCCAGCGTGCGCTGCAGCGGCCGGTTGCCGCGGCCGACGAACAGCAGGGCGATGCCGGTGCATAGCGGCAGGACGATGGGAACGATTACCCAGTGGTTCACGGGTCTTCTCCGCGGTGGCGATCGGCGTCCACATGATCGGTGTGCAGGGAGACACGGCTGCGCAGCGCCAGCACCAGCACGAACGCCGTCATGGCGAAGCCGATGACGATGGCGGTGAGCACCAGCGCCTGGGGCAGCGGGTCGCTGTAGTCACCGGCGCCGGTGCCCAGGATCGGCGCGTGGTCCAGCTTCACGCCGCCGCTGGCGAAAATAAACACGTTGACGGCGTAAGACAGCAGTGTCAGGCCCAGCAACACCGGGAAGGTGCGGCTGCGCAGCAGCAGGTAGACGCCGCAAGCGGTCAATACGCCGACCACGGCGCTGATCAACGCTTCCATAGCGGATCCTCCGTGCGCGAGGACGCGCCGTCGTCGCTGCTGACGGCGCCGAGCCGCGCCAGGATCAACATCACCGCCCCGACCACCGTGAGGTAGACACCCAGGTCGAAGACCATGGCGCTGGCCAGTTCCACGTCACCGATCAGCGGCAGGTGCAGGTGGCCGTGGGTCGAGGTGAGCAGCGGTGCGCCGAACAGCCAGCTGGCCATGGCGGTGGCCGTCGCAATGAGCAGGCCGATACCCAGCACCGGGCGGTGGCCGAGGGGCAGACGCCGCTCGGCCCAGCGCGTGCCGCTGGCCAGATGTTGCAGGATCAGGGCGATGGCCGTCACCAGGCCGGCGACGAAGCCGCCTCCGGGTTGGTTATGGCCCCGCAGCAGCAGGTACAGGGAAACCATCAGGGCCAACGGCAGCAGCAATTGCGTCACCACCGCCAGCATCGGCGGATGGCGGTCGCCGGACCATTTGCGCCCGCCTTCGGCGGCGTCGCTGCGGGCCACGGACAGGCCGCTGAGCAGGGCGAACACGCCCAGCGCGGCGATCCCGAGCACCGTGATTTCCCCCAGGGTGTCGAAGCCGCGGAAGTCCACCAGGATCACATTGACCACATTGCGCCCGCCGCCGCCGCTGAGACTGTGATCCAGGTAGAAGCGGGAAATGCTGTGGTGGGGAACAGCCATCATGGCCCAGGTGAGGGCGGCGGCGCCCAATCCGCTGAGCAGCGCCAGCGTCGCATCGCGCAGCCGGCGCGGCGTCGACGACTCCCGGGGCGTTGACTGCGGCAGGAAATAGAGCGCCAGGAGCATCAGGATCAGGGTCACCACTTCCACCGCCAGCTGAGTCAGCGCCAGGTCCGGCGCCGACAGGCGGGCGAAGCCGAGCGCCACCACCAGGCCCACCACCCCGAGGATGATCACCGCCGTCAGGCGGCGGTGGTGGAGCCGCACCACCGCGGCCGCGGCCAGCGCCAGCACCGCCGTGCCGCTGAGGCTGACGGCGTCCATCGGCGTGGGTGGGTTGCGCGTGCCCGCGGCGGGCAGCAACTGCACGTGATTGCCCCACAACGCCACGGCGCCGGCGCCCAGGACCACCACCAGCAGCGTGGCCAGGTAACGCTGCAGGGAGCCGTTGTGCAGCCGCTGCATCAGGTAGCCGGAACCGGCCGCCAGTGCGTCGATCATGGCGGCGAACACGCCGGCGCCGTCCAGGCGCGGCAAAAGCCGGGTGTGCAGGCCGAACAGCCGGTGGCGTCCCGCATAGATGGCAATGCCGCCTGCCAGGGCGAGGGTGCTCATGACCAAGGGCAGGTTGAAGCCGTGCCAGATGCCGAGGCTGTAATAGGGCAGGGCACCGCCGACGGTGCTGGCCGCCGCCGTTCGCAGCAACGGCGCAACGGTGATATTGGGCACAATGCCGACCAGCAGGCACAATGCCACCAACACCTCCACCGGCACTTTCATGTAGCGCGGCGGCTCGTGGGGAATCCGCGGCAGATCCACCGGCTCGCCGTTGAAGAACACGTCGTGAATAAAACGCACCGAATAAGCCACCGAGAAGATGCCGGCAAGGGTCGCCACCGTGGGCAGCAGCCATTGCCACTGGCCCAGGCGGTGCAGGGTCAGGGTTTCCGAGAAAAACATTTCCTTGCTCAGAAAGCCGTTCAGCAGCGGCACCCCGGCCATGGCCGCGGCCGCCACCATGGCCAGCGCTGCGGTATGGGGCATGTATTTCCACATGCCGTTGAGCTTGCGCATGTCGCGGGTGCCGGCCTCGTGGTCGATGATGCCGGCGGCCATGAACAGCGAAGCCTTGAAAATGGCGTGATTGATGATGTGGAACACGCCGGCCACCGCCGCCAGGGGCGTGCCCATGCCGAACAGCAGGGTAATCAGTCCCAGATGGCTGATGGTCGAATAGGCCAGCAGGCCCTTCAGGTCATGTTTGAACAGCGCCGTATAGGCGCCGAACAGCAGCGTGGCGAGGCCGGCGCCGCCGACCAGGAACAACCAGGCGTCGGTGCCCGAGAGGACCGGAAACAGCCGCGCCAGCAGAAACACGCCGGCCTTGACCATGGTGGCCGAGTGCAGGTAGGCGCTCACCGGAGTGGGCGCGGTCATGGCCGACGGCAGCCAGAAGTGGAACGGGAACTGGGCCGACTTGGTCAGGGCGCCCAGCACAATCAGCAGCAGGGCGGCAGGGTAGAGCGGGCTGGCGCGAACGGCCGGCCCCGATTGCAGGATCACCGACAGCTCGAAGCTGCCGGCGATGTGGCCGAGCAGCAGCAGGCCGGCCAGCAGCGCCAAGCCGCCGAGGCCGGTGACCGTCAGCGCCATGCGCGCGCCGCGGCGCGCTTCGGGCAGGTGGTACCAATAGCCGATCAACAGGAAGGAAACCAGGCTGGTCAGTTCCCAGAACACGACCAGGAGCAGCACATTGTCCGACAGCACCAGCCCCAGCATGGCGCCCATGAACAGCAGCAGCAGCGCGTAAAAGCGACCGAAGGCTTCCTGCGCCGAGAGGTAGTAGCGGGCGTACAGGATCACCAGCAGGCCGATGCCGAGGATCAGGACGGCGAACAGGAATCCCAGTCCGTCGAGCATGAACGACAGGCGCAGGTGCATGGCCGGCAGCCAATCCCACGCCGCGCGCAGGGTTGCGCCGTGGAATACACGGGGGCTGTCATAGAGGGTCAGCGCCAGGGCGGCGGCAGCCGGAACCGCGGCGCCCCAGGCGCAGGCAGTGCGGCTGCGGGCCGACAGCAGGGCCGGGAGCAGGGCACCGAGCAGGGGGATCAGCACAATCAGCAGGACGGTCATCGAAGGTTCCGGTGTTGGTCCGGGCGCGCCGCTCGGGGCGGTGGATCTGCGCTGCCATTGTAGCCGGCTGCGCCCGGCGGGCCAACGCGCGGTTGGCGGTGCTGCGGTCGCACCTGCCCGCAGTGAACTCCAGTCGGGATTCGGGTTAAAATGCGGACTTTTACCGACGGCAGTCAGCGACCTTATGACCATTCGTGCCCGTTTCGCCCCCAGTCCCACCGGATACCTTCATATTGGCGGCGCGCGCACCGCGCTATTCTCCTGGCTCTACGCGCGCAAGCACGGCGGCAGTTTCGTGTTGCGCATCGAGGACACCGACATCGAGCGCTCGACCATCGAGTCGGTGAACGCCATTCTCGAGGGCATGACCTGGCTGGGTCTCGAATACGACGAGGGTCCGATCTACCAGACCGACCGTTTCGACCGCTACCGGGAGGTGATCCAGCGGCTTGTTGACAGCGGCCGGGCCTACCGCTGTTACTGCTCGAAGGAGCGGCTGGAGGCGCTGCGCGCCGAGCAGATGGCGAACAAGGAAAAGCCGCGTTACGACGGACACTGCCGCCACCGCACGGATGCGCCGGAGGGCGAGCCGCACGTGATCCGCTTCAAGAACCCGCTGGAAGGGTCGGTGGTCGTGGAAGACCTGATCCGCGGCCGGGTGGTGTTCGAGAACCGGGAGCTGGACGACCTCATCATCGCCCGCACCGACGGCACGCCGACCTACAATCTCACCGTGGTGGTCGACGATATGGACATGACCATCACCCACGTGATCCGCGGTGACGATCACCTCAACAACACGCCGCGCCAGATCAATATTCTCAAGGCGCTGGGTGCCGAGCCGCCCCGTTACGCGCACGTGCCCATGATCCTGGGTGCCGACGGCAAGCGGCTGTCCAAGCGCCACGGCGCCGTGAGCGTCATGCAGTACCGCGAAGAAGGTTACATGCCCGAGGCGCTGATCAACTACCTGGTGCGCCTGGGCTGGTCCCACGGCGACCAGGAAGTGTTCTCCGTCGATGAGATGATCGAGCTGTTCGATGTCGTCGACGTCAATCGTGCCGCGTCCGCGTTCAATCCGGACAAGCTGTTGTGGCTCAATCAGCACTACATCAAAAGCAGCGATCCGGCGCACGTAGCCCATCACCTGAGCTGGCACCTGGGCAAGCTGGGTATCGATCCGGCCGCCGGCCCCGACCTGGTGGAAGTGGTCCAAGCGCAGCAGGAGCGGGCCAAGACCCTGGTGGAAATGGCGCACAACAGTGTGTTCTTCTATCGGGACTTCGAGGCCTACGACGAAAAGGCGGCGGCCAAGAACCTCAAACCCGCGGTGCTGGATCCGTTGCAGGATCTGCGCGCACGTCTGGCGGGGGTGGAGTGGACGCCCGAGGCCATCCACGCCGAGGTGGTGGCCGTGGCCGAGCGCCACGAGCTGAAATTGGGCAAGATCGCCCAGCCCCTGCGGGTTGCCGTGTCCGGCGGCGCGGTGTCGCCGCCCATCGACCTGACCGCGTACCTGGTGGGCAGGGAGCGCACCCTTGCGCGCATCGATCGGGCATTGAGTTACATCGAGGCGCAGGCCGCCAGCGGCGCTTGACAGTCGCCGACGGGCGGCGTAAATTAGCCGGCTTTCCGGGGCTATAGCTCAGCTGGGAGAGCGCTTGCATGGCATGCAAGAGGTCGGCGGTTCGATCCCGCCTAGCTCCACCAAATTCTCCGGGGCGTCCCAGGCCCCGTTCCCCGCGCCGACCGCCGATCTCACCGCGATGGAAAAATACCTCGGCCGCTATACCGTCTTCCTGGGCATCGCCATGATTGCCGCGGGCGTGATCGTCGGCTTCAGCGCCATGTTCGTCAATCCCGACAGCCCGTGGGTGCGGTTCATCGCATTGGTTCCATTCGGGTTCCTGGCCCTGCTCACCGGCACGGTGGTGTCGCTGCTGCAGCGGCCGCGCGAGGTGTGTAACGCCACCAGGTTGTTCACGCATGGTCATAAGAACGGTGGATGCGCTGCGCTTATCCACCCTACGTTTTTCAGACCCGGGGATTGTCGTAGGG